>JAPLRZ010000036.1 GCA_026398895.1 Methylococcales bacterium
TTCTTGGGCAGAAAAAGCGATGGCTTCCCAGGGGCTAAAACCTTATGGGAAGGCATGGAAAAAGTCAGACATTACGCCCTCGGTATCGAAATCGGCAGGGCGGTTTATGCTAACTCTGATTGAGTTGCGGGTAATCGTGTGAGGTAATCTAACTACAAGCGCGTATCTCACTGATTAAGATAAGTTTTACAGATTTTTCAGTTACTTATCAGGAATACAAGCCTAGGTTTGTGCGTCGCTTAATGTGTATAAGGTGGCTATCGTTGTTTACCGATAGCGGCGGTATTTTCAATCTGGCTTCATTTTTTAGTGGGAGGCACTATAAGAAAAGCGTTTAAGCTAGATAAACATTGGTGTTGAAGTGAGAGGGTAATAAGCAAAATGTCAGGTTATACAGTGCTGAACTCTGTTAAAATCGCTCTAAGGTTCAAGAGTAAATGGTTAGAAACCACTGGCTTGTCCCGTAAACATCGATTCTTGTACCCCGTACTCTGACATTATGATTATTATTAAAACCGAAACTGAAATTGAAAAAATGCGTGTCGCGGGTAAATTAGCGGCCGAAGTCCTAGAAATGATTGAATCCCATGTGGTTGCAGGAATTACCACTAATGAACTGGATTTGATTTGTCATAATTACATGGTAGATGTGCAAAAAGTCATTCCTGCACCGCTTAATTACAAAGGATTTCCTAAATCTATTTGTACGTCGGTAAATCAGCAGGTTTGTCATGGTATCCCCAATGAGAAAAAACTGAAAACAGGTGACATCATTAATATTGATATTACCGTGATTAAAGATGGCTATCATGGTGATACTAGCAAAATGTTCTATGTCGGTGAAGTCAGTCCTCATGCCAAACGACTGTGTAAAATTACTCAAGAAGCCATGTATCTAGGAATTCAGCAAGTCAAAGCAGGTGCTAGATTAGGTGACATCGGTCATGCGATTCAAAAATACGCCGAGACCAATCGTTATTCGGTGGTGCGTGAGTTTTGTGGTCACGGTATCGGCAAAGAGTTTCATGAAGAGCCGCAAGTGCTACATTACGGTAAAGCGGGAACGGGCGAAGTGTTAGATGCAGGCATGATATTAACCATTGAACCGATGATTAATCTGGGCAAAAAAGAGGTTAAAGTGTTGTCTGATGGCTGGGTTGCTGTGACGAAAGATCGTAGTTTATCCGCACAGTTTGAACACACTATTCTCGTTACCCCCAATGGTTATGAAATCCTAACGTTGCGGCAGGAAGAGATGTGAATACCGTAAAAAAAACCATTGATACCTCGCTTTTTAGTAAACAAGGCAGTCTATTATTGTTTATTAAGCAATTATTAAAACAAAAAGATGCTGAGTTACGCGAAAAATTCAATCCACATCTGTCGGTTGCCAAGCTACTGAAAGAAAAGTCGAATTTTATTGATAAAATTCTGAGTTGTTGTTGGCAGCATTTTTTAGCAGATTACGCGTCACAATTATCTCTATGTGCAGTGGGCGGTTATGGCAGAAAAGAGCTGTTCCCCTATTCCGATATAGATATTATTGTCCTGTTGGATAATGATGAAACTGACGATTATCAAGAGGCATTGAGCAATTTTTTTACTTTTCTGTGGGATGTAGGCTTAAAACCTGGGCAAAGCGTTAGAACTGTTCAACAATGTGTAGATTCTGCCCTAAAGGATCAGACCATCATGACTAGCTTGATGGAAAGTCGTTTAATCTATGGCAATGTGGCACTGCATCAACACCTTAAACAGGAAACTTCACCTGATAAAATCTGGTCATCGGATAAGTTTTTTGCTGCCAAAATGGAAGAGCAACGGTTGCGTTATGCTCGATTCCATGACACTGCCTATAATCTTGAACCTAATATCAAAGAAGGACCTGGCGGCTTGCGTGATCGGCAAGTTATTGCTTGGGTGTTTAAACGCCATTACAATTCATCTACTCTTAAAGAGCTGATTAAATACGGGTTTTTACCGCAATCGGAATATACAGAACTGGTTGACGCGCTAGAGGTACTGTGGCGTATTCGTTATGCTTTACATCTTTTGACCAATCGCGCCGAAGATCGCTTAATTTTTGATTATCAACGTGACCTTGCTCAACAATTTGGTTTTAGCACCGCCGATAATCAATATAATCAAGATGTCGAACAGTTCATGCAGTTTTATTTTCAGACTGTACAAGGTTTAGAGCGACTCAACGAAATGCTGTTGCAATTGTTTAATGAACGCTTCGTGCATGGCAAAAATAGCATTAAACCGATTGCTGTCAACGATTGCTTTGTCGCTATCAATGGCTATCTGGAAGCCATAGATGATCGGGTATTTGAACAGCAACCGCTCATGCTATTAGCCATTTTTTTAATTCTGCAACAAAATCCAAACCTCAAAGGTATTCGTGCGACGACCCTACGCTTGATTCGTAAAAATTTGCCATTAATTAATGATGCTTTCCGTGAAAATAAAGCCGCTAATCGTCTATTCATAGAGTTGTTAAGGCAATCACGCGGACTGACGCATGAACTTAGACGCATGAATCGTTATGGGGTATTAGCCGCTTACATTCCCTGCTTTGCTAATATTGTGGCACGAATGCAGTATGACTTATTTCATATCTACACCGTAGATGAGCATACTTTATTTGTGATTGCTAATTTACGCCGCTTTTCTTTAATAACACAGAATGCCGAATTACCATTTTGCAATGACATATTTTTGCTGATTCCAAAGCCAGAGATACTGTACATTGCCGCTTTATTTCATGATATAGCCAAAGGTAAAAATGGCGACCATTCCGTGATTGGTGAAGAGATTGCTATAACTTTCTGTCATCAGCACGACTTATCTCCGCATGATACCAAACTGGTTGCGTGGTTGGTGCGTTACCATCTTGTGATGTCCATGACCGCGCAACGCAAGGACATTAGCGACCCAGATGTCATTCATGAATTTGCCAAAAAAGTGGGAAGTACCGAATACCTCAATTACCTGTACTTACTGACGGTTGCTGATATACGCGCTACTAATCCCGAATTATGGAATTCGTGGAAAGATGCGTTACTAAAGGATTTGTATTCTTCCACCCATAACGCCTTACGCCGAGGATTGCAAAACCCTATCGCGCTTGCTGACCGCCTACGCGACAACCGACTGGAAGCCAAAGATCAGCTAATAAAACAAGGACTCACTGAAGACACTATCGAACATTTATGGCAATACGTCACTGATGATTATTTCTTGCGCTACGCCGCCGATGAAATCGCATGGCACACCATCGCCATTACCTCCGCCAGCGAAAGTCATTTACCCCTAGTATTACTGCGTCTGCAAACTCAACATGGCAGTGCTGAAGTATTTGTTTATACCAAAGACCAAGAGGGTATTTTTTCTATCTGTACCGCTATTCTGGATCAACTTGGACTCACCATTCTCGATGCTCGCATTATGACCACCCTGAATAATTATGTACTCAATAGCTTTCAAGTATTGGAGCAATCAGGCAAGCCCATTACCGAAGAATTTAGAGAAGCACATATTTGCAATCACCTACGTTTTAACCTACTGCATGGTGAAGTCAAAGAACATAGAAACATTCATCGGCAGGAAAAACTCAGACAAGCGCAACATTTCCCTATTCCCACTGACATTACGTTTCATGATGATACTCTTAATCGGCATACCATCATGGAGCTTATTACCACCGACCACGCGGGCTTATTATCGAAAGTAGGTCACGCTTTTATGCAGCAACACATTCATCTACACAGTGCGAAAATCACCACCATTGGCAGTCGTGTCGAAGATATGTTTTATATTACCGACCAACAACTACAGCCCATTACTGATAAAAATAAGCAGCAACAAATTCGTGCAGCGATTTTAAAAGTATTGGATATAGCCGTGTGAATAGCTATGAATGGTAAGTTTTTAGCAACAAGTAAGGATGTATTCATAACGTTGGAGGTCAGGCTTTGCCTGACTTGCAAGCAAAGCTTGCACTCCCGAATACACGCAAACTTATTGCTATGCACTTATGTAATGCTAGGGGCGGAGTGCAAGCTCTACTTGCACTTGCGCACTCCAGTAGCATTATATGTCTAGCACTACCCCATTTTTAGCTAGCGATATGACAATCTCCGCGACCATTATTGCAATGGCACATCATTTAGGCTTTAAAGTGTTAGCAGAGGGTTGAAACCACTGAACAATTGGTATTTTTACGCGAACAGAGGGTGTGATATGTGTCAAGGTTATTTACACAGCAAACCTCTGATAGCAGATGAGTTTGCGAAATTATTGCTCTCGCTTTCTTAGTAGACGTACAGTTTTTAAGTTTATTATTAGCTTTTTAGCGTTGTGTCTGTCTAGCGCGTTACCTGTGAATAACAAAAAAGTAAATATTACCAAAAGACAATGTTAAATAAAGCTGGAAAAACTATCAGCTGTTGTGTCATTATCCTAAATAATTCAATTTACTTTAAGGTTAAAAGCATCTTTCATGCGACTGTATCCGCACCCATTGTTTCAACTGCTTCAACAAATACTCACTCCATTAGCAACTGTTGCCACGTTTTTTTTGGTGTGCTTTTTTAACCATATTCAAATTAGCGACAAAGATTTAGCGTTAGCCATTGTTATTACTTTACTGGTTGTAATGTTGCTAAATGATATTGACGTTGAGATGTCTCATAAAGATATATCAAAGTATATAGGTCTTTTGATTCTTCTACGCTGGTTTATCGTGGTAGCGATACTGCTATCAACTGGTTATGTATTTGATTTTCTAAAATTGTTTGATCAATATGTACTATTGCAATGGGCGACCATAGCTCCTCTAGTGTTAATAATCATGCACCTAGGCGTGCGCAGATTATTTTACCAATTTTTTGTGCAACATAATACGTTTGATAAAGCCGTGATTGTAGGGGTCAATAAATCCAGCATTGCACTTGCAAGCCATTTTATAAACCAAAAGAATAATCATGAAATTGATTGCTTAGGCTTTTTTGATGACCGCAACAAAGCACGTCTGCCTGATGATCAAAAGTTGTTGGGAGACATAAAAGCTACCTGTCAATTTATAAGAGATAATAAAGTTAAAATCGTTTTTATTGCTTTACCAATGACATTGCAAGATCGTGTTGATGGGTTGTTAGAAGGTTTACGCGATACCACCGTTTCTATCTACTATATACCCGATGTTCGTATGATTGACATGATTCAGTCAAGATCCTTTGATATTGAAGGCGTGCCGATGATTGCATTGTGTGAAACTCCCTTTACAGGTAGAAAAGCCATCATTAAACGATTATCTGATATTGTATTATCCATACTTATACTAATATTGGTTAGCCCTGTACTATTGGCGTGTGCTATTGCTGTTAAATTAAGTTCACCAGGCCCCATATTGTTTCGACAACGCCGCTATGGATTAGATGGAGAAGAAATTAATGTCTATAAATTCCGTAGTATGACCGTGTGTGAAAATGGCGCAGATGTGGTTCAAGCAACACGAAATGATGTACGCATCACACCTGTGGGTAATTTTTTACGCACTAAATCATTGGACGAATTACCGCAGTTTTTTAACGTATTGCAGGGTAGAATGAGTATTGTAGGTCCGCGTCCTCATGCTGTTGCTCATAACGAATTGTACAGAACACAAGTTAAAGGCTACATGATTCGCCATAAAGTTAAACCAGGCATTACAGGTTGGGCGCAAGTGAATGGTTCACGCGGTGAAACCGATACCATCGATAAAATGGAAAAACGTATTTATTACGATCTTGACTATTTGCGGAATTGGTCGCTGGCTATGGACTTGCTAATTATTCTGAAAACAGTAGGTGTTGTTGTTAAAGATGAAAATGCTTATTAATGGGTATATGTAGATTCTGTCACATTATTAATGGTTTTTGTGTTGCTGGTATTGTACGAGCTGAAAAGCTATGAAAAATTAGCCAGCTCGGTATTTGCTGTGAATTAAAACTTGCTGAAAAAATCTCAGTAGTTAAGGAGGAAACTGAATGAGTCAATCATCCAAAGGTGAACTGGTAGTAAAAAGTGTTGCGACCGCTGTTGTCGCAACAGCCATCGTTGAATCAGGTCTAAGTTTTGGCAAAACTATTGCAAAACAGCCTATTGTTTTGTTTGGTTTAGGAATAGCATTGGGCTACTTTACCCATAAATACCGTAAAGAAATTATTTCGATTACCAGTCATACCGCTGAGCAGGGTAAGGATTTTATTGTGCAACAAAAAAATCATCTCAGTGAACTGCTGGCAGAAGCTCAGGGTAATGACGGGCAAAAAGACCAGACAGACTGAAGGGCATTCTCATCATTTTTCAGGCGTAATTCGCCCTTATTTAGCCAATTCTTTTTCCATCCACACCGCTGTGCGGCTTATACCGTCTAACATGGAGGTTAAAGGAGTCCACTGTAATTGTTCGTGAGCCAATTGATTACTTAATATGCTCACAGGCACATCAAATGGACGAGCGGATAAATAACGGCGTTCAATGGTTTTGCCTAACACACTTTCTAACAAAACAATCAGTTCGTTTAAGCTAGTACCTTGCCCTGAACTAATATTAAAAACCCTGTTTGAGCCTTCATAATTAACGGCTTGCAAAAACGCCTCCGCGACATCACTAATACAAATATAGTCACGGCTAACACTGCCATCACCCCAAATATCAATAGGTATCCCTTTAAGTGCGTTGTGTAAAAAAACACCTACTGCACCTTGTGCGGTTTCTATGCGTTGCCTTTCACCATAAGGATTAGCAACACGCAAAGTGATTGCTTTAATGCCGTGCAAGCTCTCAAATATATGCAAATATTTCTCAATGGTAAGCTTGGTAATACCATAAGAAACCAGTGGATCGGTGGGATGTTGTTCGTCAATAGGCAAATATTTCGGAATACCGTATACCGTCCCCCCCGAAGAAATAAAAATAATTTTGCGTACCTTTTTATCCACCATCACGTTGAGCATTTGTAATGTACCAACCACATTACTTTGTACATCATAAATAGGATCATCATTAGAATTCTTTGGCAACGTGGTTGATACTAAGTGCAACACAACATCCATACCCTCAATAGCGGCATTTAAATCGTGATTATTAAGTATGTCACCTGTTATCCATTCTACGGACTCATTCTCTGTAAACGCTCGATAAGGCGGGACGCGAGGTCTTTCAAAAATTCTAAGTTGATAACCTTCACGCAAAAAACGATCTGCGATAGCTGAGCCAATAAACCCACCACCACCAAAAATAACACATTTCATTTTTATTACTCCCAATTATGTCAACGCCAATTCTACCTGTAAACCAGATAGATTAACTACACAATCTCAATAATTTAGAGGATGACTAGCGGCGCAAAGCCACCACCGACCGTACGAAAATTAGTGGTTTGACCTTGATATAAACGACTACTGGCTAACAGTGTTTGTCCTCTGTAAACATAGTGACGTAGATCAAGTTTAAGATATGTGGCTGGATTTAAGCATCGCTCGCTGGGTAGCACTAACGTTTGCGCCACATAGTCATTGCACAAAATGTCTGAAAATACCCGTTTGGTTAATTTATCACCACGATAAACGGCTTTGCTACCGTAGCCCTTAGTGGGTTTAAAAAATAATTGTTTACGCCTTGCCCACAGTGTTTCAGCATCACTCGACTGCACACTGAGCGTGTGGGCAATACCTTCAATCAGCGTGTCTATGGTTTCGCTATCCACTCCTAATTCTTGCAATAATGTTCGATTGGTTAATATTGTTAGGTTTCTTTTATCTGCATACAGCGCGTGCGCTCTTGGATGGGGGGTGACAACAACCGCGTTAGCAAGATAGGCTTTTCGCAATGCCTGTTGCGTAGTTGCATCTAAGCTAAAGTCGGTTAAGCGATTATAGACAAGGTCAATATGCAAATCTCCATACCAAAGCCCGCCATTACGATAACTCAATTCCGTTGGGTCACAAATAACTGTATTAATACCCTGCCGCTGAAAAAGCTTTTGAAACAACATAAATTCGGGTAGCAGATATTGCGTGTCTGGCTGTTCATCGACAATAGCAATAGACCGTAAAAGTTGTTGCCCGCGTTCAGCTTGCCATTCTTCATAAAACATAGTCATAAAAGCGGCTTCTAAGTCTGGTTCTGTTGCTGTGTGCGTTTTTTGCGATGCTATCAATAACGCGCTGAGTAAACCACCACCCGCATTGGTATTGATTTCTATCAATTGTGAGCCTGTCGGCGTTAAATGAAAATCGTATCCCAACAAAGCACCGTGCGCTTTAGGAATAAAAGCGGCTGAACTCGGTGCGTAGCTCAAAACACCTTGTTGATAAGCAGGCAAAGCAATCACTTTTTCTATCGCTGCAATCAGTTGAGACTGTTTTTGCAGAGTAGACTGAGCAACAAATACTGGAACATCCGCGAAAAGATGCGGACGCTGTGCAATCAATTGACACACAGTAGCATCGCCTTGTTGTAATAAAATGGCTTGCAACGCTTGTTTATCAATGAGGCGATCACCGTGTTTATTGAGATAGTTGGCTTTTTGCTCACTGGAATAATCGGAAACGAGTGAATAGGTACTAGGGGATTTCATTAATTGCGAACAAAGAGTTTGAATTTGATAGTGGTTATGGGGCTAATAAGAATAAACCACAAGGTGTGGCTTATTTTACCCACTGCCCACAAAAGGTGTGAAAATTTACTTTAATAGTTTTCCTGAATACTGGGTGGAGCGTAGTTTGAATTATATAAACGGACAAAACTTAAGTTTTATGACGCATAAATTACGTTATATAACGCAGTTTAATAAAAATAATAATTTTCGATTTTTAAAAACATCGTCAAATCAATTAGTTATTTTATTGGCATTAGTTATGCTTTTATATTGCTACGTTTAGCCCTATTCAATTGTATAACAGAGGTGAAAAATGAGTCAGCAATTAGCACAGCCAACAGTCAAAAGAAATAATAATAACAGTTCTTTGCTGCTGGGAACGGGTTTGGCAGTCGCATCCATGATTTTAGTCCCAGCACTGGCTATGCGGCTTGGGCTGGGGTCAAGTTTAACAGGCGCGTTAAGAATCGCACTAATGAAAGCATCCAGTCGTGTAGTTTGTGGTGAAACAACAACTAACGAAACAAACTTGTCCGATAATAGTTGCCGTTAGAATGCTTGCAATGTCTACTGTTGTTATTAGGCGCAATGTTTGTTAGCATGAATCACTAACTAACTAACTAACTAACTAACTAAACAGGTTTAATCACTCATGAGTGAAACGAAAAAAACGTGCGATCTTTGCGGCTTGACTGTTGAAGTCTCAGGTTTCATTTTAAAAACTAAAGAAGGCGATAAAGCGTTTTGTTGCGAAGGCTGTCTGGGTATTTATCAAATGTTGCATGAAGATCATCAGGTAACGACTGAACCTAAACAGCCTTCGTGATTATTCTCGACATTCAAATCACTTAACAAAAAACCAATATGAAACACGCTAAAGTAGCTAACGACATTATTAAGGGGTCTATGACTTCGGCAACGATACACAGTGGGAGAAGATTGATGAGTAATATTGCTAAACATCCAGTGTTAGTTTTTGGCTTAGGTGTAGCGGCTGGCTATCTGGTTTACAAATACCGTAAAGAAATCATTTCAAATACCACTAAAGCTGTGGATGCGAGTAAAGATTTCGTTTTGCAACAAAAAGAAAATCTGGAAGATATTATCGCGGAAACCAAGGAATAAGTAGATGAACAAAAGTTTTCTGGTATTTGGAACAAGGTTAAGCCGTTCGTGGTGAGCCTGTCGAACCATGAACGGCTTGACCGTCCACCCTTCGACAAGCTCAGGGCGAACGGTTAAGCTTCTAGTTATGCCTGATAGTTATGCTTAACTACTTAATAATTCCGTAACACAAACACTCATCATCAATGGATGCTTTTCCATTAGTTTGGTTAGAGCATCCTTTTTGTTTTTATGACTTACAACATTTATGTCTATCCAAAAAGAATTTGTACTACGTTATCGAATAGACGGGCATATCAGGTTTCAAATACCCGCCAAAATTTGTGAGGAAACTGCCGCTAAAATAGTGACGGATGCTGTTTTAGCCATAGAGGGTGTCTATCGCGTTACTCTTTATCGCAAGCAACAAAAATTATCGATTCGGTTTCAAGAATCTGTGTGTGATTTTAAGTCACTGGCGCAGCAATTATTCCAATTGCTTAGCGATTTAGAAAAAACAGACCTTCTTAATCAAAAAACTGTTACAAAAACAGAATCATTGCGAGAAAAAGCCAACGCTACATTAAACAATTTTAAAGCCACACGCTGGGCTAAAGAAAAATATAGCGATGCCAAAGAAACCGTACAGGCAGCTAAAATCATTACCAAATTAGGCATGAGTAAACCCAAGTCTTTTGTTAATGACCCTGAAAAAGCCCTGATTGATTTTTTCAATGATGTGTTGGTATTATTTTTAATTAAACTACATTGGACGAATATCACCCAACAATGGTTGCTAAAGCCGCTCAAATATCGTTATGAATGGATGGCTTTATTTTATATGGTTTTTTTGCTGGTTCGATCGCGCAGAAAAAAATAGCCCTGTAGGTCGGAATAAGCCTTATTGAGCGGAAGCGACATAGGCGTTTCCGACAAACTTATGCAATGTCGGAAACACCCGTCCTGCGCTACCGCTTGGATGGTCTTATTCCGACCTACAACTAACTCATTTTGAGTAGTAACCCGACGATTTTATCTAACCACAACAATTGAATACTGAAAAAATATGATAAAACAATTTGATGTAATTATTGAAAAAGATTCCGAAGGTAATTTTGTGGCTTCTGTTCCAGCTTTAAGAGGCTGTCATACACAAGCTAAGTCACAAGATGTACTTATGGAGCGCATTCGTGAAGCCATTGAGCTTTGTTTGGAAGTTCAGGGCGAAACACCTGAATCACTCGATTTTGTTGGCATTCAACGAATTTCGGTTGCAGCATGACATTTTTCCCAAGCTTGACGGGTAAAGCGTTATTGCTTGCCTTGAAAAAAGCGGGGTTTTTATTAGTTCGAGTTAAAGGGAGTCATCATTTTATGCAACATACTGATGGACGCTCAACGGTTATTCCCGTTCATGCGGGTGAAACAATTGGGCCTGGATTAATAAGCAAAATACTCCGTGATTGTGAATTAAGTCGTGAGCAATTACAAAAGCTCTTATAAATATCGAAACTTGTCTAACGCAAAACTTAGTCGGGTTACGCTATTCCGGCTTACAACTAACTCACCTTGAAAGTTCAGTCATGGATATACAAACCTTCACTCCGACACACTACAAACTTGCTCATCAATTAACAAGGCGCGTTAGAATTATCTCCCCTGTATTGAAAAATGATGCAGAGCGAGGCACTATTTTTGAAATTATTCTGAAAAAAAGACTCGAAATAAAAAAAGTCCGTTCGGTGATTGCGCTTGGTTGTGTGATTATTGAATTTGATCCTGTGGGGCTGCCTAAACAAAACTTATTTATTCTGCTAGATGCCGTGCTAGGCAATATTGGGCAACGAAAAACCGAAGCCCAGACAGCAAGTAAAAAAGTATTTGATGGCAAGGTACAAGAAATTGATTTGGCTGTTGAGGGCATGAGTTGTGCGTCCTGTGCCTTACTGATTGAAATGGTACTCCAGCGTGATCCTAGAGTGAAGCAAGCCAACGTTAATTTTGGTACCTCTACACTCACCGTATATGGTTGGTTATCCAAAGCCGATGTAGACGAAAAAGTAAGCTCTCTAGGTTATAAAACCTTTGCAATGGACACGCTATCGCAAAGAAAAAAATTAATCGAGAAAGAACATCAACGTATTAGTCTCGCTAAACGCCGTTTTGTTTGGGCGAGTATGTTGAGTTTTCCTGTGGTTGCAGTTGGTATGACCATGCCTAGTAGTCGCTGGTTACATTGGATGCAGTTCGTCTTGACGACTCCAGTCGTATTTTGGGCAGGACGCTCATTTTTTATCAAAGCGTGGCGATTAGCTAAACAAGGCACTGCGAATATGGATTCGCTCATCGCTTTAGGTGTCGGTTCGGCTTACGGTTACAGTTTGCCATCGTTACTTACTCATAGAGGACATCTTTATTTTGAAGCGGGTGCGGCGATTATTAGCTTTGTATTACTGGGACGGTTTTTAGAAGAACGTGCTAAAGGCAAAGCGGGCGAAGCAATTCGTCAATTGGTGGGCTTACAACCACAAACTGCAACGCGCCTTGTCGATGAGCAAGAAACCATCGTTGATATAGATGACATCGTCATTGACGATGTGTTACTGGTTCGACCAGGTGAAAAAATTCCCACCGACGGCGTTGTCATTCAAGGCGTATCTACCGTCGATGAATCGATGGTGACAGGCGAAAGTATTCCCGTCATAAAAAATGTGGGCAATAAAGTTATTGGTGGTTGTGTCAATGGTAGCGGCGTTCTAAGAATTCGCGCCACTGCTGTGGGCATGGATACTGTATTAGCGGGTATTGTTCACATGGTCGATCAAGCGCAATCCACCAAACTGCCAATACAAAAACAAGTCGATAAAATTTCAGCGGTGTTCGTGCCAGCGGTGATGCTGTTATCCGCCGCAACGATGGTAGGCTGGCTATTAGCGGGGGCATCATTTAGCTTTGCCTTTGGTAGTGCAATCACCGTGTTATTAATTGCTTGCCCTTGTGCGTTAGGACTGGCAACACCAGCGGCAATTATGGTGGGAGCAGGACAAGCGGCGCGCGAAGGCATTTATATTCGTAATGGTGAAAGTTTAGAAACCGCCGCTAAACTCAATGTCATCGTATTCGACAAGACTGGCACAATCACCGAAGGCAAGCCTAAGGTCACCGATTTAGTTAAATTATCCCGACTGAGCGAAGGAAAAATCATTTTATTAGCTGCCTCCGCAGAAAATAATTCCGAGCATTTTTTAGGCAAAGCCATTGTTGCATACTCCAAAGAGCATGGACTTACTTTGCAAACCTGTAGCCATTTTTACAGTGCCACAGGACGCGGCATTGAAGCGGAAGTAGACGGTAAAAAACTGTTATTAGGCAATCAAGATTGGTTAGACGAGCAACAGGTAGCCATCGATGATTTATTAATCGCTGCCAGCTACTTTTCTGAACAAGGCAAAACCCCTGTGTTTATGGCAGTCAATGGTAAAGCCGCCGCCGTGTTTGGTATTGCCGATAAACCTAGACCACAAGCCATTCATGCCATTAAACATTTACAAAAATTGGGTATTCAAACCTTAATGGTCACAGGTGATACATTAAAAACCGCCAATTATATTGCTGCCAATGTTGGCATTAACACCGTGATTGCCAACGCCAAACCCGAACAAAAACTGGCGATTATTCAGCAATTTCAAGCCGAAGGTAAAAAAGTCGGCATGATTGGTGACGGCATTAATGATGCACCTGCGTTAGCCGCTGCCAATGTTGGCTTTGCGATTGGTACGGGAACAGATATAGCCATAGAATCAGCAGACATGACGCTGGTACAAGGCGATATTGGTAAAGTGGCTTCCGCCATTCAATTAAGTACCGATACCATAAATATCATCAAACAAAATTTATTCTGGGCATTTGCTTATAACGTCATTGCTATTCCTGTTGCCGCATTTGGTCGATTAAATCCGATGATAGCTTCAGGGGCAATGGCATTAAGCTCAGTATCGGTGATTGTTAATTCTTTACGACTCAATAAAAAATAGAAGGCTGTTACATGGATCATTCAACAATGGATATGGGCATGGAGCATATCGCTAATGTCACGGCTGGTTTTGATTACGGATTGGCGTTTATGGCAGGTGTTCTCGGTAGTGGACATTGTTTAGGAATGTGCGGTGCGTTAGTGTCGGGTTACTTTATAAACGCGGGCAAATCAAAAAGTTATCTACCGTATTTTTTCTACCAATTTGCACGCATTTTTGTTTATACACTGGTAGGGTTTGCCGCAGCAGCACTGGGTGTGGTCATGGTCTCTAGTGGTCTATTTGGTAAAGTGCAAAGCGTGTTACAAATAACTATCGGCGCGGTAGTCATCATCCTCGCTTTTGGGATTTTAGGTTGGATTCCTTTTCAAGGTTCAATTCGCTTATTACCGATGAAATTGCTGCGTAAAGGCTACGCGTCTTCAAGAACCAAAGGACCAATTTTGGGTGCGTCTATTGCAGGCTTACTCAACGGCTTAATGCCCTGTCCTCTCACTTTTGCAATGGCGGTTAAAGCCACTTCTGCGCCATCCATTCTTGAAGGTGGCGCGTTAATGCTCACTTTTGGCGCGGGGACATTGCCAACTATGTTATTTATCAGTTTCGCATTCGGCAAAATGAACGCGAGTGTTAGAGGCTTGATGTTGAAATTAGCCGCTTTTATCATGATTGCAATGGGCTGTAACACTATCTACATGGGCTTAATGTCCTACGACCCCGATACTTTTATGCACCAACATTTTATTCATGACATTACCCATGAACTGACTGTAGCGATTGAGTTTCTAAAACAAATGCTCGATTACTTTACCGATATGATTCGTGACATTGAGCATTAAATCAAGTCACAGTTTTAAGTTAAGCTGCTTGTGCTGAGCTGTGAGCTTGTCGAACAGTCGAAACATAAACAGCTTAACGGTTTCTAATCATACCGTTATTTTGAAGGCGCAGGTGGCGGTGGCGGTAAACCTGGAGGAGGTGGAGGAATATTCGCGGTCGCTGGCGCGGCTCGTTGGGGGGTTGTGCCAGAAAATTGTCCCGATACTGGAACTTGATGACCTTTGGTATACATACACTGAATATAAGCTACATCGTAGCGTTGTTGCACCTCTTGCATAGAGCTACTCGCGGTACTGGTACCAAACAGACTACCTGCCAACAAGCCACTACCTGCACCAATAGCGGCACCAGTACCTCCACCGAATGCAACCCCCGCTACCGCACCTAACGCTGCACCGACCAAGGCACTTGTAATACCACTTTCCACACCCGCTTGATTAGCTGTAGTACCATCAACCTGATAAGACGCGTATTGCCGACAGATGACATCATCATTGCGAAATTGGTTAAAAGGAATACCAGTACCTGGTAGTACCATAACATCAGGTCCATTGGGTACGCTGGCACAACCCGTTACTGCCAGTATAAGTGTACTCGAAAGCACTATGGAAAAACGTGACATATTATTACTCCTTAACGTGGGGAGGGAGGTGGTGGTGGTGGTGTTGGTTCAACTTGTTGCCAACCGTTTGGGCATTGCTTGACATAAGGGTAATAGCCTTGAGGGTTATTGCAATAATACCAGTAACCTGCTGGATTTTGTTGAACAGCGGGTGCAGTTTGTTGGATATAAACAGGCGGTGTTACAGGTACGGTAATCACAGTAGGTGGATAGTTATAATAGCCATTACCGTAATAACCACCACCATAGTAGCCACCTAAACCATAACCTAGTCCAAGCCCCAAACCCATTCCACCATAGTAGTTGCCATAATGTCCGCCCCAGCCACCCCCATAGTGACCTCCATAGCCACCATTCCAACCACCTCGCGCCCATACAGGGTTACTGGCAATCAGCACGATGACAACACATATCAATGTAATCTGTTTCATAATAAATTCCATCCCGCACATTGGCAGGCATCTAAATCTTATTGGTAGTGGGTTAAATCTGTGCTTTTCCTATAGTTGGATTCCTCCGACTATAGTTCGGAGTCCAAGGCATGACTTGGGCTTTTAAAAAACGTCCAAAACGTGTTTTGGACTCCGTGTAACAGATTTAACCCACTACTATTCAACGAAAGGACGGTGTGAATCAGTTTGCACTGGAGTGTGAGCCTCCACCGTGCTTCGATAAGAAGTGCAAGACAGTGGTTTCCGACAATGTACAGTGATGTCGGAAATGCCTTATTTCTTTTTCGCGCAATAAAGTTTATTCCGACTTACACGGCTATGCCGCGTTACTCCCCATGCTTATCAATAATTTCCAGCTTTTTCAGTTCGTTAACTTGCAAAATATAGTTAAGTATTGCATTCCAAAATCCAGAACCACGGCCTGCTAAAAATCCCATAGCATAAAGTTACTGCTACGCCATTTAAACCAGCTTAGTAATTAATAACAAACACAACGCAATATTGGCTGAGTTATGCTGCATAACGCAAGATAAGAATTCCGCTACGCAACCTACTTTGCCTGCTTACCCTTTATTAAAAACTAAAAGGTTGATTGGATTTTAAATCTTTAACAAACTTGCCACAAGCAAAACGTATTTGTGTAAGCTGATATTTAACTACCAATACCCACAAGGCGAATAACTAGAGCTAATACACAATAAAATGATACCGTTCATGGTGAGCCGTGAGCTTATCGAACAGTCAAAGTACATTCACACTTCGATAAGTTCTTAGTAACAAGTACGGGTGTATTACTTAACGCTGGAGGTCAGGCTTTGCCTGACTTGCAAGCAAAGCTTGCACTCCTCAATACACGCAAACTTATTGCCACGCACTTATGACTGCCAGTCCTTCAAGGACTGGCAGTCATTTTCAAAAGTAAAAATAACAGATTTAATCCACTACCCGAACGGCATCATTTCATTGTGCTTTAGCTATATTGGCGAATCGCAAAAAGCTAAAGCTTTTTTACTCCAGATTTAAGCTACCTTCATACGATGTAAATGCAAATCCCCCTACCTTAACAAGCTATTTTTTATTATCACCCAAATTTGTCAGCATAAAATCATCGCCTCTCGTATAAGCCGTAGGCTCTTGACTCGAACCCAGTATTTTTTTAGAAAAAGCGGGTGAGTTAAACTTGTTCATTAAGGACTGGCAGTCCTGCTACGACAGCTTAAAACTTAAAATTCGCCAATAATCCTGCGGGTAGTTTTATGCCCTGATTTTCAAGTAAAGTAGGGTGGGCAAGCGTTTTTTTGCTTACCCACCAATTTTGACAATTCCGCGTGATGCACACGATAGAGCCGTTTGCCCACCAATATCTACAGGGCTACAGGGCTACTTGGGCCACGAACCTGAATCTGAATAGTCCACATTGCTGGCGACTGGCGAATAATGGAGTATCTTGTGATCTCTCGTGCCGCAGAAATTACCCTGACAATATTGATGCAATTTTTCCTCTTTTTTCTGCTTAGCTCTACCCTCACTAGTCGTAGCCTCTTCCTTAATCATAGCCTCATGCTCAGCCTCTTTCACTAGATTATAAGCATGATCAATTTGCTCATTTGTTTCCTTAGCCTTGGCGAGAAATTCCTTAGCCTTGAGTACAGCTTCCGCAGCTATTTTAAATTCATCCATAGCTATTTTATCAGCCGCTGCCTGCTCAGCCACTGCCTTCTCAGGCTTAGTCACTGCCTTCTCAGCCTTAGTCACTGCCTTCTCAGCCTTAGTTGCTGCCTTCTTAGCCACATCCGCTGCCTTCTTAGCCACATCCGCTGCCTCCTTAGTCCCAGTCTTCTTAGCCACATCCGCTGCTTTTTTAGCCACAGCCGCTACCTCCTTAGCCACATTCGCTGCCTCCTTAGTCCGAGCCACTGCTTCCTTCTTAAAATCAACCACTAATTCCTTCTTAGTCTCAGAATAAGACACTGTACTCTCAGCCTTAGCCATTGCAATCTCAACCTTAGCCTCAGTCAGCACCTTCTCAGCCTTAGTCACTGCCTTATTAGCCTCATTCAATGCCTCCTTAGCCACAGCCACAGCCTGCTCAGCCACAGCCACAGCCACTGCATCCTTAGTCTCAGCCTTATTAGCCTCAGCCACTGCTTTATTAGCCTCATTCCATGCGTTATAAGCCTCAGCCGCTGCACTATTAGCCTCAAAATGCTCTGCCACAGCCACAGCCACAGCCGCATTTAATGCCTTCTCAACTACACCCAGTGCCTTACCAGCCTCTTTCAATGCCTTTAAAGGCACCTCCGCTGCATCCTTAGCCTTAGTCACTGCCTCCAAAGCCACAGCATAAGCCACAGCCGCTGCATCCTTAGTCTCAGCCTTCTTAGCCTCATCCAATGCTTTTTTAGCCTCAATTAATGCGTAATAAGCCTCAGTCCATGCGTTATGAGCCACGTTATCAAAACGATTTTCTAATATACTCGCAGTCCTAGCCACTGTTATTGCCTTAGAATACTCAGCCCGTAGTCTTGCAATAGTGTCACTTATAGGATTAACTAGGTTTGAGGCAGGTTGGGCGATAGAGGGAGCAAGAGCATTAGATACATCTACCAAGCTATCCAGTGTAGTTTCTACTACCACATCAACATTATCAATTGCAGGCAGTGTTGCAGAACGAATTAATGAACTGATTGTTGAAGAGTAAAGTTCTGCATTTTCGCCTAATTGAAAAGCACTAGACGAATCATTGATTCTCGGAACAGCAGATACAATTCCAACCGAACTCTTTACCGCTTCGATGATGCTCAAGGCAGTCGCATTGCCAGCGGCTTGCCTAAAGATATAGTTGCCAAAGTTAGCAATGAGTCCAGAGCCATCAATGGTGTAGCTACCAACATTACTTAAATTATTAGCCAAACTGCTAAAACCTAGTAACCCTGTAGTAGCAGTGGCTTGAGTTTCGCCATTGACAAAGCCCGTCAGTGTTCCTGAAAAAACAGGATTCGCCGCGCCATACAAACGACTTGCCGCGTTGGCGGTGTAAGTCAGGGTAGCGGGGGTAATGGTTAACGACCCCACCGTGCCATTTGAAATATCATAGCCTTGTTGATTGGAAAACAAGCCTGTGGTGGAAGCGGTATAAGTTCCCACATTTTTCGCCGTGCCGTAAACAGTGGCAGTTCCCAGTAAATTGGCATTGGGAGTAATAGTCGCTCCCGTTGTGGTATTGGTATAAGTATAAGTGGGTGTGCTATCACTGAGACCATTGTAGGTTTTAGTGATAGCGTTGGCAGCGACAGTTAAAGGCGTTAAAAACGAACGCAATAACGGTGTGGTGTTGCCTTCATAAATGCGCCAGATTGCGGTGCTGCCGCCTGTGTTGGCAATATTCCAGCCTGCACCGCTAAAGGTTGCCATTTGTTGCATTTGGGCGGTGGTTTTTCCTGTTGCTCCTGTAGTAGTTCCAGTTCCCACTCCAGTATTGCCTGCGATGTCTTTATTCCAAAAAGAAGTCGTGATAGTGCCAGTGACGCTGTTATTTCCCACCAATCCACCGACATTGCTAGCTCCAGTCACACTACCCGTCGCGTAGGCGTTGGTGATGATGCTGCTGCCAATAATGAAGCCGTTATTTCCCACCAATCCACCGACATTGCTAGCTCCAGTCACACTACCCGTCGCGTAGGCATTGGTGATGATGCCGCTGGAGCTGTTACTTCCCACCAGTCCACCGACACTGCTAGTGCCACTGACACTACCAGTCGCGTAGACGTTGGTGATGTTGCCGTTGCCGCTGCCGCCTATCATCAGTGTGCCGCCAGTGTTTAATCCCACCAGACCACCGACATTGTTAGTGCCACTGACACTAACTTTTACGTAGGCGTTGTTTATGCTGCCGCCAATGTTCTGTCCCACCAGCCCGCCGACATTGTTTTGACCGATAACGCTACCGCCCAGCAGTCCGACATTGCTTACACTGCCGCCTAGTATTACTCCAAACAGCCCGACAATATTTTGGGCTAGGCGATTGATGGTCAGCCCTGTGATGGTATGCCCTAAGCCGTCAAACTTGCCCGTGAAAGATCCAGTACTACCTATAGGCGTAAATCCTTGATTCACAAGACCAACTAAATTCCAACCGCTAGTGGCTGCGGCATTAATATCCCCGCCTAACACATACAAACCCGCTAAATTAGCGGTTGCCGCCATACCTTGCAGAGTTGCCGCGCCACCCGTTGCATCAGTTTCCGCACCTAAGCTGGTAATGACGGTGTAATTTTGTATAGCCGCCGCGCCTAGTTGCGTACTGAAGTTTTGCCCAGCCAATAGATTAACGCTCGCACCATTGTTAATAAAATAATTGTCAGTTGCTCCGCCGCCTTGCCCATAGAGCAGTAACAGTTTTGAGCTTGCACCTGAGCCTGTGATGTTGGCATTGATGTTGATATTGCGCCACGCATTGAGGGTCAAAAGGCTATTGCTAGACCAATTAATCACATCGTTGACATTGATGTCGCCCACGCCAGCACTACCCGCCGTACACGTTGCCCCCGTGCAGGAAGTCGCCAAGTTACCTGCAAGAATGGTTACGGCGTTACTGTTTAATGCGGTACTCAGGGCTGCACCTGTCATATTGCCGCCTGTTGCAGAGATGGTGAAATCGAAAGGATCAATCAGCCACGCGCCTGTTTTGCCTGTGTTAGCGCGAGTGCTGATATTCGCGCTATCAGCAATTTTTACTTTTGCTGCCGAGGTGTCGATAAAGCCACCATCGCCGCTTTTCGGTGCGGAGGCATCGAGTTTGCCCGCGACATTGACTGTGCCGCTGTCCATATTAGCGAATACCTTGATTGTTCCTGCCTTGCCGTTATTCAGGGCTTGGGCGTTTACGGTCGCGCCTTGTTGTACGCTGGTTTGGCGGGTGTTGACTTTGTCGCCAATGGTAATCACACCACCGCCATTATCACCCGACGCGGTGACTATCGCGCCGTTGTTAATCTGGATGTTGTTACCTGTCACACTGATTTTGCCACCTGTCGTGCTGGCGTTCAAACCAAGGTTTGGACTCCCGTTGTTGGCGTTGGAGTTCAAACCTTGGTTTGTATTGTCTGTATCCAATGTGCCGCTGACTTGAACCTTGCCGTTATCGCCACCGTCTAGGATTATTTCGCCGTTGCGTTCGACTAAACCTTGGGCTTTGATAATGCCCGCTTGATTAATCACGGTGTCGATTAATTGTCCTGCGGCTTTGGCGGTTAATACCACGCGTCCACCATCGGCTTGAATCGCGCCTTTGTTGGTGATTTGCGCATTTAATGCCGCTTCGCTGACTTTGACTTCCACTAGCCCATCGCCTTGAAAATCTAAATCCACGGTTTTACCTGCGGCAAGCGCGGTTGTGCCTTTGGGGGTGTTGATTGTCCCTGTGTTGGTGACGCTGCTACTAATCAATGCAACCACACCGCCGTTGGGAACGTTAATAGTGCCGTGGTTTTCTACGCTGCCCGTCGCGCCATTTTGAGTAAAGTGATTTTTGCCCGCCATAAAATCAGCATTGCTAATTTCGTGAGTACTGGCGATTAAACCACCGACATCGACTTGCGCGGTTTTTCCAAACATCACGCCGTTAGGATTGACTAAATACACTTGTCCGTTAGCGTGCAACTGCCCTTGAATTTGACTGGCATCTCCACCGACCACGCGATTCAATAATGCAGCTTGGGCGTTGGGTTGTTGGATATTGACGGCTTCGGTGGGCGCAATAGAAAAACCTTGCCAGTTAATGACAGCCTGTTGACTGGCTTGGTCGATTTGCATTTGCCCTGCGCTGGGGGTGTTGACGGTTGCTTGTCCTGCAATCAGTTCATTGCCTGTTGGCAATGCCCAACTTGCAGAAGAAAAAAGTAATAAACTGGTCGCTAATAACGGCAATGACTGCCAGTCCTTTAAAGGACTGGCAGTTATATTTTTACGGCGATTGGATGAGCGTTTTCCTTGCCCTTTGGTTATTTCAGAGACGGCGACCCACGCGCTTAATGCTTCATTCCAAATGCTACGATAGATGTGGTTCATGACAGGAGTCCTTATGCGAGGTTGTAGATATTCAGGCAATAAAAAACCCGCTGGTGCTTGGCAACCAGCGGGTTTTGTTTAAAAGTAGCGCGAGGAAATTATTGACTTGTGCAAAGTCACTGGCACAATTTTTTGCTTGCTTGCTTGCTTGCTTGCTTGCTTGCTTGCTTGCGCCATGACATTTCCCTTAAATTTTTATTGTAATTTTCAGGGAGTGTAGTTTAGTTTCGATGGAATAACTACAGGTATTTACACACAAAAATTAATTGAGTTTTGGCAGTGGGTCAACGCTGTGTTTTTAAATCGGAATCCAAGATATTTAAATACGTTCAAAACGTGTTTTGGAGTCTTAATAACAGATTTGACTCACTTAATATTAACTAGAAGCTGACTGTTCCTTGTACCCATACTTTTTGGGTATCGGTCGCATTAGGACTAAAGCCTGTCTTACCTTGGGCATTATCAAAATAAGCGTATTTAGTTAACACAGAATAATGTTTTCCAAATTTTTGCTCGGCTTGAAAATCCCATTCTTTGCCGTAGTTAATGTTACCTGTATCATCAGAAAAAGCATGGAAAACGCCCATGACTGTAAGACTGTCATTTTCCAGAAACTTACCACTCACTGTGCCGAACACGTCACGAATACCATCTTTAGGGGTAACTAGAAATAAATCAGCCCAGCCTTGGAACGCGTGATTAGTACCCAGTGGAGTCTGAAAGGCTTGATTGAGACCATGACCATCCAGCTGTTCCATCGCACCTTGAAAGCTAAAGTTATAGGCGGTAAAACCCCCCATCACGTTATAACGATTTGCTGTGTACTTAACAGGACTGTTGAGGTAATCTTTTTGAATAGACCATTCAGCGGTGTACAACAAACTGTAATTATCGAAAAATTTCGGAGGTTTTTCACTATTGACGATACGAAGACCGTAAGTTTGATTTGATTTAGAAGCAGTTGAACCGCCTCTGGCAGTAGTATCCATATCGGTATAGCCCAACCAGTAGCCATAACCGATTAATTTACCGTAATCACCGAGGTTATAACTAAGGTTAAGTATGGGGGCATTAATGTGTTCAGTGGTGGCGGTAAAAGTATTGACGTTACCAATATAACCCACATTAACAACCAGATGATTAAGTGATTTATTGGTAATTAATACCGAATCAAAGGTAGTTTCCAATTGTCGCCATGCCACGTTGCCAATAAAGCGGTCATCATCAAATTTAATACGTTGCCGTCCGCCTTTGATGACAGTATCAGGAATACCTGAATAACTCAGCCATAACTGATTAAGTTCATTGAAACCAGGATCAGCAACTATTGAATAACCAGGTTTATTGTTACGTCCATTATTGTAATCGGATTGTAAAACGTGCGTGCCTTCGTACTCGACATAACCCTGTACGCCATAATAAGTGGGCGACAGTACACCTAAGCGAGTGCGTATGGTGTTGGCATTCGCTGTTTTTGGTTGCACTGCACTGGGTAACGCTTGTCCAGTCGCGGGATTAATGGTGTTATCTTGATTGACGTTTTCATAACGATAGCGCATATCAATTTTCACTGCCCCATCTCTGCCAATTTTAAGTGCGTCTTCTATATCTTTTGTGGTATCGGCTAAAGCTACGCCAGCACCAACGGATAGTGAGAGTAGTACCATTGATAATGGTATTTTTCGTTGATTTCGTGGCATAAAGCCCCCTTTGATAATTAAAAAATGTTGTGGTGAGTATAGCACAAGCAGTTATTATTCATAGAGATATGGACTGATAGTAAAGTTTTACTTAAGCTTGTTCAGACAGCACTGGGCATTCAAAATGCTAGTGTGCGTGGTCACATTCTGATAAAAAACTCAGTATGCTTTCCCGATACCGATAATAGTCTGGGTGTTCTAATAAGGATTTGCGCGTTCTGGGGCGAGGCAGATTAATTTCTTCAATTTTACCAATTTTAGCCATTGGTCCATTGGTCATCATCACCACTCTGTCGGCTAATAAAATAGCTTCATCGACATCATGGGTGACCATAATGGCGGTGACATGAGTGCGTTCCCAGACCTCCATTAATACTTCTTGCAACTCCCAACGGGTGAGTGAGTCCAACATTCCGAACGGTTCATCTAGCAGTAATAGTTTGGGCGATAAGGCAAACGCACGCGCAATACCAACACGTTGGCGCATTCCGTTGGACATTTCGCTGGCTTTTTTATGCAGACTATCGCCTAAACCCACCCGCGTTAAGTAATAACTAACGATGTCGTTACGCTCTGCTTTGCTGGCGTGAGGATACACTTTATCAACACCTAGCTGTACATTTTCATAAGCAGTGAGCCACGGAAATAAACTCGGTGCTTGAAACACTACCCCTCTATCAGGCCCTGCGGTAGCGACTTCACGATTGTCTAAAATAATACAGCCTTCAGAAATATCGGTTAAACCCGCTGCCATAGATAGTACGGTAGATTTACCACAGCCAGAATGCCCAATAATGGAAATAAATTCGCCTTTTTTCAACATCATGTCAAAACCATCGACTACTTTGACCGTACTGTTACCGTCTGAAGTAGGGTAAATTTTCGATAAGCGAGAAAACTCTAAATAGCGCGGTTTGCCTAAATCATGAGCCGCTGGTTGTAAACTCGTATAATCATGCTGGGTATTCGGGCGTACACTGGGTAATACGATTTGCTCTTTAATGACTTCGTTGGCTTTTTCCATGCCGATTGCCATTAAATAGCGAGTAATTTCAGCTCGTAGTCTTTTAAACTCTTCATTGTGATTTAACGCAGTCCGATCACGAGGACGGGGAATATCAACGTGAAAATCAGGGCCAAACGTAGCATCTGGACCTGGATTCAGAGGAATAACGCGATCTGCCATATAAATAGCTTCATCGACATCATTGGTGATTAAAATCACAGTTTTCTTTTCTTGTTGCCAAATTTGTAAAATTTCATCTTGTAAATTGCCGCGTGTCAGTGCGTCTAACGCGCTTAACGGTTCATCTAACAACAAAATATCTGGGTTAGCGGCTAACGCTCGCGCCACATTGACTCGTTGACGCATACCACCTGACAGTTCGGCAGGTTTTTTATTCATTGCAGGCGTTAAGCTAACCATTGAAATGTATTTTTCAGTATGGGCTTTGCGTTGCTGCGCTGACCAATGTTTGAAAATTTCATCCACCGCTAATGCTACATTTTCATATACCGTTAACCACGGCATTAGTGAATAATTTTGAAACACCACACCACGGTCTGGACCTGGTTCAGTAATGGCTTTACCTTGTTTTAATACATCGCCACTGTCTGCTTGCAACAAACCTGCAATTAAAGAGATTAAGGTGGTTTTACCACTGCCAGAGAAGCCGACAATGGCAATAAACTCGCCTTCTTTGACCTGTAAATTAATATTTTTCAGTATCGAGCTACTACCGTAATGCTTACAAACGTCTTTAAGTTCGACTATCGGTAATGCGGCATCATTGGATGGATTCATAAACACCGCTGTCTCAGCTACGGATGACACACTTTTCAATTGAACGACTGCCATGACGTAACCTCTATTGGGGTTTACCGAAAGAAAATAGATTTTGCAAAGTCTGCATGATTCTATCCAGAATAAAACCGATGATACCGATGGTAAACACCGCCACCATGATTCTACCTAGCGATTGTGAGCTGCCGTTTTGAAATTCATCCCAGACAAATTTTCCAAGACCTGGGTTTTGCGCCAACATTTCGGCGGCAATTAATACCATCCAGCCCACGCCTAACGATAAGCGCATACCTGTAAAAATGAACGGTAACGCCGAGGGTAGAATAATTTTTCTAATTTGCGTACTCCAGTTCAGGCGTAATACTTTACCGACATTAACTAAATCTTTATCAATCGACGCTACGCCCACCGTAGTATTAATCAGCGTTGGCCATAATGAACACAAGGTCACGGTAACAGCAGAGGTTAAAAAGGATTTTTCAAACCACGAGTCATCACTGGTTTGGTACAACGCACTGACTGTGAGTGTCACAATCGGCAACCATGCCAGCGGCGACACAGGTTTGAAAATTTGAATCAGGGGATTCAGTGCGGTGCGAAAAGTTTCACTCATGCCACATAAAATACCTAACGGCACAGCAATCAGAGTCGCCAGAATGAAACCTGTAAACACGGTATATAGACTGGTGAAAATTTGATCTAAAAAGGTTGATTTACCTGCATAAACAAAGGTATTGACATCGGCTTTAGGGTCTTTGGCTAAGGCTTCGTTATTTTCTTGCAGTTGCTGTTGGTAAAATTCTTTTTCCTTTTGTCTTTCAGCCGTGTGATCATCCATTAAACCACCAAACTCATGCCACACTGCACTAGGACCTGGAATAGCACCTAAACTGGTGTGAATTCGGCTAGCTGAGGCACTCCATAAACCTAGGAAAATAATAAAAGCCAGAATCGGCACGCCGATAATTAACCACATTTGGCGAAATTGTTGAGTAGGATTTTCCCCTGCACAAATTTTAACGATGGGTACAAACCACGTTAATCCTGAGAGAGTAAGAAATTTAATCAGTTTGTTGTTCATATTTACCACCTTGTGAGGTAGGTTGGGTTGCCGTCTTTTTGGCAGCCCAACATTCTTTGGTAAGTTCGTGGCAATAAGTTTGCGTGTATTTAGGAGTGCAAGCTTTGCTTGCAAGTCAGGCAAAGCCTGACCTCCAACGTTAAGTAATACACCTTTACTTGTTGCTAAGAACTTATATTTGTGGGTTGCGAAAGATCTGCAACCCAGCCTACGAATCTTGTATTGGTGTTCTGTATTGGGTTGCCAAAAAGCAGTAACCCACCCCACCCATTTAGTCCCCAGTGACTCTACCGTCTTCTACATTTTGTTTGCCTTTCAAACCAATGGCAAACTTGGATAAATAGTCGTTAGGTTTGGTGCCATCAAAGGTAACTTTATCGATAAAATAGGATTGCGGAGCTTTGAAACCAGACTCGGTTTTGGCGGGGAAATCAGATGCTTTGGCTTTGTTGTCGCTAACAAGTGCGTCAGCCGCTGCCATATAAACGTCAGGTTTAAGAATTTTTTTAGCGGTTTCCATGTACCACGCATCGTCTTTATATTCGTTAATTTGTCCCCAACGACGCATTTGTGTTAGATACCAAACTGCACCACTGTAATACGGGTAAGTAGCGTTATTACGGAAAAAGATGTTGAAATCTGGTAACTTACGTTTATCGCCTTTTTCATATTCAAACGTACCTGTCATACTGTTAGCGAGGACAGCCTCATCTGCACCGACATATTTACTTTGTGCCAGTATTTTCACTGCTTCAACGCGGTTTTTACCATTATCTTCATCTAACCACATAGAGGCTCGAATCAAGGCTTTCACCACCGCAACATGGGTTTTAGGATTTTTTTCTGCCCACTCTTTACTGACACCGAAGATTTTTTCAGGAATGTCTTTCCACATCTCATCATCAGTAATAACAGGCACGCCTACCCCTTTAGCAACCGCTTGTTGATTCCACGGTTCACCGACACAATAACCTAAAATAGTGCCTGCTTCCATAGTCGCAGGCATTTGTGGGGGCGGAGTAACAGATAACATCACGATAGAGCCAATCTGTCCTGAGACATCTTGTGGCGGTGCATAATAACCAGGGTTAATACCACCACCTGCTAACCAATAACGCAGTTTAAAATTGTGGCTACCGACAGGAAAGGTCATGCCCATATTAAAGGATTTACCTTCGTTTTTGTATGCCTCAGCCACGGGTTTAAGGGATTCGGCTGAAATAGGATGCGCTCCTGCACCACCCGCTTTCATTTTGTTCCAAGTATCATTGGAGACGGTAATCGCACTACCGTTTGCGCCCATAGTAAATGCAGTGACAATGTCCGCTTTGGTACCAAAACCAATACTCGCACCAAGTGGCATCGGAGCTAACATATGCGAGCCGTCTAATTCACCGCTCACTACTCTGTCTAATACTAATTTCCAGTTGGCTTGTGCTTCTAACTGCACATTCAGTCCTTCATCTTTAAAAAAACCTTTTTCGTAAGCAATCGCTAACGGTGCCATATCGGTCAGTTTAATAAAGCCCAATTTAAGATTGGGTTTTTCCAGCTTTTCAGCGGCATTAGCAATTGGCATGACTGCAAGTGACACCAGAATAGAGACCGCAAGACAAGCGGCTAGTTTTTTTAACGCGATAATTTTCATGATGACCTCTGCGAATTAATAATCGAACAACAATGTATTTAACATTTCTATTGAAATTAGCAAAGACTATGCCATGTGCTAATGAAGGAAATTAATTGTTTTAAATCAATTGCTTGTGATTAATGACGGCTATTTATTTGACGGCTATTCATTTAATGGGGCGGATAAGTGTTTGTTTTTAGAGCAATCACAATAATTTGCACCTGTTTGATGCAAAGGTAAGTTTTGGGTATTTTGGAGTGCAAGCTCTGCTTGCACTCCAATACTTCTTATCTACCTGAAAAATTGGGGGGTGGGTTAAATCTGGAGTCAAAAAGCTTTAGCTTTTTGCGATTCGCCAATAGCTAAAGCTATTGGACTCCTAGTAGTTTGTTAAATAACAGATTTAATCCACCGAAGCGAAAAGCTGAGGGAAGGGGGATTAACGTTGTCTGACAATCTGATAAGAACGAGTTACATAAGCTAATGGCACACTCCAAACGTGTACCAAACGGCTGAATGGAAACACCACAAAAATGCTTAAGCCTAAAAAGATATGGGCTTTATAAACCAAACTCACCCCTGCCATTGCCTCCGCCGCACCGCTGCGAAAGGTCACAATTCGTTGCGCCCATTCGGCTAAAGCCAACATGGTAGAACCATCTGAATGTGCTAACGAAAATGGTAAGGTCAACAAACCTAATGCCAATTGCGCTAATAATAAATGCAAAATCGCCATGTCCATTTTGGTGCTAGTGGCACGAATGCGTGAATCTGTCATGCGGCGTTTGGTTAAAATCCACAAGCCACGCAAACAAATGCCACCAAATACACCACCTGCGATGACGGCCATTATTTGCTTGGCTGAAGTCGATAAACCAAGCGCGTGATAAACCGCTGGTGGTGTTAATAAACCAAAAAAATGTCCAAAAAATAACAGCAAAATGCCAATATGAAATAAACGGCTGCCGCGTTTTAATTCTGCTGCGCGTAACATTTGGCTCGAACCTGTACGCCAACCGTATTGATCGCGGTCGTAGCGTATCAAACTGGCGATGAAAAATACCGCCAAGGCGATGTAGGGATAAATTCCGAAAAAAAGTGTATTAAGGTATGACATGGTTTTAACCTCTTAAAAAATCAAACCTGACAGGCTGTTAAAACCTGTCGGGGTTTTGCGTAGTTTTTGAATTTACCACTGCCAGTCCTTTAAAGAACTGGCAGTGGTGAAAAAATCATTAGTTTGAACTAGCATTCGCACGTTTAGACTGCGTAAATTTTAGCGGTTGCTCTTTATTTAGCTCTGAAGCACAATTATTTTGATTGCCCATAAAAGCGACCGTTTCCTCTTCCCAAATTTTATCCATGTTTAAAATGGTTTCATCGGTTTCAGTCACGGCTTTTTCAATGCGTCCGCTGTTGGCGCGTTCCTTTCCTGCTAACAGTAGCATGGCATCGAACAGCATATAATAAAGACTATCGCGAGCTTCCAAACGTTCTGCCAAGACCTGCAAAATAGCACTGGTATTGCCCAATAACTCAAAGGCTTCGGCTTGTGGTCGTTGCGCTAAAAATTCCAAAAACAGCGGAATATAATCGGGCAATTCGTGGGCATTGATTTCAAAACCGTGGCTTTGATACAGTTCCATCAAATCTACCATTGCTTGCCCTCTATCGCGTGATTCACCGTGCAGATGCTCAAATAAATGCAGCGATAACGCCCGCCCCCTATCAAACAACGCCACATAGTTTTCCTGTAATTCCAGTAACTCAGTGTGCTGAAATTTGTGTATGAGTTGTTTAATCGTTGCCAATTGCGATGTTGCTAACAAGTTTTCTTCGTTCACAACAGCTTCTATTTCTGGTAACGCCTGAATCAATTCGGCATTTGGATAACACAATAAAACCGACAGAACTTTTAAGGTGAGTGCTGGTTTATCGCTCATGGTTTGTTATCCAGTTTAATCGCCGCGCCTTTTTTACTGTTAAACAAATCTGGCGTATCAGAAGAGCAACCATTGCCAAAACTGAACCCACAACCACCTTGTTCGTTATAAGCATCGAAAGTGCTGCTGGCGTATTCGCGATGACTGGTCGGAATCACAAAACGGTCTTCATAATTAGCAATCGCCAAATAACGATACATCTCTTCGACTTGCAACTGAGTCAAACCGACTTGTTCCAATATCGCCAAGTCGATTTCATTATCCACCGTTTTTGAGCGCATATACGAACGCATGGCTAACATCCGTTCCAACGCCAACACCACAGGCTCTTCATCACCCGCAGTGAGCATATTGGCAAGATAACCGACAGGAATACGCAAACTCCGAACATCAGGAATATTGCCATTCATGCCTAACTGCTCAGAATTTGCCGCCGATTGAATTGGTGACAAGGGCGGCACATACCACACCATTGGTAAGGTGCGATATTCTGGATGTAATGGGAATGCGAGTTTCCAATCTATCGCCATTTTATACACAGGCGATTCTTGCGCGGCAGTTAACCAATTTTCAGGAATGCCTTCAGTACGCGCTGCTGCCAATACCTCTGGATCGTTTGGATTCAAAAATATATCCAGTTGTGATTGATATAAATCTTGTTCGGAAGTCGCACTCGCCGCACTTTCAATTCTATCAGCATCGTATAGTAATACGCCCAGATAACGAATCCTCCCAACGCAGGTTTCAGAACATACTGTTGGCTCACCCGCTTCAATGCGTGGATAGCAAAACACGCATTTTTCCGATTTTCCCGAATTCCAGTTGTAGTAGATTTTTTTGTACGGACACGCAGAAACGCACATCCGCCAGCCGCGACATTTATCTTGGTCAATCAACACAATGCCGTCTTCTTCGCGTTTATAAATCGCGCCAGAAGGACACGCTGCCACGCACGTTGGATTTAAGCAATGTTCACAAAGGCGCGGCAAATACATCATGAAGGTGTTTTCAAATTCACCGTACATAGCTTTTTGCAGATTGTCGAAGTTTTTATCTTTCGAGCGGGTTTCAAATTCGCCGCCTAAAATTTCTTCCCAATTTGCACTGCCGACAATTTTTTCCATCCTTTCGCCCGTAATCAGTGAACGAGGTCTAGCGGTGGGAACAGCTTTGGCTTCGGGCGCGTTTTGTAAATGCGCGTGGTCGAATTCAAACGGTTCGTAATAATCGTCAATTTCGGGTAAATCAGGATTGGCAAAAATGTTTTTCAGCACGGTTAGTTTGCCGCCGATACGCGGAACTAATTTCCCATTGGGGAGTAACTGCCAACCGCCTTTCCATTTTTCCTGATTTTCCCAATCATTAGGGAAACCCACACCTGGTTTGCTTTCTACGTTGTTAAACCATGCGTATTCCACGCCTTCGCGGGAAGTCCAAACGTTTTTGCAGGTGACTGAGCAAGTGTGGCAACCGATACATTTATCTAAGTTCAGCACCATGCCGATTTGTGCGCGTACTTTCATTGTGCTAACTCCTCTGATGTTGGTATAGCATCTTCTTTATCGGTGCCATCTAGCCACAAAACTTTATCCATTTTCCGCAATATAACGAATTCATCACGATTAGAACCGACTGTGCCGTAATAATTAAACCCATAACTTTGTTGTGCATAACCACCAATCATGTGCGTGGGTTTAAGGGTAATGCGAGTGACTGAGTTGTGAATGCCGCCGCGTTGTCCCGTAATTTCTGAACCAGGTGTATTGGTGATTTTTTCCTGCGCGTGATACATCATCATCACACCTTCGGGAATGCGCTGACTGACTACAGCTCTGGCGGTTAATGCACCATTGCTGTTGAAGGTTTCCACCCAATCGTTATCAATAATGCCTGCTTTTGTTGCGTCAGTTTCGCTAATCCAAACACAAGGACCACCGCGTGAGAGCGTCAACATCAACAGGTTATCGGTGTAAGTGCTGTGTATGCCCCATTTTTGATGCGGAGTCAGAAAATTCAGCACGATCTCTTTATTGCCATTGGGCTTTTTATTGAGCATCGGCTCAATGGTGCGCGTATCCACGGGTGGTTTATAAACGCACAACGTTTCCCCAAACGCCTGCATCCACGGATGGTCTTGATAAAATTGTTGTCGTCCCGTCAGAGTGCGCCAAGGAATTTGCTCATGCACATTGGTATAACCTGCATTGTAGGAAACGTGTTCCGATTCCACACCGCTCCACGTTGGTGAAGAAATAATCTTACGCGGTTGCGCCTGCACATCACGGAAACGGATTTTTTCGTGTTCGCTGGATAAGGCTAAATGACGATGGTCGATGCCTGTAATTTTGCCTAAGCTATCCCACGCTTTAACCGCTACTTCACCATTGGTTTCAGGAGCTAAACTTAAAATCACTTCGGCTGCATCAATGTCTTTGTCAATTTTTGGCATTCCTTGGCTCACGCCTACCTCAGTAACAACGCCATTCAATTTAGCAAGAAAATCTACTTCGATTTCAGTGTTCCACGCAATGCCTTTGCCGCCATTACCGATTTTTTTCAGCAACGGTCCCAGTGCAGTGAACTTTTTATAGGTGTTGGGATAATCACGCTCGACCACCACCAAATTCGGCATGGTTTTATTAGGAATAGGCTCACACTCGCCTTTTTTCCAATCTTTCACATTCAGGGCTTGCGCTAATTCAGACGGTGTATCGTGCAGTGTTGGCACGGTGACTAAATCTTTTTCTACCCCTAAATGCCCTACGGATAATTTAGAAAATTCTTTGGCAATGCCTTTGTAAATATCCCAATCCGAACGCGATTCCCACGCAGGGTCAACGGCTTTGGATAAAGGATGAATAAACGGGTGCATATCGGAGGTATTCAAATCATTTTTTTCATACCACGTCGCCGTTGGCAACACGATGTCAGAATACAAGCAGGTGGTGGACATTCTGAAATCTAACGTTACCAATAAATCCAGTTTGCCTTCTGCCGCTTCTTTATGCCACTTCACTTCTTTGGGTTTGGTCAGACCTTGTGCGCCTAAATCCACGCCTTGAATACCGTGATTCGCACCGAGCAAATATTTCAGAAAATACTCATGCCCTTTACCCGATGAACCCAATAAATTAGATCGCCACACGAACAGATTACGCGGGAAGTTTTGCGGATTATCAGGATCTTCACACGCCATTTTTAACTTGCCCGATTTTAGGTTTTCTACCACATAATCAGACGGTGACAGCCCCGCTTTTTCAGCGGCTTTACATATTCCTAAGGGATTGGTATTTAGCTGTGGCGCGGACGGCAACCAACCCATACGTTCAGCGCGGACGTTAAAATCAATCAAACTGCCTTGCCATTGCTTGGGGTCGGCTAACGGTGACAGAATTTCTTTTACTGATAAAGACTCATAACGCCATTGGCTAGTGTGGCTGTAGAAAAACGAGGTGCTGTTCATTTGTCTGGGTGGTCTGTGCCAATCCAGCGCAAATGCCAATGGCAACCAACCAGTTTGTGGACGCAATTTTTCTTGCCCGACATAATGCGCCCAACCGCCACCACTTTGACCAATACAACCGCACATCATCAACATATTGATAATGCCACGATAATTCATATCCATGTGATACCAGTGGTTTAAACCCGCGCCCAGAATAATCATGGACTTGCCGTGAGTTTTGTCAGCATTTCGGGCAAATTCACGCGCCACTAAAATCACTTGCTGGCGACTAACCCCCGTAATTTTTTCCTGCCAAGCGGGTGTATAAGGCACATCGTCATCGTAAGAACTGGCAACATTGCCACCGCCTAAACCGCGATCTATGCCATAGTTGGCAATCATTAAATCAAATACAGTGGCAACGTGAGCAATGCTACCATCGGCTAAGGTGATGGTTTTAACGGGTACATTACGGCGTTGAATAGTATCGTGGTCGGTATGGGTAAAATGTTCATGTTTTGAACCACCAAAATAAGGAAATGCTACCGAGGCGACTTCATCCGACACATCAATCAAACTAAGGCGACATTTAACTTCAGCACCCTGCGCGTCTTTTTGTTGTATATTCCAGCGTCCTTGTCCCGCGTCCGATTCGCCCCAACGAAAACCGATAGAGCCGCGTGGAATCACTACGTTACCGTCCAGTTCATTAAAGGCGGCGGTTTTCCAATCGGGATTATTGTCTTGCGCTAAATTTTCCGTAAAATCACTGGCACGAATAAAACGATCAGGTACATAACTTTCGCCTTGTTTCACCAAGCGCACTAAGCACGGCATATCCGTTGTTTCTCGCACATACTGAGTGAAATATTCGCTAGGGTTTTCTAAATGGAATTCTTTTAAAATCACATGACCAAACGCCATCGCCAACGCTGCGTCTGTGCCTTGTTTGGGATGTAGCCACAAATCGGCAAACTTGGATGCTTCGGAATAATCAGGGCAAACAGTGACGATTTTCGCGCCTTTATAACGTACTTCAGTCATGAAATGCGCATCGGGTGTGCGCGTTTGCGGAACATTAGATCCCCACAGCATTAAAAAGCTGGAGTTATACCAATCGGCGGATTCGGGTACATCAGTTTGTTCACCCCACGTTTGCGGTGAAGCAGGCGGTAAATCGCAATACCAGTCATAAAAGCTCATGCAAGTGCCGCCAATCAGCGACAAATAACGCGAGCCTGCGGCATAAGACACCATCGACATGGCTGGAATCGGTGAAAAGCCAATGATTCTATCGGGGCCGAATTTTTTGGCAGTATAGATATTGGCAGCGGCGATGATTTCATTCACTTCCGCCCAATCGGCACGAATAAAGCCACCTAAACCGCGTTTGGATTTATAACTTTGCGCCTTTTCTTTATCTTCGACAATTGCAGCCCATGCTTCGACGGGTTCTAAAGTTTGTCGCGCTTCACGCCACAATTTGATTAAATGGCTGCGAATCATTGGATATTTCAAACGGTTGGCACTGTATAAATACCAAGAATAACTCGCGCCGCGTGCGCAGCCGCGTGGTTCGTGATCGGGCATATCAGGACGGGTACGCGGATAATCAGTTTGTTGGGTTTCCCACGTCACTAATCCGTTTTTGACGTAAATTTTCCAACTGCACGAACCTGTACAATTAACACCATGCGTAGAACGCACCACTTTGTCATGTTGCCAGCGTTGGCGGTAAGCATCTTCCCAACTGCGGTTTTCATCGGTCATAATGCCGTGATTGCCTGAAAAGGCTTCGGTTTTTTTCTTGAAAAATAACAGTCGGTCTAGGAAGTGGCTCATAGTGCGTTACCTAAATAAGTGAAAAGTAATGTGTTCAATTTGTCACCTCAGTGACGCATTCCTGTTAAAAAAAATATATTGGGTTCTATTGCTTTTTTTGTAGCATTAATCTGTTATCGTGAGCAGAGAGTTGGCTGCTTTGCGTCAACTCCTGACAATTCATCGTGATGAATTGCACTTTTATCAAATATTTAAATATTATGAACTTTAATAAAAAAACACTTATCACCTTATTGTTTTCTGGTCTTTTAACAGCAACAGCAACAGCTAACATGGCTGTTGCGGCTGAAGAAGAGATGGCTAATGTAGACGTTAATATCGGTGCCACTATTACCCATCTTGAACAAGCTTCTGTTGATGCAGGAAAAAGTGATTTCTCTGCGGCTAAGATACAGCTCAAATTTGCTCGCCTTAGTTCTGAGGAAGTTAAAGGACAGGACGCTGCGACAAAACAAGGTCTTAGCGACATGAACAACGCCATAAAAGCCGTCAGTGCTGGCGAACCTGAAAAAGCAGTGGCTGAAATAAACAAAGCTATTGCCATTTATAAGGCTTTGTAAGGTTTCACGCCCTAACAAGAGCAACAAGCTACCTGCTTGTTGCTTTTTTTTAGCAAGGCATTTCCGCGCCTTTACGCGCATAAAACCACCAAGTAATAGCGATACAACTGATATAAAAAATAATAAAAAAGTACAAAGCCGCATGAACGCTGCCCGTTAAACTAATCGCTGTACCGTAACTTTTGGGTACAAAAAACGCGCCATACGCCGCGATTGCAGAGCTAAAACCTAATACAGCGGCTGATTCTTTTGCCGCCGCTTTGCGAATTTGACCTTCATCCATTCCAGCACTTGCAGTACGCTGTTGACTGGTCAAAAAAATCACGGGAATCATTCTGAAGGTCGAACCGTTACCAATACCCGTGCTGAAGAATAATAAAATGAACATAGTCAAAAATCCCCAGAAGTTACCCGCATCTGTACCACTGGGTAAAAAGTGTAATACCCCAAATACTGCCACGGTCATTACCACGAAGTTCCAGAAGGTCACCGTAGAACCGCCTAATTTATCAGCTAACCAGCCGCCTAAAGGTCGCACTAACGCACCTACCAATGGACCTAAAAAGGCGTATTGTAGAGGATTAACATCAGGAAACAAGGTTTTGGTCAACATTGGCAAACCTGCGGAATAGCCAATAAATGAGCCGAATGTGCCTGTATATAACCAGCACATAATCCAGTTGTGTTTGCGTTGAAAAATCACCGCTTGTTCTTTAAACGAGGCTTTGGCGGAGGCAATATCATTCATGCCAAACCATGCCGCGATGCTAGTAGCAATAATGAAGGGTACCCAGATAAAGCCTGCATTTTGTAACCACAGTGATTTATGTACTTCGCCTTTTATCCACTCTTGCGGATCGCCACCAAACGCGCCAAACACGCCAGCGGTAATGACTAACGGCACAACAAACTGTACGGTACTGACACCCAAGTTTCCTAAGCCCGCATTCAGACCTAAGGCTGTACCTTTTTGCGCTTGTGGAAAGAAGAAGCTGATATTCGCCATGCTAGAGGCAAAATTACCACCACCGAAACCGCACAATAACGCTAATACCAGCATTAATACAAACGGGGTATTGGTGTCTTGTACGGCAAAACCTATCCAAATTGCAGGCAGTAATAACGATGCAGTGCTGATCGCTGTCCAACGTCTGCCACCAAAAATAGGCACCATAAACGAATAGAAAATTCGTAACGTTGCTCCTGATAAACCTGGCAAAGCGGTCAGCCAGAATAATTCGTTGGTGGTGTATTTAAAGCCGATATTCGGTAAGTTAGTGACAACCACACTCCATACCATCCATACGGCGAAAGCCAATAGCAGGGCAGGGATGCTAATCCATAAATTACGATTGGCAATTTTTTTTCCTGTTGCTTCCCAAAAAGTGGGGTCTTCGGGATTCCATTCTGTCAGCACTAACGGTGATGGATGACTTAATTCAGGCAAATCTCTGGAAATTTGTGCCAATTCTGGCACAATTCGACGCTCCATTTTAACAATAGAAAAGTGCATCCATGTCAGCGCAATCATGTCCAGTATAAACAGCAGCATGAAGCAACTGCTCCAAACACCAGTCAAGTCGTTCAACATACCGAAGGTCAATGGCAGTAAAAATCCACCCAAACCACCGACCATGCCAACCGCACCACCGACTGCACCAACGCTGTCAGGGTAATAAACAGGAATATGTTTATAAACAGCCGCTTTACCGAAGGACATAAATAGTCCGAGGATAGAAATAAGCAAAATAAAACCAACGGGTTGAATAGCTAAGCTAAAAGCAATGTCGCCTCTGATGCCATGTACAATATAATCTGTCGGCGGGTAGGACAGAAAAAACGTACAAACCGCGCCAGCAATGAAGGTCGAGTACATGATTAGTCGTGCGCCATAACGGTCAGATAACCAACCGCCCAAGGCACGAAACAGACTGGCAAAAATAGAGAATGAGGCAGCCAACATACCTGCGGTTTTAATATCGAAACCGTAAGCACCGACTAAATAACGCGGCAACCATAGAGCTAAGGCAACAAATGCTCCAAACACGCAAAAGTAATACAGCGAAAATCGCCAGACTTGAATATTGTGCAGAGGTTTTAACTGGTCAGCAAAAGAGATATGTTTCAATCCTGCTGCACGTCGTGCTTTCAGCGTCGGTTCGTCTTCGGTCATAAACCAGAAAACGCCCGCCATCAATAGCAAAATGACTGCCCAGACTTGCGCGACTGCGTGCCAGCCAAAAGCCACCATCACAAAAGGTGCGATGAATTTAGTCACGGCTGCGCCAACATTACCTAATCCAAAAATACCAAGGGCAATGCCTTGTTTTTCAGGTGGATACCAGCGCGAAACGTAGGCAATACCTACTGCGAATGAACCACCCGCAACACCTACCCCTAATGCAGCGATTAAATACAGGATATAAGTGTCAACGGTAGTGAGTAATAAGGTGGCAATGGCGGCGGTGACCATGACGCAGGCATAAATAATTCGTCCACCGTATTGGTCACTCCAAATACCCAATATGAGTCGAATGAGTGAGCCTGAAAGAATCGGTGTGCCAATGAGTAGACCAAATTCTGTTTCGCTTAAACCCAAGTCCTTTTGAATTTGTAAGCCGATAATAGAGAAGATTGTCCAGACTGCAAAACACACGGTAAACGCCACTGTACTTAAAAGTAACGCCTGCTGCTGTTGCTGTGGACTTGCCTGAGATATTTCTGTCATATTCCCTCTTTAATTATATTCATATTTAATTTGTGTATTCTAGCAGTCACTGCATTGGCAATATACTTCAATTATATTACGGCATTTATATCCAGCGTTGAGGAATCAGTATTTTTGTGGTGTAATACCGACGTTTTACGTCTTAATGCGCCTCTTACTTTATATTGAAAATTAAGGGGATGGTTTCGCCATAACTTGATTTGGAGGGTAGGCTTCAACTATGCAATTTACTATTAAAAAGGGTTTAGACCTTCCCATTACGGGCAGTCCTAAACAAGAAATTGAGAATGGCAATCAGGTTAAAACCGTTGCTATTCTGGGAATGGATTATGTAGGCATGAAGCCTACCATGATGGTCAATGAAGGGGATAAGGTCAAATTAGGTCAAATTCTGTTTACTGACAAGAAAAATCCTGGTGTCAATTTTACTTCGCCAGCGGCTGGTGTGGTTAAATCAATTAATCGCGGAGCTAAACGCGTTTTGCAATCGGTGGTTATTGAGCTACATGGCTCTGCACACGAAACGTTTGCTAAATATAAAGCAGCAGACTTGTCGAGTTTAACCGCGCAACAAGTACAAGAAAATTTAGTAGCGTCAGGCTTGTGGACGACATTACGCACACGTCCTTATGGAAAAATTCCAGCGGTAGACAGCAAACCTGCGTCTATTTTTGTGACGGCAATGGACACGCGTCCATTAGCCGCTGATCCTGAGTTTATTATTAAGGAGCGAGCGGATGATTTTGCCAATGGCTTAAGCGTTATTGCTAAATTAACCGACGGCAAAACTTATCTTTGTAAAGCTACAGGCGATGAGATTGCGATAGGTAATGCACCTGTGACAGTCGCTGAATTCAAAGGCCCTCATCCTGCGGGTTTACCCAGTACCCATATTCATTTTATTGATGCGGTTAATATCCATAAATTTGTGTGGCATATTGATTATCAAGCGGTTATTGCTATCGGTGCGTTATTTACCACAGGTCGTTTAAACGTTGAACGTGTTATTTCGTTAGCAGGACCTACGGTTAAAAATCCGCGTTTAGTGCGTACGCGTGTGGGTGCTAATACTGATGATTTAGTCGCTGGTGAATTACTTGATGATGTTGAAAGTCGGGTTATTTCAGGCTCAGTATTATATGGTCATATCGCAACCGATTGGTCAGCTTATCTAGGTGCTTATAGTTTGCAGATTTCGGCATTACAAGAAGGTCGTGCGCGTGAATTTTTTGGCTGGATAGTTGCAGGTAAAGACAAGTATTCAGCATTGAATGTTTATACCTCTAGCGTGGATAAAAAACATAACCGTTTATTTCCGCTAACTACCGATAAAAATGGCAGTAATCGTGCGATTGTTCCTGTGGGCATTTATGAAACAGTCATGCCATTGGATATTTTGCCTACACCTTTATTAAAAGCCCTAGTCGTCGGTGATTCTGACCAAGCACAATTATTAGGTTGCTTGGAGCTGGATGACGAAGATATGTCCTTATTTACCTTTGTTGATCCAGGTAAACATGATTTCGCGCCCGTCCTGCGTGCGAATTTAACTAAAATTGAGAAGGAGGGCTAATGTCGGCTAGAAAATTTTTAGACAACATAGAGCCGTATTTTACCAAAGGTGCTAAATTGGAAAAGTATTACGGTCTCTATGAGATGGTCGATACGTTCATTTATACGCCTGCTGATGTAACACGCGGTACAACTCACGTTCGTGATGGTAACGATTTAAAACGTACCATGACTTTTGTGGTAATTGCGACGTTTTTTTGTATTTTGATGGCAGTGTACAACACAGGCTATCAAGCTAACGTGGCAATGGCAGAAATGCACTTGGACAAAATTCCTAATTGGCGCAGTATTCCAATGACGATGTTTGGTTACAATCCATACAATCCTTTTTCCTGTGTCGTTCATGGTGCTTTATATTTCCTTCCTATTTATGTCATTACCTTGGCGATAGGTGGTATTTGGGAAGTTATTTTTGCAACCGTTCGCGGTCACGAAGTTAACGAAGGCTTTTTAGTCACTTCCATGTTATACACATTGATTATGCCACCCGATATGCCTTTATGGCAGGTCGCGCTAGGTATTTCTTTCGGTGTTGTGATTGGTAAAGAAGTCTTCGGTGGTACGGGCAAAAACTTTTTAAATCCTGCATTAAGCGGACGGGCATTTTTATATTTTGCTTATCCAGCGTCTATTTCTGGCGATTCAGTGTGGATAGCAGTGGATGGTTATACCGCTGCAACGCCCTTAGGCTTAGCGGCTAACGGTGGTTTAGAAGCAGTTTACAATGCACACTACAGTTGGTTTCAAACCTTCTTTGGTTTTGAACCAGGTTGTTTAGGTGAAACTTCTACCCTCGCTATTTTACTGGGCGCGGCATTCTTGCTTTACACTCGCGTTGCCTCGTATCGCATCATGGGCGGTGTGTTTTTGGGTATGGTTGCAACGTCAGTCATGTTTAACATGATCGGCAGTGACACTAACCATATGTTCGCGTTTCCTTGGTATTGGCACTTAACCGTGGGCGGTTTCGCTTTTGGTATGGTGTATATGGCGACTGACCCTGTCAGTGCGGCGATGACCAATACAGGTCGTTGGATATTTGGCGCGTTAGTCGGTGGTATGACGGTATTAATCCGCGTGGTTAATCCAGCATTCCCCGAAGGCATTATGCTGGCGATTTTATTTTCCAATATGTTTGCCCCGACTATCGATTACTTTGTCATGCAAGCAAATATCAGAAGAAGGATGAAACGCCATGCTTAAATGCCAATATACTGAAAAACTTTGCTCAAAATTAGAGCAATGTGAGCATTACCAAAAATTCAGAGCTTATTGTCTAAAGGTTTTAGCATTAAGCAACGATAACCTAGAAAAAACCATCGCCATTGCAGTCGCATTATGTTTAGTGTGTGCGGTGCTAGTGGCATTTGCCGCTGTCGCTTTAAAACCGTTGCAAGTCAGTAACAAAGAATTGGACATGAAGAAAAATATTCTTGATGTTGCAGGTTTGTTACAAGCTGATAGCGACATTGAAAAAGTATTTTCCTCTCAAATTGAAGCCAAACTGGTCGATTTAGAAACAGGTGAGTATGCCGAAGGCAATGCCAACGAATACGACCAACGCAAAGCGGCAAAAGACCCTGCGCAAAGCGTCGCCATTCCTAAAGACAAAGACATTGCCCATATTCGTGTGAAAGCGAAACTGGCTAAAGTTTATTTAGTTAAAGACGGCAACACCACTAAATCCATTATTTTACCCGTCAGTGGTTATGGTTTATGGTCAACGTTATATGGTTTCTTAGCCTTAGATGCTGACGGTCAAACCGTACAAAGCATCAACTTCTACGACCAAGCAGAAACTCCAGGATTAGGCGGAGAAGTCGTTAATCCAAAATGGCGTGCGTTGTGGAAAGGCAAAAAAGTCTATGCCGAAGCTGACCAAGCCTCATTAGAAAAAGGTTTGATTGGTGAAGCAGATAAAGGCGAGCCAGCATTAAGCTTGATTAAAGGCACAGTGGACAACAGCAAAGCAGGTTCACAATATCAAGTGGACGGTTTAGCGGGTGCATCATTAACCAGTACAGGCGTAACTAATTTAGTCAGATACTGGATGAGCAACGAAGGCTTTTCAACCTATTTATCCAAAGTCAGAACGGTTGCGGAGAAAAAATCATGAATGAAATTTTAACTGATGAAACCAAAAAGGTACTAACCGAACCCTTAGTCACCAATAACCCTATCACCTTACAAGTGTTGGGTATTTGTTCAGCGTTAGCGGTAACATCACAAATGTCAACCTCGCTGATTATGGCATTAGCGTTGACCTTAGTAACCGCCTGTTCTAGTGCGGCAATTTCTGCGATTCGTAACCATATTCCGAGCAGTATTCGGATTATCGTACAGATGACCATTATTGCATCATTGGTAATCGTGGTTGACCAAATCCTGAAAGCCTTTGCTTATGACGTGAGCAAACAACTGTCAGTATTCGTGGGTTTGATTATCACCAACTGTATCGTAATGGGTCGCGCTGAAGCTTACGCCATGAAAAATCCACCACTGGAAAGTTTCATGGACGGTATCGGTAACGGCGCAGGTTATAGCTTGATTTTAATCATCGTCGCATTTTTCAGAGAAACCTTAGGTTCAGGTAAATTACTGGGCATCGAAGTTTTCAAGCTAACCAAAGATGGCGGCTGGTACGATCCTAACGGTTTAATGCTATTACCACCGAGCGCGTTTTTTATCATCGGCTTAATTATTTGGAGTGTCCGTCAATGGAAACCTGCTCAAAATGAAACCGTTGAATTTAAAATTATGTCGATTTCTCATGGTGAAGGAGGACATCACTAATGGAAAACTATATCAGTTTATTCGTTAAAGCGGTTTTCATTGAAAACCTCGCACTGTCCTTCTTTTTGGGTATGTGTACGTTTATTGCGGTCTCGAAAAAAATCTCCACCGCAATGGGTTTGGGTATCGCGGTTATGGTGGTACAAGCCATTACCGTTCCTGCCAATAACATCGTGTACCACGCGCTGTTAAAAGAAGATGCACTTTCTTGGATGGGCATTACAGGCGTTGATTTAAGCTTCTTAGCACTATTAAGCTGTATCGGTATGATTGCCGCGTTAGTACAAATTCTGGAAATGATTTTAGACAAATTCTTTCCTGCGTTGTACCACGCGCTAGGCATATTCTTACCGTTAATCACCGTGAACTGCGCCATTTTAGGTGGTAGTTTATTCATGATTGAACGTGACTATAACTTAGGTGAAAGTGTCACTTACGGCATAGGCAGTGGTTTAGGTTGGGCATTAGCCATTACCGTTATGGCGGGCGTACGCGAAAAACTCAAATACAGTGATATTCCTGCTGGCTTACAAGGTCTAGGCATTACCTTTATCACTGCGGGTCTGATGTCATTAGGCTTTATGGCCTTCTCTGGCATCCAACTTTAGGAAGGTATCAATATGCTGGAAATTATTTTAGGGATTATTATTTTCACTGGGCTGGTTATTGCCATGGTGTTTGTCATTATCGGCGCGAAAAGTAAGTTAGTTGCCGAAGGTGATGTTGAAATCATCATCAATGATGAAAAGAAAATTCATGTGCCTTCGGGATCAAAGCTGCTCACTGCCTTGTCGGATAACGGCTTGTTCGTGTCCTCAGCGTGTGGCGGTGGTGGTACTTGTGGACAATGTAAGGTCAAAGTCAAATCAGGTGGTGGTGAAATTTTACCGACTGAATTAGGACACATCACTAAGCGCGAAGCCGCACACGGTGAGCGTTTAGCCTGTCAAGTGTCTATTAAACACGACATGGAAGTTGAAGTTGAAGACTCGGTATTCGGCGTGAAAAAATGGGAATGTACCGTTAAGTCTAACGACAACGTTGCCACATTCATTAAAGAGTTAGTATTGCAACTGCCAGAAGGCGAAGCAATCAACTACCGTGCGGGTGGCTACATTCAAATTGAATGTCCAGCGCACGTTGCGAAATACGCAGACTTTGACGTTGCCGACCGTTTCCATGAAGACTGGGACAAGTTCAATATTTGGCGTTATGTGTCTACGGTAAAAGAACCGACTTTACGCGCTTACTCAATGGCTTCTTATCCTGAAGAAAAAGAAATCATGTTAAACGTGCGTATTGCCACACCACCACCTCGTGCTGATGAAAGCGTACCACCTGGCATTATGTCATCGTTCATTTTTAACCTGAAACCAGGTGACAAAGTGCTGGTATCAGGACCTTATGGTGAGTTTTATGCCAAAGAAACTGATGCTGAAATGGTATTTGTTGGCGGTGGTGCGGGTATGGCACCGATGCGCTCACACATTTTCGATCAACTCAGACGGTTGAAATCCAAACGCAAAATGACCTTCTGGTACGGTGCGCGTAGCAAACGCGAAATGTTCTATGTAGAAGATTTCGATATGTTAGCCAAAGAAAATGACAACTTTGTGTGGCATACCGCACTGTCTGATCCATTACCCGACGACAATTGGGATGGCTACACAGGCTTTATTCATAATGTGTTGTTTGAAGAGTATTTAAAAAATCATCCAGCACCCGAAGATTGTGAATTCTATATGTGCGGGCCACCGATGATGAACGCCGCTGTTATCAAGATGTTATTAGATAACGGCGTTGAACCAGAAAACATCATGCTTGATGATTTTGGTGGTTAGAGTCGGCGTTCAAATCCTGTCCTGAGTTTATCGAAGGGCTAGGTTTGTGCTTTTTGAACGAGGAGATGGGTGTGTGCCTACTCCTCGTTTTTTTTTAGGTTTTTGTTGGTAACATGAGGATTTTGACAATGAAGAGTATTTTTAAAAATAGGGTGTGGTTGGTATTGACGCTGTTGTTTTGCTTGTCACCAGCTTTTGCAGTTGACTACAAAGATTTTATTCACGCGACACCCACCAGCGATTTTATTGATAATGGTGATGGCACAGTAACACATAAAATAACTGGCTTAACATGGATGCGCTGTTCAATGGGGCAAACGTGGACGGGTTCAAGCTGTTCTGGGAATGTCACCAAATATAAACTTGATAAGGCAATGGCTTTAACTTTAAAAGGCGATTGGCGATTACCTAACATTGATGAGTTGCTATCTATTGTGGAAAAAGAAAATCAAAAACCTACGATTAATACAACAATATTTCCCGATACGCCTATCTATGGTTTTTGGTCGTCTTCACCCTCCTATATTGACCCCTATAACGGCGCGTGGTTAGTGAGTTTCAGTGATGGTTACAGCGGCTTCGGCGGCAGCTACGACTACGCAGTTCGGCTCGTGCGCGGCGGACAGTGGACTTCTAGTTTTTTGGAAAAAGAAAATAACGAAATAGCACAAGAGATGTACCTAGCAGCGGGAAAATCTGAACGTGAAGGTTCAAGTACGCAAGCCAAAGAAACTTACGAAATGATTATTTCGAGATTCCCAGATAGCGTCTATGCAGTCAAAGCCAATGACCAACTGTTACAAATAAATAGAGTTACTGGAATGGAATCTTCGGCAAGAGAATCAGATTACAACAGCAAACGCCGTGCTTATGATGCTTGTAAAATTGAAATGGACTCTTGTTACGCATCAGGCAGACGCGATGGTTGCTACAGAGATTGTGACCGTCTTCTGTAGTCCGTAGGTCGGGTTAGCGATAGCGTAACCCGACATTTTCCGAAACATCAACGTACACGGTGTAATCCACGCTTTTGTCGGGTTACGGCTAACGCCTAACCCGACCTACGGTGTTATGATATGTAAAATTTCATCATCTATCTAAATCATCATGCGTTATCGCCGTGTTTATATCAAAGGTGGTTGTTATTTCTTTACTGTGGTTACTGAAAAACGCCGTAAATTTTTTTCTCGTTCCCAAGCTCCGCTTGGGAATGCCTACCCTCAAGTTAGCGATAGCGTAACCCGACACACACCGTGCATTATGTTGTGTCGGGTTACGGCTAACGCCTAACCCGACCTACGATTACGATGTTATGATATGCAAAATCCATCATCATCTATCTAAATCATCATGCGTTATCGCCGTGTTTATATCAAAGGCGGATGTTATTTCTTTACTGTGGTCACTGAAAAACGCCGTAAATTCTTCGCTGATGCCGATAATGTGGAACGATTACGCACGGCGTTTAAAACGGTGATGGCAAAACGCCCTTTTGTCATTGATGCGGCGGTGGTGTTACCTGACCATTTACATTTTATTTGGACATTACCTGAAAACGACTGCGACTATTCAACACGCTGGCGACTCATCAAATCCGCATTTACTAAACAACTCCCTGATAAACCTGCTGTACAAAATACTAATCGGCAAAACAAAAAACAACAAGCGATATGGCAACATCGAGGCTGGGAACATTGCTTACGCGATGAACTCGATTTTCAACGTCATGTTGATTATATTCACTATAATCCTGTAAAACACGGTTATGTCAAACGTGCTGCTGATTGGCAATACTCAAGCATTCACCGCTATATCAAACTGGGTATGCTCAATGAACAATGGGGCGGTGCTGAGTTGGATTTTGTTGAGATGATTGGTGATGAATGAGCGCGAAGCGCGACGGTGTATTCACCCCATCGCAACGTTTTTGGTATATCTAAAATCGTATTAGAATTCAAATGTTATTAAGCCAACACACCGCCATGCAACCAGAGCCTACTCTCTACTACATACACGATCCTATGTGCAGTTGGTGTTACGCCTTCCGCCCCGTTTGGACAGAAATCCAACAGCAACTCGACACCAGTGTCAGTGTGCAATACGTCCTTGGCGGACTTGCGCCCGATTCCGACCAGCCGATGCCACCAGAAACCCGCACTTATATACGAAACCAGTGGCTTAAAATCATTGAGACCGTTCCTGATACGCTATTTAATTTTGCGTTTTGGGAGCAATGTCAACCTGTCCGTTCTACATATCCCGCTTGTCGAGCGGTACTGCTTGCCAGACAACAGGGCAAAGAATACGAAATCGCCATGATTCACGCGATTCAGGATGCCTACTATCAACAGGCACGCAACCCATCTGAGCGTAACACCTTGTGTACACTGGCACAACAGATCGGGTTGGATTCTGATGTATTCGCTAGTGCGTTGGATGATGACACAACTCAACAAGCATTGCTTACAGACATCGGTTTTGCTCGCAGTATCGGTGGAAATAGCTACCCATCACTGTTTCTACAACAAAATGACACAATCCAATCCATTGCACACCATTACACCGATACCGCCAAAGTGCTGCGCACCATTGAAGAGGTGTTAGCTAGATAGAAAGCTATGAAAACCATTGCAATGGCTGATAAAGGGTAGCTAGATTGAGGTTCGCTTACTCAACACAAACTATGAAACGAAACAATATTTTTGAGAAATTAAAAAAATTGTAGTCTACACCCATTATTTTCCCATAAGATACGTCTTCGCAGACTTTTTCATAAGGAGAATATCGTGATGCCAAAAAAAGATTATTTTCTAGTCGCTGATGATAATAGCGTTGCTGTGATTCTTAAAGGTATTGATCGTGATGTCGAGCGGGGTGAAGACGTACTGATGCTAGGGTTAGCGACGGTTATGCTGTCTTCCACCTTCGCCCCCATAGCCCCGCCCTTTATTCTATTGCCTCTAGTCGCATTTACGTTTGCTATTTCAGTAAGCTACGCACGAATAAATTATCACAATATGCAGAGAAAACTGCTGAAATCTATGGAGCAGCTGGATAGTTATGACAAAATTATCCTGCATCCGATTGTTGCTGTTTTTATTGAACGTCCGATGGGGTCTTTGACTGAGTCATTTAACCCGTTAAAAAATCGGCGACGAACATGGAAAAGTGCGTTAGGTGGATTGTTGATTAATCCTTTTTGGATGCCTATTTTTTATGTAATGGGTATGCAAATCCAAGAAGAAAAAAATCTGGGCATTTTAAATCGAGCCATTATCAGCGTTGAGCAGAAAATATCTTGCCAATCTTCTTTTATGTAAAACCGCGTTAGCCCACCTAATTCAACTATGAGCAGAGATTTTAGGCGATAATGTCGATTTAATAGGTTGGGAATTATTATGCGTTTATTGCTGTTATTTGTTGCGTTGTTGTTAGCCGCGTGTGTTACGACAAAATCCAGTGTGCTGGCACAAACTATTGTGTTAACTGAGCAGGATAACAATAAACCGTTGAGCGTTTCCGTGGGTGAGCGTTTTGTGATTCGTTTTAGTGAGAATCAAACCACAGGCTATGTGTGGGCGATTGATGGGCAAACGGAGTTATTGGTATTGCAAAGTAGCGATTATGTGAGTGATATGTCACCTATTAATGAACAGGGTGCAGTTCGCGTTGGTGGTGGCGGTAAACGCACGTTTACTTTTGCGGCACAAAAATCAGGGGCGACAATACTCAAATTGAGGCATTGGCGACCTTGGGAAGGGGATGCTTCAATTGTCGATACGTTTAGTATACCCGTGAAAATTGAGGTGAAATAAACGTTTCACTAATTCACACGCGAGGTGTATTACTCGCTTATCTGTGGATGATCTATTTAGGTGCATTGGCGATGCAAAAAGGATGGCATAAAATAATCCACCGCACCGACCGTTGCGACATCAGCCTGTTTCAGCTCAGTAAACGCTAGTTTTGCTATGTGTTGCGACAAGGAATACGCTTCGTGAATTTTGCCTTATCTTGGCGGCGAGGCAAGCTTTGGCGATAGGATAAAAATGTACGGTAGTGAAAAACGAATTGCATTTTAATAGTTGAATCCAAGTAATTTAATAGCAGTAGCTGATAAGGATGATATAGATACTCTTCTTTCCTGCTAGATACGTTCAGAGTTAGGAGTAAGTTATCAGAAGCCAGTCATTTTTTAGGTCTTGGAATAGCATGGTCAGTTAGCTTTTCAATGCGTTATAATGGTGGGATTAATTTGCGTTTCTTATGAAACACATTCAAAACTTACTTTATAGCTCAACTAATGACATCACAAAAACTCTCTCCGATTGACTTTGATTCAATTAAGAATTTAACTGCAACTGAAGCCAAGGCGGTTGATCAGCTCATTATTAATGAGTTAAGTTCGGATGTAATCCTCATTAATCAAATGGGACATTATATTGTTGGTAATGGCGGTAAACGCTTGCGTCCTATGTTGCTATTGCTTACTGCTAAGGCGTTAGGCGGTGTCAACGATAATCATCTGATACTGGCAGCGGTGATTGAATTTATTCATACCGCCACTTTATTGCATGATGACGTGGTGGATGAATCAGATTTAAGACGCGGAAAAGAATCAGCCAATGCAGTGTGGGGCAATGCTGCTAGTGTATTGGTGGGCGATTATTTGTATTCCAGCGCGTTTGAAATGATGGTACGCACGGGCAAATTGCGAGTGATGGAAATTTTATCCAAAACGACTACCGCGATTGCCGAAGGTGAAGTATTGCAACTATTGAATTGCAATAATCCTGAAACTACTGAGGCAAAATATCTGGAAGTGATTGCGCGAAAAACGGCTATTTTATTCAGTGCCGCTACTCGTTTAGGCGCGGTGCTTGCTGATACAACGCCTGAGGTAGAAGAAAATTTAGCGCAGTATGGTCAACAGTTGGGGATTGCATTTCAATTAATTGATGACGCACTGGATTATAAGGCAACTAAAGAAGAATTAGGCAAAAATTTGGGCGATGATTTGGCGGAAGGCAAACCGACATTGCCGTTAATTTATGCGATTGAACACGGTACAAAAGAAGAAGCAGACATTATTATTGATGCTATTAAAAATGGTAAACGCGAGGCGTTTAATGAAGTGTATGCGGTGGTGCAGCGTACTCAAGCGATTGCTTATACCGAACAGTGTGCCGATGAATGCGCACAAAAAGCGATAAATGCACTTAGCGTATTGCCTGAGTCTGAATACAAAGCTGCATTAATATTACTAGCAAAATTCTCAGTACAGCGCAATTACTGAGTCTTTAGGCAGAAGGGCGGTTCACTGATATTGCACCGCTCTTTCCTCTCATGCCATAACCATTTTTCCCATTACGTTTAACTTCGTACATAGCTTCATCAGCGGACTTCAACAGTGATTCCACGTTGTCCCCATGCACTGGAAATAAGGCAATGCCAATACTAACACCTATGCTAACTTTCACGCGGTGGTCACTTTCAATAGGTTTTTTTATAGAGGCAATGATTGTTTCGGCAATGCCAAATCCTATTTTAATCGCGGAACAATTAAATAGGATGATTAAAAATTCATCCCCTCCCAAACGGCAAACAATGTCATTGTGACGCACACACGCCTCTAAACGTCTGGCTACTTGAATTAAAACAACATCTCCTACATCATGCCCATAAGTGTCATTGGCTTTCTTAAATCCGTCTAAATCCAGTAACAACACGATGGTAGCGGCACTGTTTTCGGATGCCAGATGTTTTCTTAATTGTAATTCGGCAGCATTACGGCGTAATAGCCCTGTTAACGCATCGTGATTAGCTTCATAACGCATGGCTTTTTCGGTAGCAACCCGCTTGCTAATATCAAAGATAACGCCTTCAAAACGAATAACACCCGCCGCATCGACAATTTTAGACAGTAAACAATGCGCCCATAATGGACTGATTCCAATGCTATCGTGTAACATTAGATCCTGCGACTCCAGTTGCTCCAGTTCTAATGCGTTTTGCATCATTTGCTGAAATTGTATCGGCTCTTTAAAAAACAGCGTTGCAAAATTCTGTCCATTGATTGACACCAAGCTCGCATCCTGAAAACCGAGAATTTTGAGCAATGTGGGTGTACAGGTTAAAACATGACCGTCTTTATCCAACAAAAATAAGCCTGCACTGGTTGATACAAAAATATTACGCAGCTTTTTTTCAGCCGCTTCAACCCGTTTGCGTAGCACTTGTTGAGTGGAAAGTTTGGTGTTTAGTAAATCCAAAATTTTGTTGATACTGACAACTAAGCGACCCAATTCATCGTTTTTATTATTTTCCAATGGCTCGATACGCTCTTGTTCGCCTGCGCTAATGCTGTGCAAGGTGTTGGAAATGCGTAATAAAGGTTCAGAAAACAGCGAACGTATGACTGCTAACATGAATAACAGTGTCAATACGGTCAAAATAAACGCGTTCAGCGCGTTGCTGAATGCAGCGTATTGAGCTTCTTTTAAACTAAAATCTGAATCTGGCACAATGCTCAATTGTCCGATAGATTTTTTATCGCCAAAAGGTGACAGTAGCTCACGAATAATTTCTTTTTGGTCTTTGACGGATTCGCCTTTCTTTTTTTCTAGGGAAAAACCTTTATCACCCGTAATAACGACTTTGTGAACCACGTCATTACGCAATAGCCCTTCCAATACCTCGTTAGCAATTTGTGAGTTATTAGCGTAAACGGCAATTTGTGCAGTGGGTTCAATAGTGTCGATTAATTGATTGATCATGGTACGCGCTTTGTCATTAGCGTGATCAATTTCTATACGAAAAAAAACAAAGGTAGCAATACTGATAAAAACAATAGCCGCTAAAAAAATATAACTAACGATTTTGAAATGGAGGCTTTTACCGATAAATACTTTCATGAGTTAATTTAATATTAATAAAATACGAACACGGTGATCGAGATTTTTTCTATCGATATAGCCAACAGCATCTTTATTTTCATTGACGATTGTTATTACCGCGTTGTCATCGGCTACTATTGTGGGCGGAGAGGCTTGACCCGTAAACATAATCCTAGCCCAATAGGCGTTAATTTGTTCAAGGGGTCTTGCGATGAGTTTTTGATAGAACTCAGGACGTAAAGTCGCTTGATCTATAGGTAATGCGATTCGACCATTGGGGAGCGAACGAGAACGCCCCATGAAAATATCTTCTACTTGAATGAAATTAAGCGATTGCAAATTATTTTTTAAATTTCCAATCACAATAATTTCTGCTTGCGTAGTCGTTGCAAATAAAAATAGAAAAACAGCGGTAAAGATTTTTTTTATCATATCAAAATATAAAATCAATGCCGACAGACATCACATTAACGTTATTAGGTGTGATATTACCTGAAGATTGCTGCCATTGCTGAGGACCATTGTTACCTAACCAATAATGACTCCATTGGGTTTTCAATGCCATATTCTCATGAAAATCCCAGCGAGTTCCCAATGAAACAGATTGTTCGTTAATACCATTGTTATTTAATGCTTGGTCTAAGCGTTGTTGTATTCCAAGCAATGCTGGACTCGCAACTAATGGGCTGGGAATAGTAACATTATGCTGAAAAGTTTTAGCAATACCGAGTAAAGAATAAAGTGTCACTGTAGAAAAACGTCTACCCAAACTAAGGTAAGAGGTAACGCGTGTTGGCGACCATAAGGTATTTGAAGCGGTATATGCCGCTTCCATCTGTGTGAGCCACACACCGTCATCATAAACAACACCGACACTACCAAAATGATATTCTTTCCCTCTCATCATTATTGCGGGTATTAGCTGCCTCAAATCAGGGTAAACTTGCGCTAACAAAGGGTTATTGATAGCAGTCAATAAGTCTTGAATAGGTGCTTCCGATGTAACAGTCGCATAGTTATACCCTAACCGAGCCTGCCACCGATCGTTTTCATAACGTAAGCTGATACCCGTAGTAGGGGATTTTTGATTATTGAGTCCAGACTGAGTGGGTAATTGATTAAAAGAATAACCGCCATAAACTTTGACTGACAAATAACCCTCACTTAACGAAAACTTTTTAGTTATATCAGCACCATCAAAATGATAATAAGGAATGTTACTGTAAAATTCATGAGGAGGGCGCATCCAAGGATAAGCGTAGCCCACGTTACGATAATCGGACAACAAAAACGCATCAGCACCTAAACGACCAAGGCGAATATTCACATCATCCTGAATACGCCAGCGTAAAAATGCCCAGTCCAGATTTTGTTCAGCAAAACTACCCGCATGATCTCTCGCCACCCACTGCACGGTTGCTTGAAATGAATCACTGAACTTCTTATCAACTTGCAAACCTAGCCGCGAATCGCTAGTCAAGCCCCATTCACTACGAACATCTTGTGTTTGTGATTTATCACGATAAAAACCGATTTTATTACTATCTGTTCCTGTCGCTGCTAATGTGCCAAAACCTTTGAAAGACCAAGAAGACAGGCTGTTTTCCGCCATTGCAATACCACTAGCAACGGGTAGTGAACCCAATAAAAATAGTACAGAATAATTCTTAATTTTCATGGGGAATCAAGTAATGGCAAAAGACGCATGGTTTTATAGAGATTTTTCGGTAATGCAATAGTGTATTTTACCTAGATTGCTGTTTTATGTCTGAACTCATTGCCTACGGTAGTAAAATTTAGCCTAAATAAGCAATGTTTAACTTAAAATTTATTCACCAAGCCTGTCACACGCGCTACTTTTTGTTCAATACTGGCAGTAAAAACCGCTTTATCTGCGACTAACTTAACGGTTTTTTTAGCGCGGGTAATGGCGGTGTACAGCAACTCTTTGGTCAATACAGGATTAATATTATCAGGCAATACGATTAACACCTCCTCGAATTCAGAGCCTTGGCTTTTGTGTATAGTCATGGCAAATACTGTTTCACATTGAGCAAGTCGGCTGGGTAAATAACTTTTCACACTGCCGTCTGGACGCTGAAAAAATACCATTAGCCGATTGTTTTGGTTTTTATCAGCCAAACAAAGCCCAATATCACCGTTGTATAAATGCAAGGCTGGATTATTTTGCGTCACCAACACAGGGCGACCGACATACCATAGCCCCGCGACTTGAATCCGTCCTTGTTGGGCTAGTTTTTGAACAACACGGTCATTAATATCAGCAACGCTATTTTTGCCTTCTCGATTAGAACACAACACTTGAAAACGATTAAACGCCTGATAAATATCAGTAAACGGCTTGTTCTGTTGAATTAAGCGCAAATAATCGGCTTGTTGTGTGGCGATATAAGTAATCAAATCGCTTTCCAGCAAGCAGATATTTTCATTATTCGAGTTGAGCAACTGCCAAGCCAGTTCGGTATTTTGCTGATTCACCGCGACAGCTAACTGTTTTATATTGTCATCAAAACGATGTGCAGTTTGTAATTCCACCGTGTGTGTTGGCAAAGCTTGAGTTAAATCTGCCAGCACCGCGCCTGATTCCACTGACGCTAATTGATCTTTATCGCCCAATAAAATTAATCGCGCCGACGGTTTTAAAGCATCGAGTAATTTACTCATTAATGCCAAATCCACCATCGATGCTTCATCCACCACCACTACATCATAAATCAGTGGATTATCGGCATGATGGCGAAAATAAGGGGATGCTAATTTTGCACCCAGTAATCGATGTAATGTGCTGACATTTTCGGGAAGTCGCGCTTTTATTTCTTCTGAACAATTCAACTTGGTTTTATTAAAACCAATCGATTCTTGCAAACGCATCGCGGCTTTACCCGTAGGCGCGGCTAAGGCGATATGCAGCGGTTCTTGAGCTAACTCTTGCAACACCGCAAGAATTTTAACCACCGTGGTGGTTTTACCTGTACCAGGGCCGCCTGTGATAATAGAAAAATTTTGCTGAACTGCCATGCGAGCGGCTTCACGCTGCCAGTCTATTTCAGCCGTTTGTTTACCAAAATAAACATCCAATAAAATATCTACGTTATCAACAACATGATGATGAGCAGCAATGGCTTTGATTTGCAGAGTTAAGCGATTTTCATAATGCCAATAACGCTGTAAATATAAACGGTTCTGCTCCAGCACCAATGGCAACAGGGTCGAATCTTCGGCAGGACTGTAAGCGGCTAAGCTCGATGCTAATACCAATGCTTTGTCCTCCTCATTCAAGAGAATACAACTGTGACCTTGATTATGTTGATAGGACAAGGTTAGCACAATGGTTTCAAATGCTAATTTTTGTGCGTTTTCAAGAGCGGTGCGTTCTTTTAAAAACCGTGCAAATGCACTGTCGAGACGAGAAAATGCGCAGGGTTCAGCACTGGTTTTACTAATTAATGAAGTTTCTGTCATAGTGTTGGTCTATTAAAAGTGATGGGGCTATAGCTAAAGAAAAATAAAATGATACTGTTCGTGGTGAGCTGTGAGCTTGTCGAACAGTCGAACCACATTCACACTTCGACAAGCTCAGTGCGAACGGTTTTTTTAATCAATTTAAAATACTTTAGCTATATCATTTGCTATAGAGATTGTGAAAGTATTGATGTGGGAGAGGCTTTAGCCTCGCATTCGAGGCTAAAGCCTCTCCCACATCATATAAAAACAATGGAGCTAACATAATCGTTTTATTAACGGATTAATACTGACCCATATTTTCAATCCGAAACGGTTGATCCTTTACGATTTTATGAGTCGATTCACTATAACGCATCATCCAAAATTGCCCATCATCTTGTAACGTGAGCATCAAAGGTTTTCCATACACTTTATGTTCAGCGGTTATTTTTTCCAGCGTATCTTCGCTATTTAAAATATGCCCGCCCTTAATTTCAATCAATAACATCCCTTCGCCGCGAATACGATTATTAACCCCGATAATAAAATCTGGAAAATAACGCTGTCCATTGGGTAATACAATCCCTACTGAATACGGTTTACGATCTTTATTTCTATGCCACCAACTCACTGTTTTACTGGTATCTGTTTCTAAAACTCTCGCAAACTTGCACTCTGTTTCGTTTAAATCGCTGGGCATAATGCCATAGCTATTTAAACTCGCTCGATTAATAGCTTCAGACGCTTCTATTTCCTTGGGTAATTCAGCGGTTAAAATAATTTCTTTGTAGTCGGCTAGATAGGCTTTAGAGGCATTGCGGATTATCTTTGGATAAGAAACTAATATTGTATGTAAACAGCGTATCAACTCGCTATCAGATAAATCCATGCCTCGATGTCGGATATATTCGGATTTTAACCGCGTCAATAAAGAGCTTTGTAAATCCTTTAAATCAATAAATTCAGCATCAAATAAAACCAGTTGAGCGCGTCGCGCTATGTCAGTCGCTGATAATCTTGCTTGGATGTTTTCAAGTAATTTATCGTCTTGATTAAAAATATCAATGGTTTGACGAATAATCTCTCTATTTCTACGCAACCCTGCATTTAATAGCGCGTCATCCAATCGTATTTTAGCAATAATACTGTCGGCTAATCCTGTGCTTAACGGTATACGCTCAGTTTTAAGCTGCACAGGGATAATGTCGCGTAACGCATAATAGCGATTGCCATTAATAGGCGGGCGATAATTGAGCGGCTTTTTATCGCCAATTTTATTTGCGTTTGGCTCAATAAAATCGCCTAATAATGCCCCCAATAAGGTTAAATTTTCGCCGCTATATTCATATACTAAAGGATTCTGATGATTGTTTTCTGTTTCGGGTTTTTCTTCCCATGCTGGCGGATGATAGGGATTAGGCAATAATGACAGTTGCCCATTATAAGATACCTGCACTTGTGTTGTTCCTGCGGTTTTTACCAGCAACGTATAGGGCGTAATTGCGGACATTTGTGTTTGAATCGCGTTGATTTTTTCCGCTGCACTAATCAAACCGCCTTGTGTTTCACTATCCGCTAAAAACACATAACCAAAGCGTAATAGATTCGGTAAGGTTTTATTTGCGGCTTGCGTTTGCAAACGCCGATGTACGCGTAAAATACGCCCCACCACTTGAATGCCAAAATCGGTGCTTTGTGTACTGCGTAAAGAAACTAAAGTAAAAGCGCGGGGAGCATCAAAACCCAGTGCAGCCGCCACTTTAAAAATCAACACCTCTTTACTTTCATCACGCGCTACCACTGATAAATCATCATTCGGATCATCGGAGGTATACCACGCAATGGCTTCTTCAGGCACACCGATTTCTATCAAACGTTGTCTAGTTTTTTCAACCGTCATTTCTCCCGCTTTGCCTTTACTGTCAATTTGCACCAACATTAATGGAACAAGAGGAATTTTTAAGTTAGCTAATTCATTTTTAATGGCTTGATGTGTTTGCCAGCCGCCTTCTAAAGCAGTCAATTCTAAATCAATTGGGACTTGCTGATTATCAGGGACAAGATAGGCAATCGACTTCACTGCTTCTTTAATCAGCCCCACATCAACCGCACTATCACGCGAGACCTGAATTTTATGAATTTCAGCTAAACCTGCGGCTTTTTTGAATTTATCGACATCGGTATCATTAGGCGTGGCAGTAATCAATAGCGAAAACTCAGGCGACATAATGTCCCGATAAAATTTAACTGCTTCATTTTCTTTGCTAAAGGTATGATGTGCTTCATCAATCACCACACCAATACGAAAACCCAGCTCACGCAATTCAAAAATAAACACATCCAAGGATAACGACACATCACCACTTTTCCGTAACAACCGTGTCGTGGCATTATTCGCCGCTACCGATGCCCAAGTCGTGACAAACACATCGCCGCTGTTGGCTTTATGTGCAATGCGTTCACTGCTTAAGTCACGAATGTTCAGCCCATTAAAATCTTTTTTTAACGCACTTTTAGCTTGTTCTACCAAATTTTTAAACGGCGTGAACCAAAACCAAACAATCTTGGCATTATTAGGGTGATTGCAATTTGAAAAAGCCTCGGCAATTAACCCCGCCATTAAGGTTTTACCTGCACCTGTTGGAGCTTCTAGCAATACACAACCATTAAACGCGCTAATTGTGCGGCGGCTTTCCACATCATTGGCTTGTTGTAATTGGCTTTCGGTATAGCGAAAAATCTCTAAGGCATTATTAACTGCATCTTCTTGATAACCTTTAGGCGATACGATACTCATGCTTTACTCCCAAAAAAAATCCTTATTCATCATCAGGAAAATACTCTAAAACCTCATCACGTTCCGCTTCCAGTTTTTCCCAGTCAGGCGATTGATAAGAGCGAATATTGGCTTCATCAATATTTTGTTTATCAAAAAACGTATAAACAGGACGAAAAGCCGCACGATACAAATAATTCAAGTGCCAGTGCATTTCAGTTTCACCATTAATTCGGCGATAAATCTCCAGCACAATGTCTTTATCGCTTGCATTTGTTAAGTCTGACATTTTGATAATTCCTTAGGTTTAAGAGGTGTATTTCAATCTGGTTTCCACGCGCTGTTGGAATACAAACCAAGGTTTGAACTCCGAATGCCCACAGTTAAGAATTTTTCCGTTCGCCCTGAGCTTGTCGAAGGGTGAATGGAAAAATCCGAAGCAAGAAGTTAAGCCGTTCAGCTTCGACAAGCTCAGCACGAACGGCTTAACTGTGGGCAGTGACGCGCCGCAGGAGTACAAACCTAGGCTTGTAATCCGAATGGAAGTTATAGCCGTCATGCTTTAACGCCTGTACCAAAGCGGTCAAGCAAAAATTTTGGTATCGGCAAGCAAGTCAGGTTTGCATTTTCAATATAGTGGCTTAATAAAGCAGGTTGCCATGAATAAACCGTTGTTTGTTGTTTTTCTAAACACTCAGTGACGGCGGTTAATTCCTGTTCAGTCAATTGGCATAGATACATCACCGTGTTATCAGCGGTTTGCAGTTGCTGTACGCTTGAGTTGGGATTAAAAACCGATAAAGCCACACCGTGACTCAGTTGTAACGCTGTCCATATTTGCGAATGTTGTATTTCAGTTAATAGTGTTTCTGAGGCAATGCGGCGGGTTTTTAAGTAAGCAAAGCCTGTCCTGAGCTTAGTCGAAGGAAGTCCAGTCGAAGGATTAACGCCTAAGCCTTCGACTTGTTCCGCTTTTTGGTTGGTGTAGCCTTGCATCACGCGGCGCACCCGTTCAGCGCACACATCACGGCACAAGTTTTTATCGGGTTCTGCTTCGGTGGCTTCGGTGTTGGAAACCAGAATAAAGCGGCGGTTGCCGCCGTCTTCGGCATTGAGTTTTAAAACTGCGTGGGCGGTTGTGCCTGAGCCTGCGAAAAAGTCTAAAACTATTGAATCTTTATCGCTCGCGCCTTGCCTGACTAATTCCTGTACAAATTGAGACGATTTTGGAAAATCAAAAGTGCGATACCCGAAAATATCATCTATTTCTCTAGTGCCATGATAAGTGTATAAATCTTGTCCGATTAATGACGAATAGCCCGTAAATTCGCTTTGCATTTCAGCCAGAAACACTTTTAATCTTGGTCTTCCAGTTGGCTTTGAAGACCATAACACTCTTTTTTCTTCAATTAGTTGAGCCATTCTTTTTTTGTCGAATCGCCACCCCTGTTTAGGTCTTCCATAATTAATGCCTGTTGCGTGGTCGATTAAATCATAATGCAAATTAGGGCGGGCTTTTTCATCGGCTAAACCAACCATATTTCCACTTGTCCAACTTCCACGAATATCATTATCGGGATTTTTAAATTGTTCTCGGTCTCTTTCATCGCCTCTAATTTTCTGCCCGTAACATAAAACATATTCATGGTCTAAAGACGCGCCTGTTTTGGTTCTATTGTCTTTATTTTGTCTGCTTTTCCAAACAAATAAACCTATTCTGTTTGATTCTCCAAAAACCTGATTCATTAATAACCCAAGATTTAAAACCTCGTTATCATCAATCGAAACAAAAATCACCCCATCCTCAGCCAACAAATCCCGCGCTAATTCCAAACGCCGATACATAAACTCCAGCCATTTGGAATGTTTATAAACATCATCCTTATCAATAAAACGGTCGTTATAAACAAAATCCTTATTGCCCGTGTTATACGGTGGGTCGATATAAATACATTTCACCTGACCTTTATATGTCATGCGCAAATAACGCAAAGCATCAAAATTATCACCCTCAATAATTAAATTCTGAAAAGGCGCGTCACCACACGATAATGATTCATCCAAATCCAAAGCGACAAAATCGGTATTAATCGCCCGTTCGTGTTCAATATCATCACGCTCCCAATATAAACCAAAGCGCGGCTTTTGATTTTTTGCGCGTAATTCTCTAATTAACTCTTCTTTGCTGTAATCGTCGTAATTATCTGCCACAGTTATTCCTATTTATCAGCACAAAAAGCCCTACGTTGTTCAGTGTGTGTTAGTGCGTGGTAGTATAACGGAAGGGTAGTGGGTTAAACCTGTGTTTTTCCTAGTTCGGAGTCCAAGGCATGACTTGGGCGTGTAAAAACGTCCAAAACGTGTTTTGGACTCCTGAACCCACTACAGGCTTTTACTATTGCTATTTAATACAATTCTAATGGGAACGGATGGAATGAAAAAACGTTTAATTATTGCCATGACGGGCGCGACGGGCGCAATCTACGGGCTAAGAATGCTGCAAATTTTGCAACCATTAGATGAATGGGAAGGTCATTTGATTATTTCATCGGCAGGCGTAGTGAATTTAAAATATGAATTAGATATGAAGCGGGCTGAAATCGCCGCGCTTGCTGATGTCACGCATGGTATTAATGACATTGCCGCCAGTATTGCCAGTGGTAGTTTTAAAACCGAAGGTATGATTATCGCCCCATGTTCGATGAAAACCTTAGCGGCGATTGCCCACGGTTTTGGTGATAATTTAATTTCACGCGGTGCGGATGTGGTGCTAAAAGAACGGCGGCGATTAGTGGTGATGCCGCGTGAAACGCCGTTGCATTTAGTGCATATTCGCAATATGGCGATAGTGACTGAAATGGGCGGTATTATGTATCCACCGATGCCTGCGTTTTATAATAAATCCAATTCAATCGCGGCAATGGTTGATGAAACGGTGGGGCGGGTGTTGAGTTTTTTTGATGTGCCTGTGAATGGTTTGTTCACGCCGTGGGAAGGTTTGTAGGAAAATGAGAGTCCAAAATATAATTTTGGACTCTGTTTTGCGGTTAAGCGTTAGCACAATAAATGATGCCGTTCGTGGTGAGCTTGTCGAACCACTTTCACGCTTCGACAAGCTCAGCGCGAACGGTTTTTTAATCACAAAAACTGCCTTCTAAAACCGTTGGGATGACATTGGTCAATGAGAGTTCAGCGCGAACGGTTTTTTAATCACAAAAACTGCCTTAGCTATAACGGTTTACGCGCCCGATGACAACCTAACATTCCTGAAAAAATAGCTTTTGCTGATACATTGTCATAGCCTTTTTCTTCAAGCAGGATAGACAGTTCTTCAGTCGAGTAAAAAATTTCCAACGCATTAATAAAATACTGAATCAGATTGTATGCCGCAGGGCTACTACGGAACAACAAGCCAGTACCGCTAAGACATAGCCGTAAATACGCATAGTAAACTTTTTCTACCACGCGGTTGCTGGGTCTTAACATATCACAATGGTAAAAATAGCCATCTGGTTTAAGCACACGATGAATTTCACTGAATACATGGTCGATTCTTAAGTGCCGTGATGCAAATTGTAAAGTGACTACATCAAAATGATTGTCTGGAAAAGGCAAGGTGTGAACATCAGCAATCACGCTATTAATGTGAAACCCCAGCTTTTCAGCCCGTTGTCGTCCGACTTCCTGCATATCGGTACTACGATCAATGGCAGTAATTTCCAGCGTCGGCTCGCGTTTAAGTAAGGCGATGCCTATCGCATTAGTACCCGCACACACATCAAGTACCTTTTGTTGAGGTTTTAATTCAATCATCGACATAAATTGACGTAGAAACCAATTCCAACAGCCTAAACTGGCAACTTGATTGCCACGATCATAATACGGGGCGATATTTTTAAACGCATCATTGAGTTGCTCAGACCAAACCGTGCTAAAAGCCGATTCTCGAACTTGTTCACGTTTGGTCAGTGGTGGTAAAGCCATAGCTATAAAATCTCAGTTAATTAAAGTTGTTGTTATTTCTTTGTCCAGCGCGGCAGCCACATTTGTGCAAACGCGGTGACAAACATAACCATCGCCGCCAAACTATAACCTAAACCACCAATCATAGTAAACCAAGCACAGCTAGGCCAGAATTTGGTCAGCCACCATGAGGCAACATCTAACACCAAAAATGCAAATGGTGTTGAGATAAGAATGATTTTCCAGCGTTGATTAAATTCTGCCATGCCGAAAATCCAACCGACAAACAAGAAAATAAAACTGATACCAAATAAATGAATATGTGAAACGCGAGTCAATGAGGCGAGACTCGCACCATGATCAACTTCCGCTAAGCTGATAGCAACTTCCTTTTTGGCAATTTCTGGCAAGCCAGATTCTGCGTCATGACACTTCGCACAATGTTTTTCAAGCAAAGGACCTACTTTTTCCCATTGTTCAGCAGGTGCTTCATCACGCGCCCATTGAATCAAAGTAAAATTAACATCTTGCGGGGCTTTATCCTTCATTTTACCAGTGAGTGCCGCTTCTAACTTAGAGCCTGAACGATTGCCATAATAACTATAAACAATATCGTCCATCGACAAGCCTGCTTTACCATCTGCCATACCATGCGTGAGCATGATTTGCGCACCTGCCATACACAAACCTAAGCCGATAGTCAGCAAGAAAGCCGTAAACAAAACTCGGTAGGTTAAAGGCAGCTTACCCAATGTTACATCACCTTTTATTTCAACCATTTGTTACATTCCTAAAAATTGTGAATATTTAAGGCAACCCTAGAGCAGAGTAGCTTAAAGTTTCTATGTGGCGTTTTTTAAATAATGCCGCAAAAAACGACAAACAAGAATACAAAAAATTGTATCCCTGTTTGTCGCTTACAATGCGAAAATTTACTAGAACTTATAGCTATAAGACAGGGCGACTACATTAGCAGTGTAACTTTGTTCCTGTAGACCTGTTGGAATAACGCGGTTTGGTGTGTAACCAAATTGCTGACCGTTGTAAAAATAGTCATTGCTATTTAATTTTTGGTACATATAACTCAAAGACAGCTTGCCATTTTCAAGGACTTTATAATTGCCCGTGAGTTTTAGACTAATGAGTTCATTTTTGATAGGTGACACAATGCCGCAAGTAAGCGAGGCAGAACTGGAGCAGGAAACCGCCGTGTTATAAGGTACCTGAGTTGCATAGGTTGTGGTATTTAATGAATACGACATATCACCAAGAACTTCTAATTTTCCGCCTAGCAAACCAGCCTGTTTAGCAAGAAGACCGAAAGCCTGACTGTTATCATCCAGTTTATTGCTCCAGATATTTTTAGGTTCTACTATTTGAGAAGGCGTGAAAGCTGCCGTGCCATTGCCAGTAGTTCCACTGGTTAGATTTCTCTGCCCATTTTGCCAGCTCCAATAAGCAGTCACACTACCATCATCGGTATAGTTGTAAGTCGTATCGACATTAACCGCTGCTGATTGTCCATTCTGAACACCTAGCTGCGCATTGTAATCGTCATAGCTATAACGACCATTCAACGCCACATCCAGTTTTTGCGTGACTTGCCAATTAACGCCTGCTTTTCCTACATTCTGACTACGACTTGCATAAGGATAAGCGACGAAACCTTGGTAATTACCTGCGTTAAAGGCAGAGCCTGAAACAGGCGTTACTAACGCATAATCCCCCGCATTAGCCAAGAAATTAGCCGTATCTGCACGACGGTCAGCATAGCTGTAGCCCGCGTTAAAATTAACCGCATCAATGATTTTTAACCGATAAGTTAAACTAATTTTATCTTCTTCACTGGCAGGACTGGAAACACATTGAGCACCACCTACTACGCCATTACACCAGCGTTTGATACTCTCATGTAAATAGGCGAGATTTAAATTCTGACCCTTGGTCAGACGGTAATCCGCCGCCGCTTCGTATTGCAACTTTCTGTTGCTGTAGGGTGTATTGACCCCCGTGTAAGCGGCATTAGCGATATTCTTGTATTTATAGACATTCGAATCTGTGCGGTTATCGCGCTCATCGAATTTAAACCCAGCACTCAAATTAAGGTCTTTGAAGCTCTTATCGGTTAACTTGATGTCCCCATGCGTGGTTTCCACAACACCATTCAGCGAGGAGACGGGTAATCCGTTCGTCTGCATCATATTGTAAGGATTAGGGGTATTGCCGATGGGCTGCACTATGAGGGTGGGCGCGTAACTATCGTTTTGCTTGTTATAGCTATAAGAAAAACCGCCTGCCAGTTTGGTGGTAGCTGAAAAATCATAACCACCTGACAAATTCGCTTGGTGAAGACTGTTGCTAGGAGCGGTACTCATGGTGTTATTGATATAGCAATTGATACCCACACAACGACTTGCAGCAGTAGTCAGCGGATTTTGCCAACTGACACTGTTATAGTCGTCATGGAATAACGAGCCATAATAACCAGCAGTTAGATGACTTTTGTCACCCACCCAGTTTAGTGCCGCCGTGATGTTATCGGTGCTGTAACTGGTGGGGTTCATGATGATGCTGTTGCCTTCGGCACGTCCAGTAGAGCCACCAAGAAGATTTATCCCACTACCCAAAGATCCAGTGCCGATAAGCTTGGCACCTGATTGTTCAAGGTGATTGTAATCAATCTGCGCACTTAACTGATCGGTGAACGAAAATGAAGTACCGACAGAACCGTTTCGGCGTGTGGTGTACTCTTTTTCAGTATGAAACGCATAGGCTTGGTTAGGAGTCAGGCGATTTGCACTGGGTTGCCCCGTCGCTGAGTTAATCCCGCCAAAATTGCTAGGCAGGGTAAAATTATTCCCGCCTGTATTCTCTAGGAACGGTGTTTGATAGGTATCAGTGATGTTATGACGCAATTCATCGTAGCCTATACCGAACTTCCATTTGCCCTGTTCGCCTACCGATGCACCCAGATTACGCGAGGTTGTACCGAGATCAGAGCCGTTTAACTTCCAGCGCAATGCGCTGTTTTTGTCACGGTCGTAGCCATCTCCGCCGCGCACATCAAAACCACCCAGACCATAAAATCCCTTTGTATTTAAGCCGTTGTATTGACCGAATCGAGCCGAGTTTTCGCTGGAATACAAAGCACCAAAGTCCACAGAGCGGGTAGGTTTTGTTAAAGCATCTGCATCATCTGCTGCATAAGCACTCAGTGGCAGAGCAATAGTTGTTACTAATGCGCAACGTACCGCTAACGCTAAGAGTCTGACATTCATTTTTTCATTACGAGTTTTCATGATTATCTCCGTGTGTTAGCGTTGCAAGAGTGCGCCAGCTGGATCATTTGAACCATGCACCATGCTGTGGCAATTCGTACAAGCCCGACCCGTAAAGCTCTCGCTTGGTGCGACAGTTAAGCCACCTTGTAACCCTTCGACATTTCCAGCCGCAGGATTTTTACTGACGTGTGGACCATCGTGGCACTCAGCACACATGAATGGAGCGCGAGATTTGAGCAACGGTGTAATGTTAGAGCCGTGTGGCGTATGGCACAGCGTACAATCTTCAGTCGCAGGTTGATGTTCCCACAAGAAAGGACCGCGTTTTTCAGCGTGACAGGTATAGCACGTTTCGGTGGTCGTATTTTTAACTAGCATTTTTGGACCCGCTGAACCATGTGGATTATGGCAATCGGCACAAGCGACTTTGCCTTCACCAATCGGATGATGCGAAAATTTGTTAATTTGTGTTCTTTGGTCTTTATGGCAAGCAAAGCAAACATCGGGTTGCGTTTTTTTGTCGCGTACTTTGTCATGTGCAGTGTGAGTTTCGTGGCATGAGGTACAGGCAACGTCAGCAGTCTGATGAGCACTGCTCTCCCAGTGAGTACGTTTTTGATCTTTTCCATGACAAGTTAGGCACGCCTTATTCTGGTCTTTTGCCTCACTTGGTGCATGACTACCCACACTCTTTTTTCCAAAGATAACATCGGGAGCTGCACTCTTGCTGCTCAGATGTTTTTCGCTCTCGCCATGACAAGATTGACAAGAGGGTGTGCGTGAATCGGCTTTATTACCATGCGCAGTCTGATAGATGGAAAGAATGGGTTTGCTTTCGTTTTCGTCATGACAACGTGTACAAACCGAATCTCTATCTAATGCTTCAGATTTAGCAGTGGTTTTTGTATCAGGTGCAGGTGTATTTTCGGCGTATGCAGACCCAATAGCGAGTGTGCATAACAGGATAATCTGGATTAATATTTTCATTGGCTGGTAGTCCTTGCAAGTTTTAACATCCACAGACAACGCTCATAATAGGTAATGAGAGCGTTGATATTCTGTTGACTAAGAAGATACTGGATTAAAGGGACAGAATCCAATCCACTAAATTCTTGGTCGCTTTTGGATTGTCTGATTTCAAAATCGCGTGCGCTTCCTCATGACCATCAGGAAATTTGGCTTTTTCGCCTGAACTTAGGTGCTTTAACAACTTCTCTTCACCTTTAAGATCAGCCTTAAATTTTGCTGCGATTTTGTTCCATGCAGGACCATCTTTATCCTTGTCAACACCGTGGCAGGTAAAACAATGATTTTCTTTAGCTAACGCTTTTGCAGCATCAACATCAACCTCTGCATTAGCAGAAAAACAAAACGTGCTAAATGCGATTGCAAGGAGAGTTTTTTGACTCGATTGTAAATATTTCATAAATGTACCCCTACTTTAAGTTTAAATTAATATTATTATTTTCTGTCAGGGTAATTGACTAGCAGTGTTATTGTCAAATTAAATACTGATGACAATTAGCCCAATAAAGCGGTATTTGTTTCTCACTTTATGAGGTAAAAATACTATTTATCAATTAAAACACAACACATAATCCCCTAAAAGCAACGAAATGAAGCGTAAATGCAGATAAAAGCGAGCTTAGCTCATCCGCTACCCATGCCAATAAACACTGGTTTTGGTAATCCTTTTAACAAATTTTTAAGTATTTTTCCTGCAATAATTGCGCAAAATTTTCGGTGGGTGGTGGTTTATTTTTTAGCTAACCTAGCGATATTAATGACTTATATGACTATAAGTCATACTAACAAGCTAAAGGCAACAGATTTAACCCACTATCCCCTGCTATGAAATCACTTTGATTTTTACCACTAGTAAAATTTTTTAACATGAGAGGGTTTTCCGTGAATGCACTGTTTCCAGATTGATTTTAATAAGTGAGGTGTTACCATTGACCCACTCCTTTGAAGGCTTTTCTATTAGAACTAAAGGAAAAATGAACCTAAACGCAATAAGAGGAAACTATGGAATCATTTATTGATGAAACGCTGAAAAAATATCAACATCAAACCACTCCACTATTAATGGTATTGCGTGACGTGCAAGCGCAGTATTTTCACATTCCTAAACAAGCGGTCGAATTAATCGCTAAAGGCTTAGAGATACCCAGAACACAAATTGTCGCGGTGGTAGAGTTTTATCACTTTTTTTCTTTTGAACCGCGTGGTCGTTATGACATTTTTCTCAGCGATTCAATTACCGATCTTATGTTAGGAAAAAAGGCATTAGCAGATTATTTATGTGCCAAATTGCAAACCCCGCTAGGAACAGTGCGGGCTGACGGGCTAGTGAGTATTGATAACACTGCCTGTACAGGCTTGTGCGATCAAGGCCCTGCGCTATTGGTTAATGGCTATGCGATTGGTCAACTCAGTGAACAGCGGATTGATCGTATCGTTACTTTGATTGAGCAAAACCGTCCCGTCACTGAATGGGATAGCGATTTATTTGAAGTTTACGATAATATTCAGCAGCCTGGTTTGTTATTAAATACCAAGTTACCACGCGGCGCGGCGTTGACAGCTGCATGGCAACGCGGTTTAACTGAAACCTTAGATGACATTAAAGCCTCTGGATTGCGTGGGCGTGGCGGAGCAGGGTTTACCACCGCAATGAAATGGGCATCGTGTCGCGCCACAGAAGAAACTGAGCGTTATGTGGTCTGCAATGCCGATGAAGGTGAACCTGGTACGTTTAAAGATAGGGTATTGCTCAACAGTTATACTCACGATATTTTTGAAGGTATGACCATTTGCGCAGCTATTCTTGGCGCACATAAAGGTTTTGTTTATTTACGCGGCGAATACTTGCATTTGTTTAATAAATTAAATGCTGTCCTTGAAGAACGTCGTGCGGCGGGTTTATTGGGCGATAATATTTTAGGCTATGGCTGGAAATTTGATATTGAAATCCGTCTGGGTGCAGGTTCTTATGTGTGCGGTGAAAGTTCCGCGTTATTAGAATCACTGGAAGGCAAAATGGGCATTCCGCGTAATCGTCCACCAAGTTCAATTATCAAAGGTTATTTAGCCAAACCGACGGTATTAAACAATGTAGAAACCTTTGTTGCAGCGGCACATATTGCGTGGCAGGGTAGTGAATGGTTTGCTAGTTGTGGCACAGAAAAATCTAAAGGCACTAAGATACTGAGTATTTGCGGTGACTGCGAGCGACCAGGTATTTACGAATATCCCTTTGGTACAAGCCTTAAAGAAGTGTTAAAAGATTGCGGTGCGAGCGATGTATTGGGCGTGCAAGTCGGCGGCCCATCGGGTACGTTTGTGTCTACGCGTGAATCTGACGGCATATTAACCTTTGAAGAGCTATCAACAGGCGGCGCGTTTATTATCTTTAATCACAGTCGCAATATTTTTGATATTGTGCAGAATTTTACTCACTTCTTTGCTGAGGAAAGTTGTGGATTTTGTACGCCGTGTCGTGTCGGTACATCGTTACTAAAAAAGCAATTTGATAAAATTCATTCAGGACATGGTTCTGCGGGCGACATCAAAGAATTGCAAGACATCGCCAAGTTAATTAAAAGCACCAGTCATTGTGGCTTAGGGCAAACAGCGGCTGAACCGATTTTAACCACGCTGGAGCGTTATCCTAATTTGTATGAAAGGCAGATTAAACAACAGCACTCTTTTGATCCTGTTTTTGATTTAGATGGTTCACTCGCCGTGGCTAGGAAAATGAGTGGTCGTGATGATGGTCACGCACATTTAACACAAGTGGAGAAAAAATAATGGCTCACATAACCATAGATGGACAAATAGTGCCTTTTGAAGCAGGGCAAACGGTGATGGAAGCGGCGATGGCAGCAGGGGTTTATATTCCGCATTTATGTCATCACCCTGACTTTACTCCGCACGGTAGCTGTAGACAGTGTACCGTGACGCTAAAAAATGGTTGGAATATCACCGCTTGTACTGCGCGTGCCGCTGAAGGGCAAGAAATCAGTAACAATACCGAAGAGCTAAATCTGGTTCGTAAACGGCTTACCCAAATGCTGTTTGTCGAAGGCAATCATTTTTGCCCAGCGTGTGAAAAAACGGGTAACTGCCAATTGCAAGGAGTCGCTTATCATTTGAATATGATGAGTAATCACTATCCACAGTTTTACGCATTACGCGATGTGGATGCCACCCATCCAGACATATTACTGGATCGTAACCGTTGTATTTTTTGTAATCTGTGTGTGCGTGCCAGTCATGCGGAAGGCAAAGACGTATTTGCTATTGCAGGGCGCGGCATTAATAAACATCTGGTGGTGAATTCCGAATCAGGAAAATTAATCGATAGTGAATTAACGGCTGATGATAGAGCAGCCAATATTTGCCCAACAGGCGCGTTGTTAGTCAGAGGTAAAGCCTTTCAAGCCCCTATTGGTCAACGGTTATACGACCATCATGATATAGATGAAATCACATTAGGAGGCAGACATGGCGGCTAAACTTAAATTAGCGACCACCTCGTTGGCTGGGTGTTTTGGTTGTCATATGTCATTTTTAGACATTGATGAGCGCATTATGCAGTTGGTTGAATTGGTCGAATTTGACCGCTCACCACTGACCGACATAAAAAACTGCTCACCGTGCGACATTGGTTTAATTGAAGGCGGCGTGTGTAATGCCGACAACGTTCATGTATTACGCGAATTTCGCAACAATTGTAAAATTTTAGTTGCCGTAGGTGCGTGTGCCATTAACGGAGGCTTGCCTGCGATGCGTAATTCAATTCCTCTTGAAGACTGTTTACGCGAATCTTATGTAAACTGCATCGGTATAGAAAATCCACAAATTCCCAATGATCCTGAATTGCCGTTATTGTTAAATCAAGTGCATCCAATTCATGAAGTGGTGAGAATTGATTATTCATTGCCTGGTTGCCCGCCGTCTGCGGATGTGTTTTGGAAGTTTTTAACCGATTTAATAGAAGGGCATGAACCCAGTTTGAATTACGATTTGGTTTATTACGATTAGTGATGTCGTGAACGTAGAATGTAGGTTGGGGTTCGTTACCTCACCGCAACCTACACAAACCCAACGTATGCGGTACATTTAGATTCCATTGTCTATAGTTCGGAGTCCAAGGCATGACTTGGACGACACAAAACCTCCAAAACGTGTTTTGGACTCCTAAACAATAGACACACCCACTACCGATTAGTGGTACTGAAATAGGCGCAGATTATTTTACAGAGGCTTGTCTAGCCTAAGTGAACTGTGCAAAACTTTGTTCACTTATTCACGCTTTGCACGATTTTAACGAAAATTGTAGTAAGTAGCCCGCATAAAATGTAACCAAATGCGGGGCTTTTTGCCAAGATAATACGCTTTTTGTTCATTTCATCTCGTATTCCGTTTTGCTCCATGTGATGCTACGCTTTAAAATGAGCGGTTATCTTACAACACACAATCACTCCTAAAAAATTATAGGCGCATAAAATATGTCCACAGCTTCCAGAACTATCCAACTGATGGATACCACTTTGCGTGATGGCGAACAAACGCAAGGCGTTTCTTTTACGCCGACAGAAAAAGTTAATATTGCTAAGGCATTATTGCAATCACTGCGCGTTGATCGTATTGAAGTCGCTTCGGCGCGAGTGTCTGAGGGCGAAAAAGAAGCCGTCACTAATATCAATCAATGGGCAACACAAGCAGGCTTTGAGGGTCGTGTTGAAGTGTTGGGCTTTGTTGACCACACCAAAAGCGTAGATTGGATCGTGGCAACAGGTGGCAAAGTCATCAATCTGTTGACCAAAGGTAGCGAAAAACATTGCCGCGAACAATTGGGCAAAACCTTGGCACAGCATACTAGCGATATTTTACAAACCATTGCTTATGCACACAAACAAGGCTTAAGCGTTAATGTCTATCTGGAAGATTGGTCGAATGGTTATGCCAATAGCCCAGAGTATGTTTATGAGCTAATGAATGTGTTGCGTCATGTCGGTATTGTGCATTTCATGTTGCCTGATACCTTGGGGGTGATGTCGCCTGAAGAGGTCTTTAATAGTTTCAGAGATATGTGCCAACGCTATCCAGAAGCACAGTTTGATTTTCATCCCCATAATGATTATGGACTGGCGACTGCTAATGTGATGGCGGCAGTGCGAGCTGGGGTGAATTCTATCCACTGTACGATTAATTGTTTAGGCGAGCGGGCGGGTAATGCGTCGCTTGCCGAAGTATCAGTGGTGTTGCGCGATAAAATGGGTTTGCAGTTAGCCATTGATGAGCATCATATTGTTCGTCTTAGTAATATGGTGGAAACTTTTTCGGGTAAACGAGTGGCGGCGAATACTCCGATTATTGGTGCGGATGTGTTCACGCAAACGGCGGGTATTCATGCCGATGGCGATTCAAAAGGCGGCTTGTATAAAACCAAACTTAGCCCCGAACGTTTTTCGCGTACTCGTCATTATGCACTGGGGAAAATGAGCGGCAAAGCGTCATTGAAAAAGAATTTGGAGCAACTTGAATTAGAATTATCCGAAGAAAATCAGAAAAAAGTGTTAGCGAGAATTGTCAGTTTAGGCGATTCCAAACAAACCATCACCACCGATGATTTGCCGTTTATCATTGCCGATGTGTTAGAAAGTAAAGATTATGAGCATATCAAACTACTGAACTGTTCAGTGACTAGCGGTCTGGATTTAGACTCAACGGTCAGTATTCGTGTCAATGTTTATGGCGAAAAACATCTCGCTACGGGTGCTGGCAACGGCGGTTTTGATGCCTTTATCGATGCGATTAACAACGTCATGCAGCTACATAACTATGTTTTGCCTAAACTCGCTGATTATGAAGTTAGAATACCCAAAGGTGGACATACGGACGCACTCACCGAATGCGTGATTACTTGGGATTGCGGCAATGAATTACGCAAAACACGCGGTGTTCATGCTAATCAAGTGTTTGCCGCGATTTTAGCGGCACTTAAAATTATTAATATGCAGCTGCATGAGCTGAAAGTTCCCCCCGCTTAAAATCTGTATGAGGTTTTTCACAGAAACTTCACATTTCTGACGCATTTTTGTCATCTTCCCTAGGTATCGTTGAGTTCATTTTACGTTCACGGGGAGAGGGTCATGTTGATTAATGTTCAAGAGAATATCACGGCGCGTAAACGCCGCTTTGAAGTTGAGGTAGCGACTGATTACGCTACTGTTACCGCTGCCCAAGCATTGCGCTATCGCGTTTTTTCTGAGGAAATGGGCGCGGTTCTGCATTCACCTATTGCTGGATTAGATGTCGAAGAACTGGATACTTATTGTGATCACCTAGTGGTGCGTGAGACGGCTACGGGGGCTATTGTTGCCACCACTCGACTATTGAATGATGAAGGTGCTGAACGGGCAGGGCGGTATTATTCAGAAAGCGAATTTCATTTGGACGGCGTATTGTCGATGTCGGGTCGATTTTTGGAAGTTGGACGTACTTGTATCGATTCGCGCTATCGTGGCGGTGCGCCACTGGCGATGTTGTGGAATGGTTTGGCAGAATACGCGGTAAAAGGTCGTTTCGATTATATTATGGGCTGTGCCAGTATTTCACCAGGCCCTAGTGGTTTTGCTGTGGATGCTGTTTATCGTCAAATTGAACCAGAACAATTCGGCTCTAGCGCATTGGGAGTAACGCCACGTTGTCCAGTCCCCACTTATAAACGCTGTGTTCGTGACGAAAGCAGTATTCCACCGTTGTTAAAAGCTTATTTACGCTTAGGTGCTTCGGTGTGCGGTGAACCTTTTTGGGATGAAGATTTTAATGTGATGGATGTATTTATCCTATTGCCTTTAAAGAACTTACACACACGCTACGAACAACATTTTATTGCTCCCCAAACGGTACGACATGAAATTGCATTACCAGCGTTGGTCTAAAGGCGCGTTAATTATCGTGCTGTTCGGTCTTGGCGGTGTGGCGGCAGCTACGCTACAGCCGCTTTGCCGTCGTATACCGATTCAGCGTGTCAACTTGCTAGTTCCTAAGATTCAAATGGTTTGGCTACGCGCTGTGTGTCGTGTGTTAGGTGTGCGGCTCTCCATTCAGGGGTCGCCTATGAGCGGGTGTGGCTTATGGGTCAGCAACCATGTCTCTTGGTTAGATGTAGTGGTGTTAGGTGCTTTACAGCCCACTGCATTTCTCGCTAAAAGTGAAGTTGCTAGTTGGCCATTGGTCGGTTTTTTGGGGCGACAAAGTGGTAATTTGTTCATTAATCGTGGCAATAGTGGCGGCGAAATACTCGACACCATGACACGGCGGTTGGGGCATGGTGATAGGCTGGTGTTATTTCCAGAAGGCACAACGACACGCGGTGATATGGTACGGCATTTTCATGGTCGCTTGTTACAACCTGCTATTTCTGCGGGTGTGCCAGTGCAGACAATAGCGATTGAATATCAAGGTGCGGCAGTTGAATCTGTGCCTTTCGTTGATGATGATGAATTTCTACCTAATTTACTGGGTTTGTTACACTTACCCAGTATTTGCGTAACACTGCATTTTGGTGAGCCGTTGATGGTGACTAACGGCGTTCAGCGCAATGCCTTAGCTCGCCATGCCCGTTCACAAGTGCTGACAGCACTAGGCTTGGAAGAAGAGCTTACTCAGGCAGCATAATTACTTCACCATTCGCCACGTTGGTGTCAGCGGTGAGCAGTACCATTGCTACGGTCACATCATCACCGCTACCTTGTTCTGAGGTTTCGTTTAGCCAATCGGCTAAACAGTCTTGAATTTTATCCGAGCCGTGCGTGGCGATGTGCAACTGAAAATCCTGTACGGCTTGCTGAAAATCCACTGAGTCGGTGAAAGAATTGGCATAGCCATCAGTGGCAAGAAAAATCAGCGCGGGTAGTGGTTTGTGGTCAAAAAATTGCAGACTGAATTCAACGTGATAAATAGCTTTTTCTTCACATAAAGAGTAGGTTTCATTGGCGATTAAATTGGTATTTTTGGGCAAGGGAGTATGCAGTTGTCCGTCTTCCGTTAACACCAACAAATCACCGTCACCAATTTGTAAATACAGCGCGTAATCCGCGCTGATTAACACCGCGAGTAAGGTTGTGCCATAAATGCTGTAGCGTTCTTTAGGGATTATGGTTTGCCCTTCATCGACATTATCAACAGCCGCTCTCCACGCTTGTACTAATTGGCTGGGTAGGTAATCGGCTGCTTGTTTAATCTGGCGCGGGTTACTGCCCGTGTCAGCATGAGCAAAATCATTGAGCAATTCTAACGCAGCTTGTACGGCTAATTTCGCGCCTACGTCACTGCGATAATGTTTGCTACTCCCGTGACCATCGGCAACCGCAAGCACAGTGCAACCTTCGTTTTGAGTAAACGACCACGCATCTTGATTGGGTTTACCGTTACGTTTGTGTGATGCACCGCGTACACTGTCACCAATGATTTGCCAATTCATGCTGGTTTACCAGACATCATCGGCTTCTACATCCGATGCAATAGGAGCTTGTGGAATCGGTACAACACCTGTACTGACTTGATCTTTCACTTGGCTGGCAGGTGCAGAAGCCGCTTGCAATACCACCGTTGAAGCCCAACGAATATATTTAACCAAATCTTCAGCATTATTGGCTTGCAAGGGTTTGACTTCGGGATTACCGATAAATTTTTGCAACACTTCCAAATCAACATCTTGACCGATGCCAATACCAATACGCACCGATTTTTTACCCCACGGTTTACTCATTAACGCCGCAAGCCCCGCATTAAAATCATCAGTGGGTTGACCATCAGACACCAACACCAACACAGGCGGCAAACAGCGTTCTGGCATCTGGCTAACGTCCAATTGTTCTGCCACTAACTGTAAAGCCAGCCCCATATCAGTGACACCATTGGAGGTTAAATTATCCCATTTAAACTCTTCCACAGGGGTTGCTGTCGCAATATGCCATTGTGCGCCTGTCGAAAATTTAATCGCCCTTACCATCACTTGCGCATTGGGATTATCCGCCGCGACATCCTGCATGGGTTTTATAGCATTACGAATCGCATAATTGAGCTGTTCTATTTTTTCGCCATACATTGAGCCAGAACAATCTGCCAGCCAAAAAAAATGCAATGGGCGATTCGCCATCGCGCCACCTGGTCTTTTAATAATTTCCATCGTGTGTTCCTGTGTTTGTTTTTATTGTTTTTCTCGTTCCAACGCTCCAGCGTTGGAACGATGAATTTAGCGTTTAGACTTACTGTGTTTTTCTATTAACGCTTTTAATTCCTCAACTGATAACCAAGGTTTTGTTCTATGGATGATTCTGTGACAGTTAGAACAAAGCATTGCTATATCTTTTATCTTTGTTCCAGAAGTATCCATCTCGCTTACGGGTATATTATGATGCGCTTCTATAAAATCCTTTGCTCTTTCACCATAAATTTCTTCAAAATAAAAACCACAAACCTCACAATATAAGCGACCATTATTTTTTTTAAATAGCTTTTTTGCTTTCTTGATTACTTTTCCGTCTCTTTCTCTTCCTCTGTGAGTTTTTTCGACTTCTGTACCTTCAGGATATTCATAATCAGGTTCTTCTTGATCGTCTGATGGTTCTGGTTGGGTAGATGAAGTGTTCTTTACACCTTTTTTCTTTCTATCCAGATATTCCCTAGCTATTGCATATAGATGATGTCGTCTGCATCCAACATCTGCATCAACAACTTCTTCAACAAACTTTCTAATATCTTTAGCATTGTTATATTCCCTAAAATTGTTTATTACAATAGACAAATGGTCATAGTTGTATCTGATATTTAAGCTAGTTCCTGTTGTTACTGTAAGACTATTCTTGCCAATTTTTATTATCTTGAAAGTTTTGTCTGTCTTAATACAATGTGGAATAGTATCTTTATCTTTTCCTTCAAAGTATTTCTGTATTTCAGCTTCATTTATTTCTATCGCCATAAGTCTCTCTCTTTGCATCATCATTTAATTTTCATCACTCCAGCATTGAAACGATTATTCTCGTCGCATCTATATTAAACCTGAATCTCAGCCACAGTATTGCCAAAATTAATACCAATCCCAGCAGTTAAATTCACTGAGCGTTGTGGTTCAACAGTTTTAATACTGTTATCAGGCAAGGTGATTGTCCACGCGTTAGTGCTTAAGTTTTGTAACCCCCAGCGATTAGGGTCTTGTGGGTGACGAATAACTGCGGCTTGTTGAGTGGCAAAACTGAATTTTTGGCTTTGGTCGGTGTGATGTGGATACAGTTTGGTGTCATGGTTCAGCATAACCACGGCATTATTAATCCGTAACCGTGGAGGATAAACTAAAGAGTGATTACACGCCCAGCATTTTTGGTTTTCGCCATTTTTTACGCTGTCGCTGTCATAGAAATTTTGCCCACCACAACGGCAATAAAAAATACTATCGCGTAAATTAATCAATATTACTCGCCATTCATTTTCACGAATACGTCCGTGTTGATCTTCAATACCTGTAGTAAATGCACGCGTAAATACATCGCGTAAAAACTGTGGATATAATACCCAATAGACTAGCGCGTTATCGTGTAAACCCACGACAGGCGCGTTGCTATTATCTTGAGGATCGAAAATAAATAAGGGTTCAGTGCCATATAATTTATTCATTGCTGATTGGTCAAAACAACGAATACTGGCTTCTCTTTTACCTTCTAAGGGATGATGTAACATCAACATATAAAATAATAAAATCGACAACGAAAATAAATCACTTTCGGTATTCGGTGGCGAATCACCACGCACTAATTCAGGAGCCATAAAACGTGGTGTGCCATTAATTGCCCCAGTCGCGCCATTAACATCGACATTATCATTATCACAAATTAATATATCGCCAGTATTCGGATCAAAAAATACGTTATTAAAATTAATATCACGGTAACACAAACCTTTAGCATGAAGCTGTAAAAAACTTTCTGATAAGGCTAAACAGGCACTAATTAAGGCATGAAAACTGGGTTCAGCGCGACGGCGCATTAAATCAACAATACTTTTAAAATTATTAGGACGTAAGGGCATGACATACCCAAAGCTTGTATTATTATTTTGTTGCGTGACTAATTCCAATGGCCATAAAAAATTATTATCAGGACTGCCTTTTCTAATTGCATTTTCTAAGCGTTGCCGTAGCTGTAAATCATTTTGAATATAATGCGGAAAATACCATTTAATCGCAACGTCGCGTCCATTTGCTTGAGCGCGATAAACTTCGCCTTGTGTACCCGCCCCTAAAAATGTATCAATGCTATAAGATTGCTGGGTTAATTCGCCGCTAATGATTTGGTTATTTTGTAATAAGGTACTCATGAATTTGTCCGTTAGGTATGAATTTTTACCGATTATACTCTTGACTGTTTTTTAGTCTGCCAAGGCTTATGAATTTCTTAGCTGTTCGATGAGTTGCATTCGAGCATTTAACCAATACGATACTTCGTTATTTTGTTGGCAAGCATTTTTTTCCCACAGTTGATAAGCACGTTGTCGTATTGTTTCCTCAGTCGGTCTGTCATCCCAATAATAATCACACTGAGAGCCAACAAAATCGTAAGGTAGATGAGTAAAAAAATCCTGTCTGCCATACACAGACGCAGTGTAACGTAAGCAAGTTTCTTGTAATGGACAATCCTGTCCGCAACAGCGTGTTATATCGTAAGTCATAGTCGGTTATTTTTTGTGTGCCACATTGTCTCATGCTAACATTTTTCAAGAAGCTGACAAACATAAAGGCAATATATAAGAAGGTGCGTCTATTTTTTTGACATTCCGATGGAGTCCAATAGCTTTAGCTATTGGCGGTAAACAGCTAAAGCTATTTTTACTCCTGCGTTTTTTGTTAAAGAACTTTTGAGCGACTACTTGGTATTGGAGTAAGATTTAGATTATTACATTAATGGCAGAAAAAGAGGGATTTATGTCATTGTGTAATAAGGTAAGTTAGTAGATAGTATCAACTAATCTTTTAAAAGGTATTACCGTGTAATGGAGGTCAGGCTTTGCCTGACTTTGCAAGCAGAGCTTGCACTCCCAAATACACGCTACTCATTGATAACAGCTTATAAAGCGAGCAAGTCATGAACGATAAACCTTTAACTACCAAATCCTGCACGCATCAATCCCACGTCAGGCGAATTGGCATTTTCATTTATGCGGGTGCTGATATATTGGATATTGCAGGTCCCTCAGAAGTGTTTGCCTTTGCCAACCTTATGTTACTTGTTCAAGGTGTGTGTAAAGAACCCGCTTATGTTATTGACGTATTGGCAGAACAGCCAGGAATTGTTACTACCTTGATGGGTTTGCAAATTGTTGCCACCCACGCTTATAACGAGGTTGATAATCTTGATACTTTAATCATTGCAGGTGGTTTCATTCCCGCTAATTTTTTTCAGGGTATGGAAGTTGGCGATCCGTTTATTTTCAAAAATCCTGTGTTTATCGACTGGCTACGCACTATCTCTACGCAGGTTAGGCGTTTAGCTTCTGTGTGTACGGGAACTTTTTTACTGGCAGAAAGCGGACTTTTAAACGGTCGTAGAGCCACCACTCATTGGGATTTTTGCCAGCGTTTGATGCTGGATTATCCTGAAATAACAGTTGAACCGAATCAAATCTTTATTCAAGAAGGCAATATTTTTACCTCAGGTGGCATTACCTCTGGTATTGATCTTGCACTTGCCATGATAGAAGAGGACTGGGGGCATGAACTCGCGTTAGCGGTTGCCCGTTATCTGGTGGTTTTTCTGAAGCGGCAGGGAGGTCAATCCCAATTCAGTAATTATTTAACCACTGAAGCGGTTAATCGTCCTGATTTGCGGGCATTACAGACGTGGATTATGGCGAATCCTACGGAAGATCATCGAGTTGAGAGCTTAGCTGCGAGGATGTGTATGAGTCCGCGTAATTTTGCCCGTCTTTTTTTAACTGAAACGGGTATGACTCCTGCTAAATATGTCGAAATGGCGCGTATTGACACCGCACGGCATTATTTAGAAACTAGCGAATTATCGATTGAAGCCATTGCTGAACAATCGGGCTTTTTTGATGCAGAACGAATGCGGCGTTCATTCGTTCGACAACTTGGCGTTAATCCTAAAAGTTATCGAGATCGTTTTACTCATTCACCACCCAACCAGATTTAAAGACCTTTTTTTTTAAGTTGGTAGTGGGTTAAATCTGTTATTTAAGCCAAACAGCAGATTGTTTATACGGAGTCCAATAGCTTTAGCTATTGGCGATTCGCAAAAAGCTAAAGCTTTTTGACTCCAGATTTCACCCACTACCTTTAAGTTTAGGAGATTGTCATGCGTATTTTATTAATTTCATCGGCTTTTTCAGGCTTAACCCAGCGGTTTTACACAGAACTGGATGATGCAGGTTATCTGGTTTCCGTAGAACTTCACCTCGGTGACATTCCGCAATTACTGGAAGGGGTCGCCTTGTTTAAACCAGAATTAATTATCTGCCCGTTTCTAACCAAAAAAATTCCGCCCGAAATTTATGAAAACACCACCTGCTTAATTGTTCACCCTGGCATTAAAGGCGATAGAGGACCATCATCCTTGGATTGGGCAATTCAAACGGGTGAATCAGAATGGGGTGTTTCTCTATTAGAAGCTCGTGAAGAAATGGATACAGGCGATATTTGGGTGAATAAAACCTTTGCGGTGCGCGATACCACCAAAAGTAGTTTGTTTTATCGAGAAGTGACGCAAGCGGCGGTGGATTGTTTATGGGATGCCCTCACTTATTTTCACGCCCCCAATTTTCACCCGCAAGCCTTGGACTACAGCAACCCTGAGTTTAAAGGCAGATTACAACCATTCATGAAGCAGGCGGATCGCACTATCGATTGGAAAAAACACAAAACCGATGAGATTTTAAGGCGCATTAATGCCGCTGACGGTAGCCCAGGTGTATTAGATGAAATTGATGGACAGCCTTATTATTTGTTCAATGCGCACAAAGAAACCCATCTCACAGGCAAAGCGGGCGATATTATTGCCACCGCTAATTATGCGATATGTCGCGCTACTGTGGATGGCGCGGTTTGGATTGGACACATAAAGCCAAAAACTGACACAGGCAAAGACATCAAATTACCCGCGACCTTTGTGTTAAAAGACTTGCTGGCAACCACGCCCTCTGCATTGCAAAAGTTGTTATCCACGCCCATCAAACACATCACTATAGACTACACAAAAGCAGGGCAACACACACCTTGCCAAGAAGTCTGGTATGAACAAGAGGGCAAAGTTGCCTATTTATATTTTCCGTTTCACAACGGCGGCATGAGTACCGAACAATGCCGTTTATTGCTGTTAGTTTATCAACACATCAGCACGTTGCCAGTGAATGTTATCGTATTAATGGGTGGTGATGATAATTGGTCAAATGGCATACACCTCAATCACATTGAAGCCGCCGCCAATCCCGCTGAGGAATCGTGGCTTAATATTAACGCTATCGATGACCTTATTTATCAGATTATCACCACGCTGGATAAAGTCACTATTTCCGCAGTGGCAGGTAATGCGGGAGCAGGCGGCGCGATTTTAGCGTTAGCTGCCGATCAAGTATTTGCCAGAGAAGGGGTGATTTTTAATCCACATTATAAAAATATGGGCGAGTTATACGGCTCTGAGTATTGGACGTATTTATTGCCAAAACGCGTGGGGACGGAAAGAGCAACTGATTTGACTGAACAACGACTGCCCATCAGTGCTAAAAAAGCGTGGCGACTTGGCTTTATCGACAAAATGCTCGATAAAAAACACGCTATTTTTTATGCGCAAATCAAACATCTCGCCAACAGTTATGCGAATGATACCGAAGGTTTGCGGACGATATTAGCTAAAAAAGCCAAAACCCGTTGTTTTGACGAATCTGTTAAAGCCCTCGCGGCTTACCGCCAGTTTGAATTAACCCAGATGTACGCCAACTTTTATGGCAACGATGATTATCACTTAGCACGGCAAAATTTTGTTTATAAAACGGGTGCGAATAAACAAACCCCCGATAACATCGCCATTCATCGCCAAGCCCAAACAGCGACCAGCAAACTGTCCTTAGGCAGTATGTATCATTTTGTCTGGCAAGACCATTACACGCTGGGTGATGAGGAGATGGATAGCGAACACAAGGATTTATTTGCCTTAGCCAATAATCTGGTGGATTCTAATGGTAAAGAAGCTTTGTGCAATAATATTAAGTTGTTACAACAACACGTTAGAGAGCATTTTGCCGCTGAAGAAGCCCACATGAGAGGCGTTGAATTTCACGGTTATCGTAGCCATGTAAAAGAACATGGTTTTATGCTAGAAAAATTAACAACCATCGATCATAAAATTAATCATGACCAATGGGAAGCCGCTGATATTCAGGATTTCATGGATAAATGGGCAAAACATATTCTCAATTCAGATATGCGTTTTGATACTTATTGTAAAAAGGAAGCGGCTTAGTTATTCACGAACGACTGCCAGTCCTTAAAGGACTGGCAGTCGTTAAACACGCTTATTCGAGTACAGTCATGAACACGCGCTATTTATACATCATGGGATCAAATTCAGGCGTAGGCAAAAGCACCGTCTGCTTAGGTATTTTGGCACAACTGCTTGCTCAAGGTTATTTGCCCCACCAACTCGCCTACATCAAACCCACCACCCAATGCACTGAAAAACAAGCGGTTGCAACTTTTTGTGCGCAACAAGGTATTCAGTTTATTGATATTGGCAGTTTGATATTCAAAAAAGGCTTTACGCGTGATTTCATTGATGGGCTAACGCCATCTTCAGATGAATTACTGGCAACCATTTTGCAAACCATCACCACTATCGGCACGGGTAAAGCCGTGGTGTTAATTGATGGGATTGGTTCGCCGTCGGTTGGTAGTGTGGTTGGAGCATCAAACACCGACATTGCCGCCTTATTACCTTGCCGAATTATTTTTGTCGGCAAATCAGGTATTGGCGCGGCGATTGATGATACCGTGTTAAATGTATCGCTGATACAAAGTAAACATAAGCAAAATGTCGGGCTAATCTACAATAAAATTCCACCCTCTGAATTGCCTGCTATACAGCATTATGTCAGCAAACGTGTCGTGCAGTTATTGCCCAATACCACACTGCTGGGTTTTATCGCTCATCATGACGTACCATTTTCACAAGCATCAAGCGAAACAATCGCCGCATGGTTTAGCGGTTATGTGAATTTAAAAAACTGGTTTGCTGAGTAACAGGAATCAAAAAACCTGTTTTTTGATTCCTTAGCGTTCAATACTATTTTTCAAAATGATTAACGACTATTTTCCTGCCTGAAATAACTTGCTGTGCTTTCGCGTTTCTAGTTCCCACGCAGCGTGTGGGAACTAGGTGGAGTGTTGGAATACAAACCTATGTTTGTACTATGTTATAGCGGATTTAATAAAATCCAATCTGCCCTGCTTGCACTTGTCTTACTACACTCACCAAGCGATCAATCTCTTCGTAAGTGTTATAAAACGCTAACGAGGGACGCACGGTACTTTCTAAACCAAACCGCCGCAAAATTGGTTGCGCACAATGATGTCCAGAACGTACTGCAATGCCAGCCTTATTCAAAGCCGCGCCCACCTCTTCGGTACTGTGACCTTTTAACACAAACGATAACACGCTGGTTTTTTCAGCCGCTGTACCAATCAAGCGCAAACCGTTGATGCCGCGTAATGCTTCAATCGCATAGCCTAATAGCTCATGTTCATAACGCGCTACATTCGGCACACCGATACGTTGCAAATATTCCAACGCTGTGCCTAAACCAACAGCATCAGCAATATTTCCCGTGCCTGCTTCAAAACGTGCAGGGGCAGGTTGATAGATGATGCGTTCAAAAGTGACATCTTCAATCATATTACCGCCGCCTTGCCACGGTTGGGTTGCTTCCAGTATTTCAGCTTTACCGTAGAGTACGCCGATACCCGTCGGGCCAAAAATTTTATGACCTGAAAATACCAGCCAATCGCAATTTAAAGCCTGCACATCAACACTCAAATGCGACACCGATTGCGCTGCGTCCAGCAATACTTTTGCACCGACACGATGCGCCAGTTCAATCATTTCCTGAGCGGGTGTGATTGTTCCCAGTGCGTTCGATACTTGGGTGAATGATACTAACTTAGTGCGTGGATTAAGCAGTCGGGTATATTCATCCAACAACACCTGCCCGTTATCATCAACAGGTGCGACGCGTAACACCGCGCCTGTTACATCGCACAATTGTTTCCACGGCACAATATTGGCATGATGCTCTAACCAAGTGATGACAATTTCATCATCTTTACCGATGTTTTGTTGTCCCCAACTTTTGGCGACTAAATTAATCGCTTCGGTTGAACCGCGCACAAAGACAATTTCTTCAGGCGAGGACGCATGAAGAAAATCCGCCACAGTTTTGCGGGCTTTTTCATAGGCATCAGTGGCACGCGCTGCCAGTTCATGCGCGGCGCGGTGAATATTGGAATTTTCATGTTGATAAAATTGCGAAATTCTATCAATTACCACCTGCGGTTTTTGCGTGGTGGCAGCATTATCCAGCCACGCTAACGGCTGTCCATTCACCCGCTCACGCAAAATCGGAAAATCACGGCGTACTGCATGAACATCAAATGCTGCATGACTGCTGACTAATCCCAAGGTATTTAAATCACGGTGCGGGTGTTGTTGCGCATCGAGAAAATAAAACGTCGGCGAGGTATCAGCGACTGGATTACTTGGTATGCCAGAACGACTCACTGTGCCGTAATTAGCCAGCAGTTTATTGAGTTCAGCGGTTTCCACAGGTGGCTCGCTATGTCGTTCAGCTAAACTGGCTAACTGGGTCAACTTACCAAACTCAGCCGTTGTTGCTTGTGGCGACACGGCGTGAACACCTGCATTCAGTAGCGAACCATCACAAGGCAAAGCCGTAAAAAGCTTATTTGCCAAGCGCGTTAACTGCTCAATATCGGGCAGGTTTGCGTTATTTATAGTCATAGTAGTTGCCTACTTCGACATTCTCCAACACACCCAGTGCATCTTCAGTCAATACCGCTAATGAGCAGTACAAAGACACCAAATACGAGGCAATCGCTCTGTGATTAATACCCATAAAACGGACTGATAAGCCCATTGTTAACTCGCCTGTTAAATTCGGTTGATACAAACCGACCACACCTTGACGACTTTCGCCAGTGCGTAATAACAGAATGTTGGTTTTGCCGTTGGTGACAAGCAATTTGTCCGTTGGAATTAAGGGAATTCCGCGCCATGTTAAAAATTGCGAACCGAATAAAGTAACGGTAGGTGGTGGTGTACCACGACGTGTCGCTTCACGACCAAAAGCAGCAATAGCGCGTGGATGGGCTAAGAAAAATGCAGGTTCTTTCCAAACGCGGGCGATTAATTCGTCTAAATCGTCAGGTGTCGGTGAACCGTTGCGGGTTTGTACTTTAAACGCAGGTGCAACATTGTTCAGCAAGCCGTATTCTGCATTATTGATTAACTCACTTTCTTGACGTTCTTTGATGGTTTCAATGGTCAAGCGTAATTGTTCGTGAATTTGATTATGCGGACTGCTGTATAAATCAGATACGCGAGTATGTACGTCTAGTACCGTGTTGACTGCATTCAAGCGGTATTCACGACCCCATTCTTCATAATCGACGAAGGTTTGTGGCAAGATTTTTTCATCGAGACTGGAGCAATCAACGGTAATACTCGATTCATTTTTTGCTTTGTTGACGCGATAAATACCCGCTTCAACAGGTACCCATTGCAATAAATGCGTCAACCAACGGGGTGTGATGGTTGATAGCATGGGGACGGTTTTGGTGGCATTGGCTAGTGTACGCGCAGCGACATCGCCAAGTGCAGTATGAGCATCATGAATATCAGTCATGGTTTTTTCCTATAGTTGGTGTTTATTAAGAATTTGTCCACGAAAGACACGAAAATTTCGTGCTTTCGTGGACGATTTATTACGAAGCATGAGCTTCGATTTTTGAAAAGCTGGAACTTTTTGGTTCTATGTTACTGAGTGGTAATTCGCTACGCACTTGTGCCTGCGTGATGTGGCTGTTAGGTGGCACACTGTGGGTGAGCCAGACATTACCGCCGATAGTTGAACCTTGTCCGATAGTGATACGTCCTAAAATTGTCGCACCTGCATAAATCACGACATCATCTTCGACGATAGGATGGCGAGCATTGCCTTTCACTAACGACCCATCTTCTTCCATATCAAAACGTTTCGCGCCCAAAGTGACAGCTTGATATAAGCGAACGTGTCGTCCGATAACTGCTGTTTCACCAATGACAACACCTGTACCGTGATCGATAAAAAAACTGTCACCAATTTTTGCACCAGGGTGTATGTCTATACCTGTTGCAGAATGGGCAAGTTCCGTTATCATGCGAGCAATTAGTGGCACACCTAATAGATAGAGATTATGTGCTAGTCGGTGGTGAGTCATGGCGACAATACCAGGGTAGCAAACCAAGGCTTCATCTGGGCTGTGAGCCGCAGGATCGCCCTGATAGGCAGCCGTTATATCAGTGTCCAACAACTTTCTAACACTCGGCAATTGTTCGGCAAAAGCGCGTGTAATATGGTTAGCGCGACTATCCATGTTGTGCGTCACCGCGTGATTTTGTTCCGCAACAAAAACCAGCTCACGGCGAATCTGTTGTTGTAATGTGCGTAATGCGGTATCTAGGGTATGCCCAACAAAATAATCAATGCCTTCGTCATTGATGTCGGGTAAACCCAAACGATTGGGAAACAACACCGCACTCAAACCATCAACTACATTGCGCAATTCTTTACGCTGGGGCAACTTAGGTGGTTTATCGCGGCGGTGGCGTGTCTCCAAAGATTGCACTCGCACCTCGCGTAAGCTTATAACTAAGCTGTCTATGCCCCAATTATTTTGATTTCTCACCATCTGAAAAACTCTTAATAACAATGTCTAACCAAGTAGAAAAAAAGAGGGGTGGGTTAGAAGAAATAACCTCTGCCCCTCAAGGTAGGAGTCGAGCAGTTACAAAAAATCAATGTCCATAAATCTGATCAAACACGCCGTCATCGGCAAAATGTTTTTCCTGAGCTTTATCCCAACCACCAAAATTAGTGATGTTGACTAATTCTATAGCGGGGAATTGTGCCGCATATTTCGCAGCAATTTCTTTATCAGAGGGACGATAAAAGTTTTTAGCGATAACGTCTTGACCTTCTTTGCTATACAAATAGGTTAAATACTCAGTTGCCGCTTCAGTAGTACCGTGTTTACGCGCTACATCTTCCACTACGGCGACGGGGGGTTCTGCCAGAATACTTAGCGATGGATTAACAATTTCATATTTATCCGCACCAAACTCTTTTAACACTAAATGCGCTTCGTTTTCCCAAGTGATTAACACGTCACCGATTTGGCGTTCAGCAAAACTGGTTGTTGAACCTCTCGCACCAGTGTCAAGTACCGCTGCATTTTTGAATAACTTGGTCAGAAAAGCTTTAGCGGCGGCTTCGTCATTATTGTTATGCTTAAGAGCATATCCCCATGCGGCTAAATAATTCCAACGTGCGCCACCTGAGGTTTTTGGATTCGGAGTCACTACACTGACACCGTCTTTAACTAAATCATCCCAATCTTTAATCGCTTTAGGATTGCCTTTGCGCACTAAAAAAATGATGGTTGAGGTATAAGGCGAGCTGTTATTAGGCAGTAAAGTTTGCCAATTCTCTGGAATCAACTTGGCTCTTTTATACAGTTGGTCTACGTCATAGCCCAATCCCAACGTCACCACATCCGCTTCTAAGTCATCTAACACGGCGCGAGCTTGCTTACCACTGCCGCCATGTGATTGATTGACGGTGACATTGTCACCCGTTTTTTCTTTCCAATGTTTAGCGAATAGCGTGTTGTATTCCTTGTATAACTCACGCGTTGGGTCATAAGACACATTAAGTAAAGTAATATCCGCCGCCTGTGCCTGATGGGCGATAGCCGCGACAACGCTTAGCGCGGTGGCTAATATAAGGCGTTTAAATGGAGTTTTCATAATTCAGTGTTCCTTGAGTAAGTTGATAAACGACTGCCAGTCCTTGCAGGACTGGCAGTCGTAAAATTAAAAAGACAGTTGAAAGCGCGTTGCAAACACTTGTTCAGCATTACGGTTTTGATTTACCAAACCGCCACCACCAGCAAAATGTACATTTTCATAATCGGCGCGAATTAGGGCGTTACTGTTAAGAATCCAGTTTGCACCCACTGTCCACGCACGGGCTGCGCCAGCCGAGCTATTTGGGTTAATGAATAAGAAGGTGTTGTTATCTATATTCATTTCAGTCCAACGGGCAGCCAGTTGTAACGCGCCCCATGTTCCGTTTAACGGATCGAATTTTTGAATTGGTTTAATTGCACCAAAACTATTGTCTTCACCTGTGACAACATAAGACGCTAACACTTGCCACGCTTTGTTGTTTTGTTTGATAACCGCGTTTCTACCCGCGCTGGTTGTTCCTGCTAGACGTTGTGATGACAGTGCATATTCACCCATTAAGCCAAAAGGTCCTGCGTACCAATAGGCTTGTGGATAGATACGATAAGCACCGCCGTCAGCCACAGGCGCGGCTGCACCCGTTCTGATAGTGTTGGCGTAATTTAGATAAGTGTTGCGTCCAATCGGTGTGGCTTGATTTTTAAGAGCTTGCCCGTTAGCATTGGAAAAACTACCTGCAACCCCGAATCCTAGACCTTCTGCCCAAGAATACCCCGTGTGTTGAAATGGCTGTGCAAAAACACGCGCCACAAATTCTTTATTGTCATTGGTATCCGCTGCGTTATTATTGGGACTACCGTCATCCCCCGATCCATTAAACGCACCTATTTGATAAGTCAGTTGGTTTTTAGTATCAATCGGTCCTGCCACTTTTTCGGCTTTATGTCCTGTAAAATCAAAGCCACCATGTAACTGAACACCGACATCCCGATTGCTTGCTAAATACGTTGGAAACGCACGTTCTAAGAACGTACCATCAGAGTCACCTTGCAAGCGTTCAAGACTGATTGCGGGCTTGAATTTACCGACCAATAAACTGGCAGCAGGGTGGTAGGCATAATCAATATAGGCATCGGGGATAATATTGCCGCTTGCCGCGAAGTCAGGCATAATTTTGAAAAATATATCTTTAAAGACATAACCTTCAATCCAAACTCGCGCTTGTTTAAGATCAAAAGTATCAGTCAACTTGCCATTGTCTTCAGAAAAAGTTCTGTTATCAACTTGCGCCGCGCCGCGTATTCTCAGTTGGTGCGCTTTATCTGCTGAGGTGATTTTAAAACCACCGTCACCCGCTTCAAGTATCGGGGCTTTTTTGTTGTTGGCGGTTGTTACTTCATCCTGCACTTCCAGCTTACGTTCCAAGGTATTAATTTTGCTGTTGAGTTTTTCAACCTCAGGTGTGGCTGTAGCAACAGAGGGGGCTTTATTATTAGCGGCTTCAAATTTTTCTAACCGACTTTCCAAGTTTTCAAACTTTTTTAATCGACTTTCTAATTCGTGAATACGTTGCTCCAACGCTTTGCTATCAGCCGCGTGAGCAGTGGGAATACCGATTAACGCAAGATTAATCGCGCTTAATAACGCAGTGCGTTGGAAATTTTTCATAGTTTTAGCCTCTTAAGTAAGTGAAGGTTTTTTAGCCTTCTTTCTTGTTGAGGCACATCATAAACAGCTAGCTATTTTTAATAAAACGATGATATTCGATAGCACTATTCAATAATTAGATATAGAGCTAACGCACAATAAAACGATTATAAAACCGTTCGCGCTAAGTTTTGTCTAAGAACGAACGGAAAAATCCTTAACTGTGGGCAGTAATGGCGTGTGTGTTGAGTTTTAATAGGCGTTGTAAGATTTCTGCGTCGGTCATTTCTGGCGTGTAATCATTCCAACCGTAAGCGTTAGCAACGGCTTTATCGAGAGCGTGGTGGGCGGTGTTTAACCACGCAGGTCTAGCGTTGTAGAGGTTAGTAAGTGTACGTTTTTTCAACAGGTCTTCAAATCCCGCTTTGGCTTTTGGGCGTTGGGGGAAACCTGCTTTCTCTTCTTCTGGGGTAATAATCCACTGCACCCATTCCGTTGGATTAAGCCAGTTTTCGCGCAGTTGGTTGAGTTTAAAGGCGGCTTCGGCTATGGCGTTGGCGTGGGCAAGTGTGTCTGGATGAGTGACAGGCGCGGGTAGTGGGGAGTCAAAACTCATGCGTTTTGATTCCTGATTATTCGCGGTGTCGGCTGGGGTTAAGCCTGTTGGAAACGGGAAGGTGTCAAAGCAGGTGGTCGGAGTGTAGCGTGGACGGTCTTCTAGTGATGTGCCTAATCCTAACGCCCATAGTTCGTGAAAGCGGGAATGAAGTATGCCGAAAGTGGTGTCATCGGCACGGGCGATAACAATAGCAGCGTTTTCAGGGGTTTTTATTTCAGGTAGCCAAACAAAAAGCCTATATTTGGAAACCATTGGTGTCGCTATAAACCGTTTTAAGCCGTTAATAGCGTTGTTCATGGCGGGTCTTGGACGCTCATGTAACCAGTAATCTTTTTGTAATTTTTCTTCGCGTTTTTCCATTCTTTTGGGTTTCACTTCTTTTTCAACCCAGTCAAATGGCATTTCAAATAAGCAAGCTTCCTCTTTGCTCATGCCTGTAAAGTCAATAACATACTGCCCTCTATCTCTTGAGGTAATATCTTTGGCGTTAGAATAAGGTCGAATAACTTTGCTATTGGGTAAATTATGGGGGTTTGGTAATGTCAGCCATTTTCTGGCAATATTGCCGTCAATATCAAAAGCCCCGTTCATTTTAAAACCCGAATACGCGGTATCAATATTTTCTTGTAACGACTTGGCAATGGATAAATCCATGCCCACTTCACCGTTTCCTGCCGTTAAATCAGTATGAATCAAGGCAACAGCTTGACCGTTTAGGCGCATCGGGGTTGCAACGTTAAGCCGTTCGTGCTGAGCTTGTCGAAGCATGGACGGCTTAACGTTGCTGGTTTCGGATTTTTCCATTAGTCCTTCGACAAGCTCAGGACGAACGGAAAAATCTGTTGTATCAATAACAGTTTTAGAGGGTGCGTTGGAGTACAAACCTAGGTTTGTACTCCTGTTATCACCAAAACACACCAACGACACCCGTACCGCTGTGCCGTTATCAAACCAGTTTTCATCCGACCACGCTTCAAAAATGGGGTGGGTTTTACAAATATTATCCAACACGGTGCGATTCGCGCCGCCGCGTATGGAGTTGGTAGACACAAATCCCGCTACTTTGGTTTTTCCTTGTTCAATGTGTACTCGCGCTTTATCAAACCAGTAGCAGACTAAATCAGCGTTACCTGAAATTCTACCTGCATAACAAGAACGCAACGTTTTCATGTAAGTTTCGCCAAGTTCTTTAAGTTGAAATCGTTGCCCCAAAAACGGCGGATTACCAATAATTACATCCGCCGCCGCCCATTGTGCTTCTGTGCCGTCTTCATTAATAAGCGCGTCTCGATGTTCAATACCACTCAAACTACGCAAAATCGGATTTTTAGTCAGCGGTTTACCGTTGCGGGTACACCATTGAATATCCCCAATCCACACGGTGACACGCGCTAATTCAGCGGCGTATTCGTTGGTTTCTATGCCTAAAACATTTTGCGTTCCCGTGCCAATCAGAATTTTTTTCTCAAAACCTAATTGTTCAGCGTCTAATTGAGCGCGGTGTTCTACATCTTTTAACGCGTGTAAAGCCAAATAAAGAAAATTGCCCGACCCACAGGCGGCATCCAATACCCGAAAATCGTGCAGTTCGTTCAGGTAATTTTGATACGCCGCTAACGCTATTTTGTAGTCATCGGATTTTTTGGCTTTGCCCTGCGCGTGTTGCAAAACGGCTTTAACGTCTTGCCATTTTGCGCTTAAGGGCTTGATAATCAGCGGTTCAATGAGTTTATTAATGGTGGCGGCATCGGTGTAATGTGCGCCCAATTGCGCACGACAGTTCGGATCAAGTCCTCGCTCAAACAGGGTGCCAAAAATAGTGGGGTCTATGGCTCGCCAATCTAATTCCTCAGCCGCTCGGTATAGCCGACCCACTTCATCCAGCGTTAATTCAGGAATATCAATAACATTAAACAAGCCGCCATTAAACCACGCAATATCATCACTGCCATAAAGCCCGTCTTTTTTCTGCATGGCGGTGAATAAATTTTGCAGACAACGCAGGGCTTTAGGCGGATTAATGCGTGAGACTTTTAAAAGATTGGCAAAAATACGGCTGTCTTCGGTCGGGCTGTTGTGTAATAAGCCTTCGTCTTCGGCAAACATACAAAAAATGCACTGGGTTAAAAAATGCGCGACCACTTGCGGTTTGATACCGCGCTGTCGCATGATGTCCGCTATCTTGGAAAATTTTTCTGCGGCTTCGGCAGTAATCGCGGCGTTGGATTTTGTGGGCTTGAGTTTGTCGGGGTCAGTAAAAACCCAACGTAAAATTTGCAGGTTTTTAGTTTCGCTAATGTCTGATAAGCGAATAGTGCGCGGTTCATCGGGATAGCCACGAAAGGCGGTATGAATTTCAATGCGTTCACGGTCACAGACAATCAGCAACGGTGGATTGCCCAGATTTCCTGAATATTCGCGTAGTTGTGCCAGTGCTTTTTTGAGATTGCTGTTGGGCTTTTTGTTTTCCCAACCAAAATGATCGCGCTTCCATACATCTGCCCAGCCTTGTGTGCCACTGTCTTTTATCGCACCTTTTTCGTAGCAAAAATCAGCGGAACTACGCGGCTTGTCGATGTTTAATAGTTCACATAAATCTTCGATAAAACCTTGTGCGCCTGCGCGTTCGGTAAGGTCGTTTTCAGTCCACGTTTGAATGAATTTTTCGGGAGTCATGAATAATTTGCTTGGTTGTAGCCTACAACGTTGGATTGCGAAAAAAACGCCGCTTGAAAGGATGTTATAGCTAACCGTGAATAAAATGATTACAAAACCGTTCGCACTGAGCTTGTCGAAGTGTGAATGTGGTTCGACTGTTCGACAAGCTCACAGCTCACCACGAACGGCATCATTTTATTGTGCTTTAGCTATACGCCGCTGCTAACTAAAATGTTAAAAATATATAGTCAGCTACTTATCTATAATAGCTGGGTTATATGACGAATACTTCACCACCACAATTACGCGCACTGGCGGTGACAAAGCTCAAATTACTCATGTCTGCAAATTTTTGGCGAGCTTGTTCGGTTATTGATTCGGCTAAGGCAACACCATCAATGGCACAAAAACCCGTTGGTCCCCATGAGGTTTGCCCAATCGCTACCGCGCCTTGCTGTTGTAACCAGTGCATGGCTTGGGTAACTTCGGGGCTGGTAAATACCCCGCCTTGTGCAGAGGCAAAATGTTCACCGACTGATTGTTGTAATTGACTGATGACTTCACCAAAACGCACAATGTCATTTTCGGCTAATGCGGGTAAACCTTGCATTAATAATAAATAGCACAAACGGGCGGCTTCTTGTTGTGGAAAAGGCGGTAGTTTTTTAAAGGCTTCAACTTCCTGATGTCCGTGTAAGCCTTGACCGCGTTCATCAAACACTAAAATAAATCGCCATTGCTCAGGTATATCAAAATGCGCCAACACGGGTGGAATAATAGTATTTTCACCTCGTCCACCATCGACCACTAATCCGCCTTGCTCAAAAATGCCGATGCCAATACCTGAGCGTAAGCCTCTGTCCATCAAAGAGGCAATCTCACGCACGCTAAGTTTTAAGTCGTAAAGCACATTTAATGCTGAGCCAATTGCTAAGGACATTTGCGTACCCGAACCTAAGCCGATATGTTCAGGAATTGCTGATTCAATGTGAATGTTGACTTTATCAGAAACATTAAGTGCTTTGCATAACATACTGAGACACTGGTCAGCGCGTTGTGCTGACGCGCCAGTAATGCTGCGTTGTTCGGCGGAAGTGACGGATAAGCGGGTGGCGTGTTCGTTCAGTGCCACGCCGATACTACCAAAATGACGACCCAGTGAGCCGCTTAAATCAATAAATCCCATGTGTAATCGAGCGGGGGCAATTACGGAGATGGTAGACGCTGGTATCATTTGGTTGTTGGTTTGTGGTGCTGAAAAATTGTCAGAATTATACATGAAGCTCTCTGTTAAGCGCGGAGTGATTCTAACACTTGAAATAAATTAAAGTGCATGGCATCACAGTGTTCAAGGGTTAGCGGATTTATCGGTGCATTTGATGGCACATATACGGAAAAAGCCCCCGCTAGCTTAGCGGCAACGATACCTGTATGCGAATCTTCTAAGACTAAACAGTGCTGAATAGGCACTTGCAAGTAATCCGCCGCTTTTAAAAATATATCGGGTGCAGGTTTACTGTGTTCAACATTGTCACGGCTAATGATGGTAGTAAAGCTATCGGCTAATCCCGCCAGTTCAAGACATTCAAGTGCATTAGCGGTGCGGCTATTGGTGGCTAAGCAATAGGGCAATTGTTGTTCAATAATAAATGCCAGTAACTCGTTAAAACCGTGTTTTATGGCAATGCCGTTGCGATTAATATGCTTACGCCATTGGCTTGTTGCCGTTTGATTAAACTGTTGCAGGTCAAAATCATCACCACATTCAGTCAATAATTTTTCTTTTATCGCCTGACCATTAAGCCCAGATAAAGAATAACAAAACGCATCGGATAATGTGTAGCCCAGCATTGCCGCCGCCTGTTGCCACGCTATAAAATATGTCGCTTCGGTATCCAATACTAAACCATCCATATCAAAAATGACGGCGGAAAAATTGGCTATTTTGAGCATTGCATTACTTTAATATATTCGCCGTGTGCTTCTCGACTTGAACCCACTACGATGCGTTTAACACCTTGTGAATTTTGTTCCACTAAGCCAGACACTTCAACCATTTCACCCGTCACTGCTTGCCCTGTGTAAGTAGCGGTAAAACTCACCACTGAATCGATGTGCGGATGATTGAGCTTGAATTCAGCGGGATAATCAAAAGCTGCTGTGTCATCAAGCACTTGCGCTTGCAAGGTCATTGCACCACATTTTTGATAAATAGTAGCTGGCGAATCACACGGATTAATCAGACTGACATCAAATTTACGCCCGTTAATCAGAGCTTTATTCAGTTTACGCTGTTCATGCCAGACATAATCGGCAAAACTGAGATCACAATCACGGCGTTGATAAGAGTCTTGCCAGTCTTGCTCATGTAGGTCTTGTAGGGTGTTTTGTGTAATTAGTTCACGCACTAATTCGCGGCAATGTTGAAAAACGCCACGTTCATAACACACTAAATCAATATCAGAGCTGTGTTGTTGCGCACCGATTAATAGCGAACCCGTTACGCCGCAGTGCGTTAAATCCAAACCGTATGTTTGTAATAAGCGACACAGTGCAATTAAATCTTGCTCAATTGCATCGGGTTGTTCCATGTGCAGAATAGCTTGCAAGCGGTGTTTAGGTTGATGATGTTGACTAATACGTTCTACGGGGACAGCGTGAAGATGCGCATCTAACACAGGGGAATAATATAGATAGTCGGGATAGTGCTGTTGCAAAAAAAGATTCGCCTCGTCAGTGGCGTATTTTTTTTGCCCTGTTTTTCCACGCACATAACGTAAAAAACACAGCACTTTATTCTGTTCTAGGTTTTGAGCGACGACAGCAAAAACTAACTTTTCAGCAGTTTCGATAAAATCTTTGGCGAGAAACATCATAATGGTGGTTGAATGATTTTCGTAGCCAGTAGTTTACCCGTTGATTGTTTCAATTGGGTTATTCGACTGCCATTAACTACCACATTAAATCATCTGGCACTGCATAAGCGGCATAAGGGTCGTCTGGCTGTTCAATTTTTGTTGTTATCACTTCATTGTGTACCAGCACGCTGTTCATATCACGCTCGCTGATTTTTTGCGCTACTTCTGCGGAAACTACTTCGTAGTTTTTGGCTAATTTTACGATGGCTAGTTTTCCGTTAATCAATTGCGCCCGCATGATTTCTGACACATACAAAGTTTTGACTTTGTTATCGTCATTAAAACGGTAAGCAACTCCATCTTCATCTCTGAGCTGTTTGTTCTGTTCGATTAGTTGCTTAACTTGGGCAAGTAGCTGTTTTTTGTGTTCTTGTTGCTGGCGTTGTTGATTCAGTTCAATATCTTTTGCCAGTTGTTCTGCCCGCGCTTTTTGTGCCAATTCTTTGGCTTCATCCGCCACTACGACATTATTTTTGCGGTGCAGTTGTTCTTGTTTGTGTTTATCGGATTTGACGCTTTTGGCTTTTGCCGAACTGACTAAACCCGATTTTAATAATTGCTCTTGTAACGATAATTTTTGTTTGCTCATCGTGGGCTTCCTTACGGTAACAAGTGTTCGCCTGTCCAAAGTTGTTCGATAGTTTCTCTGGCGCGAATTAAATGAATATCTTCGCCATCAACCATCACTTCGGCAACACGCGGTCTGGAATTGTAATTGGAACTCATGCTAAAACCATAAGCACCTGCGGAACGTATCGCTAATAAATCGCCTTGATCCAATTGTAGAACGCGATCTTTGCCCAAAAAATCGCCTGTTTCACACACGGGACCAACTATATCCCAGTGTTGTGCCGAGGCGGTACTTTGTAGATTAACAGGAATAATGTCTTGCCACGCGCTGTATAAAGACGGGCGCACTAAGTCGTTCATTGCTGCATCAACAATGGCAAAATTTTTGTGAGTAGTCGGTTTTAGATATTCGACTTGGGTCACTAAAATACCTGCATTGCCGACAATAGCACGACCAGGTTCTAATAAAATTTTAAATTTATTTTTTCCTAGCCGTGCCAATATCGCTTGAATATAATCGGCAGGTTCGGGCGGTTGTTCGTCTTTGTAGCGAATACCGACACCACCACCTAAATCTAAATGCTGTAACTCAATACCTTCTGCTTTAAGAATGTCAACTAACGCTAGAATTTTGTCCAATGCGTCTAAAAATGGGCGAGTTTCGGTGAGTTGTGAGCCAATATGACAATCGATACCGATGACCTTGATATGTGGCATGGCGGCAGCACGACGGTATTCGACTAGAGCTAGTTCTATATCAATACCAAATTTATTTTCTTTTAACCCCGTCGCAATATAAGGGTGAGTTTTGGCATCCACATCTGGATTGACCCGAAATGACACAGGCGCGATGATGCCTAGTTGTTCAGCAAGCGCGTTAATACGGTCAAGTTCACTACTCACTTCAATATTAAAACAGGCGATGCCAATTTTTAAGGCAGCTAAAATTTCATCTTCGCGTTTACCAACCCCTGAAAAGACGATTTTTTTCGCATCACCACCCGCAGCAATCACTCGTTGCAGTTCGCCTAACGAGACTATATCAAAACCTGAACCTAAACGCGCCAACACATTCAACAAACCAATATTGGAATTGGCTTTGACCGCATAACAAATTAAGTGTGCTTGTTCACCAAACGCTGAATCGAAAGCCGTCCAATGTCTTTCCAATGTCGCTCTGGAATAGATATAGCAAGGGCTACCGTATCTATAAATAATATCGGCTATCGCTACCTCTTCGGCAAATAGTTCATGGTGTCGATAATTAAAATAATCCATAGTTATTTAGTTTTTTTAGGTTCGGATGGAGAGTTAGTGGGTGTTTTTTGCTCTGTTTCTGGTTCTGGTTTGGCTTTTGGTACATAAATAGGCGCGGGACCGTTTGGTAAATATAAAGGGCCTAGTTGTCCGCAGCCAGTTAAAACAGTGAGTAATGGTAAAAATAATAAATAATTTTTCATAGTGTAATGGGAAAATAAACAACTGAAAATTAATGCAGACAATGTTTTTTGTTGGTAACGGTTTAAATTGTAGCGAATAGGTGCGAATAAATTCGCATCTATTTTTCGGTTTCAGTGACAATCACATCAATACCGTTTTGTTTTAAACGGGCATTAATGGTGTTGACGCTGGCTATCTGGGCAAAAGGTCCTAACTTGACGCGATAGCGTATGGTGTTCTCAACTTTGGCTTTTTGTATATTGGCTTCAATTCCCATAGCGGCTAATTTTGCCCGCATTTGTTCAGCTTCTTTAGAACCGTTGTAAGAACCTGCTTGCATCATGTATTGCGTGGCTTTTGCTTGCCCAACGCGCTCTTCGCGAGTACGGGTTTTAATTTCATACTCAGGCACAACTACTTCTTTTTCAGGCAAGATAGTATAAAAATCGAATTGGGGAGCTTTTACTTCAGGTTCTTTGGGGTTTATTATTTCCGCTTCAACGGGAGTCGTCATCGAAGGTACTTGGGCAACTGCTTTAGGATTACTGTTTTTAACTTTTACGCTGCTTACATAAACAACCAGAACCACTGCCGAAATAGAGAATGCGGTAATTAGCATCCATTTCCACACGCTCAAATTTCTCACAGGATCGAAATCCTGTGAATGTAGAGTGTTTTTACCGCGTATTCGGTGTTTATAATCTTTTGCCATATCACATAGATTCAGGGGTGTTAATAGCCAATAAAATCAAGCCGTTTGCCAACACCTGTTTGACGGCGCACACTAAATTCAGTCGTGCGTCACGCAGTAATGCGTCCTCAACCAAAAACTGATGGGCGTTATAGTAGGTATGAAACTCATGCGCCACATCACGCAAATAGAGTATGAGTTGGTGCGGTTCATATTGTAAAGCTGCTTTCTGTAAGGCTTCTGGGTAGCGTGTCAATGTGCTTAATAGGGCGATTTCATGTTCCGCTGTCAACAGATTTAGATTATCCATGCCTGATTGTAAATTTCGTTGCCACCCTTTTTCATCCAATTGCCGTAATACGCTACACACTCTGGCATAAGCGTACTGCACATAGAATACGGGATTTTCATTAGTTTTTGATACAGCGAGGCTTAAATCAAAATCCATGTGTTGTTCGGAGCGACGCATCGCATAAAAAAACCGTGCAGCATCTTTGCCGACTTCGTTACGCAATTGTCTTAGAGTGACAAACTCGCCTGAACGCGTGGACATTGGAACTTTTACGCCGTTACGCCATAAAATAGCAAACTGCACTAACAACACGGTTAACTTGGAATCGTCCGCGCCTAATGCTCGCATAGCTGCTCTAACGCGGGGAATATAACCGTGATGATCTGCACCCCAAATATCGATGATTTGATCAAAACCCCGTTCCAGTTTGTGATGGTGATAGGCAATATCAGAGGCAAAATAAGTGTATTGTCCGTTTTCACGCACCACTACCCGATCTTTTTCATCGCCTAACTGACTAGACGCAAACCATGTTGCACCGTCTTTTTCATATAAATAATCACCTGCGCGTAAACGAGCCAAGGCTTTTTCTACTGAGCCATCATCCATGAGTTGTTGTTCAGAAAACCAGCACTGATAATTCACGCCAAACTCGCTTAAATCGGCTTTAATATCTTGTAAAATGCCTTGTAAACCGACTTGAAACACGGCGCGGTAGTGTTCCAAACCTAGCAAGGTTTTTGCCCGCTCAATCAGCGCGTCAATGTACACATCTTTATCTCCGCCTTGGGGTTCATCGGCGGGTATGTTTTCCAGCACGGTGGCGATAGGCTGATGATATTGATTAGCGGAGTTTTTATGAATGGTCCACGCAATTTCACGGACATAATCGCCGCGATAGCCATTGCTGGGGAATGGAAATACTTCACCGCATTCTTCTAAATAGCGCAACCAAACGCTAGTCGCCAAAATATCCATTTGCCGACCTGCATCATTGACATAATATTCACGCTCTACCTCAAAGCCGACCGCTTGCAATAAATCCGCAACCACTGAACCGTAAGCCGCGCCACGTCCATGTCCAACGTGTAAAGGACCTGTCGGATTAGCCGAAACAAATTCAACTTGTACTTTTTTACCCGCGCCGATGGCGCTTAAACCAAACTCACGACCTAGCTCATGAATGGTTTGAATAATCGCATATTGCACATTGGGATTAATAAAAAAATTGATAAATCCAGGTCCAGCCAATTCAACTTTAATGACAGCGTCGTGAACGGGTAAGACAGCAAGAATTTTTTCAGCGAGTTGACGCGGATTGGTTTTAGCTACTTTTGCTAAAATAAGTGCCACATTAGTGGCAAAATCACCATGTTCTGGGTCACGGCATCGCTCAATCGTTATCGTTGGCAAGGTGTTTGTTTCGAGAACGCCACTGGTTTTGAGCGATTCAACGGCTTGTACAATAAGAGCCTCTATCGTTTGTTTCATTGCTACACTGTGTTAGTTAAAAAATCAATTACATAGTGGCGCATTATCCATGAAATACAGGTTTTTATCCATTCAATCAACACTAGCTGTTGTGTGCTTGCCCAATACGATTGTCTATGCTGATTTTATCAAGTAGCCTGACAAGTAAATAAAGTCAGCCTTAAGTCTGAATTACGCCATTATGTCTTGAAATATTATAGGTGATTTAAACAGCCCTACTGTCATTGCCCACATATCATCAAGTATAGGTTGGTTAGTGATACGCGGGGTAGTTTGATTGCTATTAAGCTTCAAAGATAATAATGGGCTGGCAAATCTGGGTAGCTTATTTGATAGTGATGACAGCACTGAAGAGAACGATGTTTTTTGGTTATCGTCAACCCACGCCTTTTTTTGCAAAGGTGCGATGGTCATTGATACACTAGGTTCTGTTAAAAATCTTTCCACATGACTAAGGTGTTGGTGTAGCTGATGGGCATTGTTTGCAGGTAGCAATAGGGTAAAAGGACCATCTGTTTCTAGGGTAGGTTTAAGATAGCCAGGGTTAAGTTGAATGAACTGTTCGTAACTTAAATCAGCCAACTCAGCAATGGTGGAAAGATTTTTATTCGATAAATAATCAATATCGAACGGACGTTCCACTTTGACTTTGACAAAATAGGGTTCGTTTTTAATCGAAGGTAGTTTTAATCCATAGCTCTGGGGATCCGCAAAAATACTTGATAATGCTAAAAAGCGCGGAACATAGTCTTGCGTTTCTTCGGGTAAAGACAATGACCAGTAATCAGTTGGTAAGCCGTTAGCACGATTGCGGCTGATGGCATCATCCACTCTCCCTAAACCACAGTTATAGGCTGCTAACGCCAGTAACCAATCACCATTAAAATGCCGTTTTAGAAAGGATAAATAACGGATAGCGGCTTGTGTAGAAGCATCAATATCGAGCCTAGCATCGTATTGTTCAGTTTGTGTTAAATCAAAATCAAGCCCTGTGCTGGGAATAAACTGCCAAAGCCCCGCTGCACTTTTGGGTGATTGTGCCGTGGGTTGATAAGCACTTTCAACGATGGGTAATAACGCAAGTTCAGCTGGCAAATGATTAGCATTGAGTCCACTGACAATATGATAAATATAAGGACGCGCCCGTTCTGCCACTTGTTGTAAATAACTAGGACGTTGAGAATACCACGCTATTTGCTTGCCAATTCGTTCATTAATTATTGTTAGTCTGGGATTGAGCTGTTGATTTTCGCTGTTATCTTTTTCCTGTGGCGATTGCGTTATTTTTAAGCCTGTATCTATCGGTGCAGTAGCGATGAGCGGCACACGCTTATTGACAGCGTCTGTTGCCACTTTAGCCTCTAGCTTATCTGTCTGACGATGAAATTCAATACGCGTACGAATACGAGCCTGTACAGCAGATGACTCTGGCTGACTATTATTATTGACGTAATCAACAATTTGTTTTTGTACTGCATTTGTTGCCAGACGTGATTTAGTTTTATTTTTGTCGTCTGACCGCGTAACCATAGTAAGGCGAGTGCGGTTTAAATCACCATAATTCGATGTCGGTAATAAAGTGGTTTTTATAATCACATTTTTTTGAGCGATACCCTGCTTTAATGGCAAGTTTTGTGAAGATAAGTCGGCAGACGGCTCGGTACCAAATCTTGGGATTTGCATTCCAAAGCGAATGCGATCCCAGACACTACCTATGGGATGCAATATATTTTTTTGCCCATGTTTTTTCATCTTGGCAGTCGCCAAAGACTCAATCGGGTGTACCAACAAAGAGGCGGCAATAAAAAACTTTAACATTAATAGCAATAGTCGCACGATATACCTTCTATTCATCAATTCTCGGTATTTTTATACCAAGTAAGAAGAGAGTGATACGATTTCATGTTGTGCAACCCTGCCCGTCACGATAAATCTGTTAATTTAAGATTTATCCTCGGACTCAAATGAGACCAAACCACTCGTCAAAATAACGCTGATTCAACCTCAAATTATCCCAGATAATCAAAGATATTCAGCAATTAAGATATTTAGCGGGTGACTAATTTGCCAAGTTGTCAGCCGCCTAAAGTTTATACTTTAACCGCTTTAGTCAATTTTTTGTAGAAAAAAATTTAATCTATGCAAGTAATAACATCACATTCCAACTATTTATTGGCTAGGTTTTAACAGGCTAATCTTGGCAGTTTTTGTTTACAGTCCTTAATATTAGCCATTTGTGAATGACAATATCTGATTTTTTTATCTATTTATTCTACTAAAAAGGCTGTCATAAAATCTTAAACAAAACGTCATTATTTTGTCATACAAGCACTCTAACCTCTGCATGAGACACAACAAAACTAAAACTACGGAAAAATAGTCGCGGTCGATATTTTTCCATCGCTCAACTGAGGATAAAAAAATGAAATTGCTTTATTCGATTCACAAATACGATGTATCCCTGTTTACTTGGTTGTTAAACGTCAGAATAAATGCACTATTGACCAAAGTAGCTCGCAACGTTTCTAAAACAGCCGATGGACCATTATATGTGCTTTTAGCAGTAGTAATATGGAAGTATCAAAGTTTTGACAGTCCTTTTTTACAGGCTATTTTGCTGGCTTTTTTAATCGAACGTCCTGTGTATTTTGTGTTAAAAAACAGTTTTAAACGTAATCGTCCCGCAGCGGCATTAGAAAATTTTGTTAGCGTGATTATTCCTTCTGACAAATTCAGTTTTCCATCGGGTCACACCTCGGCAGCTTTTATGATGGTGACTTTAATGAGTTATTTTGTTCAACCATTTGCCGATTTATCTTTAATACTGATATTGTATAGCTGGGCAATTTTAGTAGGGTTTTCACGCATTATCTTAGGTGTGCATTTTCCAACCGATACTCTAATGGGAGCGATTTTGGGAATTAGTGTAGCGTTATTTAGTTTAAAGGAATTGGGATTTTGAAAATTTTTTATGGCGTACAAGGTACAGGTAACGGACATATCACTCGTGCAAGAGTGATGGCAAAAGCACTTTATGCCGCAGGTATAGAAGTCACCTTTCAATTTACTGGGCGACCTGCCGACAAGTATTTTGATATGGAGATTTTTAAAGACTATCAAACCAAGGCAGGGCTGACTTTTAGCATCGACAAAGGAAAAATAAATTTATGCAAAACTGTTTTTGCAGCTAATCCGATTCGATTCATTAAAGAAGTTAATTCCTTAGATTTGAGCGACTATGACTTAGTGATTACTGATTTTGAACCCATTACCGCGTGGGCTGCTAAAAAACAGAAAAAACCCACGCTGGGCATTGGTCATCAATATGCGTTTCAATACGACATCCCCAGACAAGGTAAAGATTTTGCTGCTGAACAAGTGATGAAATATTTTGCTCCTGCTGATAAAAGTATTGGTTTACATTGGCATCATTTTAATCAGCCTATTTTGCCGCCTGTCATTGAAACTAACGCCCCAACTCAGAAAATTGACAATAAAATTCTGGTTTATTTACCTTTTGAAGATTCACAGGATGTTATCGACTTACTGGCTCAATTTGTCGATTTTACCTTTCATGTTTATTCTCCAGAACCAGTTCCTTCTAAATTTGACCATATCATTTGCTATCCGCTGTCACGCGAAGGTTTTCAGCAAAATCTATCCGATTGCGAGGGCATTATTAGTAATTCTGGTTTTGAGCTTGCCAGTGAGTCTGTACAATTAGGCAAAAAAATCCTCGCAAAACCTATTCATGGACAGATGGAACAACACGCCAATGCTGCCGCTTTAGAGCAATTAGGTTATGGTCAGGTTATGCAGGACTTAGACGCAAACATAATTGAACGCTGGCTACAGGACGCGAGTGCGGTGCGGGTCGCCTATCCAGACACAGCGAAAGTCATCGTTGACTGGATACAAAATGGAATGCCAGAAATGACTCCAGAGTTTATTGCAGGGGTGTGGAACACTGCCAAGGTAGAACGAATTTAAAACCTAGCTTTTGCCTATTAAATATTAAAGCATGACTGCCAGTCCTTTAAAGGACTGGCAGTCATTAATATTGCTGTACTATCACCATTGCTTGTTGTTTTTGAAGGGGCTTGTTGCTGGTTTCTTGCGTTTGATCGATGTTTGTCAACGGTGGCTGAGTTTCTGCATCAGCAGGATTGATATATTTTTCACCATTGAATACATAGCTTACGTTTTTGGCTGTAATCACCTCGCCTCTCTCTGTGCTACTTTCGGTACCCGTACGCGTGACTAACAAATCAGGATAGTCGGGATTTTTTCCAGCAACCGTTGATATTTTCCCTTTGTAACTCCAGCAAGCCCCCAATCCTTCCAAGCCCGCTGATTCATCATCACAGTCGCCTGAATTGTCACCCCCTGTTTGTACATAACCAATATCACGCCAAGTATTTTTTGAGAAGGCGAACAGCATTTTTCCTTCATCAACGTATCCTTGCCCACTGTAAGAACTATCAACCATCAATACCAGAACACTGGGAGATAATTGCATAATCTCAGTTGTGGTTTCAGGGACATCGCCCCATGAACCTGCTTCACCAAATTTCGTTTGTTTGGATATAATTTGCCATTGATCGGCAATTTGTTTATAAGTAATCGCACCAACATCCACGCCTTGCGCGTGACTTTGATAGGGTTCACCCTCTTCATCAATGGATTGTGTTTTAAAGAAAATGACGTGAATATCATCAGCACCCTCTTTAAATGATTGCTCAAACCAAAAACTACTCAATGCTTCATCGCCTGTTTTTACTTCTCCGCTGGGATCGGTAACGCCAAATAAATCTTTCATCGCCGTTTCGTGATCGGGTGTTTTAAGTTCATTCGGAGCGGCTACAACGGGTGTATTGGTAATCTTTTGCTCTGGGTTTTTGTATTGAATGTAAAAAAAGGCAGCTACTCCAACAATCAACACGCTTGATAAAGCACCGATGATAATTGCCTGTTTTGATAATGGCTGACGATCCATTTTTTCCCCTCTCATAATAGTGTGTTGGTAATGACGCGATATAGCGGGTAGTGGGTCAAACCTGTTATAGCGATATTAACGACTGCCAGTCCTTTAAAGGACTGGCAGTCATTGCCAAACTAGGGTTAAATAATATCTCACTATTGGTTATTCGCTATCCTGATAAGATGAACAATTTGCTCAAATTGATAATTTTCTGCCAATTTTTGCAAATCATTGGCAATATCGGGAGCAAGTTGGCGAATTTGACTGAGGACTGCATCAGTTTCTTCAATATCCAAATTTAACGCCGCTTCGTGTAACTGCTGTTGCAGGGCAACGGGAAGGGTAGTTAGCATCTGCGCCGTTATTTTAACAGTCGGCAAAGTGACGGTGCAGGGTCTGTCATCATAAATAAAGTGAACTCCTAACTGTTTTGTCAACATGGCAAAAAGTTCTGGGGGGTGAAATGGCTTGTGTAATACCGCATCACAACCCGCATTAATAATGCTATCGTGTTGATCTATAAAAGCACTGGCAGTCAGGGCGATGATTTTAACCGCATCGCCGCCTTTCAGTTGGCGAATTTTGTTAGTGGCTTGATAACCATCCATCACAGGCATACGCATATCCATCCAGATTAAATGCGGCTGCCATTGTTCAAAGATATTGACAGCTTGTTGACCATTTTCGGCTTCACGCACTTCAAAACCAACAGATGTTAATAGCGTAACTAACAATAAGCGATTATCGAAATTGTCATCGACAATTAATAATCGCCATTGTGGCTGATTAGGGGCAATGCTTTTAACAGGGGGTATTTTTTCGGTAATAACAATGCTGTCTGCATTAGCAATAGGCACGCGCAATTCGATGCTAAAAGTTGAACCCACGCCTACGATACTACTGACATGGATACCACCGCCCATTAATTTTATTAAGGACTTGGAAATCGCCAAGCCTAAACCAGTGCCTTTTACATCGGAGTTTTCTTGTGTCAACTGTACAAAAGGCTTGAATAAATCAGCTTGCTGATCGGTTGCTATGCCCGACCCACTGTCAACGATGTCGATAACCAGCAGCATCACCAGCACATCATCAGCTAAGGGCTGCGTACTTACGCGTAATATAACGCCACCATCGTGGGTGAATTTTATTGCATTGCCCAGTAAGTTAATGAGAATTTGGCGTAATTTACTACTGTCGGCTTTAATGTATTGCTGAATATTAGACGCTATTTCCACTTTAAAACTTAACTGCTTATTTTGCACACGAATGCTAAACATATCACCAATATCTTCTATTAGTTTCAGTAAATCAAAGGTTTGGATTTCTAACTCAAGGCGACCAGCCTCAATTTTAGAAATATCCAACACGTCGTTAATCATGCTCAACAAATGCGCACCACTGCGATTAATAATAGCCAGTGTGTCTTTTTGGCTAGTGGTCGCGCTGCTATCCATGCTCATGAGTTCAGAAAACCCCAAAATCGCATTTAAGGGCGTGCGTAATTCATGACTCATGGTGGCAATAAAGGTACTCTTGGCAATATTAGCGGCTTCGGCTTCATCGCGTGCCTTTTGAAGTTCTACTGGGCTAGGTAGTTTCAACGCACGCGGAATTACCCACCATATTGCAAAGACAGTTGCTGTAGCAACTACGGCAGCGACTGCATTTGCGTAAGCTTCTAGCCAGTACAGAGGAATCCAAATTGTCACGACCGAGAGAAAATGGGTACTAGCGCAGGTTAGAATGAACGCAATAAAAAACCCTAGGTATAGCCAGCGGTAAGCAAGGTCTTTACGTTTCCAGACAAAATAGGCGATACCTATAGGATAGCTGGCGAAGGCGAGTGTCATAACCGCGTCTGAAACCGCCATTAGCCAGAGTAAAGGTGAGTCCCAACCTAGGCAGTAACCATGCGGCATGAAGTTTTGAATGTCAAAAAAATTGATGAGTGCTTGTTGCATGATAATGTACCTTTCTGGCGATTAAAACGCTGTCTGTTTGAATTTACTGATTTTTTGTGTCGAGATATAAAGTGGCTTGGTATAGCTGCTACGATCATTTGAATAATAGGTTAATAACTGATGTTACGCACAAGAATATTTTTGTCCACGAAAGACACGAAAAGCACGAAAAAGTGACTGAACTTTGGCATTCTTGCTGAAATGGAAGCGAATAAAGTCTGCATAATCGCTTCTTTTTTCGTGTCTTTCGTGCTTTTCGTGGACTATTGCTTTTTCATGCGTAACATCAGTTAATAATAACAATACTAAGGTGTTTCAAGTAAGCTTTTTAATGCTTGTTGTGCGCCATAATGTCCTTGCTCAACGGCTTTGCCATACCATTCCACCGCTTTTTGACTATCTTTAGCCACCCCATAGCCGTTTTCGTACATCAGAGCCAAATTATTTTGACCATCGGCATTACCTTGCTCAGCGGCTTTGCGATACCAATCAGCGGCTTGTTGATAATCTTTAGCTACGCCATAACCATGCGTGTACATAAAACCTAAGTTACATTGCCCTGCTGCATAACCTTGTTCAGCGGCTTTGCGATACCACGCCGCTGCTTTTTGATAGTCATGACCGTAGTAATACGCATCGCCTAAATTGTTTGCCGTCCAGCCATCTTTCTGATCATAAAGGCTTTCATCTGGACTATTTGTTAATCGCTCTAGTGCGGGTTGATTCACGGCGGGCGGTTTGCTTACAGTCTGCTTATGAGTAGATTTAGAGAATAAGTCAAAAAATGTTACGATAAAAAGTGCTACAACCATCCACACGGTAAAAAATACCACGAATGATAGTTGTCGTGTTTTTTTGGTATTCTTAACTGAAAACGGCGATAGTACAGGTAAAGGCTCTGCTTTAGACTGTACCGCTCTAGGTATCGGGTATTGAATAACACCCAAAGCCAATGCCCACGATTCCACCGCCCAATAAGCCAATTCTTCCTCAACACCGATAGCATCACGCAAACTTTGTGCTAAGCGTTCTAATTGCAACTCGATAGTCATGAAACTACTAGGCGTTAGTAATTGCTCGGCAATATCTTGTTCCAATGCCATCATCAATAAATTATTTTCTAAGCGATATTGTGGTGCTAAATCGTTTAATAATCCCCGACAGCGTTTGGGTTCATTCATAATAGATTGACCGTGCTGCTCAACTATCAAGCACAATTGTCTGCGTGGGTGAGGGTCTAGCATAAAAATCCTGATTTTGTCAGAGTGTTCAATGAGTGGTTTTTTCGGTGATGGGTTAAACCTGTTATAGCGATATTAATGACTGTCAGTCCTTTAAAGGACTGGCAGTCATACTCATCAGAATAAAAAGTGTGAGTCCAATAGCTTTAGCTATTGATAATCACAAAAAGCTAAAGCTTTTTGACTCCAGATTTCACCCACTGCCACAGTGAGATAATGCTGGGCAATGTAGCACATAGCGGTAAAAATGAGCCGTCATTCCAGCATGAATACTGGAATTCAGTTACGGTGACGTAGTTGAGTGTCTGTTTAACCGTTGGATTTTGCTTGTAATTCGTTGCGAATTTCGCGTATTTTTGTATTGAGATTTTTTACTTCCCCCAATAATAGTTTTAGCGCGTCATCGCGTTTTTGAATGATTTCACCCAACTGTTCAATAGTGCTAATCAGCTCTATATTTTCTGCGCGTAGTCCATCTAATTCGGCTTGATTGCCTTTAAAATTGTGGAGATCGGCTTCTAAGCCTTGGGTTTCTTGGTGGGCTAATGCGAGTTGTTGTTCAATTTCAGCAAGTAAGTCGTTTTCGTCAGAATTTATCATGATTGCAATGTCCTGTTGTAGTGAGTGGATGTAGTCAGTTTGTTGTGACAAAAAGGAGAGTGCTAAGGTGAACGCGGTCGTGAACCACTGTTCATCAAAGGCTTTGAGTTGTTGTAATTTAACAAGCGTGCTGTTTGATTGTTGCGGCGGTTTGGTTAATGAAAAATGCGCTAATAACAGCGGCAACAGACTAACCGCATGACAGTGTTTAGCCTCACCTAAATTTAGTAGTTGTTGGGTTTGGGGCGGTACAGTTTGCCAGTCAGCGGTGAGTTCTTCGCGTAAAAATTCTAACCATTGGCGATTAGCTTGACGGTGATTGAGTTCTTGGTGTTCGTGTTCTAGCTGCTCGGCAATTAGCGGCAGTGCATCTTCGGTTTGCATAAACTGCAATTCTTCATCGTCAACATCGCATAAATGATATTTCAGCAACTGCGCTATGATTCCAAGTGATGGGCTAAGTGCGTTGATTTTATCAATACGTTTGTTGAGATTGCTTTTAACATCCTCGTCCTCCCTGTCTTGGGCTAGGTAATTTTTATAGCGGGTAAAAATTATCAGCCAGTCTTTGAGCGAGATTAACTCCCAGCACACCGATAGTTCAGTAGTAAATCGCTGCATAAAAACACTGTCTAGCTGTAATACTAAAGTGGCTAATACTCGACTGTCCAAGCTTGCTGCTGTCCATAGCTCATTATTTATCAGTGGCGCGTTAGTTTGTAAGCCACGCAAGTTATTCCAATCATCGGCAACAAAATTTAGGCATAGTTGTTTTAAATGATGACGAATAAAAAGCTGGCGTAGCGTGTCATCGCTGATGCTTTGGGCATCGGTTAAGTTTGTTATCTCATGAATGCTGTGAACGTGTCGGGTTTTGGCGGCTTGCGTGAGTTTATTGCCGTCATGCGCAGGAAACGGCACGGTCAAAATTAAGCGTTCAGTTTTACCTGCCCAACGCAAAATTAAATCCACTTCATTGGGTGGGGTGTCACTGGCATTAAATTCAATAGAACGCCCCGTATCGGTGACGCTAATGCCTGTTAGAAAAGGCGACTCGCAGGAAATATAGGCACTGCCGCTTTGTTCTACTTCAATACGCCTAGTGACAGGAATAAAACGTAGCTCGAAATTTTCAGGCAATAATGCACATTTTTCATGAAATTGCAGATTGCCTTGAGTATCTTGGTGGCGTAACTCGTAAATACCTTGTTGATCCGCAGTCAGAATTTGCCACTCAGCTTTACTGTTGACAGCTTTGGCGAATAACGGAATTTTTTGATTGTGTTGTGTGTCATATAATTCAGGTACACCTAAATACACAGTTTTGGGTGTGCTGGTAAAACTAAGCGTGTTAGCCCTTAATTCATAAGCGGACGCGGCTGCTGAGCTTTCCACCTGCACCGCTGTATCAATCATCATAACGCTCATCCGTCTTGTTGTTTAGTGAAAAGAAAATGGGTAGTGGGTTAAACCTGTTATAGCGATATTAATAACTACCAGTCCTTTAAAGGACTGGCAGTTATACTTGAACAGATTTAATCCACCACCGAAATATAGTAGTAAACCAGCTAATAATCCTAGATTCGCTTGTTTAATCAAAAAAAAATTTACGTTTATCGAACTTGCTTGACAGTGTCGTAAAAAATCACCCTACCGTAACTGTGTATCGCTATTTTGTTGACTTGTCCCAAGCGATCAGTTCAATGATAGTTGCCGCGCCAACAAATCAAAGTCCGCACACTCTTGATAAGGTAGTACGCCTAACAAAGGCGTATTCAATAGCTTTTTTAGGGTCGCAATATTTTCATCGCGTTTTAGCATAGTGGGATCATTACATAGGGCTAACCATCCTGCACAAGCCAAGCCTGAGGCAAGAATTGCTTCATAAGTTAATCTGGCATGATTGATACAACCTAGGCGTATTCCAACAATCAGTATCACAGGTAATGCCAAGCATTGTGCTAAATCACTGACTGCTTGCTGGTCATTGATGGGCGCGTACCAACCACCAACGCCTTCGACTAAGACAATATCAGCCAAGGCTTTTAACGAGGTAAAGTTAGCCAACACTTTGTCTAGGTTTACAGGATTATCTATGCCTGCGATATGCGGTGAAACAGGTTGTAAGTAGGCGTAAGGATTGACTAACTCATAATCAACTTGAATTGACCCATGAGCCTGTAGCAATAAGGCATCTTCATTTTGCAAATGTCCTTGGTGCAATGTGCATCCAGAAGCGACTGGTTTCATGCCGACAACGGTTTTGCCTTGTTGTTTAATAGTGTGCATGAGTGCCAGTGTTGCCCATGTTTTGCCGACATTGGTATCTGTGCCTGTGATGAAATATGCGTTTTCCATTAGCGTGCAATCACCATAAATACGTCAAAACTCGCGGGAATTTTGCCATTCACTCGATGGTGTTCATAAGCGGCAATCATACGCCGCATAGCAGTTTTGCTGGTGCAATGTTTATTGCGCTCGGCGCGTACATTATGTGCGCCTATGTGTTTTAATTCCTGCATCAATGCTAAAACGGATTGGTAGTGCGGTGTGTATAAAGTTCGAGTGATGTCAATATTTTCAAAGCCCGCATTTTGTAGAAACTGTGACAGTTGTGCTTCATCATAGAAGTCATTAACGTGCGCATAATTATCAGCACTTGCCCATGCTGCTTTGAGTTCTTGTAAGGTGCGGGGGGCAAAAGTGGAAAAAATCAGTTGCCCATTGGGTTTTAATAGCCGCTTTATATCGGTAAATACCGCTTCAAGATTACTACACCACTGTAAGGCAAGATTAGAAAACACATGATTAACGCTGTCATTCATAAGCGGACAATATTCAGCATCGGCACACAGTAGAATGGGTAGAGGTGATAGCCGAAACCCATCATGTAAACGATGGGTTTCGCGTTGCTCTACCCATCCTACGAATTTGTTGCGTGTGGCGTGTAACATCGGCAAAGCAATATCCAAAGCAATAAGGTGTTCTGGATTAAAGCGCGATAATTCAGTGGTTAAAAAGCCTGTGCCACAACCGATGTCTAGCAATGTTCCTGTTATATTATTGTCAACTTTCTCTAATAGTGCGTAACCGACAGTTCTTTGTAAAACGGCAACGCTGTCATAAGTTGTGGAAGCGGCAGAAAATGCTTGTCGAATTTTGCTTTTATCTAATGGCATGATTATCCATAAAACGGCAAATCAATGTTTGTAGTTGTTGAGCGTGCGATAAAAACGCTACATGACCTGCGCCATTGAGTATCGTTAGTTCCAATTGAGTTAATAACTGCTGCATTTGTTGACCAACCGCCACAGGGACTAAGGTATCTTTATCGCTTAAAATAACCGACACAGGCATAGACAGTTGGGCTAACACGGCTCTTAAATCGGTGTGTTTGAGTATCTCTAAACCACCTTGCAAGCTGTCATTATCAGGCGGCGGACATTCCATAACAGCGGCTTTTAGTTCTTTTAATAGCTGTTTGCTGTTGGGTAAACCGTTGACTTGTAAAGCGAGAAAACGCAATAAGGTCGCTTGGCAATCAGCCGTTAAGCTAGTGGCAAAATTATCAAGCACACTAGGCTTAACGCCTGCCCAGTGTTCTGAGCCAACAAATAAAGGATTACCCGCCACTAGAATCAGGGAGTTGACGCGTTCAGGATAGCGGTGGGCGATGTCCAGCACGATAGTCGCACCTAATGACCAACCCAGCCAGCAACTGGGCGTTTCAGGTAGTGCGTTGACCAGTGCGTCACTAACCGCCTCCAAGGTGAATGGCGTGATTTTTTCACTACGCCCATGCGCGGGTAAATCAATACAAGTGACTTGGTAATGTTGCGCTAAAGACTGGGCAAAATCACGCCAAATACCGCTGTGCATAGCCCAACCGTGTACCAAAGTAATCGGCTTACCTGAACCGTAAGTTTCTGAGTAGAGCTTAGGCATTAGGCTATCCAATCAGGAACAGCTCTATTTTTCCATGCAAATAAATGACTTTTAGAACCTTGATAATAATTACGATATGACTGCACCACATCATTCGTAACTTTATAGTCATCGGGCATTGCAGGCGTGGGTTCGGTAAAGTCTTGCCGAGCAATATGGTTGGGTGAAGACTGTAATGGCTGAATGAGTCTTGCGGTAGCGTGTACTTTGTCGTAGCGAAAAGTATATTCAGTTAACACGGCAACAAATAAGCAATACAACCATTGGTAATTTTCTGCACTGGCGCGAGTCCACAATGCAGATGGATGTTGATTATGGGTGGCGTGATACAGCAAACCATCACGTTCATCGGGCAGTTGCCAACGTTTAACGGATCGCCCCGCCGCGCTAACACCCAAGGTTTCCACGCCGTCCAGTAAGCGATGTGCAGTCGATAATAATTGTGCGTATTCCACTATCATTTTAACCACATGCTTATTGACGTGTTGCTGGGCGCACAATGTGGGATCAGCGTGCAGGTAAAAAATATTCATAATTTATAGGCTTTGTCGAGTGCATCCAGCAAACGGTCTATATGTTGCTCTTCATGAAGAGCAGACAAGGTAATCCGCAATCTCGCGCTACCTTGTGGCACAGTGGGTGGACGAATAGCGATGACTAAAAATCCTTGTTCAAACAACGCATTACTAATAGCAACCGCTTGCTGACTATCACCGATAATTAGCGGATGAATTGCACTATTGGATGCACATAGGGATAAACCAAGTTGCTCAGCACCTGATGTAAAACGTTCAGATAACTGAGTAAGCTTGTCTCTACGCCAATCATCGGCAATCACCAGTTTTAAACTGGCACGGGTTGCCTCAGCAACGGCGGCAGGTAAGGCTGTGGTATAAATATAGGTTCTGGCTTTTTGAATCAGGGTTTCGATAAGAACTTCAGAACCCGCGATAAACGCGCCAAATGTACCGAGTCCCTTACCTAAAGTTCCCATTAAAATAGGAACATCCTCTTGTGTCAGACCATAATGCGCTAATACCCCGCCGCCTTGTTGTCCTACCACGCCTAAACCGTGGGCATCATCCACCATTAACCAAGCACCGTTAGTTTTTGCCGTCTGAACTAATGCGGGTAACGGGGCAAAATCACCATCCATGCTAAATACGCCGTCGGTGACTATCAATTTTCTTGCCTTGCTCTCAGTAATTAGCGTATCAAGATGTTCGGTATCAGCATGAGCATAACGCTTAAGCCGTGCGCCTGATAATAACGCCCCGTCTAATAAGGAAGCATGATTCAAACGATCTTGAAACACCGCATCATTACGTCCGACTAAGGCAGAAATAACCCCCATATTTGCCATGTAACCTGTAGAAAATAATAACGCTCTATCACGCCCAGTATACGCCGCTAATTCTTCTTCCAAGGCATGATGTGCCATGCTATGCCCAGAAACTAAATGCGCCGAACCACTGCCAACGCCATAATCATCTGCTGCCGATTTAAACGCTTGAATAACGTCAGGATGATGGGCTAAGCCTAAATAATCATTGCTGCAAAAGTTGATGATGTGCCTACCGTTGAATTGTAAATTAATCCCTTGCGGGGATTCGATAATACGTCGAGAACGGTATAAACCTTGTTGTGCAATCTCTGCCAGATTGTTGGCTAATTGATCCGCCATCACACTGCGTAACTCGAACCGCCCGCATAAACACCCAAGCGTGCAAACAGTGATAAATCTTGGTTAGTCATGGGATTATCGGTGGTTAATAATTTATCACCGTAAAAAATCGAGTTCGCGCCTGCGAAGAAACATAACGCCTGCATTTCATCACTCATATTATTGCGTCCTGCCGACAAACGCACGCGTGACAACGGCATCATGATTCTAGCCACCGCAACGGTGCGAATAAAAATAATCGGATCTAGGGCTTCCGTTCCCATCAATGGTGTACCTTCCACTTGCACTAGCATATTAATCGGCACGCTTTCAGGATGCTTCGGTAGACACGCCAATTCCATTAATAACTTGGCGCGGTCAACATCGGTTTCACCCATACCAACAATACCACCACAACAGACATTAATGCCTGCATTCCGCACTCGCGCCAGTGTATCCAATCTATCTTGATAAGTGCGGGTAGTGATGACTTCGGAATAATAATCCTCCGAGGTATCCAGATTATGATTGTAATAATCTAATCCGCCGTCTTTTAAACGCAGGGTTTGCTCATCGGTCAACATACCCAAGGTAACGCAAGTTTCTAAGCCCATTGCTTTAACGCCTTGCACCATTTCCACCACGCGCTCTATGTCTTTGTCTTTGGGTTTACGCCACGCTGCCCCCATACAAAACCGTGACGCGCCTTGAGCTTTGGCATTTGCGGCGGCTTGCAAGACTTTATCAACAGGCATTAAGGCTTCGGGAGTGATGTCACTATCATAACGCGCACTTTGTGGGCAGTAGCCGCAATCTTCCGAACATGAACCTGTTTTTATACTTAACAAACTACTGATTTGAATTTCGTTAGCATCAAAATGAACACGGTGCATACTTTGTGCTTTAAAGAGCAAATCATTAAACGGTAGCGCGTACAAAGCTTGCACTTCATCAAGTTGCCAATCATGGCGTAGTATGGGGTTTTGCGACATCTGTGTTAATCTCCAACTTTAAAAAGCACAAAAAAATTGTCCACGAAAAACACAAAAAACACGAAAAAATCTCTTTGGATATTTTCGTGCCTTTCGTGTTTTTCGTGGATATTATTATCTGTTATCAACCACTATGAATAAATAACGTGTACAACTGGTTTAACATTATACAGGATTACTTATTACCGCCTACCTGCATTCTATGTGGTCATGCGGGGCAGCAAGGCATAGACCTGTGTTATTCCTGTTATACCCAATTAGCCAAAAATAGCCAATGCTGTGTTCACTGCGCACGTCCCTTAGAAATACCCGCGCAGCTATCGCCTTTGTGTGGTCGTTGTTTGAGCCATCCTCAGGCGTTTGATGCAACTTACGCGCCCTTTATTCATCATGGCGTAATGCGGCATTTAATCGCAGGCTTAAAATTTAATGCGGACACTAAAAATGCGCGACTGTTAGGCGTGTTATTAGCACAAGGATTAAAACAAACCCCACAACTGCCCGATTGTCTTATTCCTGTGCCGCTACATAAAGCCCGTTATCGACAACGTGGTTTTAATCAATCCATTGAAATAGCCAGAGCAGCGGGCAAGGCATTACAACTTCCCGTTGACGTACATTCCTGTATTCGTCATCGTGACACTCCGCATCAAACCCAGCTCACCGCTAAACAACGTCGTAGTAATATGAAAAATGCGTTCTCCATTGTGAAACCAATTCAGGTAAGCCACATTGCCATCGTTGATGATGTTATGACCACAGGATCAACCGTGCATGAATTGGCAGTGGTGTTAAAAAAAGCAGGGGTAGCGCGTGTCGATGTATGGGTATGTGCGAGAGCCAGTTGAAGGTTATAATGGCTAAAGCGATTATTGAAGATACTATGCACGGCGACGTGAGTGTTGTTAATATTGATGAGTGATCTGTTTTTATAATTGAAACGCCTATACTTACCTAAATGGAAATCAAACCTTGTCTAACCCGCAGGTAAAATCAGACCCCCGCCTTTCTACTGGATATAAAATTGATGAATGACATTACTGAAAAACGCCGCGAAAAAAGAATCAATATAAGCTGTGAATTACGCTTTAGAAGCCTTGATTCTGATGAATTTTACGAGGTAGATTGTATTGATTTAAGCAGTAGCGGGGTGTCATTTTATAGTGAATATCTACTGCAAATCGGTGAAGAAGTAGAGGTTCAAGTGATTCACCCACCTATTTGGTTTTCAACTACCTTTATGATTAAGATTGTTAGAATTGATCCCCAAGAAAATGGGGCTTTTAAAGTGGGTGCGATTATTGAATATGAAGAAGCTAAGTGATCTAATGAATTCGTAGAGACGTGAGCATCGCGTCTCTACATTGATGCGTTTTGTACCCTCATGCGACGGGCTAACATACCCCGTCGCGCTTCGGAGGATAAAGGCGATAGGTCAATTGCATGATTTAATCAAAAAAGCGGTTTAGCTTACTGATTTTTCTCTAACAGCGCGTTAATCTTTTGCAACTGGATAATTTGGGTTTTTAAGTTTTCGATTTCATTATCTTTCATCGCTATTCTTTCTAATAACAATTCATTAATCAACTGTTGTTTTTCTAATTCAATCGTAGATGACTTGAAATAAACATCGCGTTGTTTTACTTGTTTATTAAAGCAAGTATTTAAACTTCCGTTGTCACTAGAATCAACTAATTCAGGTAATTGCACACCAAGTATTTCTGCAATTTGTTCTAATCTGTTTAACTTAAGATTGGTATTACCCCGTTCAATATCGCCATAGCTATTCACAGAAATATCCAACTTTTTCGCAATATCTTCTTGCGTGACTCCTTTAGATTCACGAATTAATCTGATTTTTTCATTTACCGACATAATAACAACTTTTCCCGACTAAATACCTAATCTGCCTGATTGTAACAAAATTTAGGAGGTTTAGAATAATAAAAACACGAAACTATTAGAGTAGGATGCTGCAATGGATAAAATGATAGATAAACTTGACCTTGAACCTATTATGGTTAAAACAATGGATTCCGAAGAAGGTATGGGATGGTCGCTGGATTTTACAATTCGTGTAGCGAACGAATATAAAAAGTTTCTAGTTTTATGTAAAGAAAACCCAGATGTTGCAATTGTACCATCATCACTTGTTGATGATTTTTGGCATTTTCACATTCCAATAGTTCGGACAGTTTTTTGAAATAGTAGAGAGGAAATCTTAAATTCAGGGAAAATAGAGTCTTCGAAAACGCCCCCCTGAAAAAAGATTTCCATGAAGCTACTAGAAACGATTTTAGAAAAAATGTCCAGTCTTTCAA
>JAPLRZ010000009.1 GCA_026398895.1 Methylococcales bacterium
TTGAAAGACTGGACATTTTTTCTAAAATCGTTTCTAGTAGCTTCATGGAAATCTTTTTTCAGGGGGGCGTTTTCGAAGACTCTATTTTCCCAGAATTTAAGATTTCCTCTCTACTATTTCAAAAAACTGTCCGAACTATTGATATGACAATAGTGTTAATTTTTTGTTTTAGCCGCGTTTGTTTACTGAAAAACCAGAAACTGATTGAAACATCTGGCAAATTACTATAGCTTGATAAACGACAATCCAATCCTATCATCCACCAACCAGAGGAAAAACCATGTCTGAATATAAAAGATACCAATGTTATGTTTGCGGTCATATTTACGATGAAGCCGAAGGTGATCCCGATTCGGGCATTGCCGCAGGTACGCACTGGAAAGATGTGCCTGAAGACTGGGTTTGCCCTGAATGCGGTGTGAGCAAAGAAGACTATAGTTTAATGCCTTAAGGGGGACATCATGCACGTCATTATTATTGGTTCAGGTGTTGCGGGTGTTAGCTTTGCAGAAAAATACCGTGCCTTAGCAGCAGACGCAGACATTACCCTGATAACCCAAGAAAATGACGGCTATTATTCTCGCCCTTTATTATCGCGTGGCTTTACCAAAAACGATATAGAACAAACTATTATTCTAAAAACCTTTGCTAAGTTACGCGATAATCACATCACTGTTCTGAGTGATACCAACGTTACCGACATTACACGCACCCAAAAAACCATCACCGTGTGTCATGCTGAACAACAACAAACCCTCAACTACGATAAGCTCATCATCGCTACAGGTTCAAAAGCCTTTATTCCTCGGCCTTATCGTCCCTTTTCGGAGTTGTTTTTTTGCTTAAATAGCCTGAGCGATTTAAAAGCTCTGCGTCGTGTTCGCGCCAGCCTAAACAAACCACACTGGGCAATTATCGGCGGCGGTTTAATTGGCTGTGAAGTTGCCTCAGACCTAGCCGTTGCAGGCGATAACGTCACCTTATTTCATGTCATGGACAGACTCATGGAACGCCAATTAGTCCCCGAAGATTCTGACTTATTAAAGCAAGTCCTAGAAAAATCGGGTGTCACTGTACTGTTAAATCAAACAATCAGCAACTTAAGCAAGCCACAAGAAAAAGTGACTATCATCACTGACGTAGCTCAAGAATTTGATGCAGTCATTGTTGCCTGCGGCTTTCAACCGCACACTGAATTAGCCTTACAAGCAGGACTCGCCGTCGGTCGCGGTATAAAAGTTAATGACTATTTACAAACCGAGGATGAATCTATCTACGCCATCGGTGATGTTGCTGAACTCCCCAGCGGCAAACTCTACGCTTTTATTCTACCGATACGCAGTCAAGCCTTTTGGTTAGCCAATCACTTTGCCGAACAAACATCACAAAGCTGGTCGCCACCTGTATTTACAACTAAAGCGAAAGTACATAATTTTGAGGCAGTACATCCTTATCAAGTTTAAATAATCGCAGCTTTCACGATAACTGCTAACGAATATAAAATTAAGAATATAGTCATGACAAATCCAAAAATAGTTACCAAAAATGAGTCAGAAGAACCTACCCGCCGATTAGCGGTATTAATAGATGCGGATAATGCCCAAGCGGCAATCATCGAAGGCTTATTAGAAGAAATAGCCAGTTTCTGGCAGTGTAGTGGGTTGTTTTGGTGTTGCGGGTTTTGATATAGCCATTACTTAAGCCTCCATAGGCTTAGTTGATAAAGTGGCTACATTGTGATGAAAGAAAAGCGGGGAAAATACAGAGAACCACCCCCTATTTTCTAAGTAAAAAATGGGGGGGGTTTGGGGGTAATTCGCCTAAACAGTGGTTTTTCTACCTACTTTCAGACCACAGATTTTCTGGCTATCCATAAACTTTTTAAGAGTGTCGTCCGCTAGAACAAACGTTTTACCTAGCGTTTTCAGGATTCGGTAAAAATCATCGGTAGAATAATCCATAGCCCAACGGTCAAACGTTTTATCGTTGTATTCCTTGGCTTTTAACCATTCTCCCAAGATAACCTCTCTTTTTTGTTGCGTGTTCAACTTGGGGGATTGCTTACGGGCGGCTTGCTCAGGTTCTATAAATGTTTCGTTAATATCGAAAGCTGGGTAAGGCTGGCTTAAATACTGGCAGTAATCGGCTAAGTCGTCCGCTTCAAAATCCGCCATTGATTTTTTACCATATCTTAAAAACTGATATTCACGGCGCGTATCTTCACCAACGCCTAATTCTTTTATTCGATTATGAGCCTGTGCTAATAAACCAGTGCGTTTCTGCCTAACCAGATAATGATTATTAAGCCGTGCTATGTTTTGCTTTAAAACACTTTCAGCGCGTGGAAAATCAATATCCATCATACGATTAATGCTTGAACTGCCCACATCTTTAATAAAATTTTTACTGACTTTGCCAAAATTAGACTTTCCAAACGCAAAGGATTCTAACAAAACCTGTTTTGCAATCAGCTTGTCAATTGTCGCTCTATGTGAATCCAGGGCAATCGCGCTTAAATTATCTTGACTTTAATAATTATCAGATAATCAATTAGTTGCAAATTGGTCTATGTCAAGATTCGTAGTTTTTTGCCAAAAATAGCAAAAATGACATTTGTAACACATTGATTATTAATGATTAAAATTTAAGCGCGATTGCCCTATATGTGAATCAGTAAGTCCACCGTGTTCAGGTAGCAATCTAGGCACTTTACCATAGCTTTTCTTGCCATAATTATTGACTTGTTTAGCTATGTTTTGCGTCATGTTTTCAACGTTCTGGTTAATGGTTTTAGCCTGAACACTAACTTTTTCTACTGTGAAGTTGTGAAACTGGATTATTTCAGCGGTCATAAGCTACCTCTCTTAAGCAATACCTTGAGGAAGCTTGACCAAGCAGCAAGGTAGTAAGCCGCGTGTCCCCCGTCGGGTAAGGTCAAGTTAAAATTATTATTGTGGCGGTTTCCGTTAAAAACAATGCAGGATGTGAAACGGTTTTTTATTTTTTTGCGGTTTATTTTGTTTGGTTTCGTTTGGTTTCAAGTAAATGGTTTTTATGCACGTTTTAAACTTGCGCGAATTCATATAACGCGAATTCATATAATAAGTGCAACACCTAGAAAGTAAGTTAGATGATATAGTTTCCATCGACCAAAACAGAGCTAACGAGGCACATTGTGAGTACTTACACCCATCTAACCCAAGAAGAAAGAGACCATATTGAAACGATGAGGAAGCAAAAAATATCACTGAACACGATTGCAAAAGGGATGGGCAGAGCGCGATCGACACTGAGCCGTGAACTGAAACGCAACAGCGGACAGCGCGGCTATCGTTATCAGCAAGCCGATAAAAAGGCAAAGCAACGCCATCATGACAAGCCTAAAGCCATCAAACTGGATCAGGCAATGCAGCAGCTTATCACGCCACTGATTAAGGAAAAATGGAGTCCAGAACAAGTCAGCGGTCGCTTGAAACAAGAGGGCAAACAAAGCGTGAGTCATGAAACGATTTACCGCTTTTTGTTGATCGATAAGGCGGCAGGTGGCGAGTTGTATACCCACCTGCGGCATCAAGCCAAGCGGTATCGTAAGCGTTATGGCAAGAAGGACTATCGCGGCATTATTCCAGCCCGCGTGGATATTGATGAGCGTCCTGCTATCGTGGATGAAAAGATCCGTTTGGGTGATTGGGAAGCCGATACGGTCATTGGCAAAGGTCATCAAGGGGTTTTAGTGACCTTGACGGAGCGGGTTTCCAAACTGAATCTGGTCATTCCGATTGTTCGCAAAGAAGCTGAACTCACTAAAGAGGCGATTATTCACGCCTTAACGCCTTTTGCCACCTGGGTTCACACCATTACCTTTGATAACGGTCGTGAGTTTTGCAAGCAGTCGGAAATCGCGAATGCACTGGATTGCAAGACCTATTTCGCCAAACCTTATCACTCGTGGGAGCGTGGACTCAATGAAAATCACAATGGTCTACTTCGGCAATATTTTCCCAAGCAATCGCCATTGGATAAAGTGACTCAACACGAGGCGGATATGGCTGTCAGTGCGCTGAACAATCGCCCTCGGAAGTCCCTTAATTACAGGACTCCCTGGGAAGTATTTAATAAGTTGACAAACCAATACTTCGATTCTTTTCCGAGTGTTGCACTTATAACTTGAATTCGCCTTGTTTTAATAGGGGGCTGGAGTGATCTAAGCATCATTTTCCAATAAATATCTTCTGATAACATTCAATCAATAGTTCGGACAGTTTTTTGAAATAGTAGAGAGGAAATCTTAAATTCAGGGAAAATAGAGTCTTCGAAAACGCCCCCCTGAAAAAAGATTTCCATGAAGCTACTAGAAACGATTTTAGAAAAAATGTCCAGTCTTTCAA
>JAPLRZ010000003.1 GCA_026398895.1 Methylococcales bacterium
AGGTTGCTATAGTTAAATCGTCCTCTTAGACTAATCAGTCCAACCAGTAAAATAGAGAAAAATTTTTTGCGGTTTTGAAAGACTGGACATTTTTTCTAAAATCGTTTCTAGTAGCTTCATGGAAATCTTTTTTCAGGGGGGGCGTTTTCGAAGACTCTATTTTCCCTGAATTTAAGATTTCCTCTCTACTATTTCAAAAAACTGTCCGAACTATTGAACCACTATTCAACAATGCTTTGATGAAAAAGGTTGGCTGTTAAATGACTGGGTTATTTTGGATAATCATTATCACTTGCTTGGTATGAGTAAAAAAGGAACGGATTTAATTAAAATCATGGGTAAAATACACATGATGACAGCTAAATTTATTTGTTCTCAATTAAATGCAGAAAAACCGATTTGGTGGAATTATTGGGATTATTGCCCTGTCCATTACCCACATCTTTTTAGCCAATAATATCAATCTGTTAGGCGATAAAAAATTGAATTACCTATCAAAGTTACATGAGTAATGAAGCATCAAGAACAAAAAATCGGGCAGTTACAACCACAAGATGTCTTTTTTATCCCTCAGTGCGGTGATTTATCAATGGTAGGCTTGCTGTAACGCTATGACTTTAAGACTATTTATACTTAACAAACGATAAGTATAAACGTAATATATTGATTTTAAACAACTAACGTACTTGTGGGTAATGGACAGGATTATTGCCCGCGTGATGAACAAGATTATTTAATTCGGTTAAATTATTTATTTAATAATCCAATAAAACACGGCTATGTAAACAATCTTTGTGATTATCCTTTTTCAAGTTTTCATTCATATATAGAAAAACAGGGACGTGATTTTTTGGTAAAGCAGTTTAAAGAAACTGTGGATTATAAAATATTAAATTTAAGTGAAGATGATTTTTGAATAACACAGGAGTACAAACCTAAGTTTGTACTCCAAGAGGATTACGAAGTTGATGATAATAAACTCGCGTGTATATAATGTAGGCGCGATAAATTCACACCCACCTTTTTGGATTAACTAAATGGATGCAATAGCCATACTTCCAACGCTTGCTACTGTCAACGGCGCATTAGTTCATACTCTGCCTGAAGACTTGTATATTCCACCTGATGCGTTGGAAGTATTGCTGGATACCTTTGAAGGGCCGTTAGATTTATTATTATATTTAATCAAACGACAAAATCTCGACATTATCAATATTCCCATTGCTCAGATTACCCAGCAATATATCGCTTATATTCAACTGATGGGGGTGTTAAATATCAATATGGCTGCCGAATATTTGCTGATGGCGGCGTTATTGGCAGAAATAAAATCTCGAATGTTATTGCCCAGACAACCAGACATTCAAGCCGAGGAAGAAGACCCACGCGCCACGCTGATTCGCCGATTGCAAGAATATGAGTGTATTAAAAATGTCGCCGAACAAATCGATGCCCTGCCCCGCATGGAGCGTGAATTATTTTCCACCTTAGTTGATGTCTCTACGTTAAGCGTCGCTCAACCCTTGCCAGAACTGCCCTTAACAGATTTATTATTGGCTTTTCAAGCGGTGTTAAAACGTGTCGATCAACACAGCCATCATCAAATTACCCAAGAGCCGTTATCTGTCCGTGAACGTATGACTTATATTTTAGACACCCTTAATTCTGTTGAGAGTTGTATTTTTTCACAACTTTTTCGACAAATAGAAGGACGTGCGGGGGTCGTAGTCACTTTTTTGGCAATACTTGAATTGGGCAAAGAAGCCTTGATAGAAATTATCCAAATCGAACCTTACAGCGAATTACGCGTTAAAGCCATTTAATAACATGGACATTAAACACATTGTTGAAGCTATTTTATTTGCCGCCCATCGTCCGATGAGCATTAAACAAATACAACAGGTTTTTCCTGAGCTAGAACAGCCACAGCTAATTGAGATACAAGCGGCTATCGATGCTATCATCGACGACTATCGACCGCGCCCTATTGAATTAAAATGTGTAGCAAGCGGCTATCGCTTTCAGGTCAAAGCCGAATTATCGCCTTGGGTTGCTCGTTTATTTGAAGAAAAACCACCAAAATATTCCCGCGCCCTGATGGAAACCCTCGCTATTATTGCCTATCGACAACCTGTCACTCGTGGTGATATAGAAGATATACGCGGAGTTAGCGTTAGTTCTAGTATTATACAAACCTTATTAGAGCGCGAATGGATCAAAGTCATCGGACAAAAACCCGTTCCAGGTCGCCCCAGCCTATATGGCACAAGCAAACAATTCTTAGATTATTTCAATCTAAGCACTTTAACCGAACTACCGACCTTAGAAGAAATACACTCATTGAATGAGTCGATAGCTGATAATCCCACACCACAGGCAAGCCGTGAAAACCCCTAAACAACAACGTAAACAAAAATCCGTCCATCCACAAAACCCCAAACTCAACAAACCTGTAGCAGCCGCCACAGAAAAGCCCGCACCCGCACCAAAAACCACCGCCCAGCCAGTAACAACAGCAGGCGAACGCATACAAAAAGTATTAGCGCGTGGCGGTATTGCCTCGCGCCGTGAAATTGAACGCTGGATAGACGAGGGGCGCGTCAAAGTCAACGGCGCGGTAGTAACTCAAGGGGTACGACTAAAAATAGGTGATTATTTACAAGTCAACGATCGTGTGGTGCATTGGGAAAAATTTGCCGAACAAGCGACCCGCGTATTGCTGTATCACAAAGCGATTGGTGAAGTCGTCACTCGCCAAGACCCTGAAGGTCGCCCTGTCATTTTTAAAAATTTACCGCCACTAGAAACTGCTCGCTGGATTGCCGTTGGTCGATTAGACATTAACACCTCTGGCTTATTGCTAGTTACCAACAACGGCGAACTGGCAAATCGTTTAATGCACCCATCCACCGAAGTCGAACGCGAATATGCGGTGCGTATTCTCGGTAATGTCAGTGATCCCACCCTAGAAAAATTAAAAACAGGCGTGGCACTGGAAGACGGTATCGCAAAATTTGATGAAATCCATTTTGCTGGCGGCGAAGGCGCGAACAAATGGTATAACGTTATTGTTAGCGAAGGACGTAACCGATTAGTCAGACGTTTATGGGAATCGCAAACCTTGACGGTCAGTCGATTAATACGCGTCCGTTATGGACCTATCGTATTACCTGAAGGCTTAAGAACCAGCCGTTTTTATGAGCTCACCGACAAAGAACTGGATTTATTGTTTGAATATGCGGGCATGGCAATAGAAAAACACACGCCCAGCAAAGCAGAACCAAAAAATCAGCAAGGGCGTAAACGGTAGTTATTTTATTATAGCGATATTAATGACTGCCAGTCCTTTAAAGGACTGGCAGTCATACTTAACAGATTTAATCCACTACCCACAAAGGGATTGATTAAAGTTATTGACAATACGCACCCAATAAAAGTGGTGATGAAAATTAAACCTGTATCATATTGGTAAACAGCACATCATGTCAGGCTGTTATAGTTTGTGTTGCTTAAGATTAGTGTTATCGAATTTCCCCCAAAGCTCACTGTAGCTGATGCCGCTGATAGGATGAATTGCAGCAGGGGCAATTTCTGCTAATGGTTCAAGCACAAAAGCGTAGCGTTCAATTTCATCACGCGGTATTTGTAAGCGTCCATCGCTGATAATTAAATCACCATATAGAATCAAGTCTAAATCTAGCGTTCGTGCAGAGAATTTTTGACTGTCACGAGTGCGTCCATTATCCAATTCAATTTGTCGCAATTGTTTAGCGACACTTTTAACCTCTAAGTCAGAGTTAAAGCCAACAATCAGATTATGAAAAGCATCACCTGAAAAACCGACTGCCTCAGATTCGTAAACACTGGAGATGGTCAACGCACCAAAGCTATGTTCTAACGCCAGTAAACTTGCTGTAATGTGGGTCTCTTTGTCGATATTACTACCGATGCTGATATAGCCACGCATGAGTTACTTTTCACCTCGTTCAATAATAATGCCTACATCACTCGCGCCACGAATCGCGCCTTTTTTATTGAGGGTGATTTTTACCCACGGTACGTTAAATTCATAACGAATAATGTCGGCGATTTCTGAAATTAATTTTTCAACCAGAAAAAATTGACTGTCTTCGACAAAAGAAATAATACGTTTGGAGAGTGTTTTATAATTTAGTGTGTATTGAATATCGTCAGTTTCAGCGGCTTTTTGAATATCAAACGCCATTTCAATGTCGAGAATTACTGTTTGCTTGGTTTCTCTTTCCCAATCGTAAATACCGATGATGGTTTCTATTTGTAGCCCGCCTAAAAAAATGATGTCCATAGTGTTTTCCAAGTTATGATGTGTAATTTTAAAATCCGCTAAGTATCAAGGAATCCTCCTTGGCTTACAAGTTCTGAATGAGAAGGTACTCAAATGATTGCATGGCTGTTTATTCCAGCGGCTTATTTAATAGGTTCAATTTCCTGCGCGATTATCGTTTGTCGCTTGATGGCTTTGCCAGACCCGCGTGAACAAGGTTCAGGCAATCCAGGCGCGACCAATGTGATGCGCTTTGGTGGTAAAAAAGCGGCAATTATTACGCTGCTGGGTGATTTAGTGAAGGGATTATTGCCTGTTTATGCGGCGAAGTTGTTGAATATTCCCGTGGAGTTGTTAGCCGCAACGGGTTTAGCGGCGTTTATCGGGCATCTTTACCCTGTATTTTTCAGATTTGAAGGAGGCAAAGGTGTTGCTACCTCTATCGGTGTGTTATTAGGGTTTTCTTGGCTACTAGGGTTTGCTTTTATCGGTACTTGGCTGGCTGTTTATAAGCTCGGTAAAATTTCTTCATTATCAGCCTTGGTAGCTTCGGTATTGTCGCCGATTTATGCGTGGTTTATTGTCGGTGATGTTACCTTAGTGGGCGCGTCTTTAGTGATGATGGTGTTGCTAGTGTGGCGGCATAAAAGCAATATTCAAAAACTATTAGCAGGTGATGAGAGCTGATGAAAACGGCGTACAAACCTAGGTTTATACGCCGTGTTAAAACCATTCAAACAGCATAACCTACCAAGAGGTAGGTTATAACATTACCATTTATTTATGGTGACGATGTTTAGAATGTTTGCCACCTAAAGATGGGGCACCATATTGCTGTCTCAACTCTTCAGTTGAAATAGCAGTGTGTTTGCATCCACCATTCAACTCCAGATCGACTCTACGGTTGTGAGCACTTCTAGGGTCTGCTTCGTCTGGACAATTCCAGCTATAGCCTTTAGGTGCTAACAGGCGTTTTTCAATTCCTGGGTATGTTTCAAGCAAATATTTATAGATTGTTTCCGCACGTCCATTACCTAACGCAATGTTCCGCGCTTCTTTACCTGTGTAGTTGGTATGACCTTGTACTTCATACATTGCACCAGGATTAGCTGCGATGTCTCTTACTTGGACTTCTAAATTGTGTTTTACATCCGCAGGATTGGTATGGTGTCCATTTACTGAAGATTTAACCAGCGTAGAATGTTCCAATGAGTCTTCATCATTATCAAATTCCACATCAACATGAATCACAGCAACAGGCGCAGGATTGCAGGCAGCGTTATCAGGATCTGGACAAGCAGGTTTCAAGAAAATAGTTTTTACAAAAAGCCCCAGTTTTTCGGGAGTAGAAATGCTTTCAGCAGAAACCGCAAATCCACAACCTGCGATGCTAGACAGTTGGTTTAAAACTGCTAAACCAGAAATTTCTTCTGGATTACCTGCCCAAACGCCATACACACACAGTCTATCGCCGTATTGAGCTTTCATGGCTTGCATTTCTTTAGTGCCATAAGAGTCCAGATCATGACCATCACTAACGACTAAGACAGAAATTCTGCCCGCAGTAGCGGCTAAATCAGCTGTTGAACCAACGATACCGTCATCTAATGGAGAACCACCACTGGCACACTCAAGTGCGTCAATACCAGAACTAAAAGCAGCTTTAGAATAAGTAGTAGGCTCTTGGTTTAATTTAGTAAAGCCATTGTCCAAACAAGGGCCGAAACCGAAGCTACGAATGCTAGACATTACTGGCGATGGTAACTCAGGAATAGTTTGATTAATTCGACTTAAAACTTCTTTTTCAACCGAAAACTTTGTTGGTTCAGGCTGAGCTGCATAACCTGCGCTGAGATAATCATCTCTCATTGATGACGAAGAGTCATTAATGACAAAAAAGTTATCGGTTTTTTGTTTGTACTGACCAGAAGTCAGCAAAGGGTTTAAATCTTGAGCCTGAAATGGCTCAAAAACGGAAGTCGGCTGCGAAGCACAACCCGACATGAGTGCTGCCACAATAGCGGCAGCGGTTATTAGTTTTTTGTGCATAAGGAAATCTCCTGTGTTAATTGAGCTAATTCAAGATAAAGTAATAGACACGCTATAGCGATACCCATGAGCCGCATCGGATTTTAACATTAACTAAATTTGTTTGAGTAGTTAATTTGTCAATTTAAGTAGTTAATTTGTCACAGTGAATAGATTAATAGTCTATAAACCCTCTCAATACTCAGCTAATTACAGCATAATTTTTCGTTTTTAATCGGTACAAAAATATCTGTGCTTACTAAGCTTTTTTATGATGCCTGCCTTCACGCTCTCTCTTTAAATTAACGTTTTGGGTAATTTTTCACATACAAAGATAATTTGAGTTGATGGGCGGTAAAAATACGAACAATTCCTATTTTTAAATATACAGATCAATTACATAAAACAATGTATATATATATTTCTTATATTTCAATGCTTTATAAATTATTTTCCCTACAAAAAAAACAATAATCGTACGATCTATCCATTGTTGCAACAGGGTATTGTTGCTAGAATTTAACTCAATTCTTGATAAGAATATTCAAGATTATAAAGAAATTAGTAGCGGTGGAAATTCAAGTGATTGAGTGATTTTTCGTGATGGATAACAAAACTGTTAAAACCAATTAGATATTCGGTTGAACACAGATGATTGAGTTAAGGCTAAACCTATCGCAAGTTAGGGGCAGAAAGTTACGGATCCAAGCTGTTTGGAAAGCCGAACCACCGAGAGTGACTTCGTTAATGTTCACAAAGGCTTTTAGAACTTCCACTTATTTGATTTTGTACAGTAACAAGTTGCTGGCAAGAATAAGGTTTATTGAGGTATCTAAAATAGATGCTAGTGACTAATTAGGGGTGTGTCATGATCAAAAAAATTATCAAACTAACTAACTTCAGCCAACAAGAAAAAGCTGTTGCGCGTTATATGAAAGAAGTCAACGATATTCAAGCAGCAGGATTAACGCGGCGTGACTTGTTCAAAATGGGCTTGACCGCAGGCGTAGGTGGTTTAACGGCTATCGGTGGCGGGCGGGGGTTTTTGCCTAATTTAGCGGAAGCTAGCGGTGGTTCAAGTTCATCGGGTAGCACAGGCATTATTAGCCCACCCGTTGCATGGCCTTGGACTGATCCTTTACCTATACCTAAAACCTGTGTTCCTGTCAGTGCGTGTAAAGGACCAACACCCGAAAAAAGTACCTGCCTAGAAACAGATCCTCGTTGGAATCCAGGTAAAAATGCTACCGATAATTTCACCGAAGCACGCACCGAAGATCATCAACGCTGGGATGAATTAGGTGGCTTAGCGGCTTGTACTCAATATGATAGAAGTTACGCATTGACGGAGGATTCAAATTGTGGGTTCAAATGTTGCATGGTTGGCATAAAGCCAGCAATGAACGAAGCAATCACCTCGTTAAACAAATCTCTCTGTAGTCGATAACAGTTACTAATGACCGCCA
>JAPLRZ010000042.1 GCA_026398895.1 Methylococcales bacterium
AAGCTCGGACATTTGATAACCTTTTAATAGCTATTGGAAATGCTTTTAAAATTATTACCGTTGATAATGCACATGGATATTTTTACCATGCTAACCAATTTTAATTTAAAGTAACTAATGATGATTGAAAACACTGTATAAGTATTATGACAAACTTAATTCTTAGCGTACTATTTTTCCGTTTCGTGAATTGCGAGACCGTAGCTGTCTTCAGCATCCATGCTTGAAATGAAGTAACAACCTGAAACATTAATAAATTCAATACGTTTTATATCGAATTCAGGTTATTTATGGGATGGTTTGGAGTTCAAACCTAGGTTTGAACTCCGTGATTAACTCAATAGTGTGCGCTCTATTAACCAATAAGCTCCCGCTAAACTGGCTAACACGGAACAAACAGGGGTTAGATACGGTTCTATGGCTGGTTTTTTATGTAGCCACCAAATAATGGGCAACACGATGGTGGCAACGGTAATCTGCCCTAGCTCCACACCTAGGTTAAATGAAAATAGCGGCACTAAAATTCCAGTCTCTAAAGAAGAAATGCCCATTTCGCGTAGCACAGCAGCAAAACCAAAACCATGTATTAAGCCGAAGAAAAACGTCAGCCATTGTCGTCCTTTAGGATGATCGCCACGGATGATATTTTCTACACCGACATAAATAATAGTTGCGGCAATGAGTGGCTCAACAATAGTACTGGGTATATCGATTATATTCATCGCCGCCAATGCCAGAGTAATGGAATGGGCAATGGTGAAAAAAGTGATAATTTTGAGCGCGGGTAAAAAACTGCGCGTGACTACCAGTAACGAAAACAAAAATAACAGGTGATCGTAGCCTGTCAAAATGTGTTCTATGCCTAACAGCAAAAAGTCGGTAAAAGTGGAGGATTTTCCAACCAAAGAACTCATGACACTGTCTTCTTGAGACAGCATTTTTTCGCTGAGATTTTTGCCCGCTTCATTTTTTACTGTCACATACTGTTTATGATCTTTGGGCAGTTTGCTTAAAAAATCAGCGCGTAACTCGCTGGGTATTTGCGCATAACGCATGGAAATATGGGCGTTATTTTGTTGATCAAAACTGACTTCACCCGCCGCGATAGGCTGAATCACTTGCCCCTCAACTATTAGTTGTACGCCTTGTTGTACCCATAGTGCAATTTTTGGCTTAGCAGCGTCTTGTTCAGCGGCGGTGACTTCGGCATCTTGATCGCTGTCCATCGGCACAAAGGCTTCTATGTCTTGCAAAGAAAAAGTGATGCTGACATCAACGCCCTGTTCTTTGACGATGACATCAACAGAACTCAATCCAGGATCATGCGCTAAACTGAATGGTGCGTAGGTAAGTAGAAAAATAACGGCGATTAGTCTACCGAACATTAAGCATTCCTCGCGGCTTTGCGTTTTTTCCAATACCAAATAAGAGCGGTAATAATGATTAGGAATAATATAACCACGCTAACTGCCATTAACATTAAGGTCTGTTTAAATAAGCTATCACCGCCGACATGAAAGGCAACTCGCAATTTGTCTTCGTCAGAAATTGCCTCTTCGCCACCTATTATTAAAAATAAAGCGTAATAACCGTTTTTATCAAGATCAGCTTGGGCTTCAACTACGCCTTTAGAATATACCTTAGGCGCGACTTCGTTAATAGTACGCACTTCTTTAAAGTCTTCTGGGCTGCTTGATGCAAGAATTAAATTATATTCCAATGCGTTTTCTGGGTGTTTTATCAGCAATGTTAATGCGTTTTTTGAATATTTCGCCATTAATGCCAAACGCTCTATGACTCCCATATCGTCCGATTGGGTGAGTTCAAGTTCTACCACACGAATGCCAATAGGGGTTTTACGAATATCACGGTCAATTAAATCAGCGGCAAAAAATGCCTTGCCTGTCGTAGACAGTTCTTGGCAATAGGGTTTTAACAGAGCCTCACGGTCGCTGGCATCTTTTGGCGCGACGGCAGTTTTGACATAAACGCTAAAATGTACCGCGTAAAAATCATTGGCAATCAAACAGCCAACACTATTGAGGTCAGGAATTTGTGGCTGTGTGCCGAGTTTATTTTTATCACAACCCACTAAGCTAAGCACCAGCAACAAACTCAACAACCATGTAACACAGGTTTTATTTTTCATAATTAAGGAGCTTTGATGGTGAATTGATATTTACCTGTGACGATATGGGTGTCAATAGATACCACACGATAACGGACAGTATAGGTATCGGGAGGTAATAAGGGCAAGGTGGTATAAAGATGGGCTGAATCAAAGGTTTCTTGCACCAAATCTTTATTGTCAACACGCTTACCTTTGCTATCAATGACAGCGAGGGCTTTGTATTCCGTGCCGACTTTATCATCGAACCAGACATCAACTTGTTTAGGTGATTCAGTTAAAACGGCATCTTGTTCAGGTGAAGAACGCACCATCTTAGCGTGTGCAAACGATAACGAGGGCAACATCGCCAGTGCAGCAAACAGGGCTAAGCCCCAAATTTTATTATTGTGTTGGTTATGAGTCATAAAATCTACGAGTGAAAGAGTGAACTGTCGAGCTAGTGAGGGCGGCTATTATATAACTGATATGCAGGAATACTCAGTAAAAATGCACATGGACTTTAGGCTTACTGCCCACAGTTAAGGAGAGCATCGTCATTTCGGCAGGGATTGCCGAAATCCAGAAGCCACGGATGGCATACACTCAAACACATCCTTGTGACTGGATTCCAGCATCCCTGCTGGAATGACGGATTAACTTAATGGTGGCGGGATTTAACGGAAATCAAGTCCAAAACCTGTTTTGGACTCCTAACAAACAGACACACCCACTACCGAATTTCTCATTTGTAATCGTCCTGCCCGCTCGCATCGTCACCACTGACCGTCTGCGCTACCGCTTGCCTGTCCGTGGCGACGGTGCGGGCTTGCTTAACTGCCTCTGTTTGACCTAGGGCAAAACGGAAGCCGAAGTAGTAGGAGCGATTATCAGGCGTGCCGTAGTAACGGAAAGCAGAACGTGCGTCCCTCGCATAGTAGTGCCAAGTACCGCCGCGCAACACCCGCGACGTGCCATCAGTTGCACCTGTGGGATTAGTGACTGGTTCACTCGAATAGTCGCCATATCGATCATCGCACCATTCCCAAACATTGCCGTGCATTTCATACAAGCCCCAATCGTTTGGTGGTAGGGATTTAACAGGCACGGTTTTTTTACGATACAAGCCTTTTTCAGCGTTGTTATAAGGGTAATTTCCATCATAATTCACTTGTTCAGGGGTGATGTTGTCGCCAAAAGAAAACGGCGTTGTTGTTCCAGCTCTACAGGCATATTCCCATTCGGCTTCACTGGGTAAATAGGCGTTTAAATCGGGTAACTTGTTAAGTTCTATTAAGAATTTTTGTATATCATCCCAACTGACTTGTTCAACAGGATTATTTAAGTCTTCTTTAAAACTAGCTGGATTTTCACCCATGACTGCTATCCATAAGGCTTGGGTACAAGCGGACTCAGCTAACCAGTAACCCTGAGTGAGTGTGACTTTATGTTGTGTTTCTCTGTCGAATCTTTCTGGTTCATCAGACGGTGAACCCATTAAAAACCAGCCCGCCTCTATCCAACGAAAAGTTTGTTTAACCTCCTTAACAGTTAATTCCATCCATAAGCCAAACTCATCTTCACCAAAGGCAGTTGCCCACGAGGCAGGAAAAGGATGCGGGAAGTTGATGTTGGGTTTTAGATTAGGCGACATAAAAAGCTACTCTGTTAGGTCGCCACTTTGATAGGCGTTCGTTATCACTACTAGCGTATCAAAGGGCAGTTGGTTTTTGCCATTGAACAGATATTCAACGGACAGGATGATGATTGGGTCAAACAGTGTGTTCATTCATGTATGAGCTAGGGCAAAACGGAAGCCGATGTTGTTGTTGCGATTATCAGGCGTGTTGTTGTTACGGTTAGCAGAACGTGTGTTCCTTGCATTGTTGTTCCAAGAACCGCCGCGCAACACCCGCGACGTGTTTTTAATCATCACCCTGTGTCTGTTGTATAACAAGACGGATGTAATTTCAAGTTGTGTTTGCGCCAAGCCAGACTATCGGTGTGTAGAGTAACCGCATGAACGGCATCATAGCCTTGTTGTAATTTAAGGCTGTTGATTTCACCTGTTTGCCACAAGTATTCCCAACGCTGGCGTAGTTGTCGATAACGGCGTTTTTTGCGCAGGGTGAGTCTGAAGGTGGCAGGTAAAATGCGATAGCCGCAATACGTCACGCCGCGTTCACTGCGATTGATTTGAACATTGGCTTTAAGTTGTAACAATCGCTGGGTTTCAAGATAATAGCTTAATTGGTTTAAAACGTGTTTAGCGGTGGTTTTGTCATCACACCACCACAAAGTATCATCCATGTAACGCACCACCGCCCCGACTTGCGAATGGTTAGATAAAAAACGGTCGGCACCGTCTAAATAATAATTGGCAAAATGTTGTGAAGTCAGTGAACCAATCGGTAAGCCTTTGTTAGCTGCGGTGTGATAAGAATCTATGATACGCCAGAGCAGGTTTAAAAACCCCTCGCTTTTAAAGCGTTTGCTCAATAGTTCAAATAAGATCGCGTGGTCTATGGAGGGAAAATAACGCTGTATATCGACTTTAACGAACCATGAAAAACGCCGTAAATTTTTTTGTACTTGCTGCACGGCTTTATGTACGCCTTTGTTTGGACGACAGGCATAAGTATGAGTCATTAAGCTACGTTCAAAGACGGGTTCAGCTAAATTCATGATGGCATGATGCAATACACGGTCTTCAAAACAGGCGGCGGTAATTAAACGCAATTTAGGGTCGTGAATGTAAAATTGTCGGTAACGTCCTGCTGGGACATTGCCTTGTAAAATGGCATGACTGAGTTGTTGTAAGCTGGTATCTAACTGCGTGATGAAGTGCTGCACGTCAGGGCGATGCTGTTTACCTTTCGCTGCTTTCCAAGTCGCGGTGAGCAAATTGTCATAATCAGCAAGTTCGCTTAAGGTAATCAACTGGCGTTTCATGATTTGGCTAAGCTGGTTTTTAGCAGATTTAAAAAGCTTGCGCCGTATTTTTCTAATCTCGCTTTGCCTATGCCTTCAATACTGGCGAGTTCCGTTTGTGTCAGAGTGCGGCGTGTCACCATTTCAGCCAGTTGTTCATTGGTGAATAAGGCATAAGCGGGTACGCCTTCCTGTTCTGCCAGCGTTTTACGCAGAGTGCGTAATTCAGCATACACGGCAAAATCCTGTTCGTTAAGAACTTCTCGATAATCAACAGAAGGACGTTTATTCGCGGCGGTGTTTGGTTTTTCCGTACTGTCTATGGTGGTGACACAAATAGACCAAAAGCTGTTATCGCCTAGGGCAACAAATTGTTTTTCCACTGCCAATATACGATGTTGCCCACAGAAAGTATTTAAGGCTTCCTGTCCAGAGTCTGGGTTTTGGGCGTGTATGTTGAAAAAATGGTATTTCATAAAGTGTCTTTTGTTACTTAAGCTGAGTTCGGGATAAAACCCATTGAATCGATTAGAGTTTCAGAGCGTCATTCCAGCATGGATGCTGGAATCCAGTCACAGGGATGTGTTCGAGTGTAAGCCATCCTTGGCTTCTGGATTGCGGCGAACCCTCGCTATGCTCTCCCTGCCGCAATGACGTATCTTACACATCCAAATTTATTGTCATTAGCTTATTTGAGCTTTATCTTATCAAGGATTCGGCTAAATAAATTCTTGCTATCCAAGCCCACATCGTCACCACTGACGGGCTGCGCTACCGCTTGCCTGTCCGTGGTGACGGCGCGGGCTTGCTTAACTGCCTCTGTTTGACCTAGGGCAAAACGGAAGCCGAAGCCGTTGCCGCGATCATCAGGCGTGCAGTAGTAACGGAGAGCAGAACGTGTGAGCCTAGCAATGCTGCGCCAAGAACCGCCGCGCAACACCCGCGACGTGCCTTCAGTTGCGCCTTTAGGATTCGTGACAGATTCATTCGGATAGTCACCAAACCAATCATTACACCATTCCAAAACATTACCGTGCATTTCGTACAAGCCCCAATCATTCGGTGGCAAGGATTTTACCGCAACGGTTTTGCCGCGATCCAGTCCTTTTTCAGCATTGTTATAAGGACGACTACCATCGTAATTAACTTGTTCAGGCGTGATATTGTCACCAAAAGAAAACGGCGTTGTTTTTTTTGCTCCTGCTCTACAGGCGTATTCCCATTCGGCTTCGCTGGGTAAATAGGCGTTTAAATCGGGTATCAATTGATTAAGTTTACTTAAAAAGTCTTGTACATCATCCCAACTGACTTGCTCAACGGGGTTGTTTTTATCCTCTTTAAAACGGGCTGGATTATCGCCCATCACCGCTTGCCATAAGGCTTGCGTGCAAGCTGTATCCGCTAACCAGTAGCCTTGTGTCAGTGTCACTTGATGCTGTATTTCATCGTCATAGCGTTCTGGTTCATCAGGCGGCGAACCCATTAAGAAACTACCAGACTCTATCCAGCGAAAACGCTGGCTGACTTTGTTAATGGTTAAATCGGCATAGATACCATAGTCATCTTTACCAAATGGCGGTTTCCATGCCCAATCACTGTGTTCAGTGATACGCCAAGGCAGGGTGTGGTGTTTGCCTCGCCAGTTGACACTGACAAACAAACCTTGACTATCCCGCCACAGACGACTTGCCCAATCGGGTTTTTTAATGGCTTTTAGTTGCAGTTGTTCGGTTTCTGTTTCAATGTTGACAGTTTCAGCTTCATTTAGAGTGAAAACCTGCCCATCTTGTATCAGTTGTTGTTTTCCATCAGCCTTGCGTTGTACGGGTGTAAATTTTGTTGACAGCGTGGCAATGCTTAACGGATGCGCGTTTGTTTGCACACAACTGTGTCCTTGTCCTTGTTGCGCGATGTGCCACTGTATCTGTGTTTTTGTATTAGGATCACTTTTTTCAAGTTCATACAGATCATAACCTTGATTCAGTAGCTGTTGGCGTTGGGTTTCGTTATGACTGAGGGCGGCAATGCGGTGTAATAACGGGCTTATCTTTGTGTCTAAAATGCTGTTTGGGGTTAGGGCAATCACGGTTTGCGCTTGGGCGTGTAACGCACTGTTAGTCTGTTCAGTGTTTAGCCGTGTGACTAGGTATTGATAATAGCGTTCGATGTTGTCATCCAATGGCGTATTCCGCTGCATGGCGTGTTTATTTAAACCTTCCAAACATTTTAAACCCTGAAAAGCGTTGGCATGGTGTTCATTCACAATTTGCCAAAAGTCTTTGGTATCGTTTGGGTAATATGAACGATAGCTTTCAGCCGTTTCCTTAGGAAAATAAATGCCTAAGCCGTTATCCGTCACATCGGGATGTTGCCATATGAAATGTTCGAGTTCACTACCGCCCCACTGTAATTCTTTGCGTAAGCGGCGCAATAAAGCGGTATCAATCAAGGGTAATACCGATAACAGCGCGAAAATTTCGCGTCTTTTGGTTTCCGACAGTTCGGGCAGTGTAAAGCCTTTTTGATACGGATGACGGCGTACAGGTTGGCTATCGTTTAAGGGATTGGGTTTAAGGTGTTGACACAGGTTTACATCATTTGGCGTGTTTCTGCTGGGGCTGAGTGTCAACATCGGTGCGCTGCGGGTTTGTAGGCGTTTACTTAAGTATCGCCAATGTTTTGCGTTTAAGTCACTTAAAATTAACAGCGCGACATCATCGGCGGGTTGTTGCCATATCTGCCATGAATCATTAGATCGTGCAGGATATGGCAGACAATACGCCTGTTCATGAGTCATGCTGTCTTCATCAAAACGTATCGCGCTAACGGCTTCTTTTCCAAGGCGTTTTTTCAGTTCATCGACGATAAATTCAAAATCGACCCAATAGGGTTCTAAATCTAATCGAGCATCGACAATGATTTGTATGCGTTGTGACCAAACCTGTCTGGGCAAATAGGGCAAACGCTTTAAGGCTTTGCCTTTTGCCAGTTGTGAACTTAAACGGCTTAAGTCTAGGTTGTTACCTTCGCGCTTTTGCCCTAAGCCGTTGTGCAGTAATGGAATTAATCGTGCCATTGTGAGTAATGGCTCTGCGGCTTTGAACCGATAACTGCCTTCTGTGGTTTCTGGCGGTGCGCCTGAAAAGGTATCAGGTTCGGGGGTAACGTCTGGTTTGGTTTTTGATTGACTGATGACGATGAATAAGGCGGGTGGGCGTTTTGGAGTTTGTTCTGCGTTGTCGTCTGCTGTTGTTGAAACTGTCAGTTCAGTGGTTGAGCTAAAGCCACGTTCAGCAATATAGTTTATTGGTTCATGTTCATAACCAAATAACTGCGCTATTTTTTCTAAAGTTTGGTCTGATTCACCCGCCGCGTGTATCAGTGCTAAACGTCCCCATGCCATATTAATCAGCCTTTTTTTAGCAAAATATCATGCTGCTTTCAACATAAAATCAACATGAATCGCACTGTAAGGAAAAATTACGCCATTTTCAGTTGTTTCCAGTAAGCCCGACACGCATAAAATCTCAATGTCGTTCTGCACCGTGTTTATATCACGATTGATTTGTTGAGCGATTTCATTAATTGTCATATCACCAGTCCCTGTCATTATTTTTAGAATTTGCCAGCGTTCCAGTGTGAGTGTTTTCCAGAATTGTTCATCTGATTCAAAATTGATACGCGCTCCTTGCTTTTCTCCCGTTTCCCATGCTTTTAGAAAACGGGCAGAAAGTTCTTGTGGATGACTAATACCGATAGTGACTTCATTCATGTTGTGTTCTCCAAAGTTCTACATCGTGCCAAAAATCAGCTAATAAATGTTGTGGCGATTCAAATAAATACGTCATTTCAACATCGCCAATATGCTTATGATCGCCTTTTCCTGCTTCATTGTCATAACGCAATACACAAACACCTTCGACAACTAACGCCAGCCGATATTTGAAATGATGACTGCTACCCGTTACTGGTGTAGGCACAGACCACAAGATTAATTCAACAAATCTATTTTCACCCTGTATGAGTCGTTCTTTAAAAAGCAGTTCGGCTTTCATGTGTCCAATTCTTTTTTCAACGCATAATCTTTAATCTTGGTTAATCGTTGTTTTTGTTCCTCTAGGTCTTCTAATTTACTTAAGGCACTGAGTAAATCAATGTATTCGGCTAATCCAGGTTTATAACGTGTGCAGTTTTTTCTATCGATCAATAATAACTTAGCCGCCTCTAAGTAAATATCTATTACTTTATCTTCTTTATCCTTATCCTTATCCTTACCAACGTAAATTTTGTCACCAAAATGTAATTCACCACGTTGTTTTAACCACAGTTCGTCTTCTTTCATTTTCAGGGTATGCACAAAACAACGGCGCAAAAAGGCAGGGGGTAATTCGCGTTCTTCATTGGTGGTGATAATGACTAATAATTTTTCAGGTTTTGCAGTAATGGTTTGGTTAATATACGGTACAGTAAATTTATAATCGCCCAAGGTTTCTAACAAGCCATTGGGTAAATCGGGTTCAGCTTTATCTATTTCATCAATCAATAACACCACGCCGTTTTCATAAGCGTTATTATTATTTTCAGGTTTGGCTTTTAAACGAGTTCGGCATTGCTTATGTTGCCGCTCCGCGCTTTCCCAATCGTATGCCCACCAAAATGCACTCGGTGATAAGAATTTCCCCGCTTTTAATTCTTTTAAATTACATTCCACTTTACTCATGGCTTGCGCTTCACCCAAACGCCCAATGGCATCAAAATGCCAATGTAAATCCGATAATTCAGTATTGCCGCGTATCACTTCACTGACAAACGCCCAACCCAATTGATGAGCGATGGCTTTTGCCATTTGTGATTTACCTGTACCCGTTTTGCCGCGTACTAATAAGGGTCTTCCTGCTGCGTAGGCTGCCCATAGTGCATAACAATCGGCTTCATCAAGAATATGATAGAGGTCTTTCTCACTATTTTCGATGTAATACTGCTTTTTTTCATCGGCAGTAGTGGTAAATTTTTCGGCGGTGAAGTGTTCAAATTTGAGATTATTTTTGGGATTATTCATGTTGTTTAATGGGTTTAATTATTTGATAATGGCTTAGTCTGTTATTTAAACGGAATATCAAGTTACTGGTCTGGAGTTCAATAGCTTTAGCTATTGGCGATTCGCAAAAAGCTAAAGCTTTTTGACTCCAGATTTAACCCATCACTCAATCATTTTTAGCAATTCATCAAGTGATGCAAGTACCACCTTTTCGTCTTCTGTACAGGGTTTTTCTTGCTGATCTGATTTATTTATCTCGTAACAAATAAATTTTAAATAGTTTGCTAGCTCTTGTTTATTGTCTTTAAACCATGGTGTTTTATTTAATAAATCGAGATAGATTTTATTAACCACATAATAAACTAATTTTCCTTGATTAATTCCAAGCAAGGCTTTTGCTTTGGCTTTTATATCTCTAAGTAAATCCTCTTTAGAGTTTTTAATGTCTTTATCTTCAATATGTTGTCGTCCCCATAAATCTTTATAAATAGGGATTAATAATTGTTCATCTATAGCCACTCCATTACCATCTAAAACAAGAATTTCTTTCTTTTCTTTATTTCTACCTCTATACACGGATGTATAGGGTTTAGGATAAGATTCTTCTTTTTTTGATTTATCAGAAATAGATTTTTGTGTTTTATTTAAATCATATTCTGATTTATCAGTGTTATTACATTCTAAAGTATATCTAGCAGGTTGCAGCGCGTAACGTGAAATAATAGTTTCAAAATATTCTAATATTTCTAAATTAAATTCTGTTATTGCTTGTTGCATCTTATGTTTATTCTGAAACCACCAAGTCGAATCAATACTATTAAGCATTAACCAACCTGCTATTTCTTGCATATCATCTAATTTTTTAGGTTGATATTCTTGCAATATCCTTATTAAAGACGCAATAGATTCTGTAGTAGATTGTTTCGTTAAACAATCAGCAATAGACTGATAATTTTTTTCTGCATTATTAGATAGTCCAACACTATCCACTAAGTCATCTAAATCGAAATTTCTTTTAAGTAATTTTTCAATACCCGCTTTAATGGCTTCATGCAGGTCTTGTTTTTGTTGATCTATAGTTTGTTGTTCTGTAAGCGGTGGTTTTATGGCTTCGCAAAAATCTGGGCAATGTTCTTTTACCCAAGGAATAGAAACAGCATAAAAATAACTTTTCACCGTATCATAAGTTTTTATTATGACGGCTACTAATTCATTTTTATAGAAAACAGGTGAGCCTGAAAGTCCGCCCCAACCATTTTCTTCTGGAAAGAAAGTTGGATTAAGTTGAACTGATGAATGTAGTATCAAAATATCATCGCCTCCTGTTTCTGTTAAACGCTTCAATGGAAAACTAAGCTGTTCTCTTTGAAAATCAGCTACTTTTCCCGCTAACGGAAAACCTAGCGTATTACTCTCTTCATTTAATGGCGGAGGGTAATTGGCTAATTGCACAAGAGGTATTACATTTAAAAACTCAGGACAGCGAATAACAGCTAAATCAATATCTTCATTATCTGGACATATTATGTCTTGACTGGAAAAATATAATCCATTTTTAAAAATATAAACAAGGTTATTATTTTGTTTTTTTGGTATTCCGTTAATATCTCTTTCAGGAAAAACCAGTTTTAATTCGGTACTGATACTATTGCCAGACAATATATTATGTTTTGCAGTTAAAATTAATCCGTTGTTTATAAAATAGCCAGTGCCGATGCACCAATCATTAGCTTCATCTTTTGAATAAATTTGAACTATCCATTGGGCATCCAACATAACTGTTCCTTATAAACTAGGCTTTGCCTTTTATAGTTAATGCCCGAGTTGTTTTACTACCATCTGCATTTTCAATGACTTCGACAGCTTCCAAACTCAATTTAATTTTTTGTTTAGTCGCATTTTTATAGTGTCCACCTGCTTCTGCATTTACATCAACGACACCGAATCTAATTTTAAACCCACCTTTGCCGTCACCTGCTATTTCAACAACGGTTTCCAATTCAACTTCTACATTGCTGACATTAAAGCGTATTTTTTTATCTTCGCCTTCTTGTTGTGCGGTAATCAGTTCCTGACGTAATGCTATGATGACATCGGCGAGTTCGAGTGTGTCTGTCATGTTCTTTCTCCAGTTAAAAGTGATGTTTGTTTAAATTTGGTTGCTGGCTTTGTTTAGTATCTTGGATTCAAGTATAGACATATCTCACTCAATTAGAACTTAAATATATGTTGGAATCCAAAACCTATTTTGAACTTCTATTCGTTGAGCATTTTAACAACCCATTTATTAGGTTGTTTAGGGTGTTTCTCTGTCCAGAGTGCTAAAAATCCTGAATGCGTTGCCACAAGACGCGGATGCGTTGCCATAATGCCTGTGGCAGATAGGCGTTTTGGGGCTGACCAAGTGACACCGCCATTTTGCGACTGTGCGGAAAAAATACTCGCGCCGTCTGGCTCACGCTCATCCCAAATCGCTATCACCTGCTGATTATTGACCGCAATGTCGCTATGACTGGCTAAACCGCCTAGCGATTGTGGCGCACTCCACGTTTTGCCATTATCGCCTGAATGCAATGTGTATAAACCCGCTTTGCCCTCAACACCTGTCCACACCGTGCTATATAAAGTGTGGTCTTCAGCAATGGCTAAGCCACCACCAATATGAGGGCATCCGTCAAATTGCCAGTTAAACAGCCCCACCGTGCTGGTGCGTCGCCACGTCTCGCCATTATTAGCTGATTGCATCAATGCCATATCACGCGGTTTCATGTCCCGATACAGGATATTAATTTCGCCTGATGGTGATAGAGCTAAGGTATTCCAACAGCAGGAGCAAGTGGAATCATCCAATTTTTGGCTGGCTTGCCAATGCTCACCGCCATCAAGCGAACGGGCATAACGTAAACTTTGATAGCCGTTTTCTTCAGGATCAGCTAACCAAACTGTATGAAAAATGCCTTTTTTATCGGCAATCACATCGATATGTGCTTGATCGCCGTTATTATCAACGGCTGGATTTGTGCCTTGTTGCCACGTTTTGCCCGCATCATGGGAATAATAACTCACCATCGCGCCCATACTGGGTAGCTCACCTTTCACTTGCCAGATTGCAACTAAATTATCACCTGCGGCGGCAATTTGTACATCATTGCCACGCACGGCAAGTGGCTGAGTATTGGTGGCAACATCAACCGCGCTACCCCAATGTTCACCACCATCGTCAGAGAATAAGTAGCGAATGACCACACGGTTATTTTTTTCGCCCACTTTACCTGCAATCAAGGTGTGGATAATAGTATGGTCAACGGTCACATCGAAGCTGGTCACTTCTTGTAAACCCAAAGAAGCGGATGTTGGCTGTGCAACTTGCGGAGTAACGCACGCCGTTAAAGACACTAAAACCACGCCAACAAGCAGTGTGTGTAAATAAGAAAATCGATACATAGCAGCTTAAAATACCGTGTTAATAAACCTGTCAACGCAGGCAGAATGATTTAATTTGACACTATACAATGAATTCTATTTATTGTAGTAGTATGGAACTCGCTTAATTCATCCGCCGACTTCTATCCGTCGGCGGGTGTCACTCGACGGATGAGCTTGAGTGTGGATTGAAACATAACTATAAAATAATGAGGAGAAAGCCATGAATATAAAATTTATTTTTACCTTGGTTGCCATAATAATACCTTGGCAATCAGTACACGCAGTAGAAGTTCAACATAAATCGTTTGCTGGGATTAGCTTTGTCAAAATAGAGGCAGGCTGTTTTTTAATGGGGCGAGATACGGAAGTTAAAGAAAGTAGCGAAGTTGAATTGCCCCAGCATCGCGTCTGCATTGAAAAACCTTTTTATCTGAGTGAAACCGAGGTCACTCAGAAACAATGGGAAACTGTGATGGGTAGCAATCCCAGCAAGTACAAAGGACAATATAAACCCGTAGAAAAAGTTAATTGGAGTGATACCCAAGATTTTATCAAGCGTTTAAACGATCAAGAAGGCGGTAGCTTTTTTCGCCTTCCTAGCGAGGCAGAATGGGAATATGCCGCTAGAGCAGGCAGTACCACGCTGTATTCCTTTGGTGATAAACCCAAGGATTTAGTTGATTATGCGTGGTTTGGTAATGAAGGTTATCACGGCACTAGCAAAGAAGTAGGCACTAAAAAACCTAATCAATGGGGCTTGTATGATATGCACGGTAATGTTTGGGAGTGGGTGCAGGATTGGTACGATCCTAACTATTACCATAACAGCCCTGAAAAAGACCCCAAAGGTCCAGAGTCTGGGCAATATCGTGTCTATCGTGGAGGAAGTTGGGTGGGTAAAGCCATTAATTTACGCTCAGCCCTGCGCTATAGCGGTTTACCTGTGAGCCGTACTAGCGACATTGGTTTTCGTCTGTTAAGAGAGGTCGAATAATCACTTCAAAAATCAAAACTAATGAGTAAAAATGATGCAGTATCTTTAAGCCATTCTAATGTTGTTATGTGTTAGAATGCCTCTCGGCAATCATTAGTTGTTTAGTTGAATGCCTTTTGTTGCTCATCCCTTAAAATTAAACAGTGGAATCTACATTCTACCGAGGATAAAAATATGAAATTATTGAACAAAATCGCAGTTTCTCTTGTTATGGCGGCATCAATGTTAGCCGTTTCTTCAGCAACTTTCGCTGCTGCAGAACATAAAGATTTAAATGCTATCGTCTTAAAAGCAGGCGAAAACACTGAAGCTTCATTGTTAGAAGCTAAAGAATTGTTGACAAAAGGTGCTACAACTGAGCAAATCCAAAAAGCACTGAATGATGCGCGTCAATACCAAAAAGAATTTCGCTATGAGCAAACTGAGCGTTTACGTCAAAAATTGAATGATAAACTGAGCAGTGCGCGTAAAGCATTTGATGCCAATGACAATACAAAAGCGTTGGAAGATGTAAACGCCGCGATAGCTTACTACGCAGAAATGAAAAAAATCTACGCAGCAGCTCACTAATTTAACCAATTAGTCCGCCAGAACTCATTATTTGAGTTTAACACTGTAAGGGTTGCATACCCTTATAGTGTTACCCGAAATAAAAACTAAACGTTGCGTTGTACAAAAATAAACTGTCTTTTAAAATACTTAAAAAGCAGTACCAACCTTTGTTACCCTACCAAATAAACGATAATTTCAAAATGTGGTAGAATGCAACTTGGTAGCTAACTCAATAAAAAAAATGGCTGCCAATACACACAAATAAAAATAACCTTGAGGATTTAGAAATATGAGAACCTTAAAAAAAATCGCACTGGCTTTATGTATTGCTGCCTCTATGGGTGCAGTTTCAACTTCAGTTATGGCTGAGGATGCTGGTCGTGTTACTTATGCACCCGCTGATGCCATTGATATGGTAGCAGCTAAAGTAGGCGTTGCTATTGACGCACTGACAAAAGGTGAAGATGCTGCGAAAGTTGACGCACTTATTAAAGATGTACTGGCTGCAAGTAAAGAAATTAATGCAAGTGACAAAGTATTTGCCGCTCGTGACAAAGTACATAGCAAGCTGAAAGCCGCTCGTAAACATTTGACTGAAGGTGCTACACAAGAAGCTGAGCAAGAATTAAGAGATGCTCAAAAAGCTTTCTTAGCGTTGAAAAGCATATTGTAATAGCGCGTTATGTTCTCGAACATGAGTAATCACAACTGAACTGCTGAAAAATCTGTTTGGCTAGTTAATCCGCCTTTTAAGGCATAGATTTTTTACTATTATAAGTAACTTTTGTGTTCTCAGATAAGAGCTTGAAAACCTCGTTACTCACAAGTGACGAGGTTTTTTTATGTCCACTCAAATTGTTCATTGATGAATTTGCCAGTTATTACTTACCTATCTGATTAGCTTCTGGTATATTCAAACAGTAGAGTCCATCGACCTACACGGATTTACTTTTTAGAGCTTATATAGTAGAGGTGGAGAACTGTCATGACTGAAGGATTATTTGTATTAATTGTAATTTATGCTGCTTATGTGTTTTACGTCGTTCTTAATGATAAAAAGACCATCGCTAAATTCATAACGCCAACAACAGAACTTGAAAAACAGGCAGTATCGGTAGAGTCTTTGCCATTTAAATCGGCTTTAACCGAAAAAACAACAATAAAAAAGCCTGAAGAAAATATCACTAAAAAACCAGCACCTACCATCAAGCAGACTACCCAGAAAAAAGGTTTGAAAGACCCTAAAACAGGTGATATTGCTACCACATACAGCAATTATAGGTTTAGCAAACGGTGGATAAAAGAAGCGTTGGTTACTGAAGGCTTATTAGAAAAAGTGTACAAAAATAACGAATTGAATGCCGAAATCGAGGCATCCATTAAAGCCGCTATTGCTAAGCTTGAGTCAATAGAGCAATACAAGGTTTAGTCTTTGTTGTCCAAATTAAGACGTTTCAGTCGATAACGAAAGGATCGAAAAGACAGCCCCAATTGTTTTGCAGCGGCTGTCTTATTCCACTTATTATCTTCCAAGGCGCGAGTGAGCATATTTTTTTCAATGGTTTCCAGATAATCCTCTAATGAACCATCGGCTGGATTAAATGCTGGGCAAGCCGCATTGTCTTGATCATTGGTTAATCCCTTATTGATAGCGGTAGTTATCGGCAAATTTAAGTCTTTAAACTCAATACGATTGCCTTCATAAAGTGCCAATGCTCTTTCCAAAATATTCTCAAGCTCTCTAACATTACCTGGAAATTCATAGCGTTGTAATGCTACCAAGGCGGTATTTGATAATATCGGTTTATCGTTCGCGCTATTACCTATAAGCTTGATTAGAATATGATCTATCAATTCTGGCAGGTCTTCAGGTCTTTCACGCAACGAGGGGACGTGAAGATTAATAACATTGATACGATAATACAAATCTTGTCTGAAACTACCCGCTAACACCATATTATTGAGGTTTTGATGCGTTGCACTAAGCAAACGCACATCAACGGGAATTTCTCGACTATCCCCTACAGGGCGGATTTTTTTCTCTTGTAAAGCGCGTAATAATTTTACTTGTAGCGACAACGGTAAATCAGCCACCTCATCAAGAAATAATGTCCCCCCTTCTGCGGCTTGAAATAAACCTTGTTTATCACTGGATGCCCCTGTAAAACTGCCTTTTTTATGCCCAAAAAACTCACTTTCCATTAATTCCAAAGGAATCGCGCCGCAGTTAATAGCAACGAAAGGATTAGTACACCGCGCACTTTGTCTATGAATTAACTTAGCTACTAATTCTTTGCCCGAACCCGATTCACCGCTGATATAAATAGGAGCTTGACTAAGAGCTAGTTTATTTATTTTTCCGCGAATTTCACGCATGACAATAGAATCGCCTAACAGAATATGTCGTGTTCGATTATCTTTGCTATGGCTGGGTTCTATGGTTTTTAAGGCACTATTAACGAGTTGTCGTAGTGCCAACAAATCAACAGGCTTGGAGATAAAATCAAACGCACCTTTTTTCATCGCTAAAATGGCAGTATCCATATTGCCATGCGCGGTAATCACGGCAATGGGTATAGAAACGGCTCTATCCTGTATTAAATCGACTAACTCTAAGCCATTACCATCAGGCAGTTTCATATCGGTTAGGCAAAGATCAAACGATTCTTCTTGTAATAAGGCTTTAGCACGACTGATATTTTTGGCGCAACGAGTATCAATGGACATTCGGTTCAGTGTGATTTCCAACAGCTCGCGAATATCGGGTTCGTCATCTACAATCAGTACCAGTGGTTTTTTCATATTTCAATTAAGGTATGGTCAGCATTTAATAAACACAGCCGAAAACAAGTTTTATTGTCAGCAGTGATATAGTAAATCAATTTTGCTTGATTAAGTTCAGCTAATTCTTTAGAGATATAAAGTCCTAAGCCAGTTCCACTCGCCGATGTGGTGAAAAAAGGTTCAAAAAGATGCCCAAGATTTTCACGACTAATGCCAGAGCCATTGTCAATTACATCGATACAAGGTGTTTGTTTTAGCATCACCGTTTGCACAATGAGTTTTCCCATCTCTGGTTTACCGTATTTCAATGCGTTTTGGCATAAATTATCCATAATTTGCTTTAAATGACTAGGATCAATAGAAGCGAACAATAGTTCATTTGAGGCTAACAAGCTAATCGTATCTTGTGTGACGGCCTGCTCAAGGGTAAAAATTTTTAAGTAGTTTTCCAACCAACTGTTTAAGTCCAGTTTTTCTCGTCTTGAATCTTTGCGGCGAGACAACTGCAAAATATCCTCGATAATATGATTAACTCGTGCCGTATTAGCTTGAATGATGTGAGTTAAACGTCTGTCTTCAGCAGGTAAATCAGGATTTTCTGAAAGTAATTGCCCTGCATGATTAATAGCACTGAGTGGATTGCGTATTTCATGGGCAATACTTGCACTGAGTCGCCCTAAAGAAGCCAATTTGCTTTGTTGTAAGCGTTGATTATAAACCGTGCCATCTTCGAGGATAATCATATAAAAAAATTGACAGCCTGTTGGTAATAACATAAAACGCACATGAACATCGGACTGATTCAAAACAGGTAGCACTAAAAAATTCTGTTCGTTATTGGCTAACCATCGTTGAAAAGCACGTTCTAACTGCTCAGAAATATCATTAAGCTTAGAAGGCAACACCGTTAAATTTATTAATCGTAATGCAGCTTCATTCGCCATTTGAATGACTTGTTGCTGATCAGTAATAATAATACCAGATTGTAAATATTGAATAATGTAGCGGTTAAGCTCTTCCAAATTGGAGATAGCTTGTTTTTGCTGATCGGCAAGTTGTAGCATTTGTTCACTACGTTTTGCCAACACGAAAGACAACAAAGAAATCGTGAAAAATGACGCGCCTAACATTCCCGTATAAAAATAAGAATACGGCGTTATATCAAAAATCTTCGTGTAATCGGCATAAACTTGTTCAGCCAATACTGCCAAACTTGCTAAAGCAGCAAAAAACATAGCACAGCGACCACCAATTAATAAACCGCCTGAGGCAATGGACACCGCGAGCAAAATCCCGATGCCACTGCTAATACCGCCATAAGCGTGCATAATCAGTGTCAATATGAGTATATCGGTGACAATCAATAACTGCGCTTGAACGGTATAGCGGGTCAGTCGCCAAATAATACACACTGCCGAGATAACCGAAAGGACTAAATAACTCTGACTACTGTAAGTAAATAATGGACTATGATGGATACTTAATAACGGAGAGCCTGTATGCGTGTAGAACAGAATAATAAACAGACTCGCCAACGTCAGCCGATACCCTAAAAAAACTTTCAGCAACAACCAAGCCTGTTTAGCAGGAATGCCATAAGCTTTAGAAAGTGGGCAAGGATAGATAGTCTCAGAAGTATTTTCGATCATGAATGCGTAAAGGATAGCGTTTTGTGGGGACTTCGTTAAAATATTCAATTAAAGGACAATAATAGCATCAATATAAAACCATCCGTTAATCAGGAGTTAATAGTGAATATTCACGAGTACCAAGCAAAACAATTATTTCAGCAATACGCTATCCCCATTCCCGAAGGCAGTTATGCCGATACCCCCGAACACGCAAAACAGGTTGCCAGTGAGTTAGCGGGTAATGGTTGGGTCGTTAAAGCACAAGTCCACGCAGGCGGACGAGGCAAAGTGGGCGGGGTAAAACTGGCAAAAAGTTTAGCCGAAGTTGCTGAATTTAGTCACGAACTGCTCGGTAAACGATTGGTTACCATACAAACAGACAGTTTAGGCTTACCGATTAATTCCTTGTTAATCGAAAAAATTTATCCGATTAAACGCGAGTTATATCTCAGTTTAATTCTTGACCGTGCCACTGAGCGAGTGATGTTTATTGCATCGAACGCAGGTGGAATGGACATTGAAGCGGTTGCCCATGAAACACCTGAGAAAATCATCTCAGTTGCTGTTCATCCTGCCGCAGGTTTGCAAGGCTATTCCTGTCGCAAAGTCGCTTACACGCTAGGACTGAAAGGACAACAAATAAAAGCGTTAGAAAAAATCATGCACGGTATGTACAAACTCTTTGTAGACAAAGATGCCAGTCAAATTGAAATCAACCCGCTGATTGAAACCGACAGCGGTGATTTAATGGCACTGGATGCCAAAATCAATTTTGACGATAACGCACTGGCTTTACATCCTGAGATTTTGGCAATGAAAGACCCTAGCCAAGAAGACGACAAAGAAAACGAAGCGCAACGCTTTGGGCTGAACTACATCACTTTGGAAGGCAATATCGGTTGCATGGTCAACGGTGCGGGTCTGGCAATGGCAACGATGGATTTAGTGAAACTTAAAGGTGGCTTCCCTGCTAACTTTCTCGATGTTGGCGGCGGCACCAATGTCGAAAAAGTCTGTGAAGCCTTTAAACTGATTATTTCAGACAGCAATGTCAAAGCCGTATTAGTCAATATTTTTGGCGGTATCGTTAAATGTGACGTGATTGCCCAAGGTATATTGGCAGCGATTGAACAGGTTCACGTTACTATCCCCGTAGTTGTCCGCTTAGAAGGCACCAATGTCGAAGAGGGCAGAGCCTTATTAACCAACACAGGACTGAATCTATACGCAGCAGAAGATTTAAGTCATGCCGCAGAAAAAGTAGTCGAATTAGCAAAGGCGGTCGCATGAGCATTTTAATTAACAAAGACACCAAAGTTATTTGTCAGGGTTTTACGGGTAAACAAGGTACATTCCATTCTGAACAAGCTCTTGCTTACGGCACAAAATTAGTTGGTGGCGTAACACCTGAACGCGGCGGCGAAACCCACTTGGGCTTGCCTGTGTTCAACACCGTGCAAGATGCAGTAAAAACCACAGGCGCGACTGCCAGTGTAATTTATGTACCCCCATTTTATGCCGCCGATGCAATTTTAGAAGCGGTTGATGCTGGCATACAACTCATCGTCTGTATTACCGAAGGCATACCCACCTTACAAATGTTGCGCGTTAAAGCCGCAATGGCAGGAACAGGCGCGTTATTAATCGGGCCTAACTGCCCTGGTATCATTACGCCTGATGAATGCAAAATTGGCATTATGCCCGCTAAAATTCACTTAGCAGGTTCTATCGGTATCGTGTCACGCTCTGGCACACTGACGTATGAATCCGTTCATCAAACCACGCTACAAGGTTTAGGACAAAGCACTTGCGTCGGTATCGGTGGCGATCCTGTTCATGGTATGAACTTTGTCGATGTACTCAGTCGCTTTCAAGCCGATGAACAAACCAAAGGCATCGTCATGGTCGGTGAAATTGGTGGCGGTGAAGAAGAAGACGCGGCAGAGTACATTAAAGCATTCGTCACAAAACCTGTGGTAGCCTATATCGCAGGACAAACAGCTCCAGCAGGTAAACGTATGGGACACGCAGGGGCGATAGTCACAGGTGGCAAAGGCACGGCAGCGGGTAAAATTGCCGCGCTCAGAGCCGCTGGCATTGAAGTTGTCAACTCACCTACCGATATTGGCGTAGCCATGAAAGGTTGTTTGTAATCATTGGTCTGGTAGGTCGGGTTAGCGATAGCGTAACCCGACAATTACCTGAAAAATATATTTAGGTATACAACACAACAGGTTTGTAAGCCCATAGTGTTTAACAACAACTCTAACAAAAACACTTTTATGAATGAAATCACTCAACTGATTCAAAGCTATGGTGATTGGATTTATCTAATCGCCTTTTTCTGGGCGGCACTAGAAGGCGAAACCTTCGTTATTTTTGCAGGACTTGCCGCACAGCGCGGTTATTTAAATATTTACGAATTAATTCTTGCCGTTGGTTTAGGCAGTTTAATGGGCGATCAAATTTGCTTCTGGTTAGGGCGTTGTTATGGTGCGCGTTTACTGCATCATTTTCCTAAACTAGAACGCGGTGTAAAACAAGCCATCGTCTGGTTAGAAAAACACGCAGTTGGCTTTATTCTCTCTTACCGTTTTATGTATGGGATTCGTAATGTCAGTAGCATCGCTATCGGTATGAGTCATCTTAGATGGGAAAAATTTGCCTTATGGAATTTCATTGCGGCGTTCGTTTGGGCAGTGGCATTTTCTAATATCGGTTATCTATTTGGTGGTTTAATTCAGCAAATGCCAGAAGGTGAAGACAAATTGGTATCAGGCATACATCAAGTCATGCTGGGCGTTGTCGGTTTATTCCTACTGGTTATAGCGATGCGCTTTATCTCCGCTCGCCTACATAAACACCATACTGAGAAATCGCTTGATAAAGCGGAATAATCGATATAATAATTTTTTCATTTTATAACAAACTCTTATGCTAAGTTACCCCACTATTGATCCAATACTCATCGCCTTAGGTCCCGTCAAAATTCATTGGTATGGCATTATGTACCTCATCGGTTTTGCTGCCGTCTGGTTTTTAGGGCAACGCCGCGCCGCACAACCGTGGTCAGTTATTAAACCTGAATCTATTGAAGATTTAGTCACTTACGGTGCGTTAGGCGTGATTGTCGGCGGGCGTTTAGGCTACATACTGTTCTATAACTTCTCTGCTTTTATCGACAACCCGTTCATCCTATTTAAAATCTGGCAAGGTGGTATGTCCTTTCATGGCGGACTGCTAGGTGTATTTATTGCCATGTGGTTTTTTGCGAAAAAACAAAACTGCACTATGTTACAACTCACTGACATTATTGCCCCGCTCGCTCCCATTGGATTAGGTGCTGGACGTATCGGCAATTTTATAAACTCTGAATTATGGGGCAGACCTACCGATGTACCGTGGGCTATGGTATTTCCCAATGGTGGGGAATTCGCTCGACATCCATCACAGCTATACGAAGCGTTTTTAGAAGGGCTAGTGTTATTTGCCATTCTGTGGATTTATACCAGCAAACCCAGACCGACAATGGCGGCAACTGGTTTGGCTGTTCTACTCTATGGCTGTTTTCGATTTTTCATTGAATTTTTTAGAATGCCCGACGCACACCTCGGTTATCTAGCATTGGATTGGGTCACAATGGGGCAAATACTATCCACACCCATGATAATCATAGGCGCGTTAATGGTTTATTTTGCCTATCATAAAACTGAGAAATCATAATGGCGACGCACTATCTAGGACTGTTAAATGACATCCTCACTAACGGCGTACAAAAAGGCGACCGTACAGGGACAGGCACATTGTCTGTTTTTGGAAGAATGTATCGTCACGATTTAAACGCAGGTTTTCCATTACTCACCACCAAAAAATTACACATCAAATCTATTCTTTATGAATTACTCTGGTTTCTTCAAGGCGGCACCAACACCGACTATTTAAACCAAAACGGCGTAACAATCTGGGATGAATGGGCAACGGAAACAGGCGATTTAGGGCCTATTTATGGCGCACAATGGCGATCATGGCGCGGTGAAAACGGGCAAATTACCGATCAGGTCACTGAATTAATCGCAGGTATACGCGCCAATCCCAACAGCCGCCGCCATATCATCAATGCGTGGCACGTTAGCTATTTACCCGATGAACGCAAAACCGCCGCCGAAAACATCGCCGCAGGTAAAATGGTACTTGCCCCCTGTCACGTCATGTATCAATTTTGGGTAGCCAATGGCAAACTCAGTTGTATGCTCACCCAACGTTCTGCCGATTGCTTCTTAGGTGTGCCATACAACATGGCATCCCTCGCCTTTTTAACCTCTATGGTAGCCCAGCAATGTGATTTACAGGTCGGTGACATTGTTCACTCTTTTGGTGATTTACACCTGTACAACAACCACCTAGAACAAGCTAAATTACAGTTATCACGCCAGCCCCGTCCCCTACCCTCTTTAGTATTCAATCGTAAACCTGCTTCCATTTTTGACTATCAATTTGACGATTTCGAGCTTGTTGGTTATGAACCGTATTCGGCAATTGCTGCTGAGATTTCGGTTTAATTACAAATATTGGTAATGGTAAAAAACCAATTGACCGCATTGGTAGAGACGCGATGTGCGCGTCTCTACATTTATACGAAATCACTTGGACTTTGCCACTACCCAAATATTTACTAAGTTTGTCAAAAGACCTAGAAATCCATATAGGACCTTGCCAAGAACACAACTTCCTAGCCGCAAATTAAGTTTACTTAACTAATTGAATGCGTGTAGCATTGTCCTTCCTTTTACTATTCCTTATTTGGGAGTATTCGCATGGTTGCTTTAAATAAATCAGTCATAGACGACATTATCAAAAATTGGTTTCCCATCGTCGGTGTTTTGTTCGTTGTGGCTGGTATGTCTTATTTATTTTATGAAGGCGTATGGCAAAATCTGAGTGAATCTGGACGTTTAACCTTAGGTTTTTTAACAGGGGTCGCATTAATCAGCGGCTCTTATGCCTTGGAGAAAAAGTCAAAAATCATCGCTGATGCTATATTAGGTGGCGGGCTGTTAATGCTGTATTTAACGCTGATTTTTGGCTCGCGCTTTCAAACTGAAAATGTACCAGGGTTAATCCCAGAAGCATGGGCTTTAATTATCGCTACTCTGTTCACCATTGGCGTGGCGTTTTTTTCTTATAGACGACAATCACAATATATATTATTGGTTGGTATTTCAGGCGGCTATTTGACACCTTTCTTCATAGGTGAAACGGGCAGTTTTGAAAAATTCATGGATGACAAAGGTGTATTTCACTATGACTTACCGCTACCCGCCTTTTTGATTTACTTTATAGCCATTAATATTGCCATATTAATGGTTTCCAATCGGCTCTTTCTGCGTGGTATCGGCTTACTTAACTCCTTGGGGCTTTTTATCGGCACGTTATCTTTATCCTTTTTCATGGGCGGAGAATTTCCCGATAATGCCAACAATATCGCAGCTTTCATGATATTGGTGGTGGCATTACATATCGGTTCTATGTGCGTTAATGCCAAGAAATTCCACAAGGAAACCGATCCTTATTTAATCATTGGTTATTTGTTACCACTGGCTTGGTTTGTACTGAGTATGAATAGCTTTCTTAACAAATATACCGATGGAATGGTGCTTGCAGGTTTATTGCTTGCCTGTTCAGCTATCTATTTTGGTGGTTGGCACTACCTTAGAAAAATGCTGAATCAAGATAAACATATCGCTTTGTATCTAGGTGGTATTATTAGTGTTGTGTTGGCACTGACCAAGCTGCATCCACTGCTTAATCACTTCGATGGTCCCGCTTTAGCAATAGTTGCTTTCATATTTGGCTGTATACACTTATTAAGACGACCACTGATAGAACGAGAAATAAGTTTTTATATCTTTGCATTATTCGGCACTATTCTAGCAGTATGGCATATTAATGAGGTTACTCTGCCCGATTTAGGTGTCTTTCGTGGCACTACTTTGATATTGGTATTCTGTTTATTACCCTTCTTGCTAAGCTACTTCTTTCCAAAATATGTTGTTGATTGGCGCAGTGACCCCAATAGCGAGAATGAATATATCGTTGATCTACGCATCAGTAGTTATTTTGCGGCGGTGTTTATTTTGTTGCTGTTATTTTGGGACATCATGCACATTCAAGGTATACCGCCTTCGTTTTTATTTTTAACCTTACCTGCTGCGATTACCTGTTTATTCACATATAAAGCGAGTAGAGATAGCTCAAAACTCATACTAATTAAAACCTCATTGGTACTCGCAGCGATGGGATTTTTTACCACGTTTGTGGTCATTATTAATCGCTTTTACTCATTTCCTCTGAATGTAAAACTATTTGCTACCGCTCAGAGTTTAGTGGGATTTACCACACTAGGCGTGTTTGCCTTGCTCAGTTTAAACATAAACAAGCTGAAACGCGTTGACATAGAGCTTTACGACGATAAATTCGATACGATATGGCAATTTATACTGACACTTTTCCTTTATGTCAGCCTTTGGTCAACCATTACCCATGAAATATTAGCCATATTTAACACCTTAGACTTTCATGTAGAGGGTATAAAAAGCTTTTCCACCACGATATGGTGGAGTTGTTTAGGTGCTTATATGATTTTTATCGGCGTTAATAACAGTGCCTTGGTTAATCAAAAAAATATCGGTTTTGGTTTATTATCACTTACTATTTTTAAAATTTTGCTGATTGATTTACATAATTTGAATACTAATTTCAAAGTATTTGTCTTTATGTTGGTTGGTATATTGATGCTTTATATTTCTTATGTAGCTAATAAGAAAGCCGATGTGAATGAAGTTTAAAACATCTGTAACATAACGTTTAGCTTTTATAACTTACTGATTTTAAATACATAAAACCTGTTAATATAGGTACTTAAAGTCAACGCGATAAGGTGTGCTAAGTTATAGGATGTGCTGAGGCACGAAGCGCATCGGTCGAGAAATATGACGCGAATGATGCCCCTCCTATCGTCGGCACATCCTATGGAGACGGTGAAAGCAAGTAGCTCGCATGGAATGTAATGTAATGCGGGATTCGTCAAAGTGTCACGGTTTTTTGTAAATTTCCCCCGCATTACGCAAGCTCCATGCGGGCTACGCCACTTCAATCTTTGATTATCAATTTGAAGATTTCGAGATTATCGACTATAGCTAACCGTGGATAAAATGATTACAAAACCGTTCGCACTGAGCTTGTCGAAGTGTGAATGTGGTTCGATAAGCTCACCACGAACGGTATCATTTTATTGTGCGTTAGCTCTACAAGCCACATTCAGCAATTGCCGCTGAAATTTCGGTGGGTTATTTGTGATTGTTTTTCCGCGCTATTTCTATTTCTAACGCCGTTTTAATGTCTGATACTGGCATAGCGCGGTTGTTAATGATGGCTTGCCAAACTGGATTTTGTGCCATAAGTTTTCGCCATTCGGTAAAAAATACGTCATCGACTGGAAACTTACTAGACCACGCCATGTTGGCAAATTTCCAGCCTAGCTCTTCGTGACCTTTATACATTAAGCGCATCGAGTTTTGAATGAGAGCAACAGGAATATTTTTGACTTCGTATTTATCACCCCATTTTTTATCCTCACTAATCAGTTTTGCTTGCTTTTCGAGTTCAGGCAGTGGTGGCGGGTCTTTACGCATTAAATCTGGGCGAAGAACGTACTCAGTGCCGTTCCAGCCAAACACGATAGGCGGATTCGGGTAATCTAACTCTGCATCACCTGAATGCCAGCCGAAATAATTATTGTCAGTTAGAATAACTTCTGGTCGTTTATCGCCATTTATATCGCTAAATCCCACCCCCCATGAGCCGCCTTTAATTTTGGCAATTTTCTTAAATTCTTTACCTAGCTCAAAAATTACTACACTACCGCAACAGTAAGTCGCATGGTAAGAATATGAAATAACCAATTTTGGTACACCATTGCCTGTTATATCCTCACCAACGGCAGGCTCTAGGAGCATAGATTTATCATCCTTAAAAGAAATATGCCACGCAATACCCAGCGTTTCATTCAATCCTTTGGTTTCTTCTATCACTTCATCGTATAAATCGCAGTTGCTGTAAACCAGTTTATCGCCTTGTTTAACGGTAAAAGTCCCTTCTTTGGTGATGGTGAATTCATAACCATCAATGAGGCGTTTATCTTGTGCATCCACAATTGAATGATAGGAGGCATTAGACGCGCATGGCTTTTCGGTTGCTAGAGCTATATTTATAGTTAAGGCAAGTAATGTAGCGGTGATTAAAAATAGTTTGCTCATGATCGTTATCTCGTATTTTGATGCGGTGTATTCGGTTGACGTTATTTTTTAAACCTTATCACCTTGTTTAAAGGATTTAGATTAATTTCGTCAATGACGATGTTGGGGTTAGCGTTCAGCACATAATCCACCGCGTCGGCAATATCTTCAGGCAGTAAATAATTAGTTTCATCATCCGCAGGTTCAAAGGACAGATTATCAAAAAATGCGGTTTTGACCATACCAGCATTAATTAAACACACGCGTATTCCGCTTTTACTGCATTCTTCGCGTAGGGCTTGAGTAAAACCACGCAAGGCAAATTTACTAGCACAATAAATCGCACCTTTACGACTACCTTTAAGCGCGGCTTCTGAGCCGATATAACACAAGTCACTACGCGATTTACGTTTTAATTGCGGTAACAAGGCGCGGGTTAAAAATACTTGGCTGGTAAAATTGACAGTCATTAGAGCTTCAATTTGGGCGTAAGAAAATTCTTCGAGTGAGCCAAATTGTCCAATACCTGCGGCAAAAATGACGGTATCAATGTCTGGATAATTTTTTGCCAACTGCTTAAACTGTGAAGGCAAATCAGGTAAGTGACTTAAATCCAACTGCACGGCACTGAACTCTGGCATGGTTTTGGTGAACTGTTGGATATTACGCGATACACCAATGACACGGTGTCCGTGCTGTAATAGCTTTTCGGCAATCGCACGACCTATGCCAGAACTCGCGCCTGTGACTAAAATGGTACGCTTTATAAACGGCATGGGAAAAATTTACTCGCTGGAATGTAACTTAAAAGTTGTTCGCTGCAATAGCCCATCATGTCTTGTTCGATGTTATTACGATAAGACATCATGCCGTGTTGACTGCTAAAATCACCTGCGAACAGTTTTTCTTCGGGATAAAGTTTGTGGATTTTTTTAAAAAATGCGTCGGGTAAACGAAATGTACCAAGACTCACAGAATGCAGTTGCGCTAAGTCAATATGGGCGAATACTTGGGCAAATAGTTGTTGATACTGTTCACGGTAATCGCTTTGGTAAATGAGAGGATCAAAACGTAAACCGATTTGCCAGCCGTGGGCTTGGGCTTTAATCAGTGCGTCCAATCGGCGTTGTAGATTTGGAGCTTTGGCTTCTACTTTACGAGCAATCGCATCGGGCGACAAGCTAAACGCCAATACGCAATTGGCTAAGGGTTGGCAATTTAATAAGCGTCTGATTTGAGTGCTTTTAGTGCGTAATTCTAAAAACGCATTGGGTAGTTTGGCAAATACAGGTAAAAAATATTCGCTAAACGCACTGACAGGTTCTAAAGCTAAACTGTCACCATCATAGCCAGAAAAAAAATGTAGGTGTTCATCGGGTGAGTCTTGGCAAAGTTGTTCAATTTCAGCTTGAAAATCTTCGTAATTCACAAATAATACATAGTGTGCCGATTGATACATCCCCTGTAAAAAGCAGTAGCGACAATCGTATAAGCAATTTAACACATGGGAAAAATAATAATTTCGTGCTGAGCCTATGCCATAACCTGCGGGTGCAGGCAGTACGAAATGTTGGTGTTTTTGAGCTAAAATGAGCGCGGGATTTTGTTTTTGTAAACGAAAATTTTGCGCTTTGGGATTAAATACTTGCGTATAGCGTTCGCAACTAATGCGTCTTGCTTTTGGAAATCGTGCCAAAATATCGCGTACACGCGGATGCTGGGAAATAGCTTCTTCAATGTAGATGGTATCAATCATAGGTTTTAGTTTGTCAGTAAGGGCTTGTGATTTATTGCACAAACCTTATTCCTTAATATAGAGTAATATACTTTTAATCATCACCACTATAACGTAAATCATGAAAACAAAAAAAATAGGTTTTATCGGCGGCGGTAATATGGCATTAAGCTTGATGAGCGGTTTGATTGCTAGCGGTCATCCAGCAGAGCAGCTGTGGGCTTCGGATATTAATGCGGATACTCTTAGTAATTTAGCCGCTACATTGAACGTAAATACGTCAATAAACAACGATGACGTGCTTAATGAAGCCGATGTGGTTGTTTTAGCGGTCAAACCACAAGTATTAGCCGAAGTGGCTAAAAATGCAGCTGCTTTAGTACAGCAAAGAAAAACCCTGATTGTCTCTATTGCAGCGGGTATTAATCAACACAGTTTAAGCCAGTGGTTAGGCGAAGATATTGCAATTGTCCGTTGTATGCCTAATACCCCTGCTTTGGTGCTGACAAGTGCCACTGCGTTACATGCTAATAGCAAAGTTAACACCACACAACGCAACTTAGCCGAAACGATTTTGCGTTCTGTCGGTATCGCGCTGTGGGTTGATGAGGAAAGCGAGCTTGATGCAGTGACTGCGGTGTCTGGCAGCGGTCCTGCGTATTATTTTCTACTGATGGAAGCGATGGAAAAAACGGCGTTAGAATTAGGGCTTAGTGCGAAAACCGCTCGATTATTAGTTCAACAAACCGCCTTAGGTGCGGCGAAAATAGCCTTGGAATCTAATGAATCGCCTGAACAGTTACGCAAACGCGTCACCTCACCAGGTGGTACAACGCAACACGCAATAGAAACCTTCACCGAAGGTGGCTTTTCTGAACTGGTTTCCAAAGCACTCCACGCGGCGCGTGACCGCTCTATTGAAATGTCTAAGCCATCGGAAAATAGCTAATGAATTCTAATTACCTAACTGCACCTATTATTTTTTTAATCGGCACGTTATTTTATTTGTACATATTGGCGGTGTTATTGCGTTTTTTATTGCAATATTGTGGCTCTGATTTTTATAATCCTATTTCACAATTTCTTATCAAAATAACTCATCCACCGTTAAAAATTTTGCGCCGTTACATACCCGCTGTGCGAAAAATAGACACGTCATCGCTGGTGTTAGTTTTTGCTTTACAACTGCTGGCTGATTTTTCCATCGGGTTATTAAAAGGCGATGCTATTGGCATAGCGTCACTGGCTATTTTATCTACTTCGCACTTGATCGAATTACTTATCGATATTTTCATTTATGCAGTATTTATTAGAGCGTTATTAACGTGGTTTAGCCCTGTGGGTTTTGATGCGGTTTCTGCTATTTTAACTAGCCTAACAGAGCCATTACTGAATACTTGTCGAAAATTCATACCCTACATCGGTGGTGTTGACCTTTCATCTTTAGCAGTATTGTTGTTTTTATACTTAGCCAAACTGGTGGTTTTGCTACCGTTGTATGATTTGGTCAATTTAGTGCGCTAAAAAATGACGACAGCAAAGAGTATTAATTTTTATCTTTGTCGTCTTTACAATATAATCCTAGAATCAATAAAAACCCATTGAATAGTCTATGAAACCTCATAATTTTCACCTCACTTTTTTTCTTAGTTGCTCTCTTTTATTAGCCAGCCAACCTAGCAGCGCAAAGCTGTATAAGTGGGTCGATGATTCGGGTAAAACTTCTTTTTCAGATCAAATATCCCCCGAAGAGGCTAAATATCGGCGCGAAACCTTGAGTAAAAAAGGGCGTATTGTTGATATTACTGAGCAGGAAAAAACCAAAGAGGAGAAGGAACGTGATAATCATCTTAATATGCTACGAGAAAAACAAGAAAAAATTATAGCGAATCAAAAAGCGCATGATGATTCCTTACTAAGAAGCTACCACTCTAAGGAAGAAATGCTTGCAGAGCTTAAAGCAAAAATAGCGATCATTGAAGGGCAAAAAAAATTAATTGAATCTGCGATAGTCCAGCAATTAGAAAGACTTGATGTTAAGCAAAAAAGCGCGGCAACCTTTGAACGTAATGCTCAACCAGTACCTGCCAATTTGATTGAAGAAATAAAGACCATTCAGAACGAGATAGAAAAAACTAAGAGTGCTGTCAATGATAATATTGCTCAGCAAAAAAAGGTCAGCGATGAATATGATACCAACATCAAACGATTTTTAGTTCTGACCAAACCTGATGATTCTGCACCAAAAAATATAGTCGCTAGTATTGAAGAAGCCAACGAGTTGGGTTTATTTCGCTGTGAAAATGATACTGAGTGTAAAAAGGCATGGGCGATTGCACGAACTTTTGTCGATACTCACTCAACCACGCCAGTAGATGTTAGTACCGATAACCTAGTGATGCACGAACAACCGTCTAAGGATAATGACATTAGTTTATCTATCTCAAAAATTGCCAGCAAAGACGCTGATGATCAGCTTTTTCTCGATATTCATTGTCGTGATTCTTCGTTAGGCAAGGAATTGTGTAATAGTCAACAAATCAAAGAGTTGCGAAAATCTTTTAGACCTTACGTCAATGAGCGGCTGATTAATAAAGTACCCACACCTTGATCGGTAAATAGCTCTAGCAATACTGCGTGTTCTACTCGTCCATCAATGATATGGACGCTATTTACCCCACCTTTCAACGCATCGGTTGCACAGAGAGTTTTAGGAATCATACCCTCTGAAATAGTACCATCGGCACACAGCCGATCAATATCACTAATCGATAAACCTGTTAATAACTCACCTTGTTTATCCAAAATACCTGCGGTATTGGTCAGTAATATTAATTTTTCAGCTTTTAGCACTTCGGCAATTTTTCCTGCGACTAAATCAGCATTGATATTGTAGGAACGCCCATCAACACCAACACCAATCGGCGCGATAACGGGAATAAAATCACTACGTCCCAACATATCAAGCACTGAAGGATCGATACTACTGACTTCGCCAACGTGACCTAAATCAATGATTTCTGAGGCATCGGCATCGAGTGCGAATTTTTTTAACTGGATTTTTCTTGCATGAATAAAATCGCCGTCTTTGCCTGTCAAACCGACCGCTTTACCGCCATGTTGATTGATTAAACTGACAATTTCCTTATTGACTAAACCGCCCAGTACCATTTCAACGACATCCATTGTTTCACTGTCAGTGACGCGCATACCATCGACAAATTCCGATGTTTTACCCAATCTTGTCAGCAACTGACCGATTTGAGGACCACCACCATGAACAACAATCGGATTGAGTCCAACTAATTTCATTAACACAATGTCACGCGCGAAGCTGTGTTTAAGTGCTTCATCAACCATCGCATTGCCACCAAATTTAACGACGATAGTTTTACCTTTGAATCGTTGAATATAAGGTAAAGCTTCGATAAGTACATCGGCTATTTGGTGGGCTTTTCTTTTTTGCTTCATTATGTCTTTATTATGTTTTCTTTGGGGAGGGAATTATAGGAGTTTGCTGAGGTTTTTATCAATCATCAAAAAAATCATCCATACGCACATCATCGTAATTATCGGGCATGGTGTCATCGTTATCTTGATCCAAGACACGTTTATATTGTGCTAAAGTAGGAATTACACCCTCCATTTCAGTTAGATTCACAGGATAAGTATTATAAAGTTTCTGAGTAGTCATCATGTCCTTGATAGCTTTCATAATACAATTTACATCTTCTGACAGTAAAGCTGATAATTTTCGGTGTACAGAAAAAAAGCCTAGCAATGTTATCAATCCAGCGATAAAAACAACCGTCGCGGACACGGTCAATTCACTGACATCCATACCCGAAGTATAGTAATAAATAATTTCCCAGTCAGAATCATCTACTTTTACGCGAATATTGGCAGCTTTTTTAGTATCGATTATTGATCCCGAAACGCCCAATACCAGCAAGTCTTGTTTTAATTCAATGTATTCATCTTTAGCTGCGGCTGTGCGTATGTTTTTACTAATAAAATCATAGTTTAAACTAACTAGAATAACGCCCACAACTTCATTGTTCTGCTTAATTGCCCTCGTGATAGCAAGATGTCTATCAGGTCCACTATCGCCTTGTATGCTAGGTAGACGAGTTTTGCTAAAAGTTTCGCGTACCATTTCAATATCAGCAAAGCCCATTTTCGGCACAATTTGGTCATCGGTCGGACTCACACCTGGGACGAACAACCTAATTTTTAGGACTTCTGGAAAATATTTTTCCAATTTCGTTGCTGTCGCACTTAGCTGAACAGGATTTGCATTGCTGATAATCGCTAATATTTCTGGATCACTCACTATTTTATCGATTGTTTTGTTAAGTAAATCTATTTGTACTGATAGTGTTACGGATACCGCTTTGGCAATGGCTGTTGCAGATTCCTCTTTTGAGTGCATTACCGCAATATTGGACATCCAATAAATACACGCGCCAGAAATTAAAAACATCAGCATAGTAATGCCAGCTAACCACGAAAAAAGTTTTATCATAAGTGATACCTTGAATAAATTGTAACTTAGTGACGACCCGTATGACCAAAACCGCCAAGACCGCGCGAGCTTTGTGTAAACGCTTCGACCTGCTCGAATTCTACCTGCACAACAGGGACAAAAACCATTTGCGCAATTCTCTCACCAACATTAATAGTAAACGCTGTTGTGCCACGATTCCAGCAAGACACCAATATTTCACCTTGATAATCTGAATCGATAAGCCCTACTAAATTACCCAACACAATACCGTGTTTATGTCCCAAACCTGAACGGGGTAATAAAACTGCTGCTAAACTAGGATCATCAATATGAATAGCCAAGCCTGTCGGGATTAGTACACTTTCTCCAGAATTTAACGTTGTAGCTTCATTGACACAGGCACGCAAATCTAAGCCTGCTGCCCCTGTTGTTGCGTATTCGGGCAAAGGAATCTCTTTACCTAATCGGGTATCTAAAATTTTAAGTTGTATTTTTTTCATTAAATCTCTCTGCGCATAACAAAATAAATTGTTCTGCTAACTGTATTTTATTCATCATTTCCAAGGTTTTTTGACCTGTTTGCCAAAAAACCTGTAACGCATTTTCATTGCTGTCAAACCCCCCATGTTCCCGTCCTACCCAGTTTGCGGCAATCATATCGAGGTTTTTTTCGTGTAATTTATGTAGTGCGTAGCTTTCAAGATTGTCGGTTTCTGCGGCAAAGCCCACAGTAAACGGACGTTTATCGAGTTTGGCAACAGCTGCCAAAATATCTTGGGTCTTTTGTAGGATTATAGTGCTTTGTTGGGCTTGTTTTTTTATTTTTTGCGCTTGTACGGTAATGGGTGTGTAATCAGCCACTGCTGCTGCACCGATATAGATATCACAATCGGATGCTTTTGCCATAACGGTCTCAAACATTTGGGCGGCTGTTTCCACCTGATAAGCATCAATAGCCTCTGGGACGACTAAGGTGACAGGTCCACTCACCAGTGTTACTTTCGCACCCGCCTGAACAGCCGCGTTAGCCAATGCGTAACCCATTTTTCCCGAACTACGATTGGTAATATAGCGCACAGGGTCTAAAGGTTCACGAGTAGGTCCTGCACTGATTAATACCCGCAAGCCCTGTAAACACTGCCCAACAGGCTTAGTTAGTAGCCGTTCACAAATCGCCACAGGTTCTGACATTCGACCAAATCCTGTGTCACCACAGGCTTGCTCACCTTGTTCAGGACCGATAATTGTCACACCGTGCGCTTTGAGTTTAGCTATATTTTCTTGCGTAACCACCTTATGCCACATCGCCTGATTCATAGCAGGGGCGATATAAATAGGACAGTCAACCGCCAAATACAAGGTTGATAGTAAATCATCTGCCAAGCCGTGACTACATTTTGCAAGGGTATTCGCGCTTGCAGGCGCGATAACAAACACATCGGCCCAACGTGCCAAACTAATATGACTCATCGCATTCTCTGCTTCATCGTTGAGTAACCCGAACTGCACCGAATGACCAGAAAGAGCTTGAAAAGTCAGTGGGCGGACAAACTGTGTAGCGGCTTCAGTCATCACCACACGCACCTCAGCCCCTTGTTTACGCAACAATCGAACCAATTCAGCCGACTTATACGCTGCAATACCGCCGCTAACGCCTACCAAAATATGCTTGTTAATCGTCATATTTGAAAATAAATAAAAGAGGGTATTATGGCAAGTCTAGCAAAATTCTTCTATGCTTAATTTTCAACTCAACAAGGCGGTGTGTTATGGCGATAAAGGATTGGCTGGTAGAAGATAGACCCAGAGAAAAACTATTACAACGCGGTGCATCGGCATTGACTGATGCAGAATTACTGGCTATTTTTTTACGCACAGGTGTACAAGGTAAATCAGCAGTCGATTTAGCGCGTGATTTGCTCGCCGATTTTGGTTCTTTAAAAGCCTTATTGAATGCCAATGAACAACGATTTTGCCTAGCGCGTGGCTTGGGCAGTGCAAAATACGCCCAACTACAAGCCGTGTTAGAAATGGCAAAACGCCATTTTGAAGAGATTTTGCAACGTGGCGACGCGCTAACCAGTCCAGACATCACCCGCGCCTACCTTAGTGCGCAACTACGCGGTTATAACTACGAGGTATTCGCCTGCTTATTTCTCGACAACCAACACCGCGTCATTCAACTTGATGAATTATTTAGAGGCACCATAGACGGTGCTAGCGTTTATCCGCGTGAAGTCGTTAAACAAGCCCTACATCACAACGCCGCAGCGGTTATTTTTGCCCATAATCACCCCTCAGGCATTGCCGAACCCAGTCAAGCTGACAAACAAATTACCGAAAAGCTCAAACAAGCCTTAGCTCTATTTGACATCCGCGTATTAGATCATTTTATTATCGGTGATGGACAGCCCTATTCAATGGCAGAACACGGTTTGCTATAGCATCTATAATGACTGCCAGTCCTTTAAAGGCATAGGTATCTACACACAATTCAGCACAATAAAAACAATGGCTTATAAAAACGCCAAACTCCCTCTCCTGCTGGAGAGGGTTGGGGTGAGGAGAATAAAATCAGGTATTTACATTTCCCCTCATCCCAACCTTCTCCCTCTGGAGAAGGAGTAATAGCACTTGTGTAGATACCCATGCTTTAAAGGACTCGCAGTTATGCTTGATCACTACCGTATTAAAAGTTAGTAATACTCAGGAAATGCCTGCAATAAAACAGCAAGCTGTTCAGAGGGTAACTGCACTACAACGCGTACTTGTTCAGCAAAATCCTGTTCAATAATACGCCCGTCCAGTTTTTTTAACGCATATTCCAAAGGCTGGATTTGCTTGTAATCCAAGATTAAGGTGACAGTCACCTGCTCGATATACGGATAAATATCGGCGGCTTCAATCACTTGTCTTGCCGTCTGCCCATACGCGCGAGTCAAGCCTCCTGCCCCTAATTTAATCCCACCAAAATAACGAATCACTGCCACCAGCACATTGATGAGCTGCTTACCTTCGATATGTTGAAAAATGGGTTTACCCGCTGTACCAGTGGGTTCGCCTGCATCATGAAAGCGATAGACTAAGCCGTTATCTGTTTTGAGTTGATAGGCGTAAGCGATATGAGAGGCATCAGGATAAGTCGTATGCAGTTGCTTAAGTTGCTGTAAGACTTCGCTTTCATCAGCACATGGCACAATGACACCAATAAACTGCGATTTTTTAATACTTTCTTCAATGATTTGTTTGGCTTTAACACAGTTCATCAGGCGATTTTTAACACAGGAACAGCGGCTAATAATTGTTGTGTATAAGCGTGTTGGGGATGTTGTAATATTTGTTCTGCCCTGCCCTGCTCTATAATTTTACCTTGATACATCACCGCAATTTCATGAGCAATTTCAGCCACTACCGCAATATCATGAGTAATAAATAAATAACTCACGCCTTTTTCCCGTTGCAGGGTTTTTAATAACTGAATAATTTGTGCTTGTACTGACACATCCAACGCGCTGGTAGGTTCATCACAGACAATCAGTTTAGGTTCAACAGCTAAGGCACGCGCAATGCAAATTCGTTGCCGCTGTCCACCTGAAAACTCATGCGGATAGCGGTACACTGACTCTTCTGGTAAGTCCACTTGCTGCAATAATTGTTTAACACGGCTGATCCGTTGTTGTTCCGTTACTTGCGGATGCAAAGCGCGTAACCCTTCAGAAATAATATCACCCACTAACATCCGTGGATTCATCGAAGAAAACGGGTCTTGAAAAACGATTTGAATATTCGCTCGTTGTTGGCGCAACTCTTCACCTTTGAGCGTGTTCAACGCCACCCCGTTAATCACCACCCTACCCTGACTGGGTAATAAATTTAACAAACTTTTACCTAAAGTAGTTTTGCCGCAACCTGATTCACCGACTAATGCCAAGGTTTTGCCTTGCTCAATACTAAAATCGACCCCATCCACAGCACGGACAGTGTCCACAATGCGCTTAAAAATCCCTTTGCGTATCGGATAGTAGCAATAAAAATCACTGACTTGCAATAACGGCATGGGTTGTGCATCGCGTATCTGTTGTTTTCCCGCATGATGAATAGACGGTAAAACGTTCAGTAATTTTTGCGTGTACGGATGTTGAGGATTAGAAAATAATTCAGCAGTTAAACCAGATTCAACAATTTTACCGTTCTGCATTACTGCCACACGATCTGCCATCGTAGAAACCAACGCTAAATCATGACTAATCAACCACAACGCCATGCCTGTTTGCCGTTGAATAGCTTTCAATAACGCCAAAATTTGCGCCTGAATCGTCACATCCAGCGCGGTAGTCGGTTCATCGGCAATTAATAAATCAGGTTTACCCGCCAACGCAATGGCAATCATCACCCGTTGCCGCTGCCCGCCTGATAACTGGTGCGGGTAATCTTTTAATCGCTGCTCTGGATTAGGAATTTCCACTTGCTGTAATAACTCCAGAACCCGTTGATTTAACTCAGTTTTTGACAGCTTAAAATGAATAGTGAGGACTTCGGCAATTTGACTACCGATAGTCATCACAGGATTTAATGACGACAACGGGTCTTGAAAAATCAAACCAATACGCCGACCGCGAATTTGACACAGCTCTAGTTCTGAATGCGTCAATAATTCATTGCCTTGTAGATTAATCGATTGCGCGGTTAGTTTGGCATTATTGGGCAATAAACGCAGTATCGACAACGCAGTCATCGATTTACCCGAACCCGATTCACCGACTAAGGCAAACGTTTCACCTGCATGAATAACAAAACTTATCGCATCCACCACGGTTTGCGACTGATTAAAGGTAACACTGAGTTGTTCGACCGACAGTAAAGGTTGATTCATTGCTTGGCTTAGGCTCTTAAAGATTGTAGGCTTGATTCTACCTTTAGTTGGCTTTTTACGCACTATTGGCTGTTAATTATCAAATTGGTTAGCAACGATGGAGTAAAATAGCTTCAGCTGTTTTTGCTGCAATAGCTAAAGCTATTGGACTCCATCTATTTCCCACACATTAAAACAGGTGTTAAACAAATGAAAAATATACATAGTATATCTATGCTGTTTTTTTTATTAGTATTATTTAGTCATATCACTTATGCCGAAGTGCGCGTGGCTATATTAGATTTTGAATTAAAAGATGTGACTTATTTGCCGAATCGTCCTGAGGAAATAGAGCGTACTGCGTCAATAAAACCGTTATTATCAGCTGAATTACAAAAAGCAGGATTAATCCTATTGCCGATTGATTCAGCGGCACAACAAGCATTGAATATGGGTGAGGGTTATCTTTTCGATCATGTTGATGTTGCCGCACAATTAGGAAAACAGGTAAATGCCGATTATGTGATTGTCGGGCGTTTACATAAACCGAGCTTTTTATTTGCGTATCTATTAACTGAAATCGTGAATGTAAAATCAGGGACGTTAATTGATAGTCTGTCAGTAGAAACCAAAGGCGGCGAGAAAAAATTAACGGGCAAAGCCATAGAAATGTTGGCTGATAAAATTAATGCGGTTCTGCATTCAAAATGAATATAAAACAACATTGGCTTAGCACTGCCCAGCATATACCGTCACCTAATTTTGATGATAGAAAAGATAGTAACGATATTTCTTTAGTAGTAATTCATTGTATTGGTTTACCAGCGGGTGAATTTGGCAATAATTATATTAACCAGTTATTTTGTAATTGTTTAAATCCGAATGAGCATCCATATTTTAAAGAGATATATCAATTAAAAGTATCTGCACATTTATTGATTAAACGCACGGGGGATATTATTCAATATGTGCCGTTTGATAAACGTGCTTGGCACGCAGGAGTATCTAGCTATGAGGGGCGCGAACGCTGTAATGATTTTTCGATAGGTATTGAGTTAGAAGGCACGGAGTTTATCCCTTATACCGATGCGCAATATACCCAACTTAATGAGGTGCTTGCGTTGTTGCTGGACACTTACCCTAAATTATCCAGACAACGCATTACAGGGCATAGTGATATTGCCCCTGACCGTAAAACTGATCCAGGTGCATCGTTTGATTGGAGTCGATTGACAGACTGAAATAGGCTAACAGTTGCGCAAAAAAATTGTTCATCGTATACTTTGATTTAGCTTACTTGATCAAGCTAGCGACAATAATTTTAAAAACTTCTGGAGGTTTACGATGATGAAATGGGAAACACCAAGCTACACTGACTTACGTTTCGGTTTTGAAGTCACAATGTACATTTACAACCGTTAATTACGACGTTTGTTTTTTAAGAAGGGGCTATTTATTAGCCCCTTTTTTTTGCCTGATTGTGCGATTATCGACTCATTCAAGGCTCACTATTTTGGAATTTTTACATGAAAATTAGAGTGTTAGGTTCAGGTGCAGGCGGTGGTTTTCCACAATGGAATTGCAACTGCCACAACTGTCACCGTATTCGCCATAATGAAATGAATGGCACAGCACGCACGCAATCTTCTATTGCCGTCAGTACCGACAATAAAAACTGGCTGTTATTCAACACCTCGCCCGATATACGCGCTCAATTAGAAGCGTTTCCTGCGATGCAGCCGCAAAACGGTATTCGGGACACAGGCATTAAAGCTATTATGCTGATTGATAGCCAAATCGACCACACCACAGGTTTATTGATGCTACGCGAAGGCAAGCCGTTGGATATTTACTGCACGGAAATGGTCAAGCAAGATTTAACCACAGGCTTTCCATTATTCACCATGCTGAAAGATTACTGCACCGTCAATCATCATCCCGTGCCTGTGGATGGAAGCAGCTTCACCATTCCTGCCATTGAAGATTTGCGCTTTTATACCCAAGCGTTAAAAAGTAAAGCACCGCCCTACTCTCCTCATCGTCATGATCCGCATGAAGGCGACAATATCGGCGTGATTATTGAGCAAATATCTACAGGCAAAAAAATGTTTTATTCACCTGGTTTGGGTGAAATAGAACCGCACGTTATGGACGCGATGCAATCAGTTGATTGCTTGCTGGTGGATGGTACATTTTGGACAGATGACGAAATGGTCACGCAAGGTATTAGCCATAAAAAAGCCCGCGAAATTGGGCATTTACCGCAATCAGGCGCAGGTGGCATGATAGACGTGTTAAACGGTGTCGCCAAAGCGCGTAAAATTTTGATACACATCAACAACACCAACCCGATTTTAGACGATGATTCTGAACAACGGAAAATCCTCGATGCCGCAGGTATTGAAGTCGCTTACGATGGTTTAGAAATTGATTTATAAACGCTCAGAGTACAAACCCTAGGTTTGTACGCTTTTTTAAAAATGTAATGGCTTAAATCTATTACAACGACATGAATGACTGCCAGTCCTTTAAAGGACTGGCAGTCATAAAAATAACAGCTTTAATAAACCAACTTAAAAACGATTGAGGAAAAAATCATGCGATTATTGTGCGTTGAAGTGCCTTTAGTGCTGTTTTAAAAAGGAAGATATTATGAACGACCAAGCCCGCAAATTGCTTGCTTTTGTTATTCATCATTATGGTGTCGATATTATTCAAACGCCAAAGCAGTTGCAGGCTTTGTTAAAAGACCATGCCAAAGGACAATTCAAAAGACTGTGTCCTGCTATACAGCGTGCGTTGGCAGAGTGAGTTACTGTTCAAATTCTGGAAAAGTCACAGCAAACTGGGGCATTTCAACAGTGCTAACTCATGGCGCAGACTGTGCGAACTGTACGCGAAATTGCTCATCGTCATGATTCAGCATTGGATTTTCTTAACGGGTTTGTGGCACATTCCAGAACGCAGCCTTGTGAAAGGCGGACATTTCCTTTTGTTGATATACCAAAAAGCAAATAGCGGCTTTCATCGTAGGAATGGTCAGGGTCGCTAACGCATGATGAGTAATCATCGGCAAATACTTCAGTGACTTCCAAAAAAGAAATGGCGTGTTTGCGTTGATTACTATTTCTTTGTTATCGTCTCATTCAACCTCATGATTCAATCGAGTGGTGAAAACTATGCCGTGCGTTTTCCCGTTGTTGGGTGATGGGTTTCGCGTTGCTCTACCCATCTTACAATTGCCCATCTTACGAGTTACGGGTTAATTTGGTTGTTAATAATTATTGCAGGAGAGCTATTAGGAGACATCGGTTGTATCTTTGGTCGTACATAATCCTTGTCACTTTTATCGACACACTCAAAATTTACAATTGCCTGTGCTCCAGCACCTACTCGAGAAATCTGAGTGTTACTAACAACAAGATATTTCTTTAAATCGGTGCAATGTTTGGCTCCAATTTCTGTAGCATTAGCAATAGCCCCTGCTCCACCAGGATCTATGGTAAATAGAGTTGAATGAGCTCTCGCCATAAAACTATCAGGTCCTGTTTGAACGACACCTGAGGTAGTACAACCACAAAGTAATAATATACTTAAATATATAAGTCTCGGCTTCATCTGATACAAACTCCTAAATATTCGTAAATATACATGAGTACAGTGACGATAATAAATTTTTCTTGGAATGCTTTATCAATTGCCTAACGCACCTATGAGCGGTGATAAAGCGTGCAGCGCGGAAGCGTCCGCTCAATTGGCTGGTTAAGTATCGCTTTTGACTGTAGCCGATGAAGAACTAATTCCATGCGTGAAGGCTGGATGGGCAACTGTCGCCAGTTTATGAAGCTCAAGTATGGCTTTCTTTACTGCTTCCCGTAGTCGCTTTACCTCTGACCCTACACATAGCGACTCCCAGCTTGTCGGTAGGCGTTTGGCAATAAGCTCGTCAATCACTTCGGGGGTTTCGAATACGACCTCAACTGCTTCAAGCTTTCCTGGTTTGGGATGAGCAAGTTGGTTTCGGAATTCGTGTAGTTCCTTTATTTCTTGGTAGGGACTTCTGCCTAGATCGATCTTTGCGCCAATTTTACCTGCTATACGTTTCAGCTTGTCTTTGGGATTTAAACTTTCCCCACTATCTAGCCAATCTGGGTCTACTTCGATGCTGACCTGATTTAGATAGGCTTCCCAAGCGAATGCTGTGAAGATCAGCACCGACATGAATTTCCAAGTAGAGCCGACAGGGTCTTCGTTCGCTTGTCTTTCGAGTACGTTGGCGGCGTGCCAAAGATCTGCGTAGGGTCGATCATCGCGCTCTTTGGTAATTACGGTATGTATTTTTTCGTTTGTCATCGTGAACCCTGACTCTAATTAGCCCTGTAGCTGCGTAAGTTGGGCTGGCGATTAGCCAACCAAACACCTTAAGCATTTGTTGGGTTGCGAAAAAGTCGCAACCCAACCCACAAAAGCTAAACCGCTTGTTGTGCCGCTTCCAGAAATTCTAATTGTTGCTCACTGAAATCCGCATAATTTTGTTGCCATTCTGACGGCGCGTGTACTTTGGCAATCTGTACCGCAGTGACTTTGTATTCAGGGCAGTTAGTTGCCCAATCTGAATTGTCGGTGGTGATGACATTCGCACCTGATTCAGGGAAATGGAAGGTGGTATACACTACGCCGACTTGTACGCGCTCAGACACTAAGGCGCGTAACACGGTTTCACCTGCACGGCTTTTAATACCTACCCAATCACCATCAACTACACCACGGTCTTCGGCATCATGCGGATGGATTTCTAAACGGTCTTCGCTATGCCACGCATTGTTTTCCGTACGGCGGGTTTGTGCGCCGACGTTGTATTGCGACAAGATGCGTCCAGTGGTCAAAATCAGCGGGAACATTTTGGTGATTTTTTCAGCGGTTGCGACATATTCGGTCAACATGAACAGACCTTTGCCGTTATCACGCAAGAAATGCTCCTCGTGCAGAGTGGGCGTACCTTCGGGTGCTTCTTCTGTGCATGGCCATTGCACACTGCCGAGGTCATCGATTTTTTGATAACTGACATGGCTAAAAGTCGGTTTTAAGCTGGCAATTTCATCCATAATTTCTGATGGATGGCTGTAATTCATCGGATAACCCAAGGCGTTAGACAGCATTTGTGTCACTTCCCAATCGGCGTAAGTCGCTAACGGTTTCATCACTTTGCGCACAGGTGAAATACGGCGTTCTGCGTTGGTAAATGTACCGTCTTTTTCCAGAAATGATGAACCAGGTAAGAAAACGTGGGCAAATTTTGCGGTTTCATTCAAGAAAATATCTTGGACAATAACGCATTCCATCGCACGCAACGCGGCATGAACGTGTTTAATGTCGGGGTCAGATTGGGCAATGTCTTCGCCTTCACAATACAGCCCTAAGAAGCTACCATCAAGCGCGGCATCAAACATATTAGGAATGCGTAACCCAGGTTCGCCGCTCAGATCAGCTTGCCATGCGTCTTCAAATAAAGCACGAGTGACAGGATCAGCGACATTGCGATAACCAGGGAATTCATGCGGAAATGAACCCATATCGCATGAACCTTGAACGTTGTTTTGTCCGCGTAATGGATTGACACCCACGCCGCTACGTCCTAAATTACCTGTTGCCATTGCTAAGTTGGCAATACCGATAACCATTGTTGAACCTTGGCTGTGTTCAGTCACGCCTAAGCCGTAGTAAATCGCGCCATTTTTCTCAGTGGCATATAAACGGGCGGCAGCTCTAATGTCAGCGGCAGGAACACCTGTAATCGCTTCACTGGCTTCAGGTGAATTTTTATCTTGAGCGATAAATTTACGCCATTTTTCAAACGATGCAACATCACAACGCGCTTTGACAAATTCTTCATCAACCAAGCCTTCTGTTACCACTGTGTAGGCTAACGCATTGATTAACGCGACGTTAGTGCTGGGGCGTAGTTTCAAATGGTAGTCAGCATGAACGTGTGGCGATTTTTTCACTAAATCAATTTCGCGTGGATCAACGACAATCAATTTCGCACCTTGACGTAGGCGTTTTTTCATCATCGAACCAAACACGGGATGACCGTCAGTTGGATTTGCACCGATGACTAAAATGACATCAGAATCCATCACCGAATCAAAATCTTGCGTACCTGAGGCTTCACCAAAGGTTTTCTTTAAGCCGTAACCTGTGGGTGAATGGCATACACGCGCACAAGTATCGACGTTGTTATTACCAAAACCTGCACGAATTAATTTTTGTACTAAATAGGTTTCTTCGTTAGTGCAACGTGAGGAAGTAATACCGCCGATAGAATCTTTGCCGTATTTGGCTTGGATACGTCTTAATTCAGACGCAGCGTGATTAATCGCTTCTTCCCAGCTGACTTCTTGCCATGCGTCTTTGATACTGGCACGAATCATGGGTTTAGTAATACGGTCTTTATGCGTTGCATAACCAAAGGCAAAACGCCCTTTCACACAGGAATGCCCGTGATTAGCTTTGCCGTCTTTATGCGGCACCATACGAATGACTTGATCACCTTTCATTTCGGCACGGAACGAACAGCCGACACCACAATACGCACAAGTGGTGATAATCGCGTGTTCGGGTTGACCGTTATCAATGACTGATTTTTCCATCAAGGTGGCTGTGGGACAAGCTTGCACACACGCGCCACAGGAGACGCATTCTGAACTCAAAAAGTCTTGGTTTTGACTGGGCGATACTTTGGAATCAAAGCCGCGTCCGTCGATAGTCAATGCAAATGTGCCTTGGGTTTCTTCACAGGCGCGAACACAGCGTGAGCAAACGATACATTTGCTAGGATCAAAACTAAAGTACGGGTTGCTTTCGTCTTTCTTGGCATCCAAATGGGTGGTGACAGGTTTATAACGCACTTCCCGCAAACCCACCGCGCCTGCCATGTCTTGCAGTTCACAATCGCCATTCGCTGAACAGGTTAAGCAATCTAGCGGATGATCAGAAATATATAGTTCCATCACACCGCGACGTACATCAGCGAGTTTTTGGTTTTGCGTGACCACTTTTAGACCTTCAGCAACAGGCGTGGTACAAGAGGCAGGCATCCCTCGGCCGCCTTCAATTTGCACAACACATAAACGGCAAGAACCAAACGGTTCAATGCTATCAGTTGCGCATAACTTGGGAATTTCAATACCTATACTTGCAGCCGCTCGCATAACAGACGTGCCAACGGGGGCGGTAACTTTAAAGCCGTCAATTTCTAAGTTGACAGTCTGTGTGGCAGTACTGGCGGGTGTGCCAAAATCTTTTTCTTTACTCATGCTCATTGCGGGATTCCTCGTATCAGTTGGCTTGTTATCTGTTGTGTTCACTCACTGCTTTATTATATAGCTTTGTCATCTACATGAGTGATAAGTGGTGCTTGTAATTTTTAGCTGTCGTTCGTTGTCGGCAAGCAATATAAGCTGTTTTCATGCTACCGTCCAACGTCACTAACTTCAAATTAGTCAGCAACACGGTAGCAATAATAATGCTATTGGGTAATTTTCACAAAATCCGCACTGAACGCGTTATTTTGTAGGAATTTACAAAATCAGCGATGGGCAAATCTTCTACCTTTGAGCTTGTTTTCACTGTATCAATACTATCACTCCACGGCAACAATAATTCGCTAAAAGTCTTGTGTAGCATAGCTATTCGAGCGTTCCATGAATTTATTTTTACCATTGTCCATTTTTTCAAAATTCAAATATTGGGTAAATACGAGGCTAAACTGTATTTTACCCGCTCATACTGCGCTATCACGCTATGATAAAATAAACCAAAGTAATTACAAACGGCATTCTATTAGCCAATTACCCACAATAAAGGTATAGCTCTCAACATGAAACAAACAATCCTAGTCCGTAAACCCAGTGATTTGACCATAGCTTGGGCGCAACGCGTGGCAAACCAGCACGATAGCAATATAGTAGTATCTCATGTTGATATAGTGGCTATTGACATTGGAACGACAACACGGATTAAGATTATAGTTGATCACAATGGTGCGAAATTACCCAGAAGCTGGTTTGTTAAATTGCCGTCATTGGCATGGCGAGCGCGAATGATTACCGCGCTGCCAAGATTACTACATACCGAAGTACGTTTTTATAACGAATTGGCAGACTCCGTCCCTGTGACTATGCCTGTGTGTTTGGCAGCAGAAAGTCAATTAGGTCGTGGTTCAACCTTGGTACTTGCAGATATTACAGAGTTTGCGGGATTTCCCAGTAGTTCGCATGAATCTTTAACTTTTGATCAGTCTACCTTAGTCATTGAACAACTTGCTCATTTTCATGGACATTTTTGGCAATCGGTACATCATCCAAATTATCAGTGGTTAGCGGGTTCAGTGCGAAAACTGGAAGATTCGCTGGGTTCAGCTCTTGCTGTCCCGCTAATGAAACGTGGACTTAAGCTGGCTGGGACAGTAATACCCTCAGCATTGCATAAGCCCGCCTTGCACTACGCCCATAATCGCCGAAAAATCATGCGTTTTCTTTCAACAGCTCCACAAACATTAATTCACCATGACTGTCATTCGGGTAATTTATTTTGGAACAGCGATAAGTCACACGCAGGATTTTTAGACTGGCAATTAGTGCGCATGGGTGAAGGTGTCAGTGATGTGGCTTACTTTTTATCAACAACGCTTAAGCCTGAAACTCGACAACAATATGAACTAGAGCTATTGGCTAGGTATGGTCAAATACTGACAGTTCGTGGCATTAAGGGGATTGATAATACTAACTTGATGCTCCGTTATCGCGCTCATTTGACTTATGCGTTCGAGGCGATGATTATTACCTTGGCGGTCGGAGGCATGATGGAATTAGAGCATAACTTAGAATTAATACGGCGCACAGCGGCGGCGGTTGATGCTCTGGATGCGTTTTCAGCACTGCCCTTATAAACGTCTGTATCAATATATTTTTACCCTATCAGTTATAATGAATTCTCCACCTTTAACCCTCTCATTACTTTATTAAGCCCATGAAAATGTATTCTTTTTTTATCATGTTTTGCCTTATTATGGCTAGCAACTGTTTTGCTAGTGAAAAAACCACCCTTCGTATCGGCGTACAAGCAGGCGGTACGGTCGAATGGGAATTGTCTGCCTTAGCGGTTGATCCAACTGCTGATTTTCAAGTTGAACTCCATCCCGTTGCGACTGCTGAAGCGGGCAAAATCGCACTACAATCTAATGCTGTGGATATGATTGTTTCTGATTGGATATGGGTCTCTAACCTTCGCACGCAAGGCGAAGATTTTACTTTTTATCCCTATTCCAGCACCGCTGGCGCGTTAGTTGTGCCTGAAAATAGTCCAATTCATTCGGTTAAAGATCTCAATGGTAAACACCTAGGTATTGCAGGCGGAGAACTGGATAAAAACTGGTTATTGCTACAAGCCTTAGCACAAAAAGAGTCGGTGGATTTAAATAAAACGGTAGAAAAAACCTTTGGCGCACCGCCGTTGATTAGCGAACAACTCAAACAAAATCGTGTGGATGCTGCCCTCACCTATTGGAACTTTGCCGCTAAGTTAGAAGCAGCAGGGTATCGGAAAATTATCGATGGCAAAGGCATATTAAAAGGCTTAGGGATAGCTGAAAACGTGCCTAGCTTAGGTTATGTATTCAAACAAAGCTGGGCTTCGAGTCATTTATCAGCGGTGAATAATTTTTTCAAAGCCAGCGCAGCCGCTAAAAAACTGCTATGTACCGATGATGCCGCGTGGCAAAAAGTTATTCCATTAACCAAAGTCGATGATGCCGCCACTCAAAAACTATTACGCCAGCGTTATTGTGAAGGTAGCATTGAACAATGGGGCGACAAAGAACAACAAGCTGCCGCACATATTTACACGTTGCTAAAAACCTTAAGTAGCGACCACACACAAAGTAAATCTGAAACGCTAAAAGCGGGGACGTTTTGGCTGGGTAAATAACAATTTGTAGTGTGAGCAAGCGTCTTTTTGCTTGTTCATCGATTACGCTAATTTCGGGTAGGCAAACGATACAGCCGTTTACCTACCTTGCTAAGATAAGCACGAAATATATGCACGGTATACCCAGCATGGATTATCAACAGCGATAAAAATTAACTACCTAACCAATGCTATTTAACTCTTATATTTTTATTTTTGCTTTCTTCCCGATTGTATTTTTCGGGTTCTTTTGCATTGGTAAACACAGTCACGCCTTAGCCTCTTTATGGCTTGCCGCCGCATCGCTGTTTTTCTATGGATGGTGGGATATTCGCTTTGTGAGTTTGTTGCTGGGATCAATTGTATTTAATTACACCGCTGGATATTTAATCGGATATAAAATCACGCACGCCTCAGCCAAGCAGTCGAAAACCATCTTGGCTACGGCTATCACTGCCAATCTAATTCTGTTGGGTTATTTCAAATATGCCAACTTTTTTGCTGACACTCTAAATCACCTCACTGGAACATTACTTCCCATCGGTGAAGTCGTTCTCCCACTTGGTATTTCCTTCTTCACCTTCACCCAAATCGCCTTTTTGGTTGATACCTATCAAGGAAAAGTGAAAGAATTCAACTTTGTTCACTACGCTCTATTTGTTACCTACTTTCCTCATTTAATCGCGGGGCCTGTGTTACATCACAAAGAAATGATGCCGCAATTCGCCAAGCGTGATGTCTGTCTCCTTAACTTGAATAATGTTGCCGTGGGCTTAAGTATCTTTGTGCTGGGGCTGGCGAAAAAAGTGTTAATTGCCGATTCATTGGCAGATTTTTCCACGCCGATTTTCACTGCTGTTGCCGCAGGTGGACAGCCAATGTTATTCGAAGCGTGGTTAGGTGCGCTGACTTATACGCTGCAATTGTATTTCGATTTTTCAGGCTACTCCGACATGGCGATTGGACTATCGCTAATGTTCAACGTGCGCCTGCCGATGAATTTCAACTCGCCTTACAAAGCCACCAGCATTATTGATTTTTGGCGACGTTGGCATATAACGTTATCGCATTTTCTGCGTGACTACATCTACATTCCACTGGGCGGTAGCCGCAACGGCAAAGCCCAACGCTATTTAAACCTGATGATTACCATGCTACTCGGCGGACTCTGGCACGGTGCAGGCTGGACATTTGTGATTTGGGGCGGGCTACACGGATTTTACTTGATGGTGAACCACGCTTGGCGGGGTATCAAAAATAAAATGGCTTGGGGCGAAGGTGACACAATGGCAAAATTGGGTTCGGGTGCATTGACTTTCTTGGCAGTGGTTGTGGGCTGGGTGTTTTTTAGAGCGGATAGTTTTAGCTCGGCGATGACCCTGCTACAGGGTATGGTGGGAATGAACGGGGTGACATTACCCACGTCATTGCAAGGTAAACTACCAGACTATTTTTCTCAGTATGATTGTATTGTTTTCAATGACTTGGGAGGTGAGATAAAAAAAGCAAAATTAATATTAAGCGTGAGCGTCCTCATTACATGGCTGCTACCCAATGTACGGCAATTATTTCAAGGCTATCGTCCTACCTGTGAAGATACAAAAGAAGACTTGGCATCAAAATCATTGCCGATATTACAGGGGCTATTCTACCACAGCTTAAAATGGCAACCCAGTAAATTACAGGCAATAAGCTACGGGATTTTATTTTTCATCCTGATAGTTTTTATGGGATCCGCAGATAAATCAGAGTTTCTTTACTTTCAATTTTGATCATGAAATATATTCAACTATTCTTTGCCTCTAGCATAGTGTTTTACTTAAGCTATTTTTCAGTTGTATTGTTATTAATCGACGCACCGATTCCAGCCGATTACTGGGTCAAAGAAATGATTACCGTTAAAAAGGAACTGGTTAAGAAATATGCAGGAAAACGTAAAATTATCGTTGTGGGTGGATCAAGCACTTTGTTTGGCATTGATGCTGAATATGCAAGTAAGCAGCTTGGTATACCCGTCATTAATTTTGGCTTATATGCGGGATTGAGGCTGGAACATATTTTCAAAGAAAGTATGGTAGTTGAGACGGGGGATTTATTGATTTTTCCATTGGAGCCACCATACTACGATTGCCATAAAAAAATGGACGCATCGCAAGTTACAAATATTATTGCTTGGGATCACGATGTTTGGAGAAACATGAGCTACATTAAAAAAGCTGAATTTGTGACCTTGATTTCACCCAGCACTTTCAAGAAAATGATTATCTCTAAAAGAGAAAAAAAATTCGTCCCTTTCAAAGTTATTGATAGATTAAACGCGCTCGATGATTCCTTAGTCTTATCCAAATTTCGTGAACGAACCCCTCCACTGACTTTCGCATACTCTGCTTATAATTTAAATGATTATGGAGATATTCTAAAAGCAGAGGGTACGGAATTTAAAGGGGCTGGATACAACACCCGCCAACCAAATCATGTATGTACCGAAACAGCAAAGCAACTTATGGAATTCATTAAAAACATGAAACAGCGGGGAGTCTCTGTTTATTTTGCAAACACGCCTTACATCGAATCAGAGGATGCTAAAAACGAAGTAAGAAAGAGTGAGCTTAGTTTTCAAAAAGAATTTATGGCAATAGGCTGTTTCATTGATAAGCGTGAAGATTTGGTTTTCAATAGGAAATACTTTTTTGATTCAAACCTGCATTTAAACAGTGAAGGACGGGCAATTCGAACAGAACTGTTCATTAACTCGATACATCGTAACGTATTTTCTGGAAAGCAAAGTAGGTCGGAATAAGACAGTTCAAGCGATAGCGCAGGGTGGTCGTTTCCGACAACACATTGAGATGTCGGAAACGTCTTATTTCGCTCCCGCTCAATAAGGCTTATTCCGACCTACATGACTACGCAGCTTGCCCACCGATTATGCCTTCAAACAATCCCTACGAATATACTCATAATCAAGCTCGCTGAAATCGCTTATTTTGAAATCCTTTTGTATTCCAATAAAAGCTAGTTTTAGATCATTTGTACTATTAACAACCGCAAATTTTCTTCGCATCGGAGCGGTTATTGGAATCCACTGTATAAGCAAAAGTCTTTCTGTTTTTCGAGGCGGGTTTTCATCTGTTTCATACACGAAATTAATGACAAGAAACCTGATGTCATCTTTCGGCAATTGAGCTTGAGCAATAATGTCTTGATATGAGGTATTAATATCAGCCTTATCAAGCAATATTAAATTCTGATTCGCACTGTCCAGAGTTAAAAATAATGCACTAGCATCGCGGTTTGTTTTCATCGAATTATACGTTTCGATAATGTCTTGAGTGATCATAAATTATTTCGCATACTGTTGTCGCTTCGTAAGCATGGGTTGCGCCTTTCTTTTTCCAATATGGACGGGTTCAGGATATTCCGCTTTTCTTATTGTAGCTCGTAGGATCACTGCCATTAAGTTTGTAGATACCGTTGCCAAAACCCGAGTTGTCCAACCAAGACCTTCAGGGGTGCATACAACGCCCCCCTTAACACTGATAAGCATGAGATAGGCAATCATAATACGCAGAAAATCGAACCTAAAAATCTGACAATCGCACTTAGATCAAGCAGCTTACGCGCAAAACGTGTGCTTGTCAAAATTGCTGTGCTGCACGATACCGTTATCGGTTTATTGATTAACAAGGTCGTTGTGGACGCAATATTTATGCTTGATTACAGGTTTCACTCACTACTGAATTTTTAAAATTGGGAGGCGTTTAAAGCTATGAGTGTTTTTACAGGATTAAAGGTTTTTCGGTGAATTTCTAAAAATCCGAATTGTTGAATTTCTAGCAGGTGTTGCGAAGTGCCGTAGCTTTTATGACGATGAAAGGAAAAATTAGGGTGTTGTCGGTGATAATCTACCATGAGCTTATCACGGTAAACTTTGGCGATAATGGAAGCGGCACTGATAGCAGCGATTTTGCTATCGCCTTTGATAATAGCTTGAGCAGGCATCGTTAGAGACGGTAATCGATTACCATCGACTAAAACCCTATCTGGCTGTTGCTGTAAGCCAGCGACAGCTCGCTGCATGGCAATTAGCGTGGCTTGGAGGATGTTAAGTGAGTCTATTTCGACAACGCTGGCTTCGGCTATAGCCCAGCTTAATGCTTTTTCTTGAATGAGTTGACTCAGGTATTCACGCTTGCGTTCAGTTAGTTTTTTGGAATCAGCTAAACCAGCAATGGGTTTTGTTGCATCCAATATGACAGCGGCAGCTACAACAGATCCTGCTAAACAACCGCGTCCGACTTCATCAACACCTGCAATCAGAAAGTGTTCAGGAACTTCATCAATGAATTGCATAGATGATTAGCGCAGAATACCACGGCGGACATTGCGCAAAAAATCAACCATTTCGGCTAATTCTTTGCTATCAGTTGCCAGTTCTACGAGTTGCTCTATAGCATCTTCTAGGCGTAGATTCATTTTGTAGATGATTTTATAGGCATTTCTAATTAAGCGAACATCTTCGGCAGTGACTCCATTGCGTTCCATACCCACTGAGTTGATACCATGTGGTCTGGTAGGCTTACCACCTACCATAATAAACGGAGGAATATCCTGAGTAATGGCACTACCCATTGCAGCAAAGCTGTATTGACCTACTTGAGTGAACTGATGCACTAGAGTAAATCCACCCAGAATAGCGTGGCTATGTAAATGAACATGACCCGCTAAGGATGCACCATTTGCCATAATAACGTGATCGCCGATAATGCAATCATGCGCAACATGGGTATAAGCCATGAACAAGTTGTCATTGCCTATTTGAGTAACACTATGATCTTGAATTGTGCCTCGGTGCATGGAGGTAAACTCTCGAATAGTATTTCTATCGCCAATTTCAAGACGCGTGATTTCAGCCGCGTATTTTTTATCCTGCGGGTCTTCGCCGATAGAAGTGAATTGATAGATACGATTGTCCTTACCAATGGAAGTAGGTCCTTTAATAACGACATGGGAGCCTATCACTGTGCCAGCATCAATTTTGACATCAGCACCGATAACGGAAAAAGCACCTACTGACACACTATCAGCGAGTTCAGCACGACTATCTATAATGGCGGATGGAGCGATCAAAATTAATTCACTACTGCTGCGCACCGAATTTCGGCACTGGCTACAAAATCACCATCCACTTCGGCGCGACATTCAAACGCCCAAATATTACGTCTACTTTTGACGAACTTGGCTTCTAACATCAGCTGATCTCCAGGGACGACAGGGCGTTTAAATTTGGCTTTGTCAATTCCAACTAAATAATAAATCATACCTTCTAATTCATCACCCGCCGTCTCTGACGCTAATAAACCCGTTGCCTGCGCCAAAGCTTCTAAAATAAGAACCCCTGGCATAATGGGTTTTTGCGGAAAATGCCCTTGAAAAAAAGGCTCGTTATAGGTGACATTTTTTACGCCTACTAACCTAATTCCAGGTTCGCACTCAATGACCTTATCAACCAATAAAAAAGGGTATCGATGGGGCAAGAAAGCTTGTATTTGTAAAATATCCAGCGTAATAGACATGGCGTAAGGAGTTTTATTAGGGATGGGGGGGTTAGTGCTTGATAACAAAAAGCGTTTTATTCAGGCATTTTTGACAATTTTTGTTGAACTTGACTGGTTATATCAAGTTTTTCATTGGCGTGAATAACGCCTTCTGCTAACAAAAGATCAAAATTTTGTTCTTTAGCAATTTCGCGGATAGCTTCAACAATACGCTTTTGCAATTTATTCAATTCTTCATTACGGCTGGCATTAAAGTCTTCGCTAAGTTCTTGTTGGGTTCTTTTTGCGTCTCTTGTTTTGTTGGCAAGGTCTTTTTCCAAATTAGCTTTTTCTGACTCACTCATAACAGCTGCGTCTTTGGTGATCTTGTCTTCCAAGGTTTTGATTTGCTGAGCGGCATCCTTTAATTGCTTTTCACGCGGCAAAAATTTTGCCTCTAAACGTTTTTGAGCCTTTTCAGCCTGTGGTGACTTCTCAAGCACAGCGGCTATGTTGACAACACCAATTTTTAATTCAGCGTGACTGACGCTAGTAGCCAGTAATAATCCTAAAAATAAAGCAATTTTCTTTTTCATTGTTAAATCAATCTCCAGTGTAGTTAAAAAATAAATAATCAGTTAAGGCGCGAAATTATAGGGGATAAGTGTGTAAACTAAAATAATTTCTTAGAAATTTTGTCCAAAATTGAATTGAAACGCTTGTTTTTGATCGCCGAGTTGACCAGTTGTAGGATTGGAACCCTGAGCATTAAGTGGATATGCTGCACTAACTGATAACGCACCAAACGGTGATAACCATTCTCCTGAAAGTCCTGCGGAATACCTCATATCCTTTGTTGAAAATCCATTACTAACTTCCCCTGCGTCAAAAAAAGTACCTAACCTGACAGACTTTGTTTCTGTCATGAAAGGAACAGGAAAAAATAATTCCGCATTAGCTATAATTTTACTAGAGCCGCCAATGGGATTACCTGGTAAAAAAAGTCCATTCAGTATATTTTGTTGGGTGTCTCTCGGCCCTAATGTATTGTTTTTAAAGCCGCGTATTGAACCTGTACCACCTGCAAAGTAGTTTTCAAAAAATGGTAAGCTTTTAGTGCTACCGTAACCATTTCCATAACCGACTTCACCGTTAAGTTTAAGTGTAAAGTCTTTAGCGATGGGAAAATAATGTTGCTGTCTGTAAGCAATTTTATAATAGGTCAGATCACTACCTGGAATGGTTGCCATTGCAGATGCACGTTGTTGTCCACCATGATTAGGGAACATGGCGCGATTAAGGGTGTCGTGAGTCCAACTGACTGTTTCACCTAAGGTTAAATACTTGTTGCCGTTCTCACGAATAAATTCACGGATTTGTTTAGATGCGTAGGCATTATTAACCGTATAACCAAGACTGGTAATTGCATTACCAAGCGCATCGAAAGTAATGGGATTTCCGAGGTTATCGGTCGCAATACGATTACCAGAACTATCAGTGATAACGGTAACAGGCTGACCAGAGCTATCAGTAAGGGTATTATTAATTTTTAAGTTCGTGTGCTTTAGATCAGTATCAAAACGTATTGAATCAAATTCATTTAAGGGAATACCAAAGTTCGTGCCTGCATTCGCCACATTGGTGCTGTAGTTGGATAAATTTATCGCTCCCGCATTACGTTTGACATAACCTAAATTGTAGCCTTGACTAACGCCATCTGTTGTAAAATAAGGGTTAAAGAAACCAAATTGATAATTGGTGGTATAGGTACTGTTGTTAAACGCGAGGTTGACGCGCTTACCTGAGCCAAATACGTTATCTTGGGCAATATTGGCATTTAATATAATGCCTTGCACCTGAGAATAGCCAACCCCTGCTGATAAATTTCCCGATGGTTTTTCGACTACGGTGTAATTAGCATCGATTTGGTCTGCTGTACCTGCAACGGGTGGTGTTTCCACATTGACCGATTCAAAATAGCCTAAGCGTTCAAGGCGAACTTTTGAACGTTCAATTTTTGAACTGGAAGCCCAGCTCGATTCCATTTGACGCATTTCACGGCGTAGTACCTCATCACGCGTGGTTGCGTTGCCGCGTATGTTAATGTGATTCACATAAACGCGCTTACCAGGGTCAACGGCAAAGGTCATATCGACGGTTTTTGATGCTTCGTTGATGTCTGGCACCATATTAACGTTAGCAAACGCATAACCTTCATCACCTAAACGGTCTTGAATTGCCTTAGAGGTTTCAGTGGCATTTTTGCGAGAAAAAATTTCGCCAGGTCCTACGCTAACCAGTTTCGTTAATTGTTCAGGCGGAACAACTAAATTACCTGCTAGCTTGACTTTGTTCAACTTGTAAACCTCACCTTCTTTAACATTGATGGTGACGTAAATATCTTTTTTGTCAGGGGTAATCGCGACTTGCGTGGATTCAATCGCAAAATTGATATAACCGCGATCCAAATAATAAGACAACAAGCTTTCTAAATCGGCAGACAGTTTTTGCTTGGAATATTGATCATTTTTAGTATAAAACGACAACAAATTAGAGGGGCTTAACTCAAACTTACCCAGCAGGGTTTTATCATCAAAGGCATTGTTGCCAACGATATTAATCAGCTTAATTTTACTGACCCGACCTTCTGAGATAGTAATATTAATACCCACACGATTGCGCGTTAGGTTTCCCACATCGGTTTTAATTTTTAATCCATATTTACCATGACTGAGATATTGGCGGCTTAATTCCTGCTCAACTTTATCAAGCACTTGTTTATCAAAGACTTTACCTTCGGCTAAGCCAATTTTATCTAACGCTTTGGTTAAATCGTCTTTGCTGAGGTCTTTATTGCCTTCAAAGACAATTTTTGCGATAGTTGGACGCTCTACGACTTTAATAATCAGCGTTGACCCTTCTCTGGATAAGGAAACGTCTTTAAAAAAACCAGTTTTAAATAAAGCTCTTATCGCAGCAGCAGAATTATCTAAGGAAAACCGTTCGCCGACATTGACAGGAAAGTCGTTGTAAACAGTACCCACAGAAATGCGTTGCAGACCTTTGACTTGAATATCTCTAACAATGAATTCTCCAGCAGCGTTAACAGCTTGAGGCGCAATCAGGCATAGTAATAACAAGCGAGAAAAAGTATTTAATTTCATGTAAGTATCTAAAAAATAAACTATCTATGAGCGGATAATAATAACTTGAGCCAGATTATAACACAGTAAATATTTAAACAGCTTAAGCACTGTGTATTGAAAAACTCAGAACTTCGTCTATGGAGGCAGTTTTTGACAATAACATGAGCAAACGATCCAAGCCGATTGCTATGCCAGAACACTCAGGTAAACCCGCATTCAACGCTGCAATCAACCTGTCATCCTTAAGCACTTCGGGTAGATTTCTTTGTTGACGGATGGCTATTTCAGCATCAAAGCGTTGATTTTGTTCAATAGCATCGGTCAATTCATAAAAACCATTGCCCAATTCAATACCATTAATAAACAGCTCCACGCGATCTGTCACCAATGGATTATCCGCATTAAGTCGCGCCAATGACGACTGACAAGCAGGATAACCATAAATCATACACAAGGCATTGTCACCCAAATACGGTTGAACTTTATGGCTAAACAACACATCCAGCCACAGCGCGTGGTCGTGTTCACACAACGCCACCGCCTCGGGCAATTCATTAGCCAGCGCGTAAGCACAGTAATCGGCATAACAAAAAACCAGCGCGTCCAGCCCCGTGTACTGCTGAAAAATCGCCTGATAACTACACCGCTCTACACTCACTAACGGCTGATAGTCAGCAAACAACGACACAATCAACTCAGCCACTTCATCCATTAAATCCGACAACGTAAAACCAATCCGATACCATTCCAACAGTGTAAATTCAGGATTATGAAAGCGTCCCGATTCACCATTTCTAAACGCCTTAGCGATTTGATAAATAGAACCACAACCTACGGCAAGCAAGCGTTTCATGGCAAATTCAGGCGAGGTTTGTAGAAATAAACGGTGTTGAAAAGGCGGCAAATCATAGCTAGTTGCAAAAAACGCCAAAGACGGATCAGTGCCTATCGTGTGACTTAACAGCGGCGTTTCCACTTCCAACACCGCTTTTTCCAAAAAGAACGCACGAATTTTTGCCAGCAGCCGCGCTCTTAAATGCAGTGTTTCGATAGAGCAACTCGGCTGCCACGCAGACTGCATTATTCTTTTACACGCGAAATATATTCGCCTGTACGAGTATCGACTTTAATCATTTCTTCGGTTTGTACAAACAACGGCACACGCACCACCGCGCCAGTTTCCAACTTAGCAGGTTTACCACCACCGCCTGAGGTATCACCGCGTACACCCGGATCCGTTTCCACAATTTTCAATTCCACAAAATTAGCAGGCGTTACACCAATTGGCGCGTCATTCCATAACATAACCGTACAAGCATCTTGATCTTTCAACCATTTACCCGCATCGCCGACGATTTTTTCATCACATTGATACTGTTCAAAGGTTTCATTATTCATAAAATGTCTAAATTCGCCATCGTTATACAGATATTGCATCTCCATCTCGACCACATCCGCGCCTTCCAACGACTCGCCTGATTTAAACGTTCTCTCAATCACCCGACCTGTTTTCAAGTTTCTAATCTTAACGCGGTTAAACGCCTGACCCTTACCTGGTTTAACAAACTCATTCTCAATAATCGCACACGGGTCATTATCCAACATGACTTTCAACCCTGCTTTAAACTCACTGGTACTATAACTAGCCATTTTATCCTCAAGATGACAAACAATATAAAGTCAGACCATTATAATAGAGGCAATCATTGAATAGAAACCTTAAATACCCACGCATGACCGAAACCGCGCATTTTGCCAAGAACTGGCAACAACAATTAGCAGACGCATTCAGCACCCTAGAAGACCTGTGTCACTACTTAAACTTAAACCCCAACGACCTACCCGTCTCACCCACAGCCGCGCAAAACTTCCCCTTGCGCGTGCCACTTAGTTTTGCCGCCTGCATGGAAAAAGGCAACCCTTTCGACCCCTTATTGCGCCAAGTGTTACCCATAACAGATGAACTCGTGTTTTATACAGGCTATAGCAACGACCCTGTCGGCGACTTACCCGCCGCCACCCAAACAGGTATATTGCACAAATACCGAGGGCGCGTGTTACTCATCAACACAGGCAGTTGTGCCATTAACTGCCGCTATTGTTTCCGCCGTAATTTCCCCTACGCCGACTTACAACTCAGCAAACAACAAGAACACGCCGCCATTCTCAGCATACAAAACGACCCCAGCATCCACGAAGTCATCTTCAGCGGCGGCGACCCCCTATTACTCAACGATGCCAGACTCACCCGCCTCATAGCACAACTCAACACCATTCCCCACATCAAACGCATCCGCATCCATAGCCGCCTGCCCATCGTACTGCCTGCGCGTATCACCCCCGAACTCATTCACACCCTAACCAAAAGCCCCAAACAAATCATCCTAGTGCTACATTGCAACCACGCCAACGAACTCAACGAGCGCGTCATCACCGCCTGCCAACAACTCAAAAACCACGGCATCACCTTATTAAATCAATCGGTACTGTTAAAAGGAGTCAATGACGATACGGCGGTACTCTGTGAACTCAGCGAACGCTTATTCCAACACGGCGTGATTCCTTACTACCTGCATCTATTAGATAAAGCCACAGGTACGGGGCATTTTGCCGTGTCAGAAACGGACGCTTTATTATTAATGGAACGGGTGCAAGCGTGTCTTTCGGGCTATCTTGTGCCTAAGTTGGTTAAAGAAGTTGCGGGGGCGGAGTCTAAGCGGTATGTGGTGGGGTGAATATTGATTTTGTAGGTCGGGTTAGGCGATAGCCGTAACCCGACGCACTGTGATGCGCGGTGTGTGTCGGGTTACGCTGTCGCTAACCCGACCTACGGACTGAATCTAAGCGGTATGTGGTGGGATAAACCGCTCGTAAAATATGTAGTTTGCTTTCCAAATAAAAAAGCCAAGCGATCATAAAATGACGGCTTGGCTTTTATCCCACCCCAATCCCTATTAGACAAAGACACTTTTCAAATACTGGAAACATCTTTCTTTTATCTTTAAAAAAGCAGGTGCGTTTGTCTTCCTAAATTTTTGTTTGCATTTCTGCGTCACAATAGCGAATTGGCTAGTTGTAAGGCAGGCTATAAAGCATACAAACTATCTTGCTGATTTTTCAGCCTACTATTTGGACGTTTAAGGTGTCCGCTTCCTTTTGGGTTGCTCTTTAAAATTATCATATTGAAGGGTACTCTACAATATTTTCCAGATGATAACCGTTTTCTATCATTGCCTTACGAATTAAAAATGGCAAAGTATATTTTTCACTAAGCCACTCATTTTTAGCAAATTCACCTGAAAGTGTTTCAATTTTTTGCACAACTTGTTCCGTATTAAGTTGCTCACTGATATATGAAAACCAATGTCCACTTTCTACATGACATTTTAGAAGCTTGTCCACGTCATTATTAAAATGTGGTCTATGCTGTTCAACTATGCGAAAAACCAATTCGCCTTGTTCATTTGAAGTAGAGCTAGGTCTATTTTGTTCTACAGTACGAAAAACGCCTTTTCCTTGTTCATGCACTATGATTTTAAATACAGGGATTTTTTTTGTAATTTTATTGCTTTGCTTTTCTTTAAAAAACGTATAAGAAAAGATAACTTTACCTTCTACGCGAAAGAATTTAAATTTCTGTTCCTCAGAGTCAAAATGATAATAAACCTGAAAACTTTTTCTTCTGAGTTGATTACCATATTGCTCTAATAGTGGAGCTAATTGAGCTTCTGTACCTTGATTTTCACCACGCGCCCACGCACTAACAATTGATTGTTGTGTACGACAAGCTTTAGCAATGCTCTGTTGAATCCAGCCATCATTTAAAGCAAGCTTAACAAGTTGTTTAGTTTGTTTAAGTTTTCGCTTCTTGGCATTTTGTTGTGCTGAATTTTCCATTATAAATATTCCGAAGTGGGGCAAACTTGACATTTGCCCCAATGTTACAGTTATTTTCCAGATTTTGGGTTACTGGATTTTTGGCTATTAGGCTGGCTGTTTGGATTCATCTGTCCACCACGATTACCTTGATTTTGTGAATGTGTTTGGTTTTGTCCAGATGTGCCTTTATTTGCATTGCCCATATCGGCTTGATGATTTGATTGTTTGCTCATTTTGAGAGTCCTTTGTGATTAAAGTTAGATAAGAGGCTCTATTGTATTGATTTTCATAAAAAATAAAGTTGATTGTTTTATGATAAAAGTTGATATTTTATGATAAATCCGTAATCCGCATAGATTGAGTTGCTATCTTTTTGGTAACCCAACACAACCACGCACAATTATTTCTCGTTCCCAAGCTCCGCTTGGGAATGCCTACCCTCAAGCTCTGCTTGACGATTAATGCTTATAATCGTGAGAACAAACTTGTCTCATTCGCTGCCACGCCAAGCGGAGCTTGGCAATAGGCATTCCCAAGCCAGAGCTTGGGAACGAGATGCTTGGTGATTCAATACAATAAAACCACAGTCATGTAGTCGGAATAAGCTTATTTGAGCGTAAACGAAAATAGGCGTTTCCGACAAACCGTTATGCAGATTACCTCGCTTTGTGGGAAACGCCCACCCTGCGCTATCGCTTGGGCGGGCTTATTCCGACCTACGAAACTTCCAGTTGCCTTATCCGCTGTTGCTCCAGCGTCAACGGCTTACCAATACCCTTTCCGCCCAACAGTTCAGCCTCTGCCTGTTTTAGCCACCGTCTGACTGCCGTCTCACCTAAGCTCATATCTTCACAGGCTTGGCTAATACTGACACCTTGGTCTTTTAAAAGCGTATTTTGAACAGTTGAAAAGTCAGCTTGAAGAAAAATATAACTATTTAGCGCAGGAGCTTAAGCAATTAAAACCCAAGGCGCATGATTATTTTCAGTCAGCTTGCTCATAAATACCTAACTATTGTTTGGCAATAAACTTAGGTGCAATGCCAAAATATTTAACAAATGCCACACTAAAATTATTGGCATGACTGTAACCAACAAAATCAGCTGCGACACTGACTTGGCAATGGCTAGATTTTAGCAATTGATAGGCTTTATTCATGCGTATGTCCAATAATACGCCGTAAGGCGTGTTATCAAAAAAGTGCTGGAATAATTTTTTGAGTTTACATTGATTGGTGCCAGCACGTCTTGCTAATGCTGCTACTGTGGGCGGGGTTTGAAATTCTTGCTCAAGAATATCGTGTGCTAAGTTGGCAATCTCTTTGTCTCGTTCGGTAAATTTAAACCCTGCTTTTGATTTTTCCTGATAAAAACAACCCAACTCTGCTGCTAATAGTGACATCGCTTGAGCGTGCATAAATACACGCTTTACTTCGGGTGCAACCTTCGCTGTCAATAGCTGTTGTGCGGCTATCATGCCTTGCGCTGAAATGGGTTGATGGGCGAGTAACTGCATCGCTTTACCATTGAATAATTGCGCGGCTTGCGATTCACCCAAATACCGCTCTAACCATGTTTTACTCAAAGATAAACGTAGCTGCGTCACCGCTTGATGAGCTTGATATTGTCGTTCACCCTTACTGGTATTGAAGGTGGCTATGGTGGTATAGCCTTGGTTAAAAATTAATTCTTCACCTTGATGACTGGTAAAACAAGATTTCCCTTTTAACCCCAGCGTTACTACCATGCGTGGTTCTGGTGATTCTATCTGGCTTAACACCCCCAAATCTTTGCTGGGTGTATAGTGTGTTTCTATATAGCTCAAATCTGTATCTAATAACAATACATCAGAGTAACCCTCGCCTAATTCTTTGGGCAATGCTTGATGTAGCCGCTGTTCTTGTGCTTGAAAATGCGAGGGCAAATCATCGTTTTTTACTCGCCAGCGTGTTGATGTTCCCATGATTTTTCTCTTTGGTAGAACTGAATAATTCTTAACTTAAAGCATGAACTGTGCCTTTGTGTGTAGCACCTATCAGGCTTTTAAAACCTGACAGGTGCTTGAAATCAAAATACGGCATATCACTCATTAAATTCTAAAAGTGCGGCATATCACACAATAAAAGCCTTGTGCATAGAAAATATTACTTTTGCCATATAAAAAGAACCTAAACAGGATTTATTTGTTGGGTAGACTTGCAAATAAGTCACTTCGATGTAAATGACTCAAATAGTCCTCAGCCTATTGAGGTGCGTTTTTTACTGACAACTTTAAAATTACTATGAATTTACTTCCTCCTCGACTTTTTAAGCTTTCACCGCTAAACAAATCTATATTGATTGCATTGGTCGCCTGCAACGCATCGACAACGGTTATGGCGAAAGACACAAAAAACCAAGCGAATGCAGTGCAACTTGAAACTATGACCGTCACCGACAAAAAAGACGCAAAAAAAATTGATCCAAAACTTGCGGCTACGCGTGTTGAAGTTGACCAATCAGCAGGTGGTGTGACTTTAGTGGATATAAATGACTTAAGAGATCGTAATGTTTCCAGTATTGCTGATTTTTTCCGTTATGTGCCAGGTGTTTGGGCAGCGAGTCAAAGTGGCAATGACACCATCTTTTTTTCTAGCCGTGGTTCAAATTTGGATTCCACCGATTTTGACTCAAATGGCGTGAAATTTTTGCAAGATGGATTACCCATTACGGCAGCAGATGGCAATAACCATAACCGTGTTATTGACCCTCTCGCCTCTCAATATGCTACCGTGGCACGCGGTGCCAACGCGCTTAAGTATGGCGCGAGTACCTTGGGTGGAGCGGTCGATTTTACTACGCCCACTGCACATAATAGCCCGACGGCACGGTTATCATTGAACGGTGGCAGTTTCGGTGAAATATTAGGTCGTGCTACTGTAAGTAAAGTGTTCAACGAAAAACTCGATGGCTTATTAACCGTTGAAGGTAAAACTTGGGACGGTTACCGCGATCATAATAAACAAGATCGTGTCGGTGTTTATGGCAATTTCGGTTGGCAAATTACTGATTCTATCGTCAACCGTACCTATATCAGCTACATCAAAAATAATCAACAACTTCCTGGGCAATTAACACAAGCCGAATTTGATGCGAATCCCAAACAAGCTAGTAGACAAGCGATAGGCGGTAATTATCATTTGAATGTTGAAACTGAGCGCGTTGCCAATAAAACCACTTGGACAATTGATAACAGAAGTTCATTGGAAGTCGGCTTTTCCTATGAAAACCAACATCTTTATCATCCCATCGTTGATAGAATTATTCCTGGTCCACCTAATTCATTCGAGGTATTTAGTTTGTTAGTCGATAGCACTCAGAAAGATTGGGGAACATCGGCTCGTTACAATCTGCACTTAGATAGTCACGATATATTGGTCGGTCTAAATTTTGGCACTAACTCAGAAAAAGGCGGCAACTACCGTAATAACAACGGTAATCGCAATGGCTTGACCAATCAGATCACTAAAAAAGCCGATAATATTGAAATTTTTGCCCAAGACCATTGGCATATTAATGAGCGTTGGACATTAACCCCTGCCTTACAAGGCGTATTTGCACACCGCGAAGTTAATAACGTATCAACCAATAATCCTTTTGGATTTTATCCTCCAAGTAGCTATCCTAAAGCCGACTATCAAGGCATTAATCCTAGCTTAGGCTTGATGTATCGCTTCGAGAAAAACGCCAGTGCTTACGCCAATGTCAGTCGGCTGTACGAGCCACCGACTAATTACAACCTAGCGGGTAATACCATCACTAACCCGAATAGTAATAACACACTAAAGGCGATGGAAGGCACGTCTGTTGAAATAGGCACACGCGGTACACATGAGTTCGGTGCTTTAAACAACATGAAGTGGGATTTATCGCTATATTATTCATGGCTGAATAAAGAAATTTTGTCGGTCTCTCCCGCGCCTGGTTTAAGTTTGGCAACCAATGTTGATAATACTATTCACGCGGGTGTTGAAGGATTAATTGGGGGTAATTTTGCCCTTGATGATAAAGGTACGCACTCTATCGCACCGATGGTGACGGTCACCTACAATCATTTCAATTTTGATAATAATGCCATTTATGGCAACAATCGTTTACCTTCTGCACCCAACTATTTTCTTAAAGGTGAAGTGTTGTATCGTCATGCCAGCGGCTTTTTCGTAGGACCTACTTTTGATGCGGCGGGTAAACGTTATGCCGATTTCGCCAATACTTATAAAGTGTCGGGTTACGGTTTGCTAGGTGTACGGACTGGCTGGTCTAACGAGCATTACAAAGTATTTTTTGAAGGTCGTAACTTACTGGACAAAAATTATGTATCTAGTAATTCAGTGGTGGACACTGTAACCCCATTTAACAATCAGTTGTTAAATCCTGGCGCACCCGTGTCTTTCTTTGGTGGTGTTGAAGTTACTTTTTAGGTAACAAAGTGATGGTGAAATAGCGGAGTCAAAAATCATGACAATGACTCCATTACATCATTACCAAATTAACCACTACCACTTTTTAATTTTCGTAGAGACGCTACATTGCAGTGTCTATCCTACACGAACCCCCCTCAGTACACGGCTCACAAAGATTTTTTTTGCGTGAGCCGTATGCTCTTCGCCTAAGAGTTATTAGTCTATGAAACCCACATTTAAGTTACTCTGTCTCTTATTGTTCATCCTCAGTTTGTCTAACTCCACCTTAGCTATTGCTGAAGAAACCCCACTACTGCTTCATGCAGCACGAGTTTTTGATGGTACAACGCTAAGAACCAATACCTCCGTATTAATCAGTAATGGCAAAATTGTCCAAATCGACCAGCGTGAGGCATTCAAATCCACTGTTGCCAACGTTATCGATTTAGGCGATGCCACGTTATTACCTAGTTTGATTGAATTACACGCCCATCTTGCTTATCAACACATTCCCGCCGATACCGTATTGCGACACGGTATCGGCACACTGCGAGATGTAGGCGGTACAGTGCATCAGCCTTATGGTGGCGACGGTAGTTTGCGCGTTTTAACCTCAGGACAGATCATCACCGCACCTAATGGTTATCCTATTCCCACTATGGGCGCGGACAATCTCGCCATTCCTGTTGCCAGCGAAGCACAAGCACGGCAAACCGTGCGTGAGTTGATTAAGGGTGGTGCAGTGGTGATTAAGATTGCCTTGGAAACAGGTAATGAAGTCGGTGCGCCTTGGAGTTCTGAGCATCATCATGGACATTCAGACCCTCATGCAGAACACGGAAAACCGCCGCACGCTATGCCACTGTTATCAGAAGCCATCGTTAAAGCCATTGTCGATGAAGCGCATCAACACCAACTCAAAGTCACTGCACATTTGGCTGAAACCAAAGGCGTGACTATCGCGCTTAATGCAGGAGTTGATGAATGGGCGCATACCCCTTGTGATGCCATTCCCGAAACCTTGTTAAAGAAGGCAGTGGATCAAGGAGTAAAAATCGTCACCACCTTAGATACGCTATCAAAATGTTCAGGCGTGGCACATAACGCCCACACTTGGGCTGCCTTGGGTGGTGAATTTTTATACGGCTCAGAAATTGCCCATCCTGAGATTCCGTGGGGTATCGATGCCCAAGAATTGAATTTGATGATGCAGTTAGCCAAACTGTCACCATTGGAAGTATTACACACAGCAACCGCAAAAGCGGGGCAGCATCTCAATATCCCCTTGCTTGGCACGTTACAAAGCGGCGCACCCGCTGATTTAATTGCTGTGAAAGGTGATGCTATGCACAATTTCAAACCGTTAGAATATCCAGATTTAGTTATTTCAGGCGGGAAAATAATCGTTAATCATTTTGAAAAATAGCATCGAACGTTAGGGCATCAAAAATAGGTTTTTTGATGCCCATTACTCTGTGCGTATTTTAAATGTGGAAGTGTATGCAGCGAGAATCGCCATGCGCAACCACTGCGGACTAAAAATTTATTATCCTTGGACGACCATTCGGTAAAATCTCTGGTAATAACTCTTTAATAATCCCCTTTTTCTTATCGTTCAAATCGGTTGGGTAACGTTTAACGCTGTGGCTTGGCTTCTTTTTCATCAAGACAAAATTTGTAGTTCTATTTTGTCACTTTTAACACACCCACTCAAAATACCATTCATTTTTTAACATTGCAGGCTGGAAGATTATCATGCTAGGCTCAGCTAAGTCCAGTTCACTGAAAGTATCTAAAAATATTGTAATGACGTAATTCTAAATTTATAAAGTTTACAATTACCACGCATCGAACTGGCAGCTTGTAGCGAAATAATAAAATAAAAACCAGCTATAGACAGGGGAAAAAAGTGCGAATATTACTGATAACATCATCTTATAACGGTTTATGCCAGCGTACTCATATCGAATTAGTGTCACGCGGTCATGAAGTGTCAATCACCTTAGCCATCAGCGCAGAAGTCATGGAACATTCGGTGGAATTATTCCAACCCGATTTGATTATCTGTCCTTTTTTAAAAGAACGTGTACCAGAAACGATTTGGCAAAAACATCTTTGTATCATTATTCATCCAGGTATTAAAGGCGACAGAGGACCGTCTTCACTGGATTGGGCAATTACCGACAAATTAACCGAGTGGGGCGTAACCGCTTTAGAAGCCGCCGATGAAATGGATGCAGGTGATATTTGGGCAACGGCAACTTTCAAAATGCGTAAGGTAGCAAAAGCCAGTCTTTATCGGCATGAAGTCACTGGCACGGCGATTAAAGTCATACTGGAAATGTTGGAAAAATTTATCAGCAAATCTTTCTCCCCCGAAAAACTCGATTATAGCAAACCCGATGTAACAGGCACGTTGCGTCCATTAATGAAGCAACCCGATAGAAAAATCAATTGGGAAACTGATACCGTTGACATCATTATGCGCAAAATCAATGCCGCTGATAGTTTTCCAGGGGTATTAGATACCATTGGTGGTGAAGAGTTTTATTTGTTTGGTGTCCATAAAGAAGACAATTTACGCGGTTGGAAACCGGGTGAGATTATTGCTAAACGGCATGGTGCAATTTGCCGTGCCGCTGTTGATGGGGCAATCTGGATTTCACATTTAAAACGTAAAAAAATCGAAGGGCAATCCTTTCTCACGCGCATAACTTCGCGCAATAAACCTGATTATAAATTACCCGCTACGTTAATTCTGGGTGTCGCTAGTCTCAAAGACGTACCAGAATCGCCTATCGACTTGTTGTATATGGATAAGGCGGAAACCTTTAAAGAAATTTGGTACGAAGAAAAAAATCAAGTCGGTTACTTGCATTTTAACTTCCACAATGGCGCAATGAGTACCGAGCAATGCCAACGCTTACGCTTAGCGTACAGTGAAGCCAAAAAACGCGCCACTAAAGTGATTGTACTCATGGGCGGTACGGATTTTTGGTCAAACGGCGTGCATCTTAATATGATTGAAGTGGCAAAAAATGCCGCCGATGAATCATGGCGCAATATCAATGCCATTGATGATGTGGTGTTGGAAATTATCAATACGCCGAATCAGTTGGTCATTTCAGCAGTTTATGGTTCAGCGGGCGCGGGCGGCGTGATGATGACCTTGGCAGCGGATAAAGTATTTGCTCGCGCAGGTGTGATGATGAATCCACATTATAAAACCATGGGCTTATACGGTTCAGAATATTGGACGTATTTGCTACCTAGGCGGGTCGGCATTGGTCGCGCTATTGAATTGACTGATATTCCAGTACCCATTGGTATGCAAAAAGCCAAGGCAATTGGTTTGATCGATGATACCTTGCCTGAAGAGTGGGACGATTATTTAGCTGAATTATCCCAGCGTGCAGAAGCACTCGCCAATAGCGCGGATTTTGCTCAGCAGTTACAGGCTAAAAATGAGTTGCGTAACAAGGATGAAGCCCTTAAACCGCTGTCGGCTTACCGTGCCGCCGAATTAAAACGCATGAAAATGAATTTTTACCCCAGCTTTTACGGTGGCGATCATAGTTATCACGAAGCACGTTACAACTTTGTTCACAAGATTCGACCCAAAGAAACAGCCGCTTATTTAGCGAAACATTTGCAGCTAAATACCGCAAATTTCCAAGAACTGAGAAAACCGTTGAACTATTAAAAAAATCAGGTAACGAGGAGAAGATTATGTTTTTTAAAGAATGGGTTGTGCTATTAGTGGACGATGAACCCGATGTGCTGAGTGTTTCTAAACTGGCGATGCGCTCAATCAAGGTTTATGACTTACCGTTAAAAATTGTCACCGCCGCCAGTAAAGCCGCTGCGATTGAGTTGTTTCAGAGTAATCTGGAATTAAGCGGTTCTTTGGCGGTGGCGTTTATCGATGTGGTAATGGAAACAGACAGCGCGGGTTTAGAGCTTTGTCAGTTTATCCGTGAAGAAATGGAAAATAAGGTCAGTCAGCTTTTTATTCGCACGGGTCAACCAGGTATGTCACCTGAACGCGAAGTCATCGATCGTTATGACATCAGCGGTTATTTTTCTAAAGTTGAAACCACAGAAGATAAGTTATATTCCTTGGTTAAAAGCAGTGTGCGGCAATTTTTATCCATTGGCATGGCATTGGCAACCATTAATATACTTAATGAAATGCTTGTAAATAGTCATGCTAGTCGTGCAGACTTACTGGAAACTATTCATCATATTGCCGTCGGTGGTGAAGGTGAAAGTACATGGTTAATAGTGGAGAACCAAGTGTTATTTGCTGATGAAGTGAATGCTAAAGGAGGCATAGCCATAAACACTGCTGATGGTGGTTTAGCGTTGTATAAAAAACTAGCGAAGTCCGAAGGTTTTCCACTGGATTTTTCGGGTGATAAATATGTACGCAGCGAAGGTAATTTTCATCTGATTCATGTAACAGAAAAATATAATCAAGTAGAAGTGGGTTATCTATTTAAAACCAAGTTTAATCCACCTGAACATATTATTGCTTTGGTGTATAGTTTTGTACAAGGGTTAGCCAGTATTTGGAATAACACCAGTATAAAATAGTGGGTAGAAGGCGTATAAAACATCCTCGTTTTATACGCCTTTCTTTGATTATGTTCCGCGCACCACTTGCCATTAAATTAAGCCGTTCGTGCTGAGCTGTGAGCTTGTCGAACAGTCGAAGCATGAATGGCTTAACTTCGGATTTTTACATTCACCGCTCATGACACAGGCTTCGACAAGCTCAGGGCGAACGGAAAAATCCTTAACTGTGGGCAGTGGTTTCGCGCACACAAACAGGGTATTTATTTTGAATTTACTGCATCTCTTCACACCACACCATAGCGACATTACGCTGACTGGTGCTTACGATGAAAGTTTAGTGTTACTTTCTGTCATTATCTCTTGCCTAGGCGTTTATGCCACCCTAGGCATAGCAGATCGTATGCGTGCCTTAGAAATTAATCCACTGACCAAAAAAATATGGTTAAGTGCTGGCGCATTAACGATGGGGACGGGAATATGGGCGATGCACTTTATTGGTATGTTAGCCTTTACCTTAAAAACTACCGACGATACCTCCATCACCGTTTTATACGATCTTGTCACGACCTTATGCTCCATTGTGCCTTCCATTTTAGCAGGGGTGGTTGTCGTAAACATTGCCAGCCGTAGAACTGTCAGTCAAAAAAGCCTGTTATTTTACGGTGTATTGATGGGCGCAGGCATAGGCGTGATGCACTACATTGGCATGATGGCAATGCAAAGTGACAAAGAGCTGATTATGCTCATAGACATGACGGGCTTTGTTATTTCGGTGGTCGTTGCTGTTATGCTGGGTATAACCTCACTCTATGCCAATAAGGTATTAAGCACTGATAAATATACCCGTACCAAATGGGCTAAAATGGTGTCCGCTATTACCATGGGATTTGCAGGCGCAGCCATGCACTATATTGCCATGTCATCCACCACTTTTTCATTAGGTAATAATACAATTAATGACACTGGTTTTGTATTAAATCCGCAATACCTAACCTTAGGTGTCAGTCTAGCGGCGTTTTTTATTATTTCATTAGCCATCGTCATTACTCTTGTCGATATGCGTTTGGAAGAAGCCGCTTTGTCTGAAAAAAACAGCCGTTCTCATACCTTAGCCGCTATTGAAAGCATTCCGAATGCGTTTGCCTTATATGATATAAACGACAATTTAATTCTCTGTAATAATATGTATCGCAATTTAATGAGTTCTGAAAATTTCAAAGTTAAAGAAGGCATACAATTTAACGATTTAATTAATAATATAGCGGATAACCAATTAATTTTTGGTACTGAAAATGGTGAAGAATGGATAAAAGAGCGTCTAGCAAGTCATTACAATCCAAAAGGCAATTTTCTTCATCACTGGAAAAATGATAAATGGATGCAAGTCAGTGAGCGACGGGTGTGGAATGTCGGCACGGTCGCAATTCATACCGATATTACTGAACTAAAACACACTGAACAAGAACTGGAAAAAGCCATGCAAAAAGCCCAGCAGGCGCAGCTTGCTGCTGAACAGGCTAATACCGCTAAAAGTGCTTTTTTAGCCAATATGTCACATGAATTAAGAACACCTATGAATGCCATTATTGGCTATAGTGAAATGTTACTTGAAGAAGCCGAAGACGATGGATTAACTGATTTTATTCCAGACTTAAGTAAAATTCGCATTGCGGGCAAACATTTATTAGATATTATTAACAATATTTTGGATTTATCTAAAATTGAAGCAGGTAAAATGGAAATTTATCCTGAAGAATTTAATTTAGCGAGAATGATTCATGAAATAGCAGTGACTATTCAACCCTTATTAGATAAAAGAGCAAATACTTTAGTTGTTAATATAGATGACACTATTAGTACAGCCTACACAGATGTAATCAAAGTCAAACAGTCATTACTTAATTTATTGAGTAATGCCAATAAATTTACTGAAGCTGGAAATATTATACTCAGTATTACAAAAAACATCAGCGATAATATTGAATGGATGATATTAAGTGTCAAAGATAGTGGTATTGGTATGTCAGAAGAACAATTATCTAAAGTGTTTGAGGCGTTTACTCAGGCGGATAGTTCCACAACCCGCAAATATGGCGGTACTGGATTAGGATTAACCATTACCAAAAAGTTTTGCGATATGTTAGGCGGTAGCATTCACGCAAAAAGTACCGAAGGACAGGGTTCAGAATTTATTATTCAGTTACCTGTGTATTTTGAAACAGAAGAACAATAAGAAACAGATGAGGATTAACAGATGGCAACCATTTTAATTGTCGAAGATAACGAAATGAATATGGATATGCTTTCCCGTCGTCTAAGTCGGCGCGGTTATGAAATTATTGCCGCAACAGACGGTGAACAAGGCATTGAATTAGCAATCAAGCAGTTACCTGATTTAATTTTAATGGACATGAGTTTGCCCATTATAAATGGTTGGGATGCCACGCGAAAAATTAAACAACATCAACCGACAAGCCATATTCCTGTTATTGCGTTAACGGCTCATGCTATGGAAAGTGACAGGCAAGAAGCCTTATCAGCAGGCTGTAATGACTATGATACCAAGCCTATTGAAATAGAAAGACTATTAGGCAAAATTGCCGCTTTACTTAAGTAATTAAGACAATATTTCAGGGACTCTGTCGCTAAACAACATTAGGCTTGTTGCGACATAGTAAAAATAGCCGAAATAGGAGTCCAATAGCTTTAGCTATTGGCTAAAAACAGCTAAAGCTGTTTTACTCCGTAATTACTTTAATACTGTTGAGATACTCCTTAATCATTAAAAATAGATTATTTACGAAGGTAAACAATGACTATTCAAGAAGAGTCAAAAATCCGCCATGATTTATTAACACCCGTTAATCAAATTATTGGTTACAGCGAAATGTTGGCAGAAGATGCAACTAAAGATGGGCAAATTCAATATTTAGCTGATTTAAAAAAGATTACTCTGGCAGGGAGAAATTTAACGGATCAGATTAACCAACTGTTTAAACTCAGTGAAGTAAAAAATAATTTAACAGAGAATACGAGCATTATCCCCACAGAAGTTATTATCCCAGCAAACAGCGATAATGATTTAACGGGGAAAGTTTTAATTGTCGATGATATTGAAGACAATCGTGACATTTTAGCCCGTCGGTTAAAAAAACGTGGCTATCAATACGAAATGGCAGAAAATGGTGCAATCGCTTTAAATAAATTAACTCAAGAAAAATTTGATTTAGTTTTATTAGATATAACCATGCCAGAAGTTGATGGTTATACGGTATTGAAAACCATGAAAGCCGATAATGTGTTACGCAATATTCCTGTGATTATGATTTCTGCCATTACTGAAATAGACAGCATTGTGCGGTGTATTGAAATGGGGGCAGAAGATTATTTACCCAAGCCGTTTAATGCCACGTTATTATATGCCAGAGTAAAAGCCTGTTTAGATAAAAAACGCTTGCTCGAACAGGAAAAAAATTACCTATCAGAAAGATTACAAACAGAAGCCACCTTAGAAAGACATCGTTCTTTAGCGCAAATGGTAGCGGGGGTAGCACATGAAATTAATACCCCACTGGGGATAATTAATACCGCCGCTACTATATTAGATAGCCGAGTAAATAATAAAGATATTAGTGATTTATTTGAAGATAATACAGAAGCATTAGAAGATATTATGGAGGCGACTGATTTAATTAAAAGGAATATTACTCGTGCGCATAATTTGGTGCAAAATTTCAAGAAAATATCCGTTAATCAGACTGCTGATATAAAAGAAAGTGTCAATATTTTAGAGACGATACAAGACAGTATTGAATTATTTAAAATCAATGCCCGTCAGGCTAACTTAGAAATCATAGTGCAAGATAATATTAAACAGAGTAGAGCATGGTTAGGTTATCCAGGTTATTTAACGCAAATTATTATTAATTTTTTAACTAATATTGAGCGTTATGCCTATCCAAATAATAAAGGTGGAAAAGTTATTATTGATCTTGCCGACCAACAGCAAAATAACCAAACTTATTTTGTTATCACGGTCACTGATTTTGGTCATGGTATGAGTAGTGAAAATGTAACTAAAGTTTTTGATCCTTTTTTTACCACAGGACGTATGATAGGCGGTTCTGGTTTAGGGTTGGCTATCGTACATAATTTAATTACCAATGTGTTAGAAGGTAGTATTAAAGCCCATTCAGAACTGGGAAAAGGCACAAGTTTTTGTATTACTCTACCTAATAATCTTGGATTCAACTAACAAAGGCGTTGGTGCATAAATAAAAGCCAAGCCAAATTCTCCTAACCCAGAAAAACTCAGGGTGCAGTTGTCCCTGAGCGAACAGAAATGGGCATTCCAAGAGCTGTCACGATATTCATGGCAACAATACGCACATGAACCTCAGTGACATGAGAGTCAGAAAGTCGTGGATGGTTGTATTAAATCTGTTATTTTTACTTTTGAGCATGACTGCCAGTCCTTTAAAGGACTAGCAGTCATTAATATCGCTATAACAGGTTTAACCCATTACCAGCTTTTTATATAAATCATGATAAGTTCTTAACAAAAAGTCGGCGTGTCTATTTATCCATCGTCATTCCAGCAGGGATGCTGGAATCCAGTGCCAAGGATGGCATTATATTGAACAGAACCCTCGCTACGCTCTCCCTGTGACTGGATTCTGGCATCCCTGCCAGAATGACGGGGTTTATACATTAAAATAACAGTAAGTTTTCAAAATTCGGGTATTTTAAGTTTTTTCTAAAAAACTTTTGAACGATTACTTACAGCCGAGGCGATGCCTACAAAAAACACATTGAATGACTCATTGTCAACGACTGCTAGATATTGGCAGTCGCTAGGCAACACGCTGTAACAATTCGCTACTACGAACTGTTAATTTTGTTTAGGTCTAGTTCCTGTACCACCTTGTTCAGCTTTTGTTTTTGCATACAGTTGTTCTAATTTTCCAAACGCCGACCATAATGAGGTATCCCATACCACTTGATTGCCCATTGATACAATCATGCGGGTTAATTCTGGGATTTGGTTATTGACCGAGGTTAAGTAAACGGGTTGCACATAAAGAATGGTATTACCCATTGGTAAAATAATCATCCGCCCCAATTCAACTTTTGAACCATGCTGATCCCATAAAGTTAGCTTTTCTGAAATTTCGGCGTTTTGATTAATCAAGGCTTCAACTTGGGCAGGGCCGTTGACTTGCACGTCTTTACCGAATTTATAGACTCTAATATTAGGTTTGTAATCTAGCGTGCAATTAGTTTTGTCTAATATGCTAGCAACACCAATCATACTTAAATTGTTTCTGTTAATGGGAGTCATGGGGTTAATCATGACAAACTCTTCTTGGTCTTTACAATCCGAGCTAGCAGAGGCATCTGTGACTGGAAAATCCATAGTTTGATAATAGGGCATGACAGGCTCACCACGCACATTAGCAAACTGCCATGTTTCGCCTTGTTCATAGAATAAGTCAGGGCTGGTTTGATGATATTTTGCGTAAATCTTCATTTGCATATAGAAAAGATCACGCGGATAACGCAAATGTGCGCGTAATTCTTTAGGCATGGTACTTAAGTCTTTAAGTAAGCCAGGAAAGGCGCGATTGTAGGTTTGAATAATAGCATCAGAGGGATCTGATAGATAAAAATCAACTGTGCCGTCAAAAGCATCGACCACTACTTTAACGGAATTACGAATATAGTTAAATTTTTCATCACTCGCTAAATAATCATCGGCGGCTGGCTTTGAAAGCGGATACCAATTAGAGATGGTATAAGCATCCAATATCCAATAGAACCTATCTTTTGTTCCGACTAGATAAGGGTCTTTGTCTAACTGAAGAAACGGAGCTATATGATGAACACGCTCAACGATATTTCTGCGTATCATAAGCTGACTTTTGTCAGTGATATTGGGCGAGAAGAATATTTTTAAATCGTTAAAATATATCGAGAATAAAGCTTTTTTGAAAATATTGGAAATAGGTATTCCACCTTTGCCAGTATAATCATGCTCTTCACTCTGATCTGAACTTTCGATACCAAGTACCTTAAGATTATTAGGTACTATCGCGTAATTATATTTGGCTTCACCGAAGTAAATATCTGGGTTCTTAATAGTGAAATTACTCACATCAGAATTCATATTTAAATCGCGTAAATACCACACCAGTGGTTTACCTGCATCTTGAGCTGCTGGTGATACTACCGCACCTACACCGTGGGTATAGCGCAAATGGGTATTTTCCCAATTTTGAGCCGCCATAGGTAATTTAGAGATATTAATTTCTCTGGCAGCAAGATTGACCTGTCGAATATGTCCGAGTAAATCATAACGGTCTTCATCTACCGAATTAAAATGGTAATAAGGTCTAATTTCTTGTAATTGTTGATAGGCATGAATGAGAAATTCTCTGTCCCAAATAGGAATATTTTCAAAGCGTTTTTGCGTCGCCCACGATTTAATATCTTCTGTGGCATCTTGTTTAATATCCAAATTTTCAACCGTAATATTATCTAAATTATATGCCTTTAATGTGGAATCAATATTCGCCTGCATAAACGGTCTTTCTATGGCGACAGGATTAGGAATCACAATAAACTTTTCAATGAGCTGTGGTAAAAACTCTACTTTTGATAAGCCCAACATGAATAAAAAAGCCAGCAATGAGATTGAAAAAGGGGCTTTAATTCGGTGCTTCGGCGAAAAAATAAACAAGATTGCCGAGATTGCGGTCGCTAGAAAAGTAGCAATACCCAGCCAAAGAATAGGTAGCCGATAGCGTATTTCTATCGTACCAGGGCCATAAAATATAGGCTCATGGGCGTTGGTATGTAGCAAAGAAAAGCGTTCCAGCAAAAAACCCCAAACGACAAAAATCACCACAAAACCAATTAAAGTCGTTAAATGTACCTTCGCACCCGTCTGGTATTCTTTACGCTGATTGGGTACGAAAATATGTTCTAGCCAATATAAGATGCCTACAAAAAAGAATATCAGCGTTGCCGTTATCAATAATTCTTGCTGAATCAGCATATACATTGGATAAGAAAACATATAAAAGCTGACATCATTGCCATAGATGGATTCAGTTACCCCTGAGTTCTTACTAAAAAAGAATAATAAGGCTAGCTTCCATTCTTTGTAAAAAGGCATGGCAACAAAAATAGCGAGTATTAGCGATATGGGGGTATATATTTTTACCGACCAATTCATGAATAAATCAGCGATACGTTGAAAACGCAGCCGCTTGGCAACATTGTCAACAATCTCATCGCTTGGATTTAAGCCTATATAGCGGGATGCAAACCAAAAATGTAAAAAGAAAATCGCAAAGAAAAACAGTGTTACTCCACCGAAAATAAAAAACTTATATAGTAATCTCAGCCAAAAATAACCATCAATATTTAATGATTGATACCACCATAGATCAACGAAAAAATCGCGAAATATGAAGTGAAAAGCGAAAAATACAATAACAGCAATAACAAGTGTTACTCCAATCAACGCAGGGAAAAGTGTAAGTTTCCGCATAGAATCCTCTTTTAAGTAGAATGCGTAGTGAACAGTAGTGAGTAATAGACAGTCTGAACCTATAGTTATGTCGGTATTCTAACACTCAATAACTGATGTTACGCATATCACCCAAAAAAGCTTATGATTTGCAACATAGAAAAAGAAAAGCTTGAGACCCAAGGTTGTAAGTAGCTGATGATATATTTTTAACATTTGGTTAGCAGGGAAATTTACAGTGCTTTCAGTTTCTATTAATTACTCGAAATGGAGTACAAACCTAGGTTTGTATTCCTAATAAGTTGATACATAAAAGGATTTCGGTATTCTGGAGTGCAAGCTCCGCTTGCAAGTGCAGGCAGAGCCTGCATTCCAGCGTTTTGTGTTTACCTGAAAACTTATTTATGACTACTTACTACTTAGCGCACCTTATCGCGTTATTTTAAGTGTTGGTACATCAACCCCAGTGTTCTTTGATATTACAAATATCGGATAAAATGCTTTCAAATTTATTCACTAATCGCGGTTCAAAATGCTTTCCTGAGCCTTTCTTAATTTCAGTGACAGCCTCTTCAACTGACCATGCTTTTTTATAGGGTCTATTCATCGTCAACGCATCGAAAACATCAACGATAGCCACAATACGCGCTGATTCAGGTATTGCTTCTCCGCTAAGCCCTTGTGGGTATCCGCTACCATCCCATTTTTCATGGTGGTAAAGAGCAATTTCTGCTGCCATTTTAAAGACGGGTGAATGACCTCGATTAAGAATTTCATAACCAATTTGGGAATGTGTTTTCATTATCACCCATTCATCGGGTGTTAATGACTCAGGTTTTCGTAATATCGCATCGGGGATACCGATTTTTCCTGTATCGTGCATGGGCGCGGCTAATTCGAGTAATTTACTTTTTAATCCCCAACCACATTCATCGGCAAGCTGTGCTGCATAAGCTGCCATTCGCCAAATATGCACGCCCGTATCAGTATCGTTATAGTGTCCAGCCGCGCCTAACATATAAATAGCGTCTCTATAACTTTCTTCTAATATTTCGGTTTTAACTAACGACAAATGAATCCGTACTCGCGCTAACACAATAGCAGGTGAAAAAGGTTTGGTAATGTAATCAACCGCGCCAGCTTTTAAACCAATTTCTTCATCTTGATTACTGTTCATCGCAGTCACAAAAATAATCGGTATCTGCTCTGTATTTGGATTTCCTTTCAATTGTTTACAAACTTCGTAACCATCCATATCAGGAAGATTAATGCCTAATAAAATAAGCGATAGATTATGTTTTTCTGCGGCAGCCAAGGTACTTGCGCCATTTTTTGCATACACTAATTGATACTTATCGCCGAGTATTTCACGCATCGCCGCTAAATTAGCGGGTTCATCATCCACAATCAGAATAAATGGTGGTTGGGTATCAAACATTTTCAGCTCCTAAAGAAAGATCGCATTCATTTGCTAATTTTATAATTTCTGATTTTGCCAATGGAAAATCAAAGAAATCGAGTGCAAGTTTAAGTGGTTCAATACGTTCTGTCGTTAAATACTCACTCAATTCGTTGAGTGTAGCAGTCAGACCATCGGGGCTATCTTGTTCTACGGTTTGCAAAACTACCGTAAGTAATTCTGAAATAATGTTACCGTCAAAGTCTTTTACCGCTAAGTCTATCGTTTGTTTTGCACTGGCATAGTCATGAATAAAATTTTGTGCTGCGTCAATCGCCATTTTTAAGCGTCCAAAAATTTCATTGGTATCCAGATTATGGTCTATCAATTCATCAATTTCATGCGCAATATCACTTATTTCAATCAGTCCTAGCATTTTTGCCGTGCCTTTAATTTTATGTATTAAAGCAGCAAATTCTTCAGAGCTTGTCTTACTAATAATGTTCAGTGACTCGCAATCCTGCAAAAATTTAACAAGATAGCGTTTATAAACATCAACATCCCCCCGCGTTTCTAGGGCAGACTCTATATCAACACCAGAGAATTGAATAGCAGTACTCAATGATTTTTCAATCAAGGGTGTTTCTCGATTTACTATCACCAAATCTGTTTTCTTGGCAAGTTTTGCAATTAAATTCACCGCTTGTTCAACATCAAATGGTTTGGCAATAAAATCATTCATACCCGCCGATGTTGCCTTTTCAATTTGTGATTTAAAAACCCCTGCACTCAATGCAACAATAGGCAAATCCATTAACGCTGGTATTTGGCGAATTAAACCAGTGGTTTGATAACCATCCATGATAGGCATTTGAATATCCATCAAGACGAGATCAACGTTATCAATATTATTTTTCAGATAGTCAACGGCTTTTTGACCATTATCCATCGTTATAACTAGCGCACCTTCGGCTTTAAATACCCGACTTGCCACTTCAAGATTGATGTCATTATCATCGACAACTAAAAGAGTAAGTCCTTTAAGGCGTTTTAATAGCAACGCATTTGAAAGTGGTTTTTTAGGCTGTGTTTCTTTATGTTCTTGCGTTGCTTTTATGTTAGTAAATACAATGATAAGGCAGAAAATACAAAGCAAGAAGCTGTTTGGATTTTCATTGATGCCCAATCTAAATAGATAGACTTCAAAATATCTTTATCGAAAATCCAGCCTATGACAACAAGCAAAGTAATTACCAATATCGTCGCTGATATTATTTTTACATAGCGGGTAAAAAGGATTAACTGCGCTTTATCTACTGTTGTTTCAAGACTATCTTCTATTGATTTCATGATTTTTAGTTTTTGGGATTAAAGAGCAATGAGATATGCCGAAGATAGGCGGGCGCATCATTCTAATTAAGGTAAGTGCGTGACAATAAGTTTGCGTGTATTTAGGAGTGCAAGCTTTGCTTGCAAGTCAGGCAAAGCCTGACCTCCAACGTTAAGCAATACATTCTTACTTGTTACTAAGAACTTAGTGGGTTAAATCTGTGCTTTTCCTACATTTGGATTCCTCCGACTATAGTTCGGAGTCCAAGGCATGACTTGGGCTTTTAAAAAACGTCCAAAACGTGTTTTGGACCCCGTGTAACAGACACACCCACTACCCTAATTAATTCACTCGAAACAGCGTGTTTCGTACCTCGACGGTATCACACATCAGTAGCTGAACAAACGTTTTCTGGTATTAGTGGCGAGGTTAAGCGGTTCGACAAGCTCACAGCCCACCACAAACGGCACAATTAACTATAGTAGCCGTTTTATATCTGGGTAGTTATTCAGTAACTGTTGACGAAAACTTTCAATCGCTGTTTCATCGTGACGTTGTGTTCTTGGAATGGGGACGACAATATCACTAATTACCCTCATTGGAGTTGACGCTAGAAAAATCAGTCTATCTGCGAGAGTAATGGCTTCGCGTAAATCATGAGTCACAAACAACACCGTGTGGGGACGTTGTTGCCACAGTTGTAATAATAAACTTCTCACATCTCGTGCGGTCGGTGGGTCTAGCGAAACAAATGGTTCATCCATTAGTAATAAATCTGGATTGACTGCAAAGGCACGAATGATAGCGACACGGCGATTCATACCGACAGACAAGCGTTCGGGGTATTCGTGTTGTACTTTCGTGAGCTGCATAAAATCTAATAACGCATCAATCACAGCGGGAGATTGATTGGGTGCTAACACCAATTCAATATTTTCTCGCACTGTGCGCCACGGCAATAAACGCGGATTTTGAAAAATGTAGCCAATTTTAGGCGTGGTGTGTTGCTCACCTACTTGAATATCACCCTCGTAGTGCGTATCCAAACCCGATAGACAATTTAATAAAGTCGTTTTGCCACATCCTGATGAACCCACCAAGCACACAAATTCATTGGATGTCAGCGACAACTGGAAATTCTTAATGGTCGGCTGTGTCGCACCTGCGTAAGTTTTATTATCGATGGTAATTTGCACATCGGTCATCGCCGCCACCGTAAGGCTTTTTTATCCAAGGGCTTTAAAATAAAACATTCTATCAATTGAATCACCGCAACAAAGGCAATGGTGTAAGCCAAAATACTCGCCACATCAAACATCTGAAAAAATAAATGCAGTTGATAGCCCATGCCGTTACTGCGCCCCAATAATTCCACCACCAAAATAATTTTCCAAATCAATGCCAGCCCTGAGCGAGTCGCACCCATCAAAAATGGCTGTAATTGCGGCAAAATAACGTGACGCAAGGTTTTAGTTTTACTGAAATGATAACACCGCGCCATATCCATTAAATCAGTATCTAAGGCGCGAGTGCCTTCACGAATCGTCACTATCACATTAGGCAATTTATTAATCACCACCGCAAGAATCGCGGTAGATTCCACCAAACCAAACCAAACGTAACATAAAATAATCGTTACCAACGCGGGGACATTAAGAAAAATCACCAGCCAATTATCAAAAAACGCATTCAGTGCTTTATTGCGTCCTAGGGCTATACCGATAGCACAGCCTAATAGCATGGAAATGGTAAAACTAATCACCAAACGCAACAACGTCATGCCCAAGTGAAACGGCAATTGCCCTGACACAATGGCTTGCCAGAAGACTATGGCGACCACTTGTGGTGTTGGTAAAGTATTGCTATGGGAATAACTTGCCACGGCTTGCCATAAAGCTAAAAAAATCACTAATGATAAGCTGGGCAGGTATTTGTTGGATTGCATTTATTAACCTTGGTTTTGGCTAGAATTAGGCGTAGCGGTAATCCGCATGATGCCAATGCTAACCCTAATCACACTTTTCAGAGAATACATTATGATGTATCGAGTTAATGAACAGTTCTGTTCGAATTGCCTGTCCTTCACTGTTTAAATGCAGGTTGGAATCAAAAAAGTATTTCCTTAGAAGTTACGCATTGACGGAGGATTCAAATTGTGGGTTCAAATGTTGCATGGTTGGCATAAAGCCAGCAATGAACGAAGCAATCACCTCGTTAAACAAATCTCTCTGTAGTCGATAACAGTTACTAATGACCGCCATAG
>JAPLRZ010000011.1 GCA_026398895.1 Methylococcales bacterium
AAAGCTCGGACATTTGATAACCTTTTAATAGCTATTGGAAATGCTTTTAAAATTATTACCGTTGATAATGCACATGGATATTTTTACCATGCTAACCAATTTTAATTTAAAGTAACTAATGATGATTGAAAACACTGTATCATTAAGAGAAACAACCCGTAAGATGGGTAGAGGCGATAGCCGAAACCCATCATCTTAGCCGTGAAGCCAACTACTTCACGGCTTTTTTATGCAATCAAACATTTACAACGCCATAATTACGTTGATAAAAAATGACTGCTAAATTCTCGTAAAGTAATTATTTCAATTTTTGGATTGAAGCCAATGAAGAAATTAACGCACCTGTTGTTCAGGTTGTTGAAACTGAAACGACACGCCAAGGCCGTGATCTTCAACAAACCACTCAACGAGCTATACAAAACTTTGCCAATTTACAAGACACGATTAAGGCGTTTGCGGTTTATACGTTGAATTCGTTTAAACAAATTGCTGATGCTAATGTGAATAAAGTCACTTTGGAATTTGGTATTAATGTTGGTGGTGCGGCGGGAATTCCATACATTACCAAAGGCTCAATAGGCAGTAATTTAAAAATTACCGTGCAGTGTTCGTTTAAAGCACCAGAAAATTAATCAATGGCGGTAAACGTTCCGCAAAAATGGACTGTCTACTAAGTTTGTAGTCAGTCCATAATCATGAATTTTCTAGCGAGGGAGGGCTTTCCTCGTCACTAATCTCTTCTTCTGGTTCTTCTAGTTTTTCGCGTAATTCATAAAGATAGATGGTCGCACCTATCACTGCCGCAGGACCGATGATGATATTTAACACAGGCAGTGTTAAGCCTAGCATAACAATTCCACCAAAACTCAACACCCCAAAACGCGCTGTTTTTAGCAGGGCTTTTTGTTCAACAAATAACAAGCCTTGGTTTTCTAATGGGTATGCCATAAATTCCATTGCTAAACACCACGCACTGAATAAGGCAAAAATCACAGGTGCGATTATGTTAATGACTGGAATGACAAACAGGATTAACAAGGGCAGCATTCGCAGGACAATGTACAGCACGCGTTTTAATTCTCCAACCATGACTTGTGCGATGGGTTGCTCAATCACTTGCGCTTCGCCGCTGATAAGTGCTTGAGTTCTTGCCGCTAATACTCCATAAAACGGCGAAGCAATCAGATTAGCCAACACGGTAAAGCTAAAAAAACTCACTACAAAAAACAGAATAAAAAATAACGGCAACAATATCCAATTCAACCAATGCAGCCAATTTGGAATAAATTGAGTGACAAGCTCTTCCACATAATAATAACCCAGTGCTAACGCCACGCTGTACAACACGAGATTGATAACAATCGGAATAATAATAAGGCTACGCAACCTAGGATTAGGCAACAATTTTAGCCCCTTGAGCAAAAACTCAACGGCAACTAACGGATTATTGGCTTTTTTAATCAAAATCATTTTAGCCCCCGCACTCCTTGCCCAGTGGCGGGATTTAATACCACGCCGCGCTCGGTCACTATTGCGCTAATCAATTCAACAGGCGTAACATCAAATACGGGATTCCACGCAGTAACATAGGAGTCTTCATCACGATAACAATCGAGTAATAATTCATGTGGATGACGTTCTTCAATTTTTATTTGATCGCCCTGATTAATACCCCAATCAATGGTGGTGGTCGGCGCAACCACCATAAATCTAACATCATGTTGTTTTGCCAATACCGCTAAGCCATAAGTACCAATTTTATTAGCCACATCACCGTTGGCAGTGATACGGTCTGCACCCACCACTACCCAATCAATCGCGCCTGTTTTCATCAACCACGCGGCGGCAGAATCGGCAATCAGGGTAACAGGAATGTTTTCTTGTGCTAATTCCCACGCGGTGAGTCTTGCGCCTTGTAACCAAGGACGGGTTTCTCCCGCATAAACATCAATCGCATGGCGATTATAACTGCTACGAATCACACCCAGTGCTGTACCATAACCGCCTGTCGCTAACGCGCCAGTATTGCAATGGGTTAATACGCCTTTCGTGCCTGTCAATAAATCAGCCCCTAATTCACCCATTTTGTGATTGGCGGCAATATCTTCGGCATGGATTTTTTCCGCGCACATTAAAATCGCCGCTAACGGATTGGTTGATTGTTGGCTGAGCGTTGCTTTCATTTGGTCTAATGCCCAAAATAAATTCACCGCTGTCGGGCGAGATTTTGCTAATAGCTCAATGTCAGCAATCACTTTTTGTCGCCAGTGATTGGACTGCGCATAATGTTTACGCACCGATAACACCACCCCGTAAGCGGCGGCAATACCAATAGCAGGCGCACCGCGCACTCGCATACTGGTAATCGCATTGGCGACTTCGGCTGCATCTTTATAATCATTATAAACAATGGCTTCAGGTAATAGTCGCTGATCCAATACTTTTAAGGTTTCCTCCGTCCACTGTAAGGCTTGTACGGTTTCTTTCTGTTGTTTTGTCATTGCTTATTCAATCCTATTACTAAAAAGTTATAATCACTCCAACTCACCACAGGAATTCATTATGATAGTTGATACACTCATACACGCTGGCTGGATTATACCCGTAGAACCGCCATTCGATACACTCAAGCATCATAGCCTAGTCATTCATGAGGGTAGAATCTGTGATTTATTGCCCACTGAACTTGCCAAACAACGCTATCAGGCTACCACTGTCGAGAATCTGGAAAACCATGCTTTACTCCCAGGTCTTATCAATGCCCACACTCACGCGGCAATGAGTTTACTGCGTGGCATTGCTGATGATTTACCGTTAATGGATTGGTTACAAAATCATATCTGGCCATTAGAACAACAATGGATGAGTGAGGAATTTGTTAAAGACGGTACCGATTTAGCCATAGCAGAAATGCTACGCGGTGGCACAACCTGTTTTAATGATATGTATTTTTTCCCTGACATTACCGCGCAACAAGTACAACAAGCGGGCATACGCGCCACAGTTGGCTTGATTGTTATTGATTTTCCCAGTGTTTGGGCTAAAGACAGTGATGAGTATCTCAGCAAAGGCGTAAATCTGTATGAACAACTGAAAAATTCAACATTGTGCAGTACCGCCTTTGCACCGCACGCGCCTTACACCGTATCCGATATACCTCTACAAAAAATTGCTGGTTATGCGGAACAGTTACAACGCCCTGTGCATATTCATGTTCATGAAACCGCGTTTGAAGTTGAACAAGCCGTAGAACAAACAGGCAAACGTCCATTACAACGCTTGCAAGAATTAGGTTTGGTGAATTCATCGTTAATCGCCGTTCATGCCACCCAATTAACCGATGCTGAAATTTTGTTACTAGCCGAAGCAGGCGCGACTATCGTGCATTGCCCTGAATCCAATTTAAAACTCGCCAGTGGTTTTTGCCCAGTTACTAGCTGTTTAGAGGCAGGCGTTAATGTCGCCTTAGGCACAGACGGCGCGGCAAGCAATAACGATTTGGATATGTTCGGCGAAATGCGCACAGCGGCGTTATTGGCTAAAGCCGTGGCAAACGATGCCAGTGCAGTGTCTGCGATGACTGCCTTGCGTATGGCAACTATTAACGGCGCGAAAGCCCTAGGCTTAGCGGATGAAATAGGTTCATTGCGAGTTGGCAAAGCGGCGGATGTGATTGCTGTTGATTTATTCTCATTGGAAACCCAGCCTTTATATTGCCCAGTATCGCAAATTGTTTATGCGGCAAGTCGTCAACAAGTGACTGATGTGTGGGTAGCAGGACAGCGATTATTACAAAACCGTGAACTGACGACAATGAATCTTGAGGAATTAAGCGTAAAAATCGCCCAGTGGCAACAACGTTTAGCGGAAAAATAACATTGTCCAAACCCTGATTTACCCCCATAATTCGCGCATCGTAGGTTGGGGTGAGGGTCGAACCCCAACATCTCACGCAACATTTTTTGTTGGGGTTCGCAAAACTCACTCCAACCTATAAAACCCTTAACAGAGATTTCTCCAATGACTGATACCAAACACTGCCGTTTATTAATTCTAGGTTCGGGCCCTGCGGGTTATACGGCTGCTATTTATGCAGCGCGTGCTAATCTTAATCCTGTGATAATCACAGGAATGCAGCAAGGCGGGCAATTGACCACCACCACCGAAGTGGATAATTGGCCAGGTGATGTAGAAGGCTTACAAGGTCCTGATTTAATGGACAGAATGCAACGCCACGCCGAGCGTTTTAACACTGAAATTATTTTCGACCATATTCACACCACTGATTTATCCAAGCGTCCATTTACCTTAACAGGCGATTCGGGTACTTATACTTGTGACGCGCTGATTATTGCCACAGGGGCATCTGCACGTTATTTGGGTTTAGACTCCGAAGAAGCCTTCAAAGGTCGTGGCGTATCTGCTTGTGCCACTTGTGATGGTTTTTTCTACCGTAACAAAGCGGTCGCAGTCATCGGTGGCGGCAATACCGCTGTTGAAGAAGCCTTGTATTTAGCCAATATTGCCTCCAAAGTCATTGTCGTGCATAGACGTGATAAGTTCCGTTCGGAAAAAATTCTGTCTGACAAACTGATTGAAAAATCCAAAAACGCTAACGTGGAAATTGAATGGAATTACCAATTGGATGAAGTGCTAGGAGATGACATGGGTGTTACAGGTGCGCGAATTAAAAACACGCAAGACGGTTCAACCAAAGACCTAGACGTACACGGCGTGTTTATCGCCATTGGTCACACACCTAACACCTCAATTTTTGAAGGTCAGTTAGAGATGGATCACGGCTATATTAAAGTCAACAGCGGTATTCATGGCAATGCGACAGCAACCAGCGTTGCGGGTGTGTTTGCGGCGGGTGATGTAATGGATTCGGTCTATAAACAAGCCATTACCTCCGCAGGTGCGGGTTGTATGGCAGCGTTAGATGCGGAAAAGTTTTTGGATGAATTAGTTTAGGATACAAATCTAGTTCCCTCGCGCCGCGTGGGAATTCATGCCGACCGCGCTGTGATCTACTACACAACGCGGCGCGTTGAAACTGCATTCCCACGCAGCGCGTGGGAACGAGAAAATAAAAAATTAAAACGCAATGCGACTAACACTCCTCGATCCAGATAATCCCGCGCAAGCCTTCCCACCGCTGTACAAAGCCTTGCGTGAACCCGATGGTCTGTTAGCGGTCGGCGGTTGCTTGTCAACAGAACGGCTTATCAATGCGTATCGGCGTGGTATTTTCCCTTGGTACAATGCCGATGAACCTATTTTGTGGTGGTCTCCCGACCCACGTTTGGTGTTATTTCCTGACAAACTCATGGTATCGCGTAGCTTGCGTAAAACGTTGCGCAAAGGGATTTTTGTAGTCACTTTTGATAAAGCTTTTAGCGAAGTCATGATTGCCTGTGCTAAGCCACGCAAAGACAGCGCGGGGACGTGGATAAGCCCTGACATTTATGAAGCCTACGTTGAATTACATCAACAAGGTTTCGCTCATTCGGTGGAAGTGTGGTTTAACGACGAATTAGTCGGCGGCTTGTATGGCGTAGCATTGGGGCAGGTTTTTTTTGGCGAATCGATGTTTCATACTAAAACCGATGCCTCGAAAGTCGCTTTTGTGAGTTTGGTTGAACAGCTTCAAGCTTGGCACTATCAACTCATCGACTGTCAAATCCATACCAATCATTTGGCAAGCTTAGGGGCAGAAGAGATTGATCGCCGCACGTTTGTCAGGCTACTTAATCAATATTGCCGAATACCAGCTTCACTCACCGCGTGGCAGTGTTTATGATTTCCATACCATTGGTATTAACGCCACCGCATCCTTGCAGCTATCTTGATGACCAACAAAGTCAATCAGTGTTTGTGCATCCGTCTCAAAAACTTAGTACGCCAATTTATTCTCAGCTTATTCAACAAGGTTTTCGCCGCAGTGGTGATGAAGTTTATGTGCCACATTGCCCACACTGCATTGCCTGTATTGCTGCAAGGTTAGCGGTGCATGATTTTAAACTGAATAGAAACCAACAGCGTTGTTTGAAAAAAAATAGCCACACTAAAGCCATTATCAAACCAGCTATTTTTGAACAAGCGCATTACGATTTATATCTGCATTATCAAAAAACACGCCATACAGGTGGTGATATGGCAGAAGCTTCACCTGCCGATTACATTAATTTCTTAAGCAGTTCGTGGTGCGATACGGTGTTTGTTGAATTTTCGATTAACGATGAATTAGCAGGCATTGCCGTCGTGGATTGTTTAGATAACGCCTTATCAGCGGTTTACACGTTTTTTGATCCTAAGTTTGCTAATCAAAGTTTGGGCGCGTATGCGGTATTGTGGCAAATCGCGCAGGCAAAATTGCAGGGGAAAGAATTTGTGTATCTCGGTTTTTGGATTGAAGCGTGTCGAAAAATGGCATACAAAAGTAATTATCAACCTTTGCAGATATTGCGTAATAAGCAATGGCAAAATTTATCTTAATTTGCAGATTTATATACCTTGTCCATTACCCACAAATTTTAACCACATAGTAGCATTAATAGCTTCAGCAAAGTCACGGATGCGCTACTAATCTAGCACAGTGCTTTGAGTGTTGCTGTTAAATGGCTGTGAGTTATAATTCAAGTCCTTTTTAGCTATTGAATGACAGACGAGGATTCTCATCATGGCACTGCAAATATTTCGTACTAAACACGTTACGTCGGAGCTTGAGAGCATAGATCATGGTCTCAAACGCTGTTTATCAAAATGGGATTTAGCGTTTCTCGGCGTGGGTGCGATTATTGGTACAGGCATTTTTGTGTTGACAGGTATTGCAGCAGCAACGCAATCAGGGCCTGCGGTCATCTTGTCATTTATTATTGCGGGGCTTGCCTGTGCGTTTGCCGCGCTATCTTATGCGGAATTATCGGCTTCCGTGGGCGGTTGTGGCAGTGCTTATGGTTACAGTTACGCAGCGTTTGGGGAATTGATTGCTTTTATTATCGGCTGGGATTTGTTGTTGGAATACGGCATTTCAGTGGCGGCCGTTGCCAATGGTTGGTCGGGTTATTTTAATAACGCGTTAACAGCTATCGGTTTTCCATTGCCTGAGGTGTTGACCAAAGCCCCAAAAATGGGCGGTATTATCAATCTACCTGCATCCGCCATTATTCTATTATTAATGGGCTTGCTGATTATGGGCGTGAAGCACAGTGCAAAAGCCAATAATGCAATGGTCGTGGTTAAGCTGATTACCATCTGTATCTTTATTGGGGTGGCGGCGTTTAATGTGCATCCCGAAAACTGGCAGCCGTTTATGCCTTTCGGTTGGTTTCAAACCTTACCCGATGGGAAAACCACAGGCGTGTTAGCAGGTGCATCGTTAGTATTTTTTGCCTATGTCGGTTTTGATGCGGTATCAACTGCTGCCGAAGAAGCGCAAAATCCACAACGCGATTTGCCGTTTGGTATTGTGACTTCCTTGGTATTCTGCACCATTATTTATATCATCGTTTCTGGTTTGCTCACGGGTGTGGTCAATTATACTGAGCTGAATGTGTCATCTCCTGTCGCCCACGCGCTTTTCTTACTGGGTTATGATTGGGCTTCGGCATTGATTGCTACAGGCGTTATTGCAGGACTGACCACCGTGATGCTGGTGTTGTATTACGGTCTGACGCGCATTATTTTTGCGATGTCGCAGGATGGTTTACTGTCGCCGTTCTTTAGTGAAGTGAATGTTAGTACCCAAACACCTGTGCGTGTGATTGTGTTGTGCGGCATTATTATTTCAATTATTGCGGGTTTTATTCCACTGGGTGATTTAGCAGAACTGGTTAATATCGGTACACTGGCAGCATTCGTATTGGTGTGTTTAGGCGTTATCGTGTTGCGTATTACTAAACCAGATTTACACCGTCCTTTCAAAGCCCCGTTTAGTGCGTTATTTCCTGTGTTGGGGATGTTGTCTTGTGGCGCGTTAATGGGTTTTTTACCTGCGGTGACTTGGTTGCGCTTTGCGGTTTGGCTGGTTATTGGCTTGATTGTGTATTTTGCTTATTCGATTAATCACAGTAAGTTGGCTGAGGCGGATTAAGCGTTTTAATTGATGCCTACGAAAAGCCCCGCATTCCGCAAAGCTCTATGCGGGCTACTTGCTAAACCCAAATTTTGGAAAAATATGGCATATATAATAAATTCTAGTGAAGGCGTTCCATCGAGAATACATCCTGCAAATAGAAAGAGAATACTTAGGAAACTCTCACCAGAAGAAGAGCGTGAAATAGAATTGTATATTGCTTTTTACAAATATAATAATTGTAAAGAACACCACGAAGTAAATACATTTATTAGCAAATATGAGTTGTGGGATTTATTTCCAATAATTCGTGCTTTAAATGACCACGGTGCTTATAAAGGGATAAAGGGAATTAGCCGTAAAGCTTTTGCCGAAGTGTGTACTCGGCTTAATATTAAAGGCGATAATGGTGCGCCGTTAGATAAGTCAGTGCATTATTAAGCAGTTAGATAGGTAGTAAGTGGGGTTTTTGAATTAGGTTACTAATCATAAAATATTTGTTTACCTATTTAAATATTAAATATGCACTTTATTTTTAATAAATTAGCGAGATAAATATATGAATAATGAATGTGTGCAAAATACTTTAAATTGGTTTGACATCATTCAAGCTATTACCCCAACGATTGCCGCATCTTTTTCTGCTTTCGCAGCATGGAAGTTATACATAATATCAAAAGATACCTTAAATTTTTAAAAATAACTCGTTAAATATAAAAGCAATCTTAGCTATATTGATAATATTTTAAATAACCTTATTAGGTTAAACGCGCTTAATCCTCTTGTTCCTCTTAATCAAAGTAAGAGTGACTTTGACCGTTGCAAAATTTTACTATCAGAGATAAAGGACGATTTGAATATATTATCGAACTTAGAAAATGAGATACCTAAATTGAGTGAAGTTAATAATATGGGAGATGTTTATCATATTTTGGGTGATAACCCGTCATATTTAGACGATACAATAAATCAGTTTAAAAAACTTAGAGATTCGCTTCTGTCTAGTGTCGTGTAGGATACACTGTGCGTATCTTTCCATAACCAACGATTTAACGGTACGCATAGCTTACCCTACCTGACTTCACCAGCCCATCTTTACGAAAATTTTGTTAAGGAGATAACCCGTGTATCAAATTTATAAATGGACAGATATATCTGCTAACTATAGTGGTAGCACAATAATACTTGGAAATGGAGCAAGTATTTCTGTAGATAAAAGATTTTCTTATTCTTCGCTGATAGACCATGCAATAAATAAGAAATTAATAACTGATGACATAAGGCAACTATTCAGTTTTTTTAATACAGATGATTTTGAACTTGTGTTGCGTCTAGTTTGGCAAGCATCTAACGTAAATCGCTCATTAGGAATACTGGACATAGATAATCTAGCTTACAATGCTTATATTCAAGTACGAGACTGTCTTATTCAGTCAGTTAGAGGTATTCACCCTGAATATAATGATGTATGTTTACAGTTACCAAAAATATACAATTTTTTAAAGCAGTTTAAAACCGTTTTGTCGCTCAACTATGACCTTATTTTATATTGGACTATGATGTATTGTTGTGATAACAATCATTCTTTCAAAGATTGTTTTATAAGAGGTTTTTTTGATGATAATTGGCAAAAATTTAGGCAACCTTACAACACACCTCAATCTACTTTAGTATTTTATCCTCATGGTAGCCTAATTCTTGGGCGCGATGTGGTAAATACAGAATACAAAATAAATAATATCAGTGCTGATTATACTTTGCTAGATTCAATACTACAGAATTGGACAAGAAATAATGCTGTTCCACTGTTTGTAAGCGAGGGTACTTCTCAACAAAAGATTAAAACAATTCAAAGCAGTTACTATTTAAGCACTGTTTATTGGGAGGTACTGCCTAGTCTTTCATCTAATTTTGTTGTTTATGGCTGGGGATTTGGTGACCACGATGTCCATATTTTAAAAGCATTGAAAGCTAACCATATTCCAAAAATAGCGGTATCTGTTTACGGAAATAATCAGGCATATTGTCAACAAGTCAGTTACACAATAAGCAATATCTTAGGCTATCATGTTCAGATAGAATTTTTTGATAGCGAAAGTCCTGAGTGCTGGAATAACGATTAGTAACGGGATAAGACGTGCTGACATAACATTGTTGATACGTTGGGTTGCGGCTTAATTTACGCAACTGTAACGACAAATACACACACAGGTTTTTATGAGCGATAACAAGAATTTGCCACAGAAGAAAGACAGTGCGGAGGTGGCTTTACAGAAAACTACCAGTTTGTTGAGTATTACCAATAAGATTCTGGCGAATAGAGCTAATAGAACGCTGGTGGTGAGTGATGATGCGTGGCTGGATAAGTTGATTGCTTGGGCGGATGAGAATAATATTGGTGCTGATAAAATTCCAAGAGAAATGGAACGGCTGATGCAACTAAGGAATATTACTTTATTTAAAAGTAATATAATTAAATTGCCAAAAGAAATAAGCTACTTATCTCAATTAACAGAACTTGAATTATTCAACACTAAACTTACAGAGTTACCTAGAGAAATTGGAGAATTATCTGAGCTAATAAAAATTATTATCAATATTAGCTATATTACTAAAATTCCTAAAGAAATAGGCAAACTAGAAAGGTTAATTTTTCTAAATTTAAACGATAATAACTTAACAGAACTCCCTACAGATATTGGGAAATTAACACAATTAACGACTCTTTCTTTATCTGGTAATAATTTAACAGAAATTCCCAAAGAAATAAAACAACTTGTTAATTTGAGTTCTCTTAATTTATCTAATAATCCACTAATAGTGTTTCCGAAAGTTGTATGTCAACTACCTAAATTAACTAATCTTGATTTAAGTAATATAAAAATATCTAAATTTCCTGAGGAAATAGGAGTTTTAACTAAATTAACAACGCTTTCACTTTGCGATAATAATATAATTGAATTGCCTGAATCAATAGTTCGCTTAACCAATCTTACCAGATTAAATATTTCATCAGGTAATCCTCAATTATTTTTGACAGATGAACAAGAAAAATGGATAAAATATTGTATGGATAAAGGATGTATTATTAAATAACTTTAGCGCACAAATATTTTAAGTATGGTTAATTTTAAAAACTAATAGGAGATAAAAATGGGATTATTAAGCAGTATTATTGGAAATAAAAAAGACAACGTAAGGCTAGTATCAGTAGTTGAAAAAATAGAAAATTTACCTTATGGGGAATTTGCAAATATGTCTAATGATTTAGGATATTATGTAGAAAAAGTACAAGGGAAAGATGATCCATTAAGAATAATGGCATACGCCTATGCTAGAAGAATGGCTACGGCGTGTTTGTATTTTCAGGGAATGGTAGAAAAAGATGCTTACGACCATGTTTTACAAGTTTTTAAAGGTTTTCAGCTAACGACTGGACAGACTGTCGAATTTCAAGAAGAAGCCGCCGCACAAGCTTTTGAGCTAATTCAATCTTACACTACTGTTTTAGATAAAAAATCACTAAGTCTTATTCTCCTCTTTGCTGAAGGAAGACTCGATAAATCTATTTTAGATACGCTTATTGTTACTTACGGTTTGAATAAGTATCTTATAGAAAGAAGATTCCTTAATATTGAAGGAGTTGCCTGTGCTTTAAATATTATAAAAGAGATTTTGAAGGATGATGGGTTTAATTACTAAAATAACGAAGACCACCCCATGCCCAACACCATTCTAAATCGCCTAGCCGCGTAGCGTACCGTTAAATCATTGATTATAGAAAGGTACGCACAGCGTACCCCTGCCTGACTACGCGGCTCATTACGATTATTCATCTTACGAGTTAGGTGAATTTATATATTTAATAACAAGTCATATTTTATCAGAGGTATTAAAATTGCTCGAACATTTTTATAAATATACAGATATTGAAACAGCCAAATTAATATTAATAAACCAGAGTTTTCGGTATTCATCCCCGTTGAAATTTAATGACCCATTTGATATTCAAAATGAATTGCTTTCTAGCTTTGATTTAAATAAATTACCAACAGTTATTCAATCTGTTATTGAAACGTATGTTAAAAATGATTTTCCTATTCAACAAGATAACTTTGGTATCTTAATGCTGAGGGAAAAGGCAACGTCTCAAGGTTACAATAAAAAAATTGAAACTATGATTTATCCATACCTTCAAGAAGTAGTAAATCTGATTAAAGATGGAATTAGTGAATTAAATGAATCATGGAAAACATCACTACAAGAATCAAGAGTCTTTTGTGTAACCGAAGGTAACGACAACCTTCTAATGTGGGCGCATTATGCAAAAAATCATACAGGTGTAGTTTTCCAATTAGCCACTTTAGCAGCGGATGGTAATATTTTGTCAGCCGCTGAAAAAGTAATTTATGAAGAAAAACCAATAGCCTTCTACTCTATCGAAGAGTTAGTTAAATGGATATTGTTTAATATTGAGCCTGATTTTTCAAAGGTATTATATACCTCTCATGCCTATCAGAAATCAAAGCATTGGGAATATGAAAATGAGTGGCGAGTGATAGATATGCGCGAAGATAAAAATAAGACAGAATTTTATATAGATCATAAATTTGAGTCGAAACAATTACAAAATATATTTTTTGGTTGCAAAACTGCGCCTAGTAATATTAAGCATCTTAGTTCGATAGCAAGGGCAATTAATCCATCTGTTGGAATTTATCAATCTAAGAAAAGACCTTTAGAATATGCTCTTGATTTTGAAAAAATATAACAAAAACATCAAGCTGTAGCCCATTCATAACACTGTAACGATAAATACACACAAAGGTTTTTATGAGCGATAGCAAGAATTTGCCACAGAAGAAAGACAGTGCGGAGGTGGCTTTACAGAAAACCACCAGTTTGTTGAGTATTACCAATAAGATTCTGGCGAATAGAGCCAATAGAACGCTGGTGGTGAGTGATGATGCGTGGCTGGATGAGTTGATTGCTTAATATTCCAGATTATCATCTGGATAAAAATTTTAATCATTGGTGTGGTTTGCCACGCGATAAACGGGCGATTTTGGCTTTGACTTCGTTGCGTTTAAGGGGCAACAAACTCACTAAGCTGACTGACTTTATTAGCAAGCTGACTAATTTGACTGAGTTGGATTTATCGTTTAACCAACTCACCGAGCTGCCTGAACCTATCGGTAAGCTAACTAATTTGACTGAGTTGGATTTATGTGTCAACCAACTCACAGAACTGCCCGAATGGATTGGAAACCTGACCAATTTGACTCATTTGAGTTTATGGGAAAACCAACTCACTGAACTGCCTGAGTCGATTGGCAAGCTGACTAATTTGACTCATTTGATTTTATGTGACAGCCAACTCACGGAACTGCCTGAATGGATTGGAAACCTGACCAATTTGACTGTGTTGAATTTAAGTAACAGCCGACTCACCGAAATACCTGAATCCATTGGCAAGCTGACTTATTTAACTATGTTGAATTTATGGAACAACCAACTCACCAAACTGCCTGACTCTGTTGGCAAGCTGACTAATTTGACTGCGTTGGATTTAAGCGATAACCCTATCAAATACCTACCACCCGAATTAAGCCATCTTGGCAACATCACCAAATTCAAATAAAACCACCCCATGCCTAAACGACAAACACACAAAGGTTTTTATGAGCGATAAAAAATTAGGAGTAGGTAATGGAAAAGAGAGATAAGATTATAGCCGACGCACAAAATCTTATAGATGAAAAACTAGAAGATTTTAAATTAACAAATGATTCTATTAATATCTGTAAAGATGTGTCGATTATTATTCAACAACTTAATGATTTTATTGATAGTAAACTGGAATTAAGTGAGGACAGAGTTAAATATTTATTAATTTATTTAGTCGGTTTTTTTACTATAACTTTAGATATTCCAATGGACAAAGGAAAGAAAATTCTTCGTGCTAGGAAATTTGATGAAATAGAAAAAATACCTTGCTTTGAAGATGTTAGCAAACTTTCGTACAACCCGAAAGGCTCTAAGATTAAGATAGGACGATTAAATGGAGAAAATAAATCTATATATTATGGCTGTATCTATTTTGATGATAATGCAGGAATAAATGTAGCATTCTCTGAAGTTAATGCGCTAAAACTTGAAAGAATAAATATTCTTAAATCAAAAACAATACAAGATATTAATTTAAGGTATATTGGTATTTTTGATTATATTAGAAGACAAGCAGGACGACCGTGGTTTCTTAGTCCTGACACTTATTCTATTTTTGAAGAAATTTATAACTATGAAGAAAAGACATTTGATCGACATATTTTTATAGCCTTTCAATTATGCGATGCGTTCTTTTCAGATATATTAAGAAGAAAAGAAAGTAATAGGTTGTATATAGTAACCTCAATATTATCCTCATTATTCTTAAAGGGTAATAAAGTTGATGGAATACTTTACACATCTGTTAAAGCAGAGGGGAGTCCAGTTTTAGCTATTAAGGTTGAATCTATGTATAAAATTGAACATGAAAGTGCTATATCTTTTGAAATACAAGAAAGTTATGGTTATGCCCTTTATAAAGCTAAGCCCTTATATAAGGGTCAAATCAATGGTGAAAAAATCGTATGGCAAAAAATACAACAGGTAGCCAGTATGGAGTGCAACTGTAACGACAAATACACACAAAGGTTTTTATGAGCGATAACAAGAACTTGCCACAGAAGAAAGACAGTGCGGAGGTGGCTTTACAGAAAACCACCAGTTTGTTGAGTATTACCAATAAGATTCTGGCGAATAGAGCCAATAGAACGCTGGTGGTGAGTGATGATGCGTGGCTGGATGAGTTGATTGCTATTATTTTTGTGAAGATTGGCATGGTTTTCCGTGTGATAAACAGGCTATTTTGGCTTTGACCGAGTTGCATTTACATTACATCTATTTTACCAAGCTACCTGAATCCATTGGTAAGCTGACTAATTTGACCGCGTTGAATTTAGTGGGCAACCAACTCACGGAACTACCTGAATCTATTGAAAACCTGACTAAATTGATTAGATTGGATTTAGATGTCAACCAACTCACCAAACTGCCTGAATGGATTGGCAAACTGACTAATTTGATTGAATTGGGTTTAGGGGACAATCAACTCACTGAACTGCCTGAATCTATAGGCAAGCTGACTAATTTGGCTACGTTGGATTTATGGAGCAACCAACTCACCGAATTGCCTGAATGGATTGGCAAGCTGACTAATTTGACTCGGTTGAATTTAGGGTACAACCAACTCACCGAACTGCCTGAATCTATTGGCAATCTGACTAATTTGACTGAGTTGAATTTACGGGAGAACCAACTCACCGAACTACCTGAATCCATTGGCAATCTGACTAATTTAACCACGTTGAATTTAGGGTACAACCAACTCACCGAACTGCCTGAATGGATTGGCAATCTGACTAATTTGATTGAATTGGGTTTAGGAAGCAGCCAACTCACCGAACTACCTGAGTGGATTGGCAAGTTGACGAATTTGACGAAGTTGGATTTACAGGACAACCAACTCACCGAACTGCCTGAATGGATTGGTAAATTGACGAATTTGACTAAGTTGAATTTAGATGAGAACCAACTTACTGAACTGTCTGAGTCTATTGGCAAGCTGACTAATTTGGAAAGATTAGTTTTAAGCGATAACTACTTTTTTTAATAAACCCACCCCATGCCCAACACCATTCTAAAACGCCTAGACATCATCAAAAACGCCGTCGCAATGGAGGATGATGAGCTGATTGCTATGCAGGTCGCCAAACTGCAAGATTTGCCGTTGGATGCAAAGGTAATGGAGATTTTGGCACTTATTAGCACTAAGCGTTTCCAGTATGTGATTCAGTTGATTGAGCAGTATAAACACGACAACAGCAGCGTGATGGTGTTTCAAGACCCGCAGATTCAAGGGTTAAAGCTGGAATTGAAACTGTTAGAAAATCGCTTGAATGAGTTGACCGATACCCAAGCGGACTTGGAACGGCAAATCAATGAATTCAATAGCGAGTATATGCAGCGTTTAGGCAGTTTGATTGAAGCCATTTTGAAAAAACGCGCTGAGTTGTTAAGCGATGATCCCATTGAACAGCAAGAAGCTAAACAGGATTATGAGAACTTTGAGCAGAGTTTCAAGCAACAAATCAAGGACGCACCGCAGATTTTAACGCCAGAAGAGCAACAGCAATTGAAAGCCGCGTACCGTAAAGCCAGCCGTTTATGTCATCCTGATAAACTCACCGATGATTTTAAAGCCCAAGGCACGGCGTTTTTTAAAGCTCTCAGTGAAGCGTATCGCCACCAAGATTTACCGCGTGTTCTGGAGATTTTACACACGCTAGAAACAGGTACGACCTTAAGCACGGTCTCCGATAGCATTAATGACAAGGCGATTTTACAAAGCAAAATCGCCGCGTTACGGTTACGCATTACTGAATTGGAAGCGGCTGTTATCGCGTTGCAAGCCAGTGAAAGCTATGAGTTAATCCAAGAAATTGACGATAAAGAGGCGTATTTTGAGCAATTGAAAACCCAGCTTGAGGCGGAATATGAATGCTTAGTGCAGGAGCTTAAGCAATTAAAATCCAAAGCGGATGATGACGTTTTTTATGAGTGTCTTGGTTCAGAAGTAAGCCAACAAGATTGGGAAACCTATCAAGCCATGCTCAGAGAAGAGGAAGAGGAAGAGGAAGAGGAAGAGGAAGAGGATGAAAGTTATTGGCAGGATGAATTTTGATGAAAGAGAAAATCAACGCATTTTTTATGGTGTGGGGGGTTATTTTAGTTGTTAATCAAGTTTTTATTTTTCATGGCTGTTTTTCACCGTCTTGTTTATTAGCCGCTTTACCGCATACGGGGATTATTGCTTTCTTTTTAGTTAGGGCGGGTAATAAAAATAATAAAGAGTCAGCCGATAAAGCCGATTTATCGAGAACAGAAAAACCGCCGATAAGCGAAAAAATAGTTATTCAGCCGCTACCGATTAAAAAGGTGGTGATTGAGACTGAAAATAAACCCGCAGAACCCGATTTTTTAAAACAAAAAGGCGATAAATATGAGAAATTTATCGGCAAAAAGTTTGAAGAAAAAGGTGATTTAGTTATTTATAACGGTTTCATTAATGGCTATGCGGATCAAGGCGTTGATATTATCTGTATTTCTACCACGTCAAAAACCATTCATTTAATTCAGTGTAAAAACTGGACAACTATGCGCATGACACTTGCCCATTTACAAGCGGTTTATCAAAAACTTGAGGATTATAATTTTGATTGTTTTAACCTGTCTGTTGAAGCCATCAATAATCATCAAACTGCTTATGAGGGTAATGTGCGTTTAACGCTGGTTAATACTCAACATAATCTGGCTAAATTTACGGTAAGAAAAACCTTATATCTTGCTTCGGAAAAAGTGGTTGATTTAGAAATTGGGCGGTATTTAACGATGATGTCACCGACGATTTTTAAGTATAAAGAGATGAAGATTGTGATGAAAGCGGAGTAGAGTTTTTTTATCGAAACCCACAAGAGTCTAATGATTTGGAGTTCAAACCTAGGTTTGAACTCCGTTATTTAGCTCAATAACCACCTGCTAAACTGGCTATAATGCCAAAGATTATTTTTACCCGCTAATCAAAAATTATGACTGAGACAGAACACACGCCTAATCTTTCCACCGTTATCATAAATTTGCTCAAAGGTATCGTATTCCGTAGCGATCAACCGCAACTGTGGCAAGATTTGCTGGACTTGCAAGCACAAGCTAGCGATTATTTGAAAGTATTGGATTTGGAATTACAGATTGATGATAGCGAGGGTTATGCGTGGCTTAGCCAACGCCCTGTTAATGAAGAAGAAAAAAATCCCTTACCGCGTTTGATTGCTCGCCGTCCGTTGACCTACGCCATGAGTTTATTATGTGTGTTGTTACGCAAAAAAATTGCTGAAATCGATGCCTCAGGTGCAGAAACGCGGGTAATCGTGTCACGGCAAGAGTTGATTAATGCCATGCGTGTATTCATGCCCGAAAAAAGTAATGAAGCGAAAATTGAAGAGCAGATTAACGTCACCATCAATAAAGTCATCGACTTGGGTTTTTTGCGACAATTAAAAACCGACACTGAACAATTGGAAGTGCAACGGTTTTTAACCGCTTTGGTGGATGCTGAATGGACTGCTTCTTTAAACGATAAATTAATGGAGTATCAAACGTATGCAAAACGGACAACTTGAGTTTAATTTTGTCGATGATGACAGCGCGGCAGGCTTTCGCTTGCACCGTTTTGAAGTGCTGAATTGGGGAACATTTGATAAGCATATTTGGCGAATAACGCCCAATGGTGACAATGCGTTATTAACAGGCGATATAGGTTCAGGCAAGTCCACGCTGGTTGATGCGTTGACCACGTTATTAGTCCCCGCGCAAAAAATTACTTACAACAAAGCGGCAGGGGCAGAAGGCAAAGAGCGTAATTTAATCTCGTATATTCGCGGACATTATAAAAGTGAAAAAGACGAGGAAAAACTAGCGGCACGACAAGTGGCGTTGCGCGATAACACCAAGTACAGCGTATTGTTGGGCTATTTTTACAATCGTGGTTACAACACGAAAGTCACCTTAGCACAGGTGTTTTGGTGTAAAGATGAGAGCAATCAAGCCGAACGTTTTTATGTTATCAGCAGTGATGAATTAGGCATTGCCGAGGATTTTTCGCAGTTCGGCAGTGATATGTTGTCGCTCAAAAAACGCTTGAAACAGCGGAAAACTATCGAATTATTCGATAGTTTTGCCCAATATTCAGCCGAATTTCGCCGCCGTTTAGGCATAGAAAACGAGCAAGCATTGGAATTGTTGTATCAAACCGTATCCATGAAAGCGGTCAGTAATCTCACCGATTTTGTTCGCCAGCAAATGCTGGAAGAACCGCCTGTACAAGAGCGCGTCACTTCAATTTGCAAAGAATTTAATGATCTTAATCGCGCTCATCAAGCGGTATTAAAAGCCAGAGACCAATTAAAATTATTGCAACCGCTATTAGCGGATGTACAGAAATATACTCAAGTACAACAAGAGCATCATGAAAAATCACGCTGCCGCAATGCCTTGGATGCGTATTTTGCTGTGTTGAAAACGCATTTATTGCGGCAACGCGGCGAGCAGCTTGAACAAATGCGTGAAAAACACCAACAAAAATTAACGCGTCAAAAAAGCACAGTAATGGAGTTACAAGAACAAAGAGAAAAGCTTAAACAAAGCATTGATGACAATGGCGGTCGGCGTTTAGCGGAACTTGATGCAGAACAACAACGCTTGCAAAGTGTGCAAGAGTCAAAAAAACACCACGCGCAAATCTATAGCAAACTTTGCCAGCAATGTCAGCTAACACCTGCCACTAACAGCGACCTTTTTCACGACAATCGTTTACAAGCGCAACGCTTATATAAAGACATTGAGCAACAACAAGCTACGATTGATAAAGAAAAAATTGATACCGTTCTTGAACGTGATGGGCTTAACAAACAAGCCAATCAACTGAATGAAGAGCTGAGTTCATTAAGACAGCGGCGCAGTAATATCCCATTAAGCAGTTTGCAGATTCGACAACAACTCTGTACGACACTGGGCATTAATACCGAAGAACTGCCTTTTGTTGGTGAATTATTAAAAGTTGATGACGCTGAAAGCGCGTGGGAAGGGGCTATTGAGCGCGTGCTGCATAACTTCGCGTTAAGTTTATTAGTGACGGACAGCCATTATGCCAATATTGCGCATTATGTTGATCAGACGCATTTAAAAGGACGCTTGGTGTATTTTCGCGCCCGCACTCATGCGAATGAACGTGTTGAATCACCTGCGCCCGACTGTTTATTTCATAAACTGCGCATTCAAACCGATAGTCACTTTTATGATTGGTTGAGCAAAAAAATTGCCCTCGATTTTGATTATGTGTGTGCGCCAAGCTTAGCTGATTTTCATCGGTTGCCCAAAGCGATAACTGCGCAAGGGCAGATGAAAAGTGGTGCAGCACGGCATGAAAAAGATGATAGACACGCGCTGAATGACCGCAGCCGTTTTGTTTTAGGCTGGGATAATCACGCCAAAATTCTAATTTTGGAACAGCAACTCGCCACTATTCAAAATCAGGGTTCAGACTGTCTTAAACAGCTAAAAGGTTTGGAAACGCAGTTAAAAACCTTAACTCAACAACGTGACCAAGTTCGTGATTTGCTCAATATCGATAGCTTTGAAAGCATCGATTGGCAAACCGTGACGCAAAAAATTGAGCAGGTGCAGGAAGAAAAACGCACTATTCAACAAAGTTCCGACATACTCGCGCAATTACAAAGCCAATTGCAGAACTGCATTATTCAATTACGCGCTCAAGAAGAGCAACAAGAAATCTTGATTAGAGAAGATGCTAAGTTTGATACGCTATTGGAAGCCAATAAGCGGATGCTACAGAATACCGTTCAAGCCCTGCAAGCATTAGCCCCAGAAGAGCAGAAATTCAGTTTTGCCAAACTCAGACAAATGCAGGATGAAGCCTTACATCAGATAAAACTGAGCATTGAAAATTGCGATAAACATCAAAAAACCATGCGTGATTGGCTGCAAACAAAAATGGACAGCGACAACCAAAAACTGAAACGCTTAAATGAGCGAGTTATCACGCAAATGCAGCATTACAAAGATGAGTATAAATTAGAAAGCCGTGATGTGGATGCCAGTTTAGATTCAGCTTCAGAATTTGCTGAGATGCTGGCTAAGCTAGAAAAAGAAGATTTACCAAAGCATGAACAAAAATTTCATTCCATGCTCAAAGAAGGCACGATACAAAGAATCGCCATGTTTAGTGCCAACTTAGAAAAAGAACATGATGAAATTAAAGAAAAATTAGCCAAAATTAATTTATCTCTGAATGCAATTGACTATAACACGGGGACTTTTATTATCTTGTTGGCTGAACGCAGCAACGATGAAGAAATTAGAGCGTTTCAACAAGACCTTAGAGCGTGTTTAGCCGATTCGCTCAGTGGTGATGATAATTTGTACGATGAGCATAAATTTCATCAGGTTAAAAAAATTATTGATCGATTTAGTGGGCGCGAAGGCTTTACTGACGTGGATAGAAAATGGACACGCAAAGTCACCGATGTCAGAAACTGGTTTGTTTTTTCCGCTTCCGAACGCTGGCGCGAGGATAATACCGAAAAAGAATATTATTCCAATTCGGCAGGAAAATCAGGTGGACAAAAAGAAAAACTGGCGTACACCATTTTAGCTGCCGCGCTGGCTTATCAATTTGGTTTGCAATGGGGCGAAACCCAATCACGCAGTTTTCGGTTTGTGATGATTGATGAAGCGTTCGGACGTGGCTCGGATGAATCAGCGCGTTATGGCTTGGAATTATTCAGCAAATTAAACTTACAATTGCTGATTGTCACGCCCATGCAAAAAATTCATATCATTGAAAACTATGTTAAAAGCGTGAATTTTGTGCATAACGAAGGCGGCAAGAATTCGATGTTGCGTAATTTAACGCTGAGTGAATATCAGCAAGAAAAATCGGCGGCGGTTTAAAGACTAGACCTAGGATCCTAATTATGGCTATCAGCCCTTTCATTACCCCCAAAGAACTCAAAACCCGCGCCGAAAAAATCTGGCAACGCGGCGAACTGCATAAAGCGTGGCTATTAGACCAGCCGCTGTTTCCGTTAACCTTAACATTGCCACCGCTAACGGCAAATGTGTTATTGCATCAATTCAGCGCGGTGCAAACGGCGGTTTCAGCTTTGCGACAAGATAGTGTCAAACACAATTATCAGCTCGTCGATAAAGTTATTAATCATCAAAAATTAGGCGAACAAAAATTACCTGTAGCAGTGGTTTTTACTCATGAAAGTAATTTTTTACGCTATTTGAATAACAGCCAATCCTTTGCCCAATTTCAACAGCTTAGCCAAAATATCCTAAGTCATTATTCCTGTTTACAATCATGGCTGGTGCGTTATCCGTTTAAAGTCATGGATTTTTCTGAGGTGTGGCAGCCGTTATTAGCCGTGTGTGCTTATTTTGTACAGCATCCACAGCCCGATTTTTATATTCGCCAGCTGGATATTACAGGCGTGGATACCAAATTTATCGAGTCGCATAAAGGGCTGTTATCTGAATTGTTGAATAGCATTTTGCCTGAAACCGCTTACAACGCTGACATCACGGGTTTAAGTAATCACGGTTTTGAACGCCGTTATGGTTTGCGCTACGACCCGCCCACTTGTCGTTTTCGGATACTGGATAAGTGTTTAGCTCTACACGGCTTAACTGATTTAACGCTCACCGTGCCAGAATTTAAAGCCCTAAATTTAGCGGTGAAAACAGTATTTATTACCGAAAACAAAATCAATGGCTTGGCATTTCCCGATTTTCCCGATGCGATTGTTATTTTTGGTTTAGGTTACTCAGTTGATTTATTGGCGGAAAGTCAGTGTTTGCAAAATGCAAAACTGTATTACTGGGGTGATTTAGATACACATGGTTTTGCTATGTTGTCACGCTTACGCGGCTATTTTCCGCAACTGACTTCCTTATTAATGGATGAATCAACCTTGGATGCTTTTCAAAGTTTATGGGGTACAGAGCCAAGTAGTGCAACAAATCCAGCCAATCTAACGGCTGACGAACATAGCGTGTTTCAGCGTTTAAAAACCCAAGGCATTCGTTTAGAGCAAGAGCGTATTGGCTTTAGTACGCTCATAGATGCACTGAATATGTTAAGATTTTCGCTATTAACTTGAGTCACTAACATTAATTTATTTGAATAAATGACCACAGTGAAAAAATTTACCTACCCGATTCGGGTATATTACGAAGACACCGATGCAGGTGGCGTGGTGTATCATGCTAATTACCTGAAATTTTTTGAACGGGCGAGAACGGAAATGCTCCGCGCCTTGGGTTATGAACAAGATTGGCTGAAAGCGAATGCAGGCATTATTTTTGTCGTACGCTCTCTACAGATTGATTATTTGCGTCCTGCATTGTTTAATGAGCTTTTGCAGGTCAGCGCGAAAGTGATTGACTCTAAAAAAGCCAGCTTTACTTTTAGTCAACATATTAACCGTGGCGATGAGCTGTTGTGTACTGGCATGGTTCGTATCGCCTGTTTAGACGCACACACTTTGCGCCCTAAAGCCATTCCTGATTATTTACTTGAGTTGTTAACCGCATGAATACTGATTTATCCTTACTCCATTTGATTCAAGAAGCTAGTTTTGTCGTCCAATTTGTGATGGTGTTATTGCTGATCGCCTCGCTCGCTTCGTGGACGTTTATTTTTTCCAAACGTAAAGAATTGAACCGCGCCATTGAAATCACCGATGAATTTGAAGAGCAATTTTGGTCGGGTATGGCATTGACTGAGTTGTATCGAAAATTAGCGGCGAAGGATTTTAAGCCAGAAGGTATCGAAAAAATATTTTTGGCAGGCTATAAGGAATTTTCCAGAATGCGTCAAAGCGGTACAGTTGAGCCTGCGGTGCAAGTTGAAAGTGCGCAACGCGCCATGCGCATTGAATTATCACGCGAGTTGGATAGACTGGACGAACATTTATCGTTTCTGGCGACGGTCGGTTCAACCAGTCCATACATTGGATTATTCGGCACAGTATGGGGGATTATGAATTCCTTTATGTCACTGGGTAATACTAAGCAAGCTACGCTGGCACAAGTCGCTCCAGGAATTGCCGAAGCCTTGATTGCTACCGCGATTGGTTTATTTGCCGCTATTCCAGCGGTTATCGCTTATAACCGTTTTTCCACCCGTTTGGATCGATTAACAGGACGTTATGAATTATTCGTGGAAGAATTTGTGGTGTTATTACAAAGACAGGCGCACAGCAAATGAGAAAAAGCCGCCGTAGAAAACCGATGGCAGAAATCAATGTTGTGCCTTACATTGATGTCACTTTGGTATTGCTGATTATTTTTATGATTACTACGCCTATGCTACAAACAGGCGTGCAAGTGGAATTACCACAAGAAGCCTCCGCGCCTATTGAGCAAAAAGAAGACACACCGCCTATTATCGTGTCGATTAATGCACAAGGGCAGTATTATCTTAAAGTCGATAACCAAACCGATGAACCCATTCAACCTGAGGCAATCAATGCCCGCGTGGTGGCAGTCTTGGCTAACAAACCCGCCACGCCTGTGTTAATCAATGCCGATAATAACGTGGATTATGGGTTCGTAGTCACCGTCATGGCTGCCTTGAAAAATGCGGGTGTCCTCAGCGTAGGGTTGATGACTAAACCAGAAGACAAATAAACCTAGATGGCTACTCAAAGAAACTTGTCATTGCCATTTATACTGGCTTTAATTTTACATCTGGTGTTGTTTGGCTTCTTTGGTTTAAGCGCGTTTCTCAAACCTAAAACCATCGCTGCTGTCGTTCCAGAAATCATTCATGCTACTGTAGTCGATGCGTCCAAAATTGAGGCGGCGGCTGAGAAAAAACGCTTGGCAATAGAGAAAGTTGCACGCGAAAAAGCAGAAGTAGAAGCGGAAGAACGTGCCAGAATTGAAGCGGCTACTGCTGCCGTAGCAGCTGCTGAGCAGGCGAAAATTGAATCCGCCAGAGCCGAAGTAGAAGCTATTGAACGCGCTAAGGTTGAAGCGGCAAGAGCTGAAAAAGAAGTGGCTGAACGAGCAAAAGCCGAGCTGGCAAAAGCTAAAGCAGACGCAGTGGCTGAACAGATGAAAGCTGAGGCGGCGGCTGAACAAGCGAAAGCGGAGATTGCTAAAGCGAAAACCGAAGCTGCCGAACAAGCTAAGGCTGAAATTGCCAAAGCAAAAGCCGAAGCCGCTGAAAAAGCTAAAGCGGAAAAAGAACAAGCAAAAGCCGAAGCCGCTGAAAAAGTTAAAGCGGAAAAAGAACAAGCTAAAGCCGAAGCCGCTGAAAAAGCTAAAGCGGAAAAAGAACAAGCTAAAGCCGAAGCCGCTGAAAAAGCTAAAGCTGAAAAAGAACAAGCTAAAGCCGAAGCCGCTGAAAAAGTTAAAGCTGAAAAAGAACAAGCTAAAGCCGAAGCCGCTGAAAAAGTCAAAGCTGAAAAAGAACAAGCCAAAGCCGAAGCCGCTGAAAAAGTCAAAGCTGAAAAAGAACAAGCCAAAGCCGAAGCCGCTGAAAAAGCTAAAGCGGAAAAAGAACAAGCCAAAGCCGAAGCCGCTGAAAAAGTTAAAGCGGAAAAAGAACAAGCCAAAGCCGAAGCCGCTGAAAAAGCTAAAGCGGAAAAAGAACAAGCCAAAGCCGCTGAAAAAGCTAAAGCGGAAAAAGAACAAGCCAAAGCCGCTGAACAAGCCAAAGCAGAGGCTGCTAAGGCAAAAGCCGACGCAGAAAAAGCTAAGGTGGAAGCAGCTGCTAAAGCCAAAGCTGATTTACAAAGCGAGATGGAAGCCGAAGCCGCCGCAGAAGCGAAAGCTAATGCACAGCAAGCCGAATCTGAAAAAGCAAAAAAAGAAATTCAGCAAAAGGTAAATAACACTTGGATACGTCCAGCTGAGGCTGTCGGGCATTTGAAATGTAAGATTCGTGTTAAATTAACGCCAGATGGTATGGTCATGAATGTCGAGATAATTGAATCTAGCGGCAATGATAGTTTTGATACCAATGCAGAAGTTGCTGTTAGGAAAGCATCGCCACTTCCCGTGCCTAAGGATAAAGAACTGTTTAATAAAGAGTTTAGGTCGTTTACATTTATCTTTGATCCAAGATAAGTGCATGGTAAAAAGTATCGTAGATTGGGTTAGCGATAGCGTAGCCCAATATTAATTGCTCTATTTGTTGGGTTACGGCTATCGCCTAACCCAACCTTGTATCTACATTATTTAAGTTACAGAGGTAAACCAGTGAATTTTTTAAAAATAATGTGTGTATGTACCGTGCTGGGTTTAAGTATTTCTAGTAGTCATGCGGAACTCACTATTGAAATTACCCAAGGTGTTGAAAGTGCCTTACCTGTTGCCGTTGTGCCATTTGCATCTCAAGGTGTGCCTGTTGATATTCGTAATATCGTTAATGCCGACTTAGAACGCAGCGGCTATTTTAAAATGCTGTCAGAGCAAGCGATGATTAGTAGACCCAGCACGCCTGCGGAAGTGGAATTTAAAAGCTGGCAGGATTTGGGACAGAATTATCTGGTTATTGGTCGCGTGAATCCTAACAGTGACGGTCAATATAGTGTCGAATTTCAGCTATTTGATGTTTATAAAGGAAGTCAGTTGATTGGTTATCAAATGAACTCATCAACAGCCGATTTACGCAAAACTGCACACACTATCAGCGATTTGATTTTTCAAAAATTGACGGGTAAAAAAGGGGTGTTCAGTGGTCGTATTGCTTATATCACCAGCAATAGTTTGGGCAATAAAAAATGGACGTATCAATTACAGGTTGCCGATGCCGATGGCATGACTCCACAAACCATTGCCACATCTAACGAGCCGTTGATGTCACCTGCGTGGTCGCCCGATGGCAAACAAATGGCTTATGTGTCGTTTGAACACAAAGCCGCCGCGATTTATGTGCAGACCTTGGCGACAGGTGCGCGGACGCGAGTTGCGGAGTTTTCTGGTATTAATGGCGCACCTGCGTGGTCGCCAGACGGTACACGGTTAGCGTTGACGCTGTCTAAAGATGGTAGCCCTGATATTTTTGTGTTGAATTTAGCATCGCACGCGCTGACTAAAATCACCAATAGTTTAGCGATTGATACTGAACCAACGTGGTCGCCCGACGGCAATAATATTGTTTTCACCTCAGGCAGAGGTGGCAAACCGCAGCTATATATAGCCCCCAGTCAAGGCGGCAATGAACAGCGGCTGACTTTTACGGGTGATTATAATGCGCGGGCTAGCTTTTCGCCTGACGGTAAATATTTAGCGATGGTTCATGGTAATGGCAATAACTATCGAATTGGCGTGATGGATATGGCGAGTCGGACTATTAATGTTTTAACCTCAGGACCCACCGATGAATCGCCTAGCTTTGCGCCTAATGGCACAATGATTCTGTATGCGTCCAGAAAAGGTGGCACAGGATTCTTATCGGCAGTGTCAATCGATGGTAAAATGCAGCAAAAGTTAGTTTTTAATAGTGGCGAAGTTCGTGAACCCGCGTGGTCACCATCGCCTTAATTGTCCATGACCGCCTCTTATTTTTGGAAGTAAGTAATGAAAGTAAATAAAACACTTGTGGCATTATTGGTAACTGCCTGTTTATTGTCCGCTTGTAGTGATGATAAAAAACCTATTAGTGCGACTGATGGCAGCCAAAATGCCGCTAATGGTATTAAAGATGCGTCAACCAGCGGCTTAAACGCATCGTCGGGCTTGAATCCCCAAGGGCTACCAAACGTAAATGCAGGGTTGGGAGCAGACGGGGAATTCAATGATCCCAATAGCCCTCAGCCAAAAATTATTTATTTTATGCTAGATAGTAGTGACGTACAGCCTGATTTTGTACCCGTGATTACTGCTCATGCGCAATATTTAGTTGCTAATCCAAGCCTGAGTTTGCTGATAGAAGGCAATACTGATGAACGTGGTTCGCGTGAATACAATATTGCTTTAGGTGAACAACGGGCAAGATCGGTTGCTAATCTGTTATTGGCACAAGGTGTTTCTAACGCTCAGTTACGCATAGTCAGTTATGGTGAAGAAAAACCTGCGGCATCAGGTAATGATGAATCAACGTGGGAACAAAACCGCCGTGCTGAATTGGTTTATCAGGGTAAATAAATGAAAAAATATTACTTTTTAATGCTGTGCCTTTGCGGCTGTGCAATGGCACAACCTGATTCATCACTACCACCAGTGATTGATAACTCATCCTACCCAAGCTCTACACCCGCAGTTAATAGCAACGCGCTTTCATCAAATGCCGCGTATGAACTGATCGGGCGTTTAGATAAATTGCAAGCTGAAATCCAGCAATTAACGGGTAAAGTGGAAGAGCAGGGCAATCAAATTGCTGAGCTAAAAAAACACCAAACTAGCGCGTATTCTGATCTTGATGAGCGACTACAAAGTATCGAAAAAAGTGGTAGCCCCAGACCTTCTAGTGAGCCTGTTGCCGAAACACCAGCCGCACCAACCGACACAAGGGTTTCAGAATCACTCAAACCACCTACGTTGCCTGTTGAGTCTGATATAGCGGTTAGTACACCTTCTGCATCCATTCCTGTTACTAAACCTGTCGCCAAACAACCAGAAGTGCAAGCCTCTGGAGGTGAAAAACAAGCCTATCAACAAGCATATAGCTCACTTAGAACGGGAAAAACTGACCAATCGATAGAGCAATTTAAAGCCTATTTAAGCCAGTATCCAACAGGTGGCTATGTCGATGTGGCGTATTATTGGTTGGGTGAAGCCTATCGCGTTAAGCCAGATGCGGTAGCAGCACAGCAATCTTATAACACTGTGCTAGAAAAATATCCCAACAGCACTAAAGTAGCAGAATCGTTGTTAAAACTGGGTTATATTGAAGTGGATCAAAAAAATACTGAAAAAGCGCGTGGTTATTTAAACCGTGTTATCAGTGAATACGCCAATACCCCCGCTGCTCACTTGGCAGAGAAAAAATTGGCTCAATTGAAATAATGCTTACACTACGCATCACCGAAATTTTCTACTCGCTACAAGGTGAAGCCAATACCGTGGGCATACCCACGGTATTTATTCGCCTGACAGGTTGCCCGTTGCGCTGTGGGTATTGCGATACCGCTTATGCGTTTACAGGCGGTAAAAAAATGACGCTTGCTGACATCATTAGCGATGTTGAACAATACGGTTGCCAATACATTACCGTGACAGGTGGTGAGCCATTAGCACAAGCTAACTGCCTTGAATTAATGCGCCAATTAGTCGATAAAAACTATAAAGTCTCATTAGAAACCAGTGGCGCATTGGATGTATCAACGGTTGATAAGCGTGTCGTCAAAGTCATGGACATAAAAACTCCAAGTTCAGACGAAGTGGATAAAAATCTTTATAGCAACATTGACCATCTCACCGCCCAAGACCAAGTAAAATTTGTTATCGGCAACGATGAAGATTACCAATGGTCAAAAGCAATACTCAAGCAATACGACTTGATTAATCGCTGTGAGGTCTTGTTTTCACCCGTCATGGGACAGCAACAGCCCACCGAACTGGCAGAAAAAATTCTTAGCGACAGACTAGCCGTGCGTTTTCAAATTCAACTTCATAAACTGCTTTGGGATGATGCCCAAGGCAAATAATTACTATGCAAAAAAAAGCTATTATCCTGTTATCTGGGGGCTTAGACTCCATCACTGTACTGGCACTTGCTAAACAGCAAGGCTTTAAATGTTACGCCCTCAGTTTTGATTACGGGCAAAGACACAATGCCGAACTGATCGCCGCCGCGCAAATTGCCACTGATTACCAAGTAGAAGATCACAAAATTATCAAACTAGGCTTGGGGTCAATAGGTGGTTCAGCACTCACCGATGAACATATCGCAGTGCCGCACACCCTACAAACAGGCATACCCGTCACCTATGTCCCCGCCAGAAACACCATTTTCCTATCATTTGCCTTAGGTTGGGCAGAAGTGCTACATCTACACGACATATTTATAGGCGTAAATGCCGTTGATTATTCAGGCTACCCCGATTGTCGTCCAGAATTTATCGAAAGCTTCCAAAAACTCGCCAACCTCGCCACCAAAGCAGGCGTAGAAGGCACACATTTTTCCATCCACACCCCACTGATACATTTAAGCAAAGCCGAAATCATCAAAACAGGCGTAGCTCTAGGCGTTGACTACCAACGCACCGTCTCCTGTTATTCCGCTGACACCCAAGGACGCGCCTGTGGCGAATGCGATGCCTGCCGATTAAGAAAAACAGGCTTTCTTGATGCAGGACTTCCAGATGTTACCCGTTATCAAAAATAAAGCTTGCAAAAATAAAAAAAATCTCTATAATAGGCAGTCTTTGTTGGGTCGTTAGCTCAGCCGGTAGAGCACCGCACTTTTAATGCGATGGTCGCGCGTTCGAATCGCGCACGACCCACCACCAAAGCCTTGAAATCATTAGATTTTAATAAAGCAACCAGCTTAAACGCTGGTTTTTTTATGCCTACTGTCAACAGAATGACAACGCAGGATTTTTTTCTAATGTAATGTAAAACGACATTTTGTTTTATACACTTTCGACAATCTATTTTATACATCGCTTACTGTAAATCTATATTCTGTTTTGGGTATTGCTAATTAAGTATAGGTACTTTATTATTCCATTTAGCCATAAGCAACTTAACCGAGTATTCCAGCATTTTTTGGCATTTACTGTAGCAGTTTGATTTGCGCCGCAATCTATAGCAAGGAAATGTCTGAATAAGCTGTCATAGAGCTAACGCACAATAAAATGATTATTAAAAGCACTGTTTAAAAAGCTCATCGAGAGAGCCTCTTTTTTGACGGCGGATTGCTTTAGATTGCGCCCATTTTCTTTCAATCGGATTAAGGTCAGGCGAATAAGGTGGTAA
>JAPLRZ010000037.1 GCA_026398895.1 Methylococcales bacterium
TAAAATAATGCAAGCTAATGAAAAATCCATTCCACCTAGTCCAGAACCTATACCCGTTGTTACGCCAAAACAAGTCGCAAAACCAACACCAGAGCAACAGCTTGAAAAAGCCAAAGCATGGTTAGAGGGTGATGATTTCAGCAAACAGTCGCTTGCTGTTGAACTTTTACAGCCGCTAGTCAATGCGGGCAATACTAAAGCCATTAATTTATTGGCTTCCAGTTATTTCTTTGGCTTGGGGGTAACAAAAGATGAACCACACGGTTGCCAGTTATATAAACAGGCGATTGATGCCAATAACACCGATGAAAAAGGTTTTTATGATAAAAAATGCAACAAACATTAAGCCATTGGCTGTTTCAATTTTCTTAGTCGTATTGGTGAGTGTTTTGTTACCTGCTGATATTAGTTACGCTATCACTATAAAGGAAAGGCAAGCGGCTGAGTTGGAACAGCTAGAAAAACAGGAAGCGGAAAAAGTAGCCAAACAACAGGCAGCGGCTAAAGCGGAACAGCAAGCTAGAGCTAGAGCTAAAGCTGAAAAAAAACGGGTCGAGCAACTAGCGGCTGAAACAGAAAAACAGCAAAAAGAGCAACAAGCGGCAGACGCTAAAAGACTCACAGAGGAAAAAATGGTTTCCGAATCCAAGACCAAACCCGTGCAAAAAACCAACATCATCGAACCCGAAATGGTCGCTATTAAAGGTGGTTGTTTTATGATGGGTAGCCCCGATACTGAAAAGGAAAGGGGGAGCGATGAAAAACAACATAAAGTGGGGATAATTTGCCCGTTGAACAAGTCAGTGAGAACGATGTGCAGGACTTTATTAACAAACTAAATACTCAAACAGGTAAAAGCTATCGCTTGCCGACTGAGGCAGAATGGGAATATGCCGCACGCGCAGGTACAACATCCCCGTTTTATACAGGTGATTGTATCAACACCCAACAAGCCAACTATGACGGTAATAGTCAGGATTATAATAACTGTGGTGCAAAAACAGGGGTTTATAAACAAACTACGGTCGCGGTTGGTTCATACCCTGCTAATCCGTGGGGTTTGTATGATATGGCGGGTAATGTCTGGGAATGGACGTGTTCAGCCTACGTTGAAAACTATGATGGTAGCGAAAAACAATGTTCTAGCAAAAATGATGCCAGCACGTCGCGGGTGTTGCGCGGCGGTTCTTGGTACTACCTTGCGAGGTACACTCGTTCTGCTCGCCGTTACCGCAGCACGCCTGTTAATCGGCTCATCAACTTCGGCTTCCGTTTTGCCCTAGGTCAAACAGCCAGTTAAGCAAGCCCACACCGTCACCACGGACAGGCAAGCGGTAGCGCGGCCCGTCAGTGGTGACGATGTGGGCGGGTTAAATATACACGGTATATGAATTAAAAAATCAGAGGATGTAATGTGGTGTGGACGTGTTTGAAATGGTTGCCGATAGCGGTATTGGGGTGTTTACCTGCGGAAGCGGACAATCCTACTCGTGCGCTACAAGCGTTTTACCAAGTGATTGCGAGTCATGACTGTGAAAAAGCGGTGGCATTGGCTGAGGGTTATAGTGTGGAGCGATGTCAAAAAGTAGCCAGTTTGCAACTTGATAAGTCGATTACTGTCATTGAGGAAAAAACCAATAGCGCGGTGCTTAAATTCAGCGTGGTGCATCAACTGATTGAGCAACAAGAACGCATAGCAACCACGGCAACCGTTGTGGTTAAGCGCGTTGGTGAGCAATGGAAAGTCGATTTTTCTACGATAAAAAGTCTGAATGATAAAGCATTACCTGTCAGTGATGTAGCAAAGCCTGCCGAGCTTAAACCCGAACCGCCCGCCCCAGTTCCGCCGCCTCTTGCTACGTCTAATAAACCAACAGGTTTATTAACGCTCTGGACACCTGAGACATTACAAGGCAACGCAGGGGATGAAAAAATTCATTGGTTACGCAAGCCTGATTTTTCTCCGCCTGTGAGAGCTCAGCCGAATGAAGCGTTATCGCCATTAAAACCCGACTATCTGAATTCTATACGACGCGTTAAATTGCCCGCTGATAAAAAATGGGTCGCGTTGACCTTTGATTTATGCGAACGTGCTGATGAAGTGGCAGGTTATGATCGCGCCATTATCAATACGTTGCGTAATAAACAAGCGAAAGCCACGTTTTACGCAGGCGGTAAATGGATGCAATCACACCCAGAAAAAACCATGCAACTCATGGCGGACAATCACTTTGAAATTGGTAATCATGGCTGGACACACGGTAATTTGCGGGTGTTACAAGGCGAACCCATGTTACAACAAATCGTCTGGACGCAAGCCGAATATGAAAATATTTGGGATAATCTACACGATAAAGCCAAAGCCGCTGGCTTAGATGTGTTGATGACTGGCGTACCGCGTCAACCTGTTACGCTACGCTTTCCTTTTGGCACTTGTAGCCCAGAATCCCTGCAAGCCACCAATACCCAAGGCTTAAGCGCGGTGCAATGGGATGTGGTCAGTGGTGATCCTGCAATCACTGTTCAACCCAGTCAAATTGTCAACGAAACCCGCGCAGGTTCAATTGTGATTTTTCATGCGAATGGACGTGGGCGCGGTACAGCTGCGGCATTGCCCAGCATCATTGACCAGTTACGCGCCAAAGGTTTTGAATTTGTCACCGTTAGCGAATTACTTGCGGCTGGCACGATAGAAGCGGTGGATGAGTGTTACGAACTGAAAAGAGGCGATAATGTCGGTTACGATGCTAAATACGGTGATGGTATGGTGCAACGCCACAAAAAACCCAAACCTAAGCCAAAAACCATACCCTCAGAAACTGTGCCAGAGCTACCAGCACTATGACAATATCGCCTTTTAGTCATTCGATTATCACCTTGACTGATTGCGTGTTGACTCGTTCACTATCAAGCACTGATGCTGAATTATTGAGTGCAACATTTGCAGCAAGTCAACCGTGGCTTAGCTTAGGCATATCCGTCACAGGATTAAAAAATTATTTGTTGCGTGAAGATAGCCATTTATACCGTTACACCGTGCGAGTAAATGACGAGCTGGCAGGCGTGATTTGCTTGCGCTATCCGTGGTTACGCGGGCCTTATATTGAATTAGTGGGCTTAATAGAAAACTATCGCGGACACGGTGTCGGTACACAGCTTTTAAATTGGGCAGAAACTGAAGCACGTCATCAAAGCAATAATCTTTGGTTAGTCACTTCGTCCTTTAATCAACGCGCATTACAGTTTTATGCGCGTCACGGTTTTGAACAAATTGGGCTAATTGAAGGATTGGTGCATTCGGATTATGATGAGCTATTATTGCGTAAACGCTTGGAGTAGGCTGTGTTTCATGCACCACAACAGCGTTTAAACTTTTTACCACTGCCACACGCACACGGCGCGTTTTTTCCCGTGTTGATCTGCAATCCTACATTGCCTATCGATTTAATAACTCCATCTAAATAAAACCACCGTCCGCCCTGTTTAGTAAAACGGCTGATTTCATTCATCACATACTCTTCATTATCTTGACTATAAAAGGCTTTAAAAGTCACCAGCCCTTTACTGTCTTTTATTCCACCTTTTTTGGTTTCAGTAATTTCCAAGCGTAACCAGTTAATAGTCTCTCTGGAAAAATCAATGCTTTCAGGGCGTTTAGTGACATCCCACGTTGCTTGTAAATATGCCCCGTCGCGTAACGCATAAGCGGTATAACGTGAGCGCATTAAAGCTTCCGCTGTAGTGGGGATTTTTTGCGCCGTGTGGAAAGGTTGACAGCATTCGCCGTAAGCAATGTTAGAACCGCAGAGGCAGGTGTTTATTGGATTGAGTTCCATAGAGTTGATAAATTTACAATGATTTGAATTAGTAGGCGGTTATTCTAAAGGGGCATTGTACCGATTTATTACAAAATTTTCTTTGACAAAATAAGACAACTGGTCGTATTATTAAGCCATGAATAGAGCAACACAAAAAGAAATTAACCGCGAAAATTTATTAAACCAAGGTGTGGCTTTGCTGATGCAGCAAGGTTATCACGGTACAGGGTTACAAGAGATTTTGAATGCGGTGCAAATACCTAAAGGGTCTTTCTACAATTATTTTGGTAGCAAGGAAAACTTCGGTGCAGAGGTGATTCAACACTACATTACCCCCTATATTCAGCAATTAACTAATTATTTACAAAACCCAGAAAATGATGGTCTCAGTGCTTTGCAACAGTATTTTAATGAATCAATTGCCGAGTTAGAGCGTACTGATTTTAAAGGCGGTTGTTTGCTGGGTAATTTAATCGGTGAAATTGGCGATAGCAGTGAAGTGTGCCGTGTGGCATTACAAGTCACGCTGAATCGCTATCGGGATGTGTTGCAATCGGGCTTAAGCAAAGCCCAACAAGAAGGCACGATACGCACCGATAAATCAGCCCGCGAACTGGCAGATTTATTGGTCAACACTTGGCAAGGCGCGTTGTTACGCATGAAAGTGGAGCAGTCTACCGCACCGCTTGAGCAATGTTGCCAAGCACTTTTGGGGGATTTTTTTAAAGCGTGATGCTTGCACTCAAACCTACGAGGTTTTTAAAACCTCGCAAGTCTATTCATCGCGCTTTAACAAGACGACCACTAATTAATCAAACACAGGAGGCATTATGCCAAAGTATATTATCGAACGTGACATTCCTAACGCAGGCGCGTTGACAAATCAAGACCTGCAAGGTATTTCACAAAAATCTTGCAGCGTTCTCAATAGCATGGGAACTAAAATCCAGTGGATAGAAAGCTATGTCACCGACGATAAAGTGTATTGCGTGTACATCGCACCCGATGAAGCGACGATTAAAGCACACGCTGAACAAGGCGGATTTCCTGCTAATCGCATTTCACAAGTCAGATCTATGATTGATCCAGTTAGCGCGGAATAATGTAAACCTCCGAGGTTTTAAAAACCTCGGAGGTTTGACGTATCACTCTTTTTTGGTAGTGCTGCATATATGTAGACGGAGTGCAAGCTCTGCTTGCGCTTGCAGGCAGAGCCTGCACTCCAGTAGCATTATATGTTTAGCACTACTTTCTTTTTATTGACCGAGATTTTACTATGAAAATGTCCCGACTTTTATATGCGTTGATGAGTGTTTGCGCATTGACTCCTATTGTTGCACAAGCAGAAATACTGGCAATGGTGAATTATGAAAGCAAACCCAACCAGACACCAAGACGTGAAGGTATAGCGATTATTGACGTTGACCCCGAATCAAAAAATTTCGGCACAATACTCAATGATATTCCATTGCCACCTGACCGTGTCGCACATCATATTTTTTATAACAAAGACGCGAGCAAAGCTTACGTCACCGCGTTAGGTAATGGGCCGCTACACGTTATCAATATGAAGCATCTGCCTTATACACTTAAACAAATTGACGTGCCAGATTGCCAAGTCGGTGAAGACCTTGCTTTTTCTGAAGACAATAAAACGTGGTACCTAACCTGTATGGGTTCAAGTAACGTTATCGTCGGTGATGCTCAAACGGACACCCAAACCAAAGTCATTGCAGCCAACGGCAAAGACACGTTTATTCGCTATCCGCACGGCATCGGTTTAAATGAAGAGATTGATCGCATGATAGTCACCAGCACTGTGCGCCCCTCTGATTTGGGTGATGCAGGTGAAACCGTCACCGTAATAGAACCATCCAGCGGTAAAGTATTATCCACTCACAAATTGTCAGACAAACCTTCACCTTCTGGTTCATCACCCGTAGAAGCGGTATTTTTACCGCACGCTAAACCCGCTATGGCATACATAAACACCATGTTTGGTGGTGCAATGTGGACAGCGACATGGAACGAAACCAGTAAAGACTTTAGTTTTCAACAAGTGTTTGACTTTAGCAGTATTCAACAAGGTGTACCGTTAGAAATTTATTTTAACGACAAACATGACCGCTTGTATGTCACTACCGCCAATCCAGGTGCATTAAACATTTTTGATATTAGCGGTGACTTGAAATCAACACCCAAGTTGTTGAAAACTATTCCCACCGCAGGCGGCGCACATCATGTTGTTACCTCGCCTGATGAACACTACGCCATCGTGCAGAATAGCTTTTTAAACCTACCCGCTATGGACGATGGTTCAATCACCGTCATTGACTTAGTCAAGCAGGAAAAAGTCGCTAGTATCGACGTGCTAAAAAATCAAGGCTTCAAACCCAACTGCATTATTTTGTTGCCAAAATGGCATCATGATGATGCCCATTAATACTTATCTTACGATAATACTCCGCTAACGAGTCCGTGAAAGTTGACTCCAAAACAGAATACTTTCACGGTCTCTAAAGCAAAGCTAACAGCTTATTTGAGTTTAGCTACCTTCATTAAAATGTCGTTGCTTCAAATGCAGATAGAAAATATAGCACCCGATGCTAGCGACAAGATGTTTAATTGAATGACCGCTTATTTGAAATAGGTGCTGATAAACGATGCTATCGCTGGCTTCAAAGAGCTTAGCCAAAATATATGAGCCTATAAAATACCAAAATAAGTGTGTATGTGAAAAGGCAGATAAAAATAGCCATATAATCAGCGGCGTGAGTAGCACAGGTACAAATTGAACTAAGCCATATAAACGTAAATCTCCCGCACCTTGTTGCTCGGTAAAATACCAATACCAAACTGAAAATACGCCTAAAATTAATAACGGGATAAGCATTAATTTACCCACTGTTATGGAAATAAACTCAGACAGAATGATGGTAAAAAACGCCATAAATGCAACTGTCATGGGCAGTCTATCAAAAATCAGCGTTTTATTGGACGGAAAAAGATGATAGTAACTTGAGCCAATACCAACAAAAAAAACGCCAATAAAGAACACGGTATATGCCCAATAAATTTCCTGAAAAATACAGGCATTTTGGTTTTTTACCAGTAAATTCACCCCTAAATAACCAACGATAATAAATGGAATATTTGAAATGACATTGAGTAGATTAGGTATTCCTAATAAACGCCGCTGATCTGCGAATTGGTGATAAGTAATATCCTGAGGAATTGCTGGCACAAACAGCGCGGCAATAATGGCTATAACGATGATACTAAGCAGCAGAGCTAGTTTTTGTGTATGTGTCATATTTGCTAAATTCATCATAGCTCCTCCTATATATGGTTTTGTGTTTCAAGCATAACATCTTTATTTTTCATGGTAAAGTAACTGTTATTTAGGCAATTTGGTTGCCTGCATCATGATGCGGCACTTTTTTAATGGCAATGGTTAATAATGAACGAAGAACACGATTACGAATATGAATATGATGAAAACGGAGAGGTGGTGTATTACGCTGTCCGTCCCAATAAAACCCAGATAAAAAAGGAGATGGCAACACTGTTCGCGCTAAGTGAGGAGTTGTCGGCATTGTCGGCTGTACAGATAAAAAGTCTTGAACTGCCTGAAATTATTGATAAAGCAGTGATTGAAGCCACAAAAATGTCTCACACAGGTGCGAGAAAACGCTTGTTAAAATACATTGCAGGGCATCTGCATAAAATTGATATTGATCCTATTTTAGAAAGATTAGCGCGTATCAAAAACACCAGTGTACACGCGGTTAGAGAGCATCATATCGCCGAACATTGGCGTGACAAGCTGATTGCAGAAGGCAATGAGGCATTGACGGAATTTCTTTATGAGTACGATCATGCGGATAGACAACAGCTTCGACAATTAATACGCAATGCGCAAAAAGAAGCCGAATTAGCTAAACCACCCAAATCATCGCGTTTGTTATACCTGTATCTTAAAAGTTTACTTCAACTTGACAGCGAAGAACAGCTAGAATTTGATGATGAATTGGCGTTTGAAGACGAAATAGACGAAGACGAGGAAGAATAACAAGGCGGCGCAAGACGAAGCTTCATCTTGCGCCTAAACTAAGCTTATTTTTCTGGCAGATTTAAATCTGCGGTCAAATTCCATTCAGTAAACGGAAACGGCAGGGTTTCGGTACAGAATGTCAGATACAGCATAATGTGGTAAGTGTACACGGAAAGACTACGACCAAAGGCAAGAATGTGCTGGTTCGCGCTACCTGTGAGTAGTACAAAAACCACTTGAAAAGCCGTCACTGCCCAAATCAATAATCTGACTAGGCTGGCAATGGCGGCAAATACTAGCATGAAAAAAAATCGCTTCCAAATACCAAAATCCGCTATGTTATAAGAAATTTGTTCGTCCATTGTGTATTAACCTCGGTTCATAATGTCACGCAAATCTAAGGCTGCCGCATTGGCTCGCGCTATATAATTTGCCATCGACAGGGAGTAGTTAGCAAAAAGCCCAAAGCCATCACCGTTTAAAATCATCGGACTGAACACAGGAGTTAAGGCATTTTCTAAGGCTTTAATCATAATATCAACAGTACGCATGGCGCGTTTGTCGAGCAAAATATCTTTAAAATCGTGTTTGACGGCTCTAAGTATGTGTAATAACGCCCAGCTCGCGCCGCGTGCTTCATAAAATACGTCATCGATTTCTAGCCATGATACTTTGGTTATGGGTGTACCTTCTTTATCTGCTGCTTCTCTTTCCAATTCAGTTAAACCAGGACCATAATTAGCACCCGAACTATTGGCTGCCAAGCGCGTGGATAAACCACCTAAACGTTTAATAATTACTTCGGTGTATTGCCAGAGGTTATCAGCTCTGGGATAAAACTGTGCTTGCTTAACATTACCGCCGTATTTTTGCAGTCGTGCCATATATTTATGCAGTGATTCAATGCCTTTTTCATATTCGGCTTCGGTGGAAGGTAATGCCCATGAATCGTGTGAGTAATTAAATAACGGTTCAGCAATGGCTAAATCGGGGTCTTCGGCAGATTGCGATTGATCTCTAGCAAAATGATTTCTTAACGCGGCTGTGGCATCACGCAACATAACCAGCGCACCGTATTCCCAATTGGAAATATTGTCTAGTAACACGCCAGGCGGCGCGACATCATTAGTGATATACCCGCCACTTTTATGGAGCAGAAACTCTGCAATATGCGCTAAGGTATTACTATACACATAGCCGACGGGCATTTTTTCACTCTCAGTGTCTTTTGCGGTCGCTTTTGCTCGTTCTTGTGCTGCGTCTATGATATTGAACTGATCTGGTTCTCGTCCCCACCACGCGCCTAATACTATCAGGACAATTACAACAACAAGGGCAAAACCACCAAAGCCCCAGAGTATTCCTTTAGATTTTGTATCATACATTGTATCGCTTGCTGCCATTTCCAATATCCTGTCAAGAAGTATGTTTTGCGTGAGAAAACAGATAGCTTTTAATTAAAAATTTACATGGTAGCAGGTTTTTTGCTTTTTTGCTTATCAAGCAAGCGTATAAACAAGGTTCACGTTTTAAAAATAAAAATAGTTACCGTCAGGCTATTTGTTTTTTTAGGATTGTGTCCACAGTGGCGATTTAAACAACCGCCACTGTGTTATAAGGGATTACCAGATTTTTTTCCACCATTGATCAGTCGATTCTTTGTCTGGTGCATCAGTCAAATTCATTTTCTTTTTAATATCGGATAATTCCCAGCCTGTTAGTTCAGCCAAGGTTTTTGCCTCTTGCTCATGTCGCTTCGCCAATTGTTCAAAATAGGTTTTTGCCGCTTCACATTGCTCTGGTTTTCCTTGCCACGCATGGCGTAATACATAACGTCCTTGAAAATTTTCGGTATCACGGGTTTCTTGAAAACTTAAATCTTCGGGAAAACTGTCGGGCGTATAACGAACGTGTAACCGTGTGACTTGTACAGGCATTCCCATTCCTTGTTGACTGTTACCTTCTAACCAAAACACGCCTAATTGTTTTAATTCTTCAGGACTTAACGGCTCAGACGCACAAGGATCACACCAACCCATATTCCAAAAGTATTCAGTAAATACGGCGCGGAGATTTTGTTTTTTAACTTGGGTTTCAAACAGAGCTTTGTAAAAGTCAGCAAAATTATCTTTGATATACACAGGAATATCCATATTGCTGGGCAATTTTAGCGTTTGATAATTGCTGGACTCAACGCGCCCTTTTTCAGTCAAAATATAAACCAATAAATCTTGCGGACCTTTGGCATTAATCATCCCCAAACGAATTGGCAACATGAATTTAGGCGATTCAAAAGCAAATTGTAACGGACGTAAAAATTTTGATCCTGTTTTGCTTTGTTCTTTGAGATTGACTTTAGCAACAAAAAATTTCAAATTTTGTTTGATATACGGTTTTAATGCTGAGCTTGCACCCTTAGGGATTTTATAGCCACTGGCTTGTAACCATTTTTCTAGCCCATCGGATTCTTTCGCCGATAAAATCACAATATCGTACTCACCAACGGTATATTCTGCTTCTACCGTTACCCCCAAACTTTTATCGCTTTTGGCTTTTTGGGGCATCGCGGCGGTGGGCATGGGTGCGGACATCATTTTTTCGTACATCACGGGTGGACTACAAGGGTCTTCATCGTGATATTCCACTAAACGCGGCGAAGTGAAATCATCAATATGCTTAAACAACTTAGCATCACCGATATGAATCTGCCCTTCTGTCAATACTTGCGGCACTGGCACGACTAAAGCGAAATCTTTTAATTCCCCTTGGTAATCGTTCATCAAACTGAGGACAGTTTTATCATCCTTTCTGGTCATCACCACTTGTGAGGCTTGGTTATACAAACTAGCATCGGCTTTAGCAACATAAAAGCCACAAAAAGCCTGACTGGTTTGGCTAATCAACAGTGTCAGTAATAAAAAAATTAATCTTGTTGTCATGTGTGTTCTCCAGAAAGAGCTTGCCATTGATAACGCGGTGCGGGAAATAAATGATTCCATAACGGGACTAAAAAAGTAGCCCAAAATAGTCCCCAAATTATGCCTTGATTCCAATACAATTGATATTGCCAAATATACGCCAATACCGCAACCACTGCGGCATGAAGAATTCTAGCTTTATGATGGCGCGGAATAGTCATCGGATCAGAAATCATAAAAAATGCAAACAGTAACAACGCACCATTTTGAAATTGATGAAAAAATACGGGTAGCGTATAGCCATACCAAACGACACGAATTAATAAAAACAAACTGGCATAAAATACTAAAAAATAAGCCGTTATATCCAGACGCTTAGCATTTCTACCAATAAAAAAACCAGCGGCAATCAGCCACAGCGCGGTGGTTAAATCCTGTCCCCATTGTCCGCTAGTCACCCACGTTTCAGGGAAAAATGTTAGCCCTAACACGACACCTAAATTGGCTGGATTAAATAAATGCGCTCCTTGCGGACGAATTAAAAATTTACTTGCCATGACTAAACTAGCAACCGCAGGATGCACCCACAATGTGGAGCTACGCAATAATAAACACAACCCAAAACAAGTGATAATCGCGCTTAAAAAACCATGTTGTTTCAGCTTAAACAGCCGTAAGAATATAGCTTGGGTGATTAATCCAGCGGCAAAAGTGAAAATGATTTGCGCAGGGTATAAACTGAAATCTCTAAACCACACGCCCACTAGCAGCAGGCTTGCCATAATTAATAATTGCCAGAGGCGAATGTCTGATTTCCGCACTGTATATATGAAATATCCACCATGATATTTCATTTAGGGTTATTTTCTGTCCACAGAGAACTGGCTTTATCGATTGGGACAATGAATAATTTTTCACACGATTTACTCGATATTATTTTGTTATAACATAGAAAATTAACACTCAGGATTATTAGCGCAATAATAATACCCGCGACAATAATTAAAGCATTTGTCCAAATACTTTGTTTTTCATTGTCTGAACCAGTTGTTATATTTGCATCACTTCCAACACCTATTTGAACATTTGCGCCTTTTCCAATTTTACCTTTAAAAAAGTTAAAAATAGACATTATTGTACTCTCACTTTTACTAATAACTGTTTCAGTATTTATTGTGGTTGTGGAATTGCTTTCTTTCTTTATTAACCTTTGGTTAGTTAGCCCCATAAAAATAAACAAAATAAATCAATGTGTTGTGATTAAAACATTTTTTTTGTTTACCGCTATTAGAAGGGAATAGGAGTCAAAAAGCGTCAGCTTTTTACAAATCATCAATAGCTAAAGCTATTGGACTCCATTAAAAACAATAGCTTACTATTTTAGCTGCTTAATTTAAACTAGCACCAAAGCTTATTACTCTAATACCGCTTAATACTTCAGCAATTATAATTTCTTCTTCTAAATCGCCTTCTGGAATATATGTTTCTTTTTTTAAACACTCATGTTTTATAAAGTAGCATAATCTAACAAAACGTGATATTCGACTTTTATTTTAAGGAGTTGAAGGTATGAGGCTTTCAATGGTTACACACAGCCTCTTCATCAAACCAAACAGTCAGGCTACCGCGTTTCACTTCTGCGTTCATGTTTTAGGGGAACTTGCTTGCCTTATTTTACATTTAGGCGGGTATTTATGCACCAACGCCGTGTTATTAACATCAATGGTTAGGGTGTCTTGTTGGTATAAAGTTTCTTTTAGTAGGGTAACTAACCTAGATTGAAAACACTGTAACTCTAGCTTTTCTTTGTCCATGCAGAAAAGGATAACTTTTTTGGGTGGTGCGTGTAACATCAGATTGTAATCATGATTAGTCTTGTTAGATTGTAATAAGCCTGTTTGAGCGCGAGCGAAAATAGTTGCTGCCGATTGAGGAATGTTATCTATGAATAATCTTATAGCCAAAACACTACATTTTGATTTATTGTTAAGCACTTATAACCAAACGGAGCGCGATCATGAGTGATACCCGTACAGAAATTCTGGAATGGATAGAGCAAGGACGCTTGCAAGATGACGCATTGCCAATAGCGTTGCATCTAGCTGGTTTGCATCCCGATAGAAAGGATTGGCGCGAATTTTTTAATCAGTTGACTTTATGGCTGGGTGCTATCTGTTGCGCTGTTGCGGTCATTTTCTTTTTTGCTTACAACTGGCAGGCAATGGGGCTATTTGCCAAGTTTGGTTTGGTGGAGATTTTGATTGTTGCAAGCCTCGTATTGTATTGGCGATGCGATATTAATCATGTTGCAGGGCAAGCAACATTGTTGTTTGCTACTTTATTAGTTGGTGCGTTGTTGGCATTGGTTGGGCAAACTTATCAGACAGGTGCGGATACTTACGAGTTATTTACCGTGTGGGCAATTGCGGTATTGCCTTGGGTGGCGATGTGTTGTTTTGCCCCGTTATGGTTGTTCTGGCTAGGCTTAATTAACATGGCGGCTGTGTTGTATTATCAAACGTTTGGTGGTTTATTTGGTTGGTTATTTGATAGCGATCAAATAATGTGGGCGTTGTTTATTTTGAACACGCTGGTGTTGTGTGTTTGGGAAATTGCTGTGCTACTTGGTGTGAGTTGGTTGCGTGAACGCTGGTCGGTACGTCTGTTAGCGGTTGCCAGTGGTGGCTTAATTTCGATATTGGCGACGTGGGCAATTTTGGATTTTGATGACCATAGCGGAATCACTGCATTGCTGGTTTATTTAGTCTGGATGGTGGTTGCATACATAGTCTATCGCCATGTTACTAAAGATGTGTTCGTATTGGCGGCTGGTGTGCTAAGTGCCATTATTGTGATTACTGTCTACTTGTCTAAACAGATGCTCAAACATGACGAGGGCGGGGCATTTTTGTTTATTGGTCTGATTATTATCGGACTTTCTGCTGTGGGTGGTTTTTGGTTGAAGTCAGTCGGCAATGAGGAGCAAGCATGAATACACTAACAACACAGCAATTATGGCAACAGTTGCAACAACAAGGCTTGGTAACAGGTGAGTTGCCAGCCGTTAGCGAGACTACATCACCGTGGTATGTTCGTGTGATGCTAGGTGTGGCGGGCTGGATTGGGGCGTTATTTCTGTTTGGCTTTGTTGCCGCTGGGTTTGAAGAAATCATTCAGAGTGCGGAAGCCTCGCTGATTGTCGGGCTATTGGGTTGTGTTGCTGCCTTTGGACTGTTTCGCTGGGTAGGCGACAGTGATTTTGGTGCGCAATTTGGTTTAGCCGTTAGTATGGCAGGGCAAGGCTTATTTATGTTTGGCTTGTTTGATGGCTTTCATTCCGATACGGTGACAGCGAGCTTCATCATTTTTGTCTTTCAAGCCTTGTTAGCATTAGTTATTCCAAACGCGATTCATCGCGTGTTGACTAGCTTGAGTGCAATGCTGGCATTAACGTCTGCCTTGTTTTATCTACATATAGTCGGCTTTGCATCGGGTATCGCGGCGGTAGGCTTTACCATTATTTGGTCGAATGAATGGTATTGGCTACAGCATAGCAAACTCTGGCGACCCATAGGTTATGGGCTGGTTTTGGCATTATTGGCAATCGAAACGCTACTTTTTTTCAGGGTTGAATTATGGACTCTGTGGTTACAGGATAAACCTAGTTGGTTGGTAGTTCACGCATCACTGATTAGCACATCATTAGTTATCCTCACGTTGTTATGGGTAGTCAAATGCCTATTGGAGAGAGAAAAAATATCGCTCAGTAGTTCCGTTGGCATGATAGTGATAGGTGCGGCTTTATTGTTGAGTGCGTTATCATTTGTCGCTCACGGTATGGTGACCGCATTGTTAATTTTGCTACTGGGATTTGCGACAGGTAATCGGGTGTTGATGGGGCTAGGATTACTGGCATTAGGAGGATTTATTTCCCACTACTATTACCAATTACAAAACACCTTACTGTTTAAATCGATGGTATTGGCAGTATCAGGTGCAGTGTTGTTGAGTGTGAGACTGGGATTGCAAAAATACTTTCCGTTAATCGATACTGAGGAGAGCGACGATGCGTAAGTTAATCGTAGTTTTGACGGGGGTGCTTTTATTGGTCGTTGTCAATGTCACTATTTATCAGCGTGAACAGTTACGCACTCAAGGGCGCGTTGTATTATTGGAACTTGTTCCCGTTGATCCGCGTTCATTAATGCAAGGCGATTATATGGCGTTAAACTTTGCAGTGGTAAACGCGGCTTTTCCAAATAGACAAAATACAGAAAGCAAAGACGGGCTGTTAGTTGTCACACTGAATGAGCGTGGCGTAGCCAGCTTCAAACGACTCGCTGATACCACGCCACTCGCTACTAATGAAGTAGTGCTAAAATATCGCACGCGCAACGATCAAGTAAAGTTTGCTACCAATGCGTTTTTCTTTGAAGAAGGGCAAGCCCAGCAATATCAAGTCGCACGTTATGGTGAGTTTAGAGTATCCGCTGACGGAGAAATGTTACTCACCAATTTGCGTAGTGCTGATTTGGCAGTGTTAGGGGGTGTATAGGTATCTACACACAATTCAGCACAATAAAAACAATGGCTTATAAAAACGCCAAACTCCCTCTCCTGCTGGAGAGGGTTGGGGTGAGGAGAATAAAATCAAGTAGTTACATTTCCCCTCATCCCAACCTTCTCCCTCTGGAGAAGGAGTAATAGCACTTGTGTAGATACCCATGGCGAGGACACCTTAGAGTAATTTGAGGTATATTTTGAACTCCAATGATGACTAGAGACTCTGTAGTCTTGCTTGTCTCATTATGTGTTTTAAGTCTCTCACTGTTTGCGCTAACCCTGAAAATAAGGCTTGGGCAATAATCGAATGCCCGATATTTAGTTCGACGATTTCGGGTATTGCACAAATCGCTTCGACATTATAAAAAGTCAGCCCATGCCCCGCGTTGACTTGCAAGCCTGCACTGTAAGCATAATGCGCCGCTAAACGAATACGCTCCAGTTCTTCTGCTTCTTCCACGGGCGTTTTGGCATTCGCATAACAGCCAGTATGCAGTTCAATAACAGGCGCACCTGCTTTGATTGCCGCATCAATTTGGGCTTCTTCAGGATCAATAAATAATGACACTTCAATGCCTGCTTCGGCTAATTTGTCACAGGCTGCTTGTAAACGAGGTAAGTTACCCGCGACATTTAAGCCACCTTCGGTAGTGAGTTCGGCGCGTTTTTCAGGCACTAAACAACAGGCATAAGGTTGGACTTTAATAGCGATAGCAAGCATTTCATCGGTAACGCCCATTTCAAAATTTAAGCGCGTCTGTATCAGGTCTTTTAATAGAAAAATATCACGGTCTTGAATATGGCGGCGATCTTCACGCAAATGTGCGGTGATACCATCCGCGCCCGCTTGTTCAGCAATTAACGCGGCTTGCAACGGTTCAGGGTACCGCGTACCTCGTGCTTGTCTTAGCGTAGCAACATGATCAATATTGACACCTAATAAAATCAACTGTTTTTCCATGTTAACCTCAGTCATTAAAGCCTAGACTTTGTAAGGCACGCTCATTATCTGACCAACCTTTTTTAACTTTAACCCATAATTCCAGATGAACTTTTTGACCAATCAGTTTTTCTATATCGATGCGAGCATCGATGCCAACTTTTTTTAACATCTCGCCGTCTTTGCCGATAACAATATTTTTTTGGCTCAGTCGTTCTACCCAAATGATGGCGTAGATTTTAGTAATACGCGGTTTTTCTTCATAGCGTTCTATTTCAACCGTGATTTCATAAGGCAATTCTGCCCCTAAACGGCGGGTGAGTTTTTCGCGGACAATTTCAGCGGCTAAAAAGCGTTCTGGGCGGTCGGTGATTTGATCTTCAGGATAAATTAAGCCAGCTTCTGGCAATAATTGCATAATTAAACTTTCCAGCAAGTCCAGATTTGTGCCTTTTAAAGCTGAAATAGGTACTAGCTGTTTAAAGGGAAAGCGATGCTGTGCGGTGGCAAAAAACGCTAGGATTTTTTCTTTATCTTGGACTTTATCGACTTTATTGACTGCAAGAATCACAGGCAAGCCCGCTTGCTCCAGTTTTTTGAAAATGACTTCATCGTATTCATGCCACGATAAACCATCAATCAACCAGACAATTACATCGACACCTAAGAGTGTCGTTTCTGCTGTGCGGTTTAGATAACGATTTAATGCCCGTTTTTCATTGTCGTGCATACCTGGGGTATCCATATAAATGGCTTGCCCTGCTTCGGTAGTATTAATGCCTAAAATGCGATGACGGGTGGTTTGCGGTTTACGCGAAGTAATGCTGATTTTTTGTTTCAGCAAATGATTCATCAGGGTTGATTTACCCACATTGGGACGACCGATTAAGGCGACAAAACCGCAATTCATTGCTTATCCTCATTTAATAATTGGAGCATTTGCTCTGCTGCTGATTGCTCGGCTTTTTTTCTGGAAATACCCGTACCCATAACCGTTTTTGCAATTAATGGTACGGTACACTGAACCTTAAAGGTTTGTTCATGTGCCAGCCCAGACATGGTGATTAACTCATAGTCAGGCAAGTCCATTTTTTTGGCTTGCATCAGCTCTTGCAATTGAGTTTTTGGGTCTTTTTGCCAATTATCTAACGATAATAATGCTAGTTTTTCTGCAAATAATTGAGCTATCCATTGCTGACAAGCAGCTACACCTTGATCGATGAATAATGCAGCTATGACAGCTTCTAGCGCGTCTGACAAAATAGAATCACGACGAAAACCACCGCTTTTCAGCTCGCCTGAACCTAGCAACAAATAATCTCCTAGCTGATACTGTCTTGCCAGTTTTGCTAAGGTACTTTGATTCACTAAACTGGCTCGGAGGCGACTTAATACACCTTCTGGGGCAGTTGGAAAGCGTTGATAGAGTTGCTCTGCAATAACAAATCCTAAAATTGAATCACCCAAAAACTCTAGGCGTTCATTATTTTTTGCACTGGCACTGCGATGAGTTAAAGCCGTCACAAAAATCTCAGGGGAATTAAAGGTTAATCCTAGTTTTTTGCATAAGACTTCTGGTTTTTTTATCACGAATTACCGACCTATTTTCCAATATCCGTAGTATCGTCAAATTCGACTAAAATGCTGGCATTTCCTATCACTTGTTTGACTACTTCATACCTAATGTGTATTTTTGTAGTTCCAGTATCTTCTCTGGTAATAGTGACATTGTCTTTAGTGACGGCCTCAACATTATTAATACCCAGTATTTTAAATAATCTAGTATTAAGTTGTTCAGGGCTTTCGTTTTTCGCTTCAGGAATTTGTTTAATTGACTCTAACGCACCTGTCACTTTACTGTGTTCCATGTAAATAGGTGTAATGTTGAGAGCCAACAAGAACATAGAAATAACAACGATAGCGACACAAGACATTGAAATCAGTGTCATGCCTTGTTGTTTTTTGAGTGATGGTTTCATTTTTTTCTCCAAACAATTTAAAAAAAATATTATTGCAATACTGTTCCGATGCGATTCAGCCCTACACCTTTATCTTGCCAGTCCCAGCTCATCCAGATAAAAAAGGCTTTACCGACTAAATTTTCTTCGGGTACAAAGCCCCAATAGCGACCATCATTGCTATTATCACGATTGTCACCCATCACAAAATAATGTCCTTCAGGGACAACATAAACACCTTCTGCTGATGATGCGTCATGTCTAATAAGAATAGTGTGTTTTACGCCAGTTAAATCTTCCTGCAATTGTTCAGCCCCTGTCATATCTTCACCTTGTCCAACACCGTGGTACGAACCTAATGATTGGTAGTTGACAGCTTGATCATTGACATAAAGTTTTTTATTGTCATAAGTAATTTTATCACCAGGTAAGCCAATCACCCGCTTAATATAATCAACCGTGGGGTCTTTAGGATAACGAAATACTACAATATCACCGCGTGCGGGTTTACCCAGTTCAATTATCTTAGTATTAAATACGGGTAACCGTATGCCATAAGTAAATTTATTCACCAGAATAAAATCACCGATTAATAGCGTTGGCATCATTGAAGCAGAAGGAATGCGAAACGGCTCAGCTAAAAACGAGCGTAACAGTAACACGATCAACACCACAGGAAAAAAAGACCGCGCATACTCAACAGCCCACGGTTCATTGGCTTCATCAAACTCGCGCTGTTGGGATTTAAGGAACAGCAAATAACCACCCCAAACTATCCCCGTCACAATAGTTGCTACCAACAAAAAAAAGGAAAAATCAAAATCCATAACTGTCCTAATAGTAATAATTATTAGAGATGCTTATTTAGTGACCGCCAGTCCTTTAAAGGACTGCCAGTCATATTCAAATCTAAAAAACTCTATTCTTTATTCAATTGCAATACCGCTAAAAATGCCTCTTGAGGTATTTCAATATTGCCCACTTGTTTCATGCGTTTTTTACCGTCTTTTTGTTTCTGTAATAATTTTTTCTTGCGGCTAATATCTCCGCCATAACATTTTGCCGTAACATCTTTACGCATCGCTTTAACGGTAGAACGGGCGATAATTTTAGAACCAATCGCCGCTTGAATTGCCACTTCATACATCTGCTTTGGAATCAAATCTTTCATTTTTTCGACTAATGCTCGACCGCGTGTCAGGCTTAAATCTTTATGCACAATAATGGATAAGGCATCGATTTTTTCTGCATTAATTAACACATCCAACTTTACCAAATCAGCTTCTTGAAAGCGTAAAAACTCATAATCAAACGAGGCAAAACCACGACTGACCGATTTTAAACGATCAAAGAAATCCAGCACCACTTCACTGAGCGGTAGCTCATAATGTAACGATACTTGACCTGCGACATACTGCATATCTTTTTGTACGCCACGTTTTTCGATACACAGAGTAATCACATTACCCAAATACGCTTGTGGCACTAAAATATTGGCACGAATAATCGGCTCACGAATTTCTTTCATCGTGCCGTTTTCGGGTAATTTAGCAGGATTATCAACCATGAGAATCTCATTCGTTTGGGTGATGACTTCATAGATAACCGTCGGCGCAGTGGTGATTAAGTCCACATTATATTCACGCTCCAACCGCTCCTGCACGATTTCCATGTGCAGCATACCCAAAAAGCCACAGCGAAAACCAAAACCCAAGGCTTGCGAGGTTTCAGGTTCAAACTGTAAGGCGGCATCGTTTAAATTTAATTTATTCAGAGCTTCACGCAAATTTTCATAATCATCGGAACTAACAGGATACAAACCTGCAAACACGCGTGGTTGTACCCGTTCAAAACCTATTAAAGGTTCAGCCGCTGGTTTATCCGTCCAAGTAATGGTATCGCCGACAGGTGCGCCGAAAATATCCTTAATTCCTGCGACTACATAACCCACTTCACCCGTGTTTAAGCTATCCCGTTCCAAACGCTTAGGGGTGAATACACCGACGGTTTCAGCGATAAACGACTTACCCGTAGACATGATGGTAATTTTTTGTTTGCGTTTGATGCTGCCATGAACAATACGCACCAACGACACTACGCCCAAATAACTGTCGAACCATGAATCAATAATTAGAGCTTGCAAAGGGCCGTCGATATTACCTTGAGGTGGTGGTATTTTAAGCACCAATTGCTCTAAGACATCATGAACGCCTAAGCCCGTTTTCGCGCTAATCATCAAGGCTTCATCGGCGGGAATACCAATCACTTCTTCGATTTCCGCCAGCACTCGTTCAGGTTCAGCCGACGGCAAATCAATTTTATTCAACACAGGCACAACTTCCAGCCCTTGTTCAATCGCCGTATAACAATTCGCCACACTTTGCGCTTCCACACCTTGCGCGGCATCCACCACCAATAATGCGCCTTCGCAAGCCGCTAACGAACGTGAGACTTCATAGGAGAAATCAACATGACCAGGTGTGTCAATGAAATTAAGCTGATAGGTTTCGCCGTCCTTAGCTTTAAAATCCAGCGTCACACTTTGGGCTTTAATAGTAATGCCACGCTCACGTTCAATATCCATCGAATCAAGCACTTGTGCAGACATTTCGCGGTTAGTGAGTCCGCCGCAAAGTTGAATAAAACGGTCAGCCAGCGTTGATTTGCCATGATCGATATGCGCGATAATGGAGAAGTTACGAATATGTTTTAAATCCACGGTGTTTTTAAGGGTAGTGAGGTTCTAAGAGGTTACGCTAAGCGGTTTGGCTCAGTATAATTTGAAAAGGAGTGCATTATAACAGACACACGACACTTAGCTTAGATTGTTTGTTTCAATCATAAAGTGACATCACGCAGTGTCGCAATAAGCGAATATCACCCTGAAAGGGTATAATAGAGATCAACGGTGGCTCTGTGAATAGTAGACACTGAAAACAGGAACTTAGTGACACAAGCATCTCAGTGTCAAAATTCGGATAAAGCCAATGCAAGCACAGATACTCAAAACCCCAGAAAGTTATGAATATTACTTTGAAGAAGGCTGTTTTATTTTAGAATTATCCAACACCGCGCAAGACCCACAGCTATCTATTGCCAGAGCGCGGCTTAAAACAGGCAAGAGTACCCGTTTGCATCGTTTAAGCAATCTGGTTGAACGCTATGTGATTCTGTCAGGACAAGGCAGTGTTGAAGTGGCTGAGTTACCCGCACAAACCGTCAACGTGGGCAATGTCGTCATCATTCCGCCGCACTGCGCACAAAAAATCACCAACACAGGCGAAGACGATTTAGTTTTTCTCGCGCTCTGCACGCCGCGTTTTGAAAAACAGTTTTATGAAGATATAGACGATTAGTCGTATCGATTGGGTTGCCGCTTTTTAGCACCTAATCTAAAACTAATCAACCACCTCAATCTACTGGAGAAGAACATGAAAAACATACTTATCGCTTCAATGATGGTTTTATTAACAGGTTGTTCAACAATCGCCCCGTCACAAACCTATCGCCCCGCCAATTACGCAGGTACTGCTTGGGACATAGCGGGTGAAATAGATGATTCGACCGATATGGTTGTCATTAAAATAAACAATGAAATCGTCATTACCCACTATCTTTCCACATGGACAGGTGACGGAGAATTCAGTAGTGTTTATAAAGGAAAAACAGTCACCGCCTCGTGCATGACCGACGGCACCGATACAACCCATTGCTTCGTTTTCATCAATGGCGAAAAAGCGGCAACCTTGACGTTTGACTAGGTAATCCTTATCACATCGTTCTCTCGCAAGGTGGGAACGGTGTAATATTTTTGCTTCTGCATGTGCCTATTGAATGATGGTCAGATTTAGAGGTGATATTAATGAACCCCCTGCACTGAAACGAATTATAGGAACAAATAGATTATGAAAGCTATGAAACTCTCCGAGCTATCTTCTTATCTTGAACAACAAGGTTTCCCGAATACGATTGATGGTAATCAGGAACTCAATATTGTCGGTGTGAATACCCTACACGAAGCAAAAGCGGGCGAAATTAGTTTTCTTGCCAATATAAAATATCGAGAGCAATTATTTGATACCCACGCATCGGCAGTTATTGTCAATCATGAAGACAGTAAGCCAGACAGCTTAACGGTCATCCGTTGCGCTGATCCTTATGGCGCGTTAGCCGCAACCGTGATTGGTATTCATGGTGTGCGTCAACATCCACAATGGGGCATAGATGAAAGAACGCAAATTGCCAACTCCGCAAAAATTGGCGCAAATGCCAATATTGCGCCGTTTGTGACGATTGATGAGCAAGTGGTGATTGGCGATAACGTAACCTTGTATTCTGGCTGTTATATTGGTTATGGCGCGGTGTTGGGTGATAACGTCACTTTATATCCAAATGTCGTGGTTTATGATGGTAGCAAAATCGGTAATCGGGTGAGTTTACACGCGGGTACGGTCATCGGACAGGATGGATTAGGTTATGCCCTAGTTGGTGGACGATGGATGAAAATTCCGCAAGCAGGCTGGGCAGTGGTTGAAGATGATGTCGATATGGGCGCGAACTGTGCTATTGATAGAGCGACATTAGGTCAAACGCGCATAGGTGAAGGCACTAAATTCAGTGATGCCGTGGTGATTGGACACGGTACAAAAGTCGGTAAACACAATATGTATGTTGCTCAAGTCGGTTTAGCAGGTTCAGTTAATGTAGGCGATCATGTCACAATGGCAGGACAAGTCGGTGTCGCTGGTCATTTAAACATTGGCGATAACGTCACCATCGGTGCGAAATCAGGTATCTGGAGTGATTTGGAAGCCAATGAACGCTATTTTGGCGTTCCCGCGTTTAAATGGAAACAATTTTGGCGGCAAGTCGCGGCAATGAAAGAAATGCCAGACGCATTGCGCAAATTACGCAAACTGGAAAAAGAAATTGAAACCTTAAAAGCGCAGTTAAAAAACGATGAGTGAATCTAATACTTTGGCAGTTATCGCTGGCGCGGGAAAATTCCCCGTCATGGTCATTGAAGGCGCGAAACAACACGGCTTGCGCGTTGTCGTGTTAGGCTTAAAAGAAATTGCCGATGCCAGTTTAGCCGACATTGCCGACGAATTTTATTGGGTCGCACCCTTACGTTTAAATGAATGGCTGAAACGTTTACACCAAGTCGGTGCAAAACAAGCGGTCATGGCAGGGTATGTACAGAAAAAGAATATGTTTCGCCGCTTTGGTATTTTAAGTTTTTTACCTGACCGCCTATTTTTAAAACTCTGGTTTAAAGATATTCCCGACAAACGCAATGACACGGTACTCACCGCCGTTGCCAATTTACTCTCACAGCACGGCGTTGAGCTTCAAGACGTAACCCGCTACTGCCCGTCGGTACTCGCACCTAGTGGTGTGTTAGGGGCAGAAAGAATCAATGCCAACTTACGCCGTGATATTCAATTTGCGTGGGGCATTGCCAAAGAAATGGGCAGATTAGACATAGGTCAATCCATCGCGGTGAAAAATGGCGAAATCATTGCCGTAGAAGCCATTGAAGGCACGGATATGATGATTGAACGCGCAGGACAACTCTGTAAAAACGGCGGCTGGACATTGCTTAAAGTCGCTAAACCCAATCAGGATATGCGTTTTGATGTGCCGACCATAGGCATCAATACCATTGAAAATTTACATAAAAACGGCGCAGGCGCGTTAATCGTTGAAGCCGATAAAACAGTGATTGTCGATATGCAGGACGTAATTGCCTTGGCTAATCAATATCGTATAGTCTTCGCCGCCATTGACCACGCATCATCCATAAGCGACTAGATTTCCATCAATGGCGAAAAAGCCGTAACTTTGACGTTTGACTAGATAATCCTTAGCACATTGTTCCCACGAAATGAGGGAACAATATATTGGAAAATTTTTTAAAGAGAATAGTATGAAAATTGATGTAAAAGTCAAAAATTTGGGAAGAATTAAAGAAGCAGAATTTAAAGTTCGCCCAATAACAGTAATTACTGGTTCTAATGGTACGGGTAAAAGTTTTTTTACTAAATCGCTTTATTCTATTTTAAATGTTGTTAATAAAAATGTTTATTATGAATCCATTAACAAAACAATTAGACAGCTTCAACTACAACTTTCAAGTTTTACTGGCACTATTACTTATCCAAGTACAAATGATGTCTATAATATCAACAAAATTGAATCATTATTAAAAATATTACAGAATGAACTTAATGAGGCAAGTGGATGGAAGATTAATGATTTTTTAGCTTTTACAGAATCAAAGTTAGATAGTGCAAAAAAAATTCAATATCACTATTCATCGTATCTCAATGAGTTAAAAAGTAAACCCTCAAAAATAAACTCGGTTGCCAGTATTTCTAATACTATTAATAAAACATTAAATCTATTAATAACTCAACTGAATACAGCATCAAATCTTAGTGGTAACCTTATCAATGAAAATATAGGAAATGAATTAAAAGATAATTTTCAAATTTCATCCTTGAATGAATTAATTAGTTTCGGTGAAATTTCAGCAGAAATTTCAGTTGAAAGTTTTTTACATGCTAGCGAAAATTTGCTAAATATAAAATTCTCTGATAAAGATGGTTTTCTGGAATTAGGGGCTAATTTTATTGACGAAGTTGCAAGTTTATCTAGTGTTGTTTTTTTTGAATCACCCGCCTACTGGAAAGTTAGAGATGCTCTAAAGTTAGCAAAAGACAATCCAAATATTCCTGTCTTTCTTAGAAAAAAGAATAACGACATTTTAACAGGTGTTCCTAAATATTTTTATGATTTAGATACCCTGTTACGCCTTAAAACTAAAACGTCTAGTAGTTTTAAAGAAATAGCTAATTCATTAGAAAAAACATTAGGTGGCGAATTTATTTTTGAAGGTGATGAATTATTTTTTAAAGACAATCAAACAGGACGAAAAATATCAAAACATCTTGTTTCTTTTGGGATGACTAATTTAGGTATGATTCAAGCTTTATTAAAATATAATATTATTACCAAAGGTTCGTTTGTATTTATTGATGAACCTGAAACTAATTTACATCCTGATTGGCAAGTTATTTTAATGAATGTGTTATTAGAATTATCCGATAAAGGGGTTAATGTTGTTATAGCTACTCACAGCGTTGAAATATTAAAATCTATAGAAGTTGGTATTAAAAAACGAGCAGATGATGATATAAACGACTTCCTTTCAGTTCATTTTGTTGATATAGATGGTTTGTTATTTGAGTTTGAAAGTAATAATTCTAAACAGCAGTTAATAGAAGCAAGAAGCCTATTAAATTCAGTCTATGAAAGACTTTATTTTAGTGGATTGTAATTTTATGGCATTTGATAAATCAGGTTACATAAAAGCAATCGAACACTCTCCAGATAATAGCTCAGAAATTGAAAAATCTGTTTTAAATGCTTTTAAAATTGATGATTATGATGGTATCGCAAAAGCTATTGGTTTTTCTGACAATATGATTAACAAGGTTGATTATTTTGTAGTACATAACCTTGATGTTCAATTAATAGAGTTAAGTGATTTGGATAATGATGCAAGAAACTGCTTAACTTATATTGAAGAAGAAACTAATAAAATTATCGAAGTTGAGAAAAGAAAAATCCGCAAACGAGAAGAAAAAGAAATCAGACAGCGTGTTTGGAAACCCATTAAAGATGAGTTTGTCCATAAATGGTATGGTTCTATTGCAGTTATAGAACGCTTATATCGAAAAACTAATGAGTTAGGAGAATATGACCCTAATTATAGTTTATTAATAGTTTGCAAAAATAAAACAGATACAAGAATACTTGATGAACTTAAAAATCAATTATCTGGAAAAATTGCGAATATAGAAATATGTAATACAAAAATGCTAGATCAAGTTTTAATCGCTGTGGATTTATCATGACCTCAACAATTCTTTTCAGCGCGGGCGAATCGTCTGGCGATCAACACGCGGCTAATTTATTTTTAGAAATTAAAAAACATCAGCCTGATATTATCGGTATGGGTATGGGAGGGGCGAAAATGGCGCAGGCGGGAATAGGTATTCGTTATGATTCTGGGGCGATTGGGGTTATTGGTGTGGTGGAGGTATTAAAACACTATGGCGAAATTCGACGGGCGTTGAATTTAATGAAAGCGGTTATTAAAACCGAACGCCCTGACTTATTGGTGTGTGTGGATTATAAGGAGTTTAATTTTAAACTGGCAAAATTTGCCAAACAGCAGGGAATTAAGGTGTTGTTTTATGTCAGTCCACAGGTGTGGGCATGGCGTGCAGGACGGGTGAAGGCTTATGGAAAAGTGATTGACAGGATGGCGGTGATTTTTCCGTTTGAAGTGCCTTATTATGAGGCGGAGAATGTGCCTGTGAGTTATGTCGGGCATCCGTCGGTGGATAAAGTACATCCGCAAACCAGTAAAGCGGAGGCTATGGCGCGGTTTAAGTTGGATGAGAATAAGCGCGTGGTGGGTTTGTTGGCTGGGAGTCGAGCGAATGAGATTAATCGGTTATTGCCTGTGATGCTGGCTGCCGCCGCTTTGTTAAAAGCTAAGTTTGCCGATTGTCAGTTTATTTTGCCGCAGGCAGATTCGATTGCTGATGAATTACTGGCTGAGTATTTGACTGATTCGCTTGTGAAGGTGACGGTGATTAAACAGCAAGCCTACGATGTGATTCAGTGTTGTGATGCGGTGATGACTAGCTCTGGTACGGCGACTTTAGAAATTGCGTTGCTGACTGTACCGATGGTGATTTGTTATAAGCTGTCGCCATTAACGTATTGGTTGGGGCGGTTATTGGTAAAAACGCCATTTATCGGTTTACCGAATATTGTCGCGGGGCGGTTAATTGTGCGGGAGTTTATTCAACATGAGGCAACGGCGGAAAATCTTGCGATTGAGATAGCGCGTATTTTAACGGATGAAAATTATCGAGACACGATGCTGGAAAATTTGCGGGACGTTAAACAGCGATTAGGACGGGGCGGTGGGTCAAAAAATATGGCGGTGTTAGCGTTGGAAATGTTGGCTGAGTAGTCAATCAGTTGCTTTCACAACTGATTGACTTTGAGAAAGTTTAGGCTGGAAACCAGTATAAATTGTCTAATGCTGAAAGGTGTGCAGCTGGTTTAGAGCTAAACTTTGCAGCCGTTTTTGGTGGAACTTTATTTTCAGCTTTAGGCGCGGGTTTTGCGGCTACATTAATGCTGGGTTTAACTGCGGACTTTGCGGCTACTTTGGTATCTACTTTAGGTGCTGGCTTTACCGCTACATTAATGCTGGGTTTAAGTGCGGGTTTTACTGCTATTTTGGTGTCGGCTTTAGGCGCGGGCTTTACCGCTACTTTGGTGTCTACTTTAGGCGCAGGCTTTACCACTACTTTACTGTCAGGTTTAAGCGCGGGCTTTATCACTACTTTAATATCAGTTTTAGGTGCGGCTTTTATGGCTACTTTGGCTTCGGTTTTGGTAACAGGTTTTGGTAAAACCTTGCTCAAAGGCTCAGGCGGAGGTGTTGACAGTTCTTGCGGTAAAGGATCGGTGTTAATCGTGGAGGGTAGCACTGGTAGAGCATCGGGTGCGATCTCTGTACCACCATCTAGCGGTGGTAATCTTTCATACAATGCGACAGGTTCACCGTCTAATCTTTCTAGTGCGTCATTTAAGACTTTTTGGTCAAATTCAGGTAATTCTTGACCGTTGGCTTTACGAATTAAATTAAGAGCAACGTTGTAACGTTTCTCTTTACCCATATTTTCGCCTTCCAAATCAGGATGCGCTTCAAGGTATAACACATTATTTAACCAGCCCACTTTAATAGGTTGTTTGACGATGTAAACAGGCGTACCTACGTCAACTAAATCGAATAGAGCTTCAATATCTTCAGGATACATACGCACACAACCGTGAGTTATTTGCATACCGATACCATAGATTTTATCAATGTCGGTACCGTGGATACGATATTCACCAGGGAGTGCTAAATATAAAGCGCGTGAACCTAGCGGATTATGCGGGCCTGCGGGTACAACTGCGGGCAAGGGATCACCCTCTGCTGCGTGTTCACGTCTAATAGAGACGGGTGGATTCCAAACGGGATTTTTAATTTTGCGGGTAATTCGAGTTTGTCCCAGTGGGGTTTGCCAATCTTGTCTGCCGATACCGTGTGCAAAAGACATCACTTTGCCGCTGTTAGGCGGGTAGTAGTACATACGAAATTCGGAGATGTTAAGCGTCACGCCATTGTGCGGAGTATCAGGCAAAATGCGTCTATTGGGTAAACGTACCATTTGACCGACTTTAATTAACCAGCGATCAAGTTTTGGATTGAGCCTGACTATTTCTTCCTGTCCTAAATTGTAGCGGCGTGCAACATCTAATAAAGTTTCATTTTGTTCGACTGGAACTAAATAAGTCTCCTCATTAAAAAGAGTGATGACGGTATCACCTCTCATAGTCGGCAAATTGTAGGGGGTCGCATAGGCATCAGCAATAGATGTCAATAACAGCGAACAAGCAAGTAAAGTACGAATTTTCATTACGATTAGGTTTCTCTTAGAACGATGTATTAATAGTAGCATTAGATTTACTATTACTTATGAGAAAATTTTATCATGAGCTTATTCATTAAACCATTTTTACCGTAACACCTTGCCGTTAAAATAATGCAGTTTAAATACTGCGTGAAGGTAAACGCATTAATTTTTATTAGGCGCGGGTAACATACACACGATGGTATTATCAATAGTAACCTTTGGTGCTAGTTTAAATTAAGCAGCTAAAACAGTAAGCTATTGTTTTTAATGGAGTCCAATAGCTTTAGCTATTGCTGATTTGTAAAAAGCTGAAGCTTTTTGACTCCTATTCCCTTCTAATAGCGGTAAACAAAAAAATGTTTTAATCACAACACATTGATTTATTTTGTTTATTTTTAGATTTTATCCAAACTCTCAAAGCCAAACACCCAGAAAAAATGGGCAACTGGTCGTTACTATTACCCGAATACGGTAATGACTATATCTGGGCAGAATACCTAAAACCACCTACAGGTAGGTGAAGCCGATAAGTCCATGCCATTGGTCATTTTGACGACGGTGAAAATATACACGCTGGCTCGGTAGGTTTTTTAATGAGCGTACCCGTATTTGGGCTTAACACAAAATTCGGAAGAAATACCTCGTTAAGGCGTTTGTGCAACAACAATACTTACATTTTGAGCCATACTATAATTTATCCTTTAGTGACCATCACGATAACAAATAACATGAAAGCATTATGCACATTGATAGTCCTCGCCTTGTTGACAGGGTGCAGTAGTCGCCTATTTTCGCTAATGTCTGAGCAGAGAGTCTATTCTGATGAGTCACAATCAAAGGTCGTCAACATAGCGGCAGTTGATAAGACCAATGCTGATAAAGCAAAAATATTGATGCCTGTGCATGTGGATAACCTGCCGCCACTATCAATGACAAACTTCACCGAGAACAAAAGCACGCCGCCAACAACGCCACCAGTCAATCTGGAGCAATTTCCCCTGTCCAATATTCTTGATGTTGGCTCACGAGGCAAGGTGGTGCTGGCACTGGAGAAACGGCTTAGCGATCTTCATTATGATGTTGGCATCGTTGACGGTCTTTATGACCAACAAACACAGCAGGGTGTGGTGGCGTTTCAGAAATACAGCCAGTTGAAGCGCACTGGCAGTTACACGCTGGAAACACAAAAAGCATTGGACACAGCGATACTCCCTGAAGGGTTTCATCCTGAGTTAGGCTTGCCTCGTGTCGAGGTAGATATTACCCGTCAGGTACTACTGTTTTTCGATGAGCAAGGACTCAACCGTGTTATCGCTGTGTCAAGTGGCTCGGATCGTAAGTATTGCGAGCTATCGAAAAAATCGGGAAAACAGGTTTGTGGTGTGGCTCACACACCGCGAGGTCAGTTTAGTATTCAATGGAGAATTGCTGGCTGGCGTGAAAGCGATCTCGGAAAACTTTATAATCCCTTGTATTTTAATGGCGGATTTGCTATTCATGGTTCACCGTCCGTTCCAGAACACAACGTATCTCACGGTTGCGTCCGAATATCGATAGAAACGTCACTATGGTTTTACGACGCTATTCAAAACGGTACGCCAGTCATTGTGTTTGACTAACTATGTGCTGTTTCTGTTTGTCCATATAGGGGCGACAGGTGACACAGAATTCGGAGTAAATATTCCGTTAAGAAATTTTGAGTAAAATATAGCCTTGTCAGCCCAGCGTAAAATATAGGGTAATAGGCTTAAGCGCATTTAATGTTCCATTACTCCCCAAACCAATAATTGTAAAAATAAAAAATGTTTAATTTAACTAAAAGTGGATATATGAACAAACAACTGAAATCGTGTGGTAAACAATTAGTAAAATGGACAACTGTTGTTGTCTTGGTAACAGGACTGAATGGCTGTGTTGCCATGAGTGGTTTAAGTGCAGCGATGAGCATTTACGATATGCTAGGCGGATCTAGTGTTCTCAGTGGTTTAGCGAATAATATACTCACTTCATCTATGAGCGATCCTCGTTTATCCAGTATGCTCAGCACCATCAACCCTAGTACCGCAACGCCACAAATCACTAATCAATTATGCTCACTATTAGGCGGTGGTTGTGCTGCGCCATTTACCACACAACAAGTGGCAGCAGGGTCGGCACGTTTAACACCAGAACAACAAAGTGCTGTTTCTGACAATTTAGGTAATGCACTGAATGCGGTTACTAGCAACACGATGGTACGCAATGCCGTTGTCAATAGTCTCGGTTCTCAAGTCAGTGGCATTTTGGGTGCATTGTTATAAACCTTGGATTCCAAGGTCTTTTGATGTTTATAGGAATTATGGTGTCGCTGTTATTGGATAGAGTTTTTTAAATGACTCAATTTGCGGCAATAAACTAAATTCTTTCTGCACTAAAGCCGCGAAAACAGCATTCAGCACAGTATCAATATCGACTTGGCGAATAGCATTTAAGTTTTGCATTTCTTGAATATAACGCTCGGCTTCCTCGGTATTTCCTAGTAAATGGAATGTGAACGACAAACACAGATAGGCATAACTTTTTTTCTGAGTCAACTTAGTTAGCTCAATGGTTTGTTCAGCATTTATTTGAAAAAACCACGGGTCTTTATTTTCAGGTTTAGCCATTATTTTTTCATCATTTAGCCACTGCACTGCTTGCAGTTGACGAATTAATGCAATCTCTAAGCGGTCACGTTGCCAGTAAAGTTGCGCAACTTCTAACGCGGATAAGGGGTATTCGGAGATTTTTTCATATTCGGCGGTTGCTGCGTCAAGATGGTCTAACTTAATATAAGCATGAGCTAACTTATTTCGATATTTAGCGGTGGGAGCTATTTCAACAGCCAGTAAAAGTTCTGATTTAGCGGTATCAAATTTACCTTTTTGGTCATACAGCATCGCTAAATCAAAATGTGCTTCAGCGAGTTTTGGGTTTTGAGTCAGAGCTTGTTCAAAATAGGGAATCGCCTTGTCCAACTCATTATTAGCGACATAAAATTCGCCTAAAAATAAATTAACGTGCGAATCACTGGGATTTTCTTGATAAAGTACATTAATAGCTTCTTTAAATGCGGTATTGGACAACGCTTCTTTAGCTTCTGTTTCTCTCAAACCCCAAGCAGCTTTAGTCATTTTAGGATTCTCTTTTAGAGCCTCTAAAAATAATCGCTTAGCCTCATCATAACGCCCGATGTTTAAGAAATTAGTGGCATCAACAACAAAATTGCTATCGAGATGTGTATCAGTATCAGTTTTAGTTTGTAAATGAAAAAAAAACTGAACTGCACTGCCACCGCCGACAAGCAAAGCGAAAAGTACAAAGACAACACCGCGTTTTTTCATATTTTTAGTTAAGCTATTTTGTAAATGATGGAAAATTCATAGGTTTATCGCAAACTTTAATTGACTACAGTAGACTCAACCAACAGATGATATTTAAGCATCATTCTAGCACATCAAGTAACAGCAATCACCGTTGCTCTTAACAGTGACGCTAGTGTTTTTTCTTAAAAAATCAATTATACAAAAACAACTGGTTTATAATCGACAACTCTTTATCGTTTTTATCGCCGCATCATAACCCAGCGGCAACTGACATTGGTTAAACATCGTTCATGCAAGAAATAAATCCAATTAAAAATAAAATCGCCGACCTTAAAAGCCGTGGTGACGCGCTTAGGGGGTATCTTTGACTTCGACAATAAAAGCGAACGCTTAGTTGAAGTCTTACGCGAATTAGAAAATCCCAAAATTTGGGATAATCCAGAACAAGCTCAAGAATTAGGCAAAGAACGTGGGCAACTGGAAATTATCGTTAATACCATCACTGAATTAGAACGCGGTCTTGCCGATGCCGAAGAATTATTACTCATGGCTATCGAAGAAGACGATGAAGAAACCGTTGACACCGTCGTCTCTGACTTAGCACATTTTGAACAGCGCGTGGCTAATCTTGAATTTCGCCGTATGTTCTCAGGACAAATGGATGCGAACAATGCCTTTCTTGATATACAATCAGGTTCAGGCGGCACCGAAGCGCAAGACTGGGCATCAATGATAGAGCGGATGTTCTTACGTTGGGGCGAACGCAAAGGCTTTAAAACTGAACTGATAGAAGAATCCCAAGGCGATGTTGCAGGCATTAAAAGTGCCACCATTCGCTTTGAAGGCGAATACGCGTTTGGCTGGTTACGCACCGAAACAGGCGTACATCGCTTAGTGAGAAAATCACCGTTTGACTCAGGAAATCGCCGTCATACCTCTTTCGCCTCGGTATTTGTGTCACCCGAAATTGACGATGACTTCGATATAGATCTTAATCCCGCTGATATTCGCATTGATGTTTATCGAGCCAGTGGTGCAGGTGGGCAGCATATCAACAAAACCGAATCCGCCGTGCGTATGACTCACATACCCACTAATATCGTCGTCCAATGCCAAAGCGACCGCTCGCAACACAAAAACCGCGCAACTGCGATGAAACAGTTAAAAGCCAAACTGTACGAACTGGAAATGCGTAAACGTTCAGAAACCCAGCAAACTTTAGAAGATTCTAAATCAGACATCGGTTGGGGCAGTCAAATCCGCTCTTATGTATTAGACCAATCGCGCATTAAAGACCTACGCACAGGCGTAGAAACAGGTAACACCCAAGCGGTATTAGACGGCGACTTGGATCAGTTTATTGAAGCGAGTTTGAAGAGTGGGTTGTAATTACCCCGCTTCCAGTTACTAGTTAATATTGAATTATCATGAAAATAGAAGCATTGCGTGTTAAAAACTTTAAAGCTTTTAAAGACATTAAATTAACTAATCTACCTGCAATTTCTGTTTTTATCGGCGCGAATGGAACAGGCAAGACCACGTTGTTTGATATTTTCGGATTCTTGCGTGATGCCTTGCAAGATAATGTTCGTGTCGCTTTACAAAAACGGGGCGGCTTTAAAGAAGTAATAACACGCGGTGAAACAGGCTCAATTGAAATTGAAATTAAATTTCGGGAACATGACGAAGGAACACATAGCCCTTTAGTCACTTATTCATTAATCATTGAACTGGATAATAATCAGCCTGTTGTTAAACGCGAAATTCTTAAGTATAGACGGGGCGCAAAAGGTAAGTCTTGGCACTTCTTGGATTTTAAGAAAGGTTCAGGAATGGCGATTACTAATGAAAGTAGCTACGAAGATAAAGAGTCTGAAGAGGAAAGAGAAGAGCAAACTGTTGATTCTCCAGATATTTTAGCATTGAAAGGATTGGGTCAATTTCAACGCTTTAGAGCCGCCAATAGTTTTCGTAAGTTAATTGAAAGCTGGCACGTCTCTGATTTTCATATTGGGGATGCCAGACCAAGCCAAGAAACGGGCTATGCAGAACATCTTTCAACACGCGGCGAAAATATGGCATTAGTTGCCCAATTTATGTATGAGAATCATCGCCAGCTCTTTAATGATATTCTGCAAAAAATGGCACAAAGAGTACCTGGTGTTTCCAATGTGGAGGCAACAGATACCGAGGATGGGCGTATTCTTTTACGGTTTCAAGATGGCTCTTTCAAAGATCCGTTTATTGCCCGTTACGTTTCAGACGGTACAATAAAAATGTTTGCTTATTTACTATTGTTACATGATCCCAATCCGCATCCATTACTGTGCGTGGAAGAACCAGAAAATCAACTGTATCCTAGTCTTTTTGGTGGTTTAGTAGAGGAGTTTCGTGATTATGCGGATAAAGGTGGGCAAGTCATGATTTCAACGCATTCACCTGATGTATTAAATTATATTAAGCTCAGTGAAATTTTTTGTCTGTCTAAAAAACAAGGCATTACCGTTATTGAACGAGCTAGTGAAAATGAGATACTTAGTGCGTTAATTAAAGAAGGCGATTTACCAGGAGCTTTATGGAAACAAGGATTATTTAATGGGATTAATCCTTAATGAAACAGTTGGTGTTTTTGTTAGAAGAGGAGTCAATGAAAGCCTTGTTAGATATTTTGTTACCACAAATCCTACCGCCAGAAATTGAGTTTCTTTGTATCCCACACGAAGGAAAACAAGATTTAGAAAAATCAATTCCACGGAAATTACGCGCTTGGCAAACTCCAGATACTACTTTTGTTATTGTCCGTGATAAAGATGGAGCAGATTGTATTGAAATCAAAAGCCGTCTGGTTAGTTTATGTCAGCAAGCAGGACGTGGTGATAGTTTGGTTCGCATTGCTTGTCACGAACTGGAATCTTGGTTTTTAGGCGATTTAGCTGCGGTTGAAAAAGCCTTCAATATAAAACTAGCTGGGCAACAAAAAAATAGAAAATACAAAGAACCCGATAAATTATCCAATGCCTCTGAAGAACTAGAGAAATTAGTTAAAGGCTATCGTAAAGTTAGTGGAGCTAAAAAGATTGCAGCGCACATGACAATTCAACAAAATTATTCTCATAGTTTTAATTGTTTTATTAGTGGCATTAGCAATTTAATTAAACAACAAACTGACACTAAAGGAATAATAGAGCAACTTACGCTGTATTGATATGTCTATCACCGATATTGTTAATATTAAAAACTAATCCTACTATGTTCAGATTGAATAATCATTGCAAATTTGCCACTTGTCATGGTGATATTTTAGCTAATTACTTAAACAGATTTGACGATGGAAAATAAGTTTTTAAATACAAACAAACCAGTATTTTTTACCCTTAGCGTAATAAGCGTTATTTTTAAAAATTAAATTAAAAAAATTATGATCGATAATATACAACAAGACGAACAAGAACAAATCAAACAACGCCGTAGCAAATTAACAGAGTTGCGGGAAAATAGTATTGCGTTTCCGACTGATTTTCGCCGCAACGTGGTTGCGGGGGAATTATTAGCACGGTATGCGGAACAGTCTAAAGAGGAACTAGAGGCTGAGCCATTGCGCGTTAAATTAGCGGGTCGCATAATGACGCGGCGAGTGATGGGGAAAGCCAGTTTTGTGCATATTCAAGATATGTCAGGGCAGATTCAGCTTTATGTCACCCGCGATATGTTGCCTGAAAATTTTTATAACGAGCAGTTTAAAAAATGGGATATTGGCGATATTATTGGCGCGGAAGGGGTATTATTCAGAACCCAAACAGGCGAGCTGAGTATTAAAGTCGATGCGATTCGCTTATTAACAAAAGCCTTGCGTCCGTTGCCTGAAAAGTTTCATGGTATTGCCGATCAGGAAATTAAATACCGTCAGCGGTATTTAGATTTAATTATGAGTGAGCAATCGCGGCAGACCTTTTTAATCCGCTCTAAAGTGGTGGCTTATATTCGCCAGTTTTTAATTGAGCGGGATTTTTTAGAGGTGGAAACACCGATGATGCAGGTGATTCCAGGGGGTGCAACAGCGCGTCCGTTTATGACTCATCATAATGCGCTGGATATGGATATGTATTTGCGTATCGCGCCTGAGTTATACTTAAAACGGCTAGTGGTGGGCGGATTTGAACGGGTGTTTGAAATTAATAGAAACTTTCGTAATGAGGGGTTATCAACACGTCATAATCCTGAATTTACTATGCTGGAGTTTTATCAAGCCTACGCGGAATATCATGAGTTAATGGATTTAACCGAAGCGATGTTACGCGGTATTGCAGAGGAAGTAGTTGGTCATACGGTTATTACTTATCAAGGTGAAGCGTATGATTTTGGTCAACCGTTTGTGCGCATGACGGTAGAAGAGTCGATATTGCATTTTAATCCTGATTTAACCGTTGATGATATTAATACCCGCGAAGCGGCAGTTAAGGTTGCAGAAAAATTACATTTACTCGTGAAAAACAGTTACGGTTTAGGTAAAATTCAGATTGAAATTTTTGAAAAAACAGTAGAAAGTAAGCTGATGAATCCGACCTTTATTACTGCCTATCCTGTGGAAGTATCGCCACTTGCGCGTCGTAATGATGATAATCCCCATGTGACCGACCGTTTTGAATTTTTTGTCGGTGGGCGGGAAATTGCTAATGGTTTCACTGAGTTAAATGATTCTGAAGACCAAGCGGCACGTTTTCAGCAACAAGTGAATGAAAAAGAGGCAGGTGATGATGAAGCGATGCACTTTGATGCCGATTATATTACCGCCTTGGAACACGGTATGCCTCCGACGGCGGGGGAGGGCATAGGCATTGATCGTTTGGTGATGTTATTCACTGACTCGCCGTCGATTCGTGATGTTTTATTATTTCCGCACATGAGACCTAAGTTGTAATAATTTAGACTTGTCAGGTTTTAAAAACCTGACAAGTTTTTGGTTAAAAGCTAATTAACATATTGAGGTAACTTTATGACTACGGTAGCAGATCCAATTATTGGTAGCTGGTATAAAGATGTAGAAAATAATCTGAAATTTAAGATTGTCGCTATTGATGATGATTCTATTGAAGTGCAATATCTGAACGGGGATATTGGTGAATATGATTACGATACTTGGTATGCGTCAACGTTTGATACGATTGAAGCTCCCGAAGATTGGAGTGCGCCATTTGGTGAAATGGAAATTGATGATTTGGGTTATTCAGATAACGATGAACATAAACCCAATGCCGAAGATATGGACATTGAAGATTATTTTGATTAGTCAGGGATAATAGTATGAGAATGAGTGCGCAGGATTTTTTGGATTGGCAGTCGAAGCGAATAACTCTGCTTGCTATGTCGGGTGCTGGTAAAACTACGCTTGCCAATAAATTACCCAAAGCGAAATGGTTTCATTATTCTGGCGATTATCGTATTGGTACTAAATATTTAAAAGAACCGATTTTAGATAATATAAAACGGCACGCGATTAGTGTGCCGTTTTTGCGTGAATTATTATTATCTGACTCTATTTATATTGCTAATAAAATTACCGTTGATAATCTTGCCGCTGTGTCTAGTTTTTTAGGAAAGCTGGGCAATTCAGAATTAGGGGGTTTGTCGTTAAAAGAATTTAAACGCCGACAAAAATTACATCATCAAGCAGAAGTCGCGGCAATGAATGATGTCCCAGACTTTATTCATAAAGCTGATGATATTTATGGTTATAAGAATTTTATTAATGATGCAGGTGGTAGCGTTTGCGAATTAGATAATCAAGAAGTATTAGAAACGCTTGCTGAAAATACGCTAATTATTTATATTAAAATTCCACTTACCTTAGAACAAACTATTATTGAGCGGGCTAAAACTGATCCTAAGCCTTTATATTATCGAGAAGCCTTTCTCGATGAAAAATTAGCCGAATTTTTGAGTTTAAAAAATTACAGTTCTACAGAAATAATGCCACCCGATGAATTTGTTACTTGGGTATTTCCTGAATTATTTAAATCGCGGTTGCCGCGTTATCAAGCGATTGCCGATCAATATGGTTATACTGTTGATGCGAATGAGGTTGCTAAGGTGAAAAACGAAGCAGATTTTATTCGCTTGGTTGCCGATGCGCTGGCTAAACGACCATGACAGGGGAGTTGCCCTTATGCCTTTAGTTGCCCATACTGATTTACCGACTTTTCAACGTTTGCGTGAAGAGGGTGAGGAAATTGTAGACCCAGATCGCGCTAGTCATCAAGATATTCGAGAACTGCACATTGGCTTGCTGAATATGATGCCCGATGCGGCATTAGAAGCGACTGAGCGACAATTTTTCCGTTTAGTGGGTGCGTGTAATCAAATTGTCCAGTTTCATGTGCATCCATTTACCATTGACGGTTTGCCGCGTAGTCCAGAAGCGCAAGCACATATTGATAAATATTATGAGTCGTTTGAAAAAATAAAAGCCGATGGTTTAGACGCGCTAATCATTAGCGGTGCGAACGTTATTGGCTCACACTTACCCGAAGAAGATTTTTGGCAGCCATTGACCGAAGTATTTTCATGGGCGAAGGAAAATGTCACGTCGGTATTGTGTTCTTGTTTAGCCACGCACGCTTTGATTCATTACTGTTACGGAGTCGAGCGTACTCGTTTACCTGAAAAACGCTGGGGGGTTTTTTCGCATAAATTGGTTAATCGTCATCATCCCTTAGTGGCAGAAATTAATAGCCGTTTTGATGTGCCACATTCACGCTTTAATGAGATATTTCAAAGTGATATGGAAGCACACGGACTTAAAGTGTTAGCCGCCAGTAAAGAAGCGGGCGTACATCTTGCTGTGAGTTCCGATGGTTTTCGGGTGGTGTTTTTTCAAGGACATCCTGAGTATGACGATATTAGTTTATTAAAAGAATATAAGCGTGAAGTGTTACGTTTTTATCACGGTGAAATAAACGATTATCCACCATTTCCCGAACATTATTTTGATGCTGACGTGCAACAAACGTTTGCCGATTACGAGCATCATGTCAGAAACGCACGCGAAAAAAAGCAAGTAATCGCCGAGTTTCCTGAAGCAGAGGTATTAGAACATTTAGATAATACTTGGAGTGATACTGCAAAAGCTGTATTTAACAATTGGTTAGGAAAAGTCTATCAGTTAACTAATCAGGATAGACGTTTGCCCTTTATGGAAGGTATTGATCCTAATAATCCTTTGGGTTAATCCAATCTTGCCTATTTAAATTGTGTACACATTGAATAGATGCTCAAGCCATGAAATATAATTACAGTAAAATTGACAAAATTTGCCACATAATGACACAAGTACTTACTGTTATTGCCATAGAAAGTAATGTTTTTTGTTAAATTATCCCAAACAATGTCGGGCTGATAGTCAAGATACAGGTATTTAACAGTATTTTTAAAGCTGGCACATAATCTGCTTTTGCATTCTTATCTATCGCCGCAGAAACAGGAAGCTGCCTAATGAAAACACTACAAGGTTTTACACTGATCGAACTAATGATAGTCATCGCCATTATTGGTACTCTGGCATCGATTGCGATTCCAGCATACCAAGATTATATTGTTAGGGTTAAAGTAAGTGAAGGTTTGTCTTTAGCTGGTTCAGCAAAATCAGCAGTCAGTGAAAACGTGGTGAGTAGTGTGCCGTTTAGTTCTGGCTGGGTAGCTCCAAATCCAACCAGTATTGTTTCTAAAGACCCGCTGGGTGTATCACGTCTTGCTACCGACTCAGGAATTTCAATTGATGACACTAATGGCGTGGTTACCATTACTTATACCAACAAAGTCGCACCAGGTTCTCCTACTTTGCTACTCATTCCTACTGACGGTGCGACCGCGCTTTCTCTAGGTCTTATTATTCAGGGCGGTATGGTTAACTGGGAATGTCGTTCAGCTTCTCCTCCACCTAGTACTGTTTTAACAGCACTGAAAGGTACAATTGATTCAAGATATGTTACCGCAGATTGTCGTGCTTAATAGTTAGTTACACCTCTATTAATTCACCACGATGATTTTTCTTTGCATGAGGATTCATGGTATAGAATGCGTCTTCATGGTTATTCAATCTCGAAACAAAAAATAACTTAAAACAAATCGTAGATTATCGGTTGCCCGTTTTGGACGTTCTATGCAAGCCAGCTTTAAATGGTTAATAACTTTATTACTGTGTTTAACTGCGGCTGTTGTTAATGCTGAAGTGAAAATTTCAGGACTTGACGGGGTTGCTAGTGACAATGTGCGTCTACTATTGTCGCTAGAAAAAGAAAAATGTGACGCGCCGCGCTGGAAAATAGAAAATTTATTCGCTACCGCCGAGCAGGATATTGATCCCGCTTTACGCGCCTTGGGTTTTTATCATCCTGTGATTAAAAAATCGTTAGCCTTTACTTCAGAATGCTGGCAAGCAAACTTTGATATTAATGCAGGGACTCAAGTCATTGTTAAGACCATCATTATCACCATTAACGGAGCTGCCCACGATGATGCTGAATTTAAAAAATTACATGAGAAGCTACTGTTAAAAGTAGGTCAACCACTGCGCCACGATCACTACGAAAAAATGAAAAGCCAAATTGCTTCTTTAGCTGCGCAACGGGGTTATTTAAAAAGTGAATTTACCAGCAAAAAATTAGTCATTAATAAAGTCAATAACACAGCAAGCTTTGAATTGGTATTTGATTCTGGAAAACGCCAGCAGTTTGGCGCGGTTGTGGTTGAGCAAGATATTTTAGAGCCAGAATTGGTTGCCAAATATATCAGCATCAAAACGGGCGAATTTTATTCCAGTGAGCAGTTAGTTGAAACTTACGATGCTTTATCAAAAAGCGGCTATTTTTCTAGTGTTGATATTCGTCCTGCCACTGAAGTCAACGGTCAGCCCGTTCCTGTAACTATCAAACTACATCCAAAACCTAGACATCATTATGCGATTGGGCTTGGTTTGGATACTGACATTGGTCCGTTGATTAGTGCGAGTTATAACGATAATCGCCTAAATCGATTCGGACATTTTTTAACTGCCGAGCTGGATATTTCTCCCGTATTATCAACTGCAAATGTTGAATACACTATTCCGTTAGATAATCCATTGACCGATACCTTTAGTGTGGGCAGTGGCTTTAAGCGTGAAAATACCGATACGTTTAATTCCCTCTCAGTGAAGCTCTCAGGACGATTAAAACATTCCTTTGAAAGTGGCTGGAAACAAATACTGTTTCTGGACTACAGCTATGAAGATTTTAAAACGGGGACGGCTCAAACAGGTAAAACTTTGCTGTTAGTACCTGGTGCTAGCTGGTTACATTCGGTAGCCGATAATCCTATGCGTCCAACTGAGGGCTATCGGCTTAAATTTGATGTCGGTGGTAGTTACAAAACCCCCTTTTCGGATGTTAGTTTTGCCCAAGGTTCTGCATCTGCAACATGGATACACGCGCTACCTTGGAATAGTGGCAAATTTATTGGTCATATCGAACAAGGCGCGACGGTTGTCGATGCGTTTGATAAATTACCCACTACCTATCGATTTTATGCAGGGGGTATCAGCAGTGTGCGTGGTTATACCTATAAAGAGTTAGGACCTAAAGATGCACAGGGCAATGTGATAGGTGGACAGTTTCTCAGTGTGTTTAGCACTGAATATGAACACAGCGTGTTTGATAATTGGGGCATTGCCGCGTTTATCGATACGGGTAACGCTTATAATATTGATAGCATTCGTTTAAAAACGGGGGTAGGTATTGGTGCGCGGTGGTATTCGCCTTTTGGTGCGGTACGAGTAGATTTTGCTGTCCCCTTAGATCCAGCTAATTCTTCCTTCCAAATTCATTTTTCAGCAGGCGGAAGACTATGAAAAAACGCCTATTGCTGATTTTTTTAGCTATTCTTGTCCTTATTCCAATTGGTTTACTCGGCTTAATGAATAGTGAATCAGGGTGTCGCTGGTTATTGCAACGCTTGTTACCCGCAGAAGCCTCAATACAAACCATACAAGGCAGCCTGCTAGATCATCTTGAATTAACCGCTGTGCATTATCAAAGTCCAAGTGTGACAGTAGAGCTGAGAAAACTCAATTTTAACTGGCGACCTAGCAAACTCTGGCTGGGAACAGTAAAGATTGTCGATTTAACCGTAGCCGATGTGAAAGTCAGTTTGACTGATTCCAAGCAACCAGAAGAAAAAAGTAGCTTTGATTTTAACGCACCGCTGGCGTTACCCGTGCAACTAATTGTCGAAAATATAGTGTTGACCAATGTGCAGTTGCAACAAGGTGAACAGCTACAAACTATCGAAAAATTACAACTCACCGCAAAAACCGAAAACGACCAATTATATATTCAAACTTTTGCCATCAATGCCACGCCGCTATCTGCCACTTTGCAAGGTCAGATTAAATTGGGCAAGGGTTTTGCGTTTAATTTAAGTACCCAATGGCGAATCAACAGCGAACAACAAGGTGATTGGCAAGCAAGCACAACCATCAACGGTGATAGCAAAAAAATACGCTTCAATAATCAGGTTTCCTCGCCTTTTCGATTAGCCTTAAAAGGTAGCGTAGAAAATCCACTCGATAAGCCCTATCTCAAGGTTCGTCTTGATTGGCGTGATATTAAATACCCCATTATCGGTGACGCACCACAGATACAAAGTGAGCAAGGCGTTATTAAACTCATTGGCTTATTGAGCGATTATCACCTAACGCTAAACGCTAAATTAAACCAAGCCTATTTGCCTGCCGCCAGTTTAATGTTTGATAGTAAAGGCAGTTTGAATGACATTAACATCAGTAAACTAGAGCTAAAATCCAGCACAGGTATTTTTCAACTGGACGGTAAAGCAGGCTGGAAAGAGACAACCACCTTTGACATTCATGCCTTGGCAGAAAATTTTAATCCCGCTATCGTCATGGCTGATATGGCGGGTAATTTATCGCTAGATAGTCATTTTAAAGGTCAGATAGCTGATAAATTACAGCTCGGTATAGCGATTGATAAACTGGCAGGACAGTTACGCGGTTATCCTGTCAGTGCCGATGGAAAATTATTATTGGTTGGTGATCAACTCACCGTCAACGCTCTAAATTTTAATTCTGGACGCAATAAAATCGCTGTCAACGGCACACTGGGGCAAGCAGAAGCGAAACTTAATCTGATGATTGACACTCCCGCATTAAATACCCTATGGCCAAATCTGGGGGGTAGTTTAAAAGCGCAAGGTAGTTTACAAGGCGAATGGAAAAATCCAGCGGTACAGTTGCAAGCCAACGGGCAGGGTTTACGATTTGCTGAACACAGTGTCGAACAGCTCAATATCAACATTGACTATGACCCTTCTGATAAAAAAACCTCACAGTTAAAAATAATCGCTAACCGTATTAAAACAGGCGCGACTCAAATTGCTAAATTACTGATTGAGGGGCAAGGTTCACTTGCTCAACACAGTGTTAACGCCGATGTTAGTTCTAATTATGGCGATGTTTCGACAAACATTACAGGTGGAATGAAAGCTGATAACTGGCAAGGTGCTTTAGCGAAACTGAATATAGATTCCAAAGACCTAGGTTTATGGCAATTGAAAAACGCTATAGCTATACGCACCAGCAAAAATGCACAAGGCATGGATGTGGTAGCGGAGGAGGGCTGTTTAGTTCAGCACAATGCCTCACTGTGTCTGCAAGGTGGCTATTTGGCAAATGGTGATTTTTCTGGACAACTGAAAATTAATGACTTGCCTAGCTCGTTACTAAAAGCCCAGCTACCACCCGATATAAAATTCATTAGTCAACTCAATGCCGATGCCAAAGTACAGCAAACTAAAGGCGTATTAACGGGGCAATATCAATTCAATACCACACCCGCCAGCGTGACAGTCCACAACAACGAACTGCATACAGGCGCGTCTTCGGTGTCGGGTAAACTCAATGGATCGCAAGTTTCTGCGAATATTGATTTAGCTTTGGTGGGTCAAGATTATGTTCGTGGGCAAGTTCAACTTGATACAGGAAAAAACCAAGCCTTATCAGGTCAACTGTCCGCCTCTGTGCTTGAATTTAACACATTAAAGCCATTTGTGCCGCAGTTATCCGCTATCAACGGACAGCTAAAAGCCAATCTAAAATTATCTGGTTTGATAACAAAACCACTGGTTAATGGCGATATAGATTTGAGTAATGGCATGGTCGCTATCACCGAATCTGATCTTAGCATTCATGATATTAATCTACGCGCCCAAGTATCAGGTGGCGACACCAATCAACTTAAGTTACAAGGCTCACTCTCACCACGTTTAACGCCTAAAAATCCTGAATCGGCACAACTAAGCACCCGCGTAAACATCAATGCTGATGTGCAACAGCAAGCCAATAGCCTGACAGGGGAATATCGAATAGAGATACCGCCGACTATCATCAGCGTAGCCAATGCCAAACTTCCTTTAGGCGCGTCTTCCTTGTCAGGAAAAATCGCCTCCAATACCCTGTATGCCGATTTAAAACTCGCTCTGCTAAAACAAGACACCGTGCGTGGGCAACTCCAATTAGCACTGGACGATAGCAAAGCTCTTTCAGGACAAATCACCGCCTCATTGCTTGAATTTACTGCATTAAACCCATTAATTCCGCAAGTATCTGGACTCAAAGGGCAATTGAAAGCCAATCTAAGCCTAGCAGGAACAACCGAAAAACCCACCGCTAACGGCGCAATCAACTTCAACTCAGGCGAAGTTAATATCAACGACTTAGGCTTACAACTGCGCCAAATAAATTTTCAAGCCCAAACGTTAACGGCAAGCGCGGATCGTATTCATCTCAAAGGTTCAGCAAAATCTGGCGAAGGGCAGCTTAAACTTGATGGCGTAGTTGGTTTACAAGCTGAGGCAGGATTTCCTGTAGAGCTAATGATAACGGGCGATAATTTTGAAGTTGCCAAGCTAGCAGAAGCACAAGTTGCGGTATCACCACAACTAAAAGTCGCGTTTGCCAACTCTCAAGGCAAAATCACAGGAAAACTGGCGATACCCAAAGCCATTATACAAATGCAGCAAGTGCCTGAAAGTGCAATTAAGGTCAGCAAAGATGAAGTGATACTGGGTGAAACACCCGAACAAGATACTATGAAAGCACCTGCGACTAATATTGATGCAACTATTGATATAGAGCTGGGAAAAAACGTCAATTTTTCAGGTTTAGGGTTAAAAACTGATTTACAAGGCAAGTTACAGCTAGTCAAAACAGGTGAAAAAATGGCAATGTACGGCGATGTCAACATGAGCAAAGCGCGTTACAAAAGCTATGGTCAAGATTTAACGGTACGCAAAGGACAATTTGTTTTTAATGGTGTCACCGACAATCCCAGCATAAATGTCGAAGCCACACGGCTATCAGTAGATAAAAAAATAACCGCTATCCTCAATGTGACGGGTACATTAGATAATTTAAAAACTCGCATTTATACCGAACCCTCACTACCAGAAACCGAAGCACTCGCCTATTTAATTGCTGGCAAGCCCATCAGTCAAGCCAGTCAATCAGAAGGCAATATGATAGCGGGTGCGGCTCTGTCCTACGGTGCTGGACAAGCCTCGTGGCTCACTGAAAAGCTTGGGATAGATGAATTTGGCGTAGAAGAAGGTAAAACGTTACAAAGCACACTGCTTGCGGTCGGGCAATATCTCACCCCTGATTTTTATGTTGGCGCAAAAGTTGGACTCTTTAACAAACAAATTACCCTAGTGCTAAAGCATAAAATAACCAACTCGCTGAATGTCGAAACCCAAACAGGCGAATCGCAACGCATCAAACTAAATTATGAAATTGATACCAATTAATACAGGGTACACATTGTGTACATTGCTACTAAGCTTGTTAGGTTTTGCAGGATACGCAATGCGTACCCTACCAGCAAAAGACGCGCATGATTTCCCACACACAATTCTATGGGCATGGGAACGCCCCGAAGATTTACGCTTTTTGAACCCTGAACAATTTGCCGTTGCCTTTTTAGCCCAAACCCTAACATTAACCGACAACGAAGTAGGTTTTTCTCCACGTCAACAACCGTTAAAAGTCACAGCTGAAACCAAACTCATCGCCGTCACCCGTATAGAAACCGACAAAATCCCTGCTTTATCACAAAGCCAACTCGATGAAATTACCCGTTTGGTATTAAACAGCCTAACACTTAAAAACGTCTCCGCGCTACAAATTGACTTCGATGCCAAAGTCTCACAACGCGGTTTTTATCGACAACTCCTCGCCCAGTTACGCGCAAAAATCCCCGCCACTACGCGCTTATCCATTACCGCATTAGCCTCATTTTGCCTTAGTGATCCGTGGATAAAAAACCTACCTATCGATGAAGCCATTCCGATGATATTTCGTATGGGTGCAGATAATCAAAAAGTAAAAACCCTGCTAAAAAACGGCACAGATTTTTCCATCCCGCTCTGCCAACAAAGCTACGGCATAGCCACTGATGAACCATTAACCATGAACTTTGATAAAACACGGCGAATTTATGTATTTAAAGGCTCGTCAGCAGGGTGGACGAGTCAGGATATTGATAAGCTTGTCCAGATTTCTTACTGAGAATTTATCCGTACCAAACACCGCTCCGCTTCAACCTCAGGCACATTAATCGGTATCAAGGTGGCTTTAGTCTTAATTTCTGCCAATTCTGCTTCGGGAATCTGCCCTTTCATCGCCAGTATCACGCCATTAGGATTCAGTAAATGCGCGGTCACAGTCACCATATCAGGCAAGCTGGAAAAAGCACGAGTAGTGATACTATCAAAACCCAGTTCAGGCTGATAATCCTCTGCTCGACTATGAATCACGCTAACGTTTTTCAGTTTTAACTCTAAAATAACTTGCTGCACAAAGCGGGTTTTTTTCGCATTACTATCAAGCAACACAAATTCCACCTCAGGCAAGAAAATCGCTAACGGAATTCCTGGGAGTCCCGCGCCCGTGCCGATGTCGATAACGCGCTTACCTTCGATATACGGCAAAATCGCCAAGCTATCGAGAATATGCAACCGCGCCATGTCTTCATTATTACGCACGGCGGTGAGGTTATAGGCTTTATTCCATTTAGCAATCAGCTTAATAAAAGCGAGCAGTTGGTCTATTTGTTCAGCGGTGTGTGGTAGGTTTAACGCTTTTAAACCAGATTCTAAAAGTGTACGACAGGCTTCCATTAGGCAGATTTCTTCTTTAAATAAACTAATAATAAGGAGATGGCGGCAGGAGTCATGCCCTGCATCCGTGAGGCTTGCCCTAAGGTTTCTGGGCGTTGGCGGTTCAGTTTTTCGACCAGCTCATTTGATAAACCAGAGACTTCGGCATACACAAATTCATCAGGCAATTTTAAATGGTCATAACGCAGAGCCTTATCAATATCCGTTTGCTGTCTGACCAGATAACCCGCGTATTTCGATTGAATTTCTACTTGTTCTGCAACCGCATCATCGACCGTGTCGCTGTCTTCTAAAAACGATAACAAATGTTGAATATCCACTTCAGGTCGGCGCAGCAATTCGGTGAGACTGGCTTCTTTCAACAACGGCTTGCCCCAGTAATGCTCGACTTGCTCCGCTTCATGCGTCCCAGCGCGTATCCATTTTTTCTTTAACGTCTCTTGTAATTCTGTAATCGCGGCGCGTTTGGTTTCAAAAGCCTGCCAACGTTCGTCATCGACTAGCCCTAATTCGCGCCCTTTTGCCGTTAAACGTAAATCCGCATTATCTTCGCGTAACAATAAACGGTATTCCGCACGGCTAGTGAACATCCGATAAGGCTCTTGTGTGCCACGGGTGATTAAATCATCAATCATTACGCCCATATAGGCTTCATCACGCGCAGGACACCAACTCTCTTTGCCCTGCACCAAACGAGCAGCATTTAAACCCGCAATCAACCCTTGCGCAGCGGCTTCTTCATAACCTGTCGTGCCGTTGATTTGCCCTGCAAAAAATAAGCTGTCGATATGCTTAGTTTCCAACGACATTTTTAAATCGCGTGGATCAAAAAAGTCGTATTCAATCGCATAACCGGGCCGTAAAATTTCTGCATTTTCAAACCCTTCCATTGAGCGCACAAAGTTATACTGCACATCAAACGGCAAGCTAGTCGAAATACCATTCGGATAAATCTCGTGGGTGTTTAGCCCTTCGGGTTCGATAAAAATTTGATGTGAATCACGGTCAGCAAAACGCACGATTTTATCTTCAATCGACGGACAATAACGCGGCCCTATGCCCTCGATAATGCCAGAATACAACGGCGAACGATCCAAACCAGCACGAATAATATCGTGGGTTTTTTCATTGGTGCGCGTGATGTGACAAGGAATCTGCCGTGGATGCTGTTCACGTTTACCCATAAAGGAAAACACAGGGATAGGCGTATCACCGTGCTGTTCAGCCAAGCGGCTAAAATCAATGGTGCGTCCATCAATACGCGGTGGCGTACCCGTCTTTAAACGGTCAATACGAAACGGTAATTCCCGCAATCTATCCGCTAACGCTATCGACGCAGAATCGCCTGCGCGTCCACCGCTGTAATTTTCTAAACCGATATGAATTTTACCCGCTAAAAACGTCCCCGCCGTTAATACCACAGCCCGCGCTGAAAAATCCAAACCCATTTGCGTTTTCACGCCCACGACTTTCGTGCCTTCAACAATCAAATCGCTAACCGTTTGCTGAAACAACGCCAGATTAGGTTGATTTTCTAACGCACATCTCACCGCTTGTTTATACAACTGTCTATCAGCTTGAGCGCGAGTGGCGCGTACCGCAGGGCCTTTACTGGCATTTAGTGTGCGAAACTGAATTCCGCCCACATCAATCGCCTTTGCCATGACACCGCCCAAGGCATCAATCTCCTTCACCAAATGCCCTTTGCCTATCCCGCCAATCGCAGGATTGCAACTCATAAGCCCCAAGGTATCGATATTTTGCGTCAATAATAAGGTCTTCGCCCCACACCGCGCAGCAGCCAATGCCGCTTCCGTCCCCGCATGACCGCCACCCACCACAATCACATCAAAATCTTTTTTAAATTTCACAAGTTTTTCTACTCTAAGCCAGTGCTATAATTACCGCGTGTTAATTAGAACATGACTGCCAGCCCTTAAAGGACTGGCAGTCATTAAATAAACAACTTCAATACTATTATAAGAGCTAAACCATGAAAAAATGTAAAAATCCGCAGTTACCCGAACAGGTAACGCTACAAAACCCCGTGGCAAAGTTCGCACGCCAATTTAATAAAGCCTGCGTCTTTGCTGATAAAAACCAATACCGTCGCACCGCAAAACACAGGAAGCAGGAGGCTTCTTTAATCATTCCAACCAGAGTAATTAAAGCAGCTTTTTGTTTCCACCAATCCGCACAAACAACAGGAGTCCAATAGCTTTAGCTATTGGTTTAAAACAGCTAAAGCTGTTTTACTCCTAATTTCCGCATAAAGTCCTCGTGGCGCAACTGGATAGCGCAGTCCCCTCCTAAGGGACAGGTTGTAGGTTCGATTCCTATCGGGGACACCATTTAAATCAACGAGTTATGATAAAATAAACTTTAAAATTATTTCATGGTGCAGTTGAAAATAAATCACCACAACAAACCGCAATTGTGCCGCTAAAATGGCGCGTTTAACTTTTCTCTCGGATAGGCTAAAAAATGAGTACTGTACTCTTTGATACACACGCTTTTTATGTTGAGTTGGTAGAAAGTGGGTTAGCTGAAAAAACAGCCGATGCACTGACTAAAGCGGTTACTAAAATTGAACTGGCAAAACTCGAAGACTTAGCAACTAAGCGCGATTTAAAAGAATTGGAATTAAAAATAGCGCAACTTGACACGAAAATGTCAGATACCAAAGCCGATTTAATCAGGTGGGTTATTGGTGTGGGATTGCTACAGATAGCAATCATTGCCGCGTTAATGCTTAGACTTACTGGTAAGGCTTAGCTGTTTTTATTTTGGGAATGTTAGCGTGATGTTTACCTTATCCCCCCGTCGTGTGCGTCGGTGTCAGTAATGGAATGCCCGCCCTTATCCATGTGGCGCATTGATTCATTAGTCTGTTTTAAGGATAAATTGTCAACGCTTAATAGCCAACACCAACACGCCACTAGCAACCAGTGCGATACCTAACCATTCTTTGAGTGATGGGCGTTCGCCCAGAAAAGTAAATGCAAATATTGCCACTAGCACCAGACTGAATTTATCGACAGGTGCGACTTTTGAGGCATCGCCTATTTGCAAGGCTCGAAAGTAGCACACCCAAGATGCGCCTGTCGCAATGCCAGATAGTCCTAGAAAAAGCCATGTTTTGCCAGACAGTGCCAATGGGTTGCTCCATTTTCCTGTAAACCAAATGAAACCAGATAGCACCAGTATGATAATCGCGGTGCGAATAAGAGTTGCGAGGTCGGAATCAACGCCGCGTATGCCTATTTTTGCAAAGATTGCGGTGAATGCAGCAAACACCGCTGACAGTATTGCCCAAAAGAACCAGTTATTTACGTTTGTCATTTAAGCTCCGAACATCAAAGCAAGGCAGGAAGTTCTACCGCCGTTTTTTAATTGTTTTATCTTTATTGGCGCGGGGTTTAGACAGCCAATTGACTAGCAGAAAAAGGGAAATTCCAGACAGGATTCCGATGATAATGAAGGGTAGCTGATCTTTAAGCGGTTCATGCGAGTTATACGCTGACGCACAAACGGCAACATGGGTTACGCCAATAGAATAAGCTGCAATAATGAGGGTGATAAAGTGTTTTGTTGTCATCTTTTAAGTTTTGGTGGTGTATTAAATTTGTTGAGTATGACTGCTAGTCCTTTAAAGCATAGGTATCTACACACAATTCAGCACAATAAAAACAATGGCTTATAAAAACGCCAAACTCCCTCTCCTGCTGGAGAGGGTTGGGGGAGAGGAAAATAAAATCAAGCAGTTACATTTCCCCCTCATCCCAACCTTCTCCCTCTGGAGAAGGAGTAATAGCACTTGTGTAGATACCTATGCCTTTAAAGGACTGGCAGTCATTAATGCTAACCTATTAGCAAATTTTTCAAGTCCGACTAGCCACAACAATCACACTGATATTATCCCGCGCCCCCCGTTCTAAGACTTTATCAACCAGTATATTGGCGATGTCTTCATGGGCATACGTTTTCATGATGACAGCAATTTCAGCAAAACTGATTTCTTTGTCTAAACCATCGGTGCATAACAAAAATAAATCGCCTTGCATGACATCAAACACGGCATAATCAATTTCTAATTCATCAGCCGCACCGACTGCTCTGGTTATGATATTTGAGGTTTTAAATTCACTGCCTGAAATCCCTTCATTTTCTGGACAATGATCTTGTGTGAGTTGCTGTAGCGTGTCAGCGCGTAAACGATAAAGACGGCTATCACCTGCCCATAAAACCGCACAACGATGCTGCTCACAAAGTAATACCACAACGGTGCTGCCAACAATATTCTGTTTATATTCTCGACGGGCATAGTCTTGTAATTCGCCATTAACTTGTTGTAAACACTGTTCAACGGCATGAATATTCGCCTCCAATGAGGCTGCTAGCGATAATTTATTCAGCGAATCAACAATTAATTGACTCGCAATATCCCCTGCTTTATGTCCGCCCATACCATCAGCAACTACCCATAATCCCAGTTCGGGTTTATTCAGTAGTGCGTCTTCATTATATTTGCGTCGCTTGCCTATATCGGCAGCTGACCATGATTGCCACTGTTGCTGCACATTCATCCCCTTGTTAGTTTTTTTATAAATAGTAACACCGAATTTAATTTTTTTGATGAATAAGCTAATGGTACGAAACACTGTAAACTCCCATAAAAAAAGATAATTTTTCCATTCCACTTGTTGAGAACGCATAAACACAATATAGTTGTCTCTGAAAATAATTAACCGTTTTACCAAGACTTAATTGCCTATTCTACATTAACCAATGAATACCGCTGATTCAACAAGCCGTTGCCACTTTTCTAGTGAATTTTTCTCTGGTGGTTTTGTGCGTCTAACTCTCCTGTTATTACTGCCCTGAGGGGCATAATATTCTTTGACTTCTTGTTGTTAACCCCTTTTTTTATTCGCTATCAACCAAGCGTTGATAACTCTCCATGAACGGAGTTTTTATGAAAGACCAATTGATTATATTTGATACCACTTTGCGTGATGGTGAGCAAAGCCCAGGTGCGTCCATGACGCGTGATGAAAAAGTTCGTATCGCCAAAGCCTTGGAGCGGCTTAAAGTGAATATCATCGAAGCGGGTTTTCCTGCTGCCAGTGTCGGTGATTTTGAAGCCGTGCAAGCCGTTGCCAATATCATCAAAGACAGCACCGTATGCGGTTTAGCCAGAGCCTTGGATAAAGACATAGACCGCGCTGGTGAAGCGTTAAAAGGTGCGGCGCGTTCGCGTATTCATACCTTTATCGCCACCTCGCCTATTCACATGCAGATGAAATTGAAAATGTCACCTGAGCAAGTCATCGAACACGCAGTGCGAGCCGTTAAACGCGCACGGCAATACACCGATGATGTGGAATTTTCCCCCGAAGATGCTGGACGCTCCGAAGAAGACTTTTTGTGCCGTATTTTGGAGGCCGTGATAGATGCTGGGGCGACTACGCTCAATATTCCTGACACCGTGGGCTATAGCATTCCGCAACAATTTGGCGCGACCATTGCCAATCTGATTAAACGCATACCCAATTCTGACAAAGCTATTTTTTCGGTGCATTGTCATAATGATTTGGGCTTAGCGGTAGCGAATTCGTTGTCAGCAGTGATGAACGGCGCGAGACAAGTCGAATGTACCATCAACGGCTTGGGTGAACGCGCAGGTAATGCGTCATTAGAAGAAATAGTGATGGCAGTTAAAACCAGACATGACGTGTTTGACTGTCAAACCCGCATCGATACCCGTGAGATTTTAACCTGCTCAAAATTGGTATCATCGATTACAGGTTTTCCTGTGCAACCCAATAAAGCCATTGTCGGTGCCAATGCCTTTGCTCATGAATCAGGTATTCATCAAGATGGCATATTAAAAAACCGCGAAACCTACGAAATCATGCGGGCAGAAGATGTGGGCTGGTCAGCTAATCGCATGGTATTAGGCAAACATTCAGGCAGAAATGCCTTTAAAAGTCGCATTACTGAATTAGGTTTTGATTTTGCATCAGAAGCTGAATTAAACGATGCTTTTGCGCGATTCAAACAACTTGCTGACAAAAAACACGAGATTTTTGATGAAGACTTACAAACTTTAATCTCAGAAGCGGGTTTTGAAGCTGAAGACGAAAACATCAAACTTATCTCGTTACGCGCCTGTTCAGAAACAGGTGAAACCCCCAATGCCACAGTCACTTTACGAGTCAATAACCATGAGGTCACTGGTAGTGCCGAAGGGGGGGGTGTCGTTGATGCCACCTTTAAAGCCATAGAACAGATGTGTCAGTCGGCTGCATTTTTGGAACTGTACTCTGTGAGCAACGTTACCACAGGCACAGATTCTCAAGCTGAAGTCACGGTAAGACTGGAAAAAACAGGGCGTATCGTCAACGGTTTAGGTGCAGATACTGACATAGTCACCGCCTCAGCCAAAGCCTACATCAACGCATTGAATAAATTACAAAGTCCAGATAAACGCAGACACCCGCAAAAAAGCGATGTTTGAATAATGGATAATGTGACAGTGCTAAATAGCTGACCATATATTTTTAGCAGAGGGTTAGCAGGAAAAATTAAGCCGTTCGTGGTGAGCTGTGAGTTTGTCGAACCACATTCACGCTTCGACAAGCTCAGCGCGAACGGTTTTGTAATTTTTGTTTACAGCTATTAGAAGGGAATAGGAGTCAAAAAGCGTCAGCTTTTTACAAATCAGCAATAGCTAAAGCTATTGGACTCCATTAAAAACAATAGCTTACTATTTTAGCTGCTTAATTTAAACCAGCACCAAAGGTTAATAGAGCTTCAAACTGCTCAATCGGTACGGGTTTACTGAATAGATAACCCTGATAGAGCAGACAGTCATGTTGTTCCAGAAATTTACGTTGCGCTTCAGTCTCCACTCCCTCGGCGATAACCTCCATGCCTAAATTGTGAGCCATACCAATGATGGTTTTTACTATCGTTGCATCTGATGGTTTTACGCCAATATTACGAACAAAGGACTGGTCTATTTTAAGTTGATTGAAGGGTAGTCGTGTTAAATAGCTTAGGGATGAATAACCTGTGCCAAAATCATCCATAGAAAAACGCACACCTATTTCTTTGAGTTCTTTCATTTTAACTATGGTTTCATTTACATCATTAAGTACCAGACTTTCGGTGAGTTCAAACTTGAGCAGTTCGGTTTTGATGGCAGAATCGCTTAATATTTGACACACTCGTGCTACAAAATCAGGCTGATAAAACTGCTTTGCACTGACATTGATAGATAAGAGTAAATTTTTAGTGTGGGGACAATCTTCCCAGTGTTTTAGCTGAGTACAAGCCATTTCTAAAACCCAGAGTCCGATGTCAACTATCAAGCCCGTTTCCTCAGCCAGTGGGATGAAAGAATCAGGGAAAATCAAGCCTTTCTGTGGATGTTGCCAGCGAATCAGTGCTTCAGCACCGATAGCAGATCCGTTATCGCTGATCTGTATTTGGTAATACAGTATGAACTGTTTTTTTGCTAATGCCTGACGTAAGTCGCTTTCCAGTATGACACGCGCAGTGATATTAGCCTGCATTTGTGGATCAAAGAAACACAGGGTATTACGACCTGAGGTCTTAGCGGCATACATAGCAATATCTGCTTGTTTCAGCAATTCATTTAGCAGTTCATCCGTTACTTCACCTTCATGACTAAACACCGTCGCACCAATGCTGGGGGAGCTAGAGTAATCATGCGTAACAAGCTGATACGGCTGATTAAGGTGACTCAAAATTTTATGTCCAATCACACCCGTTTGTGCCGATGCCTCACTGTTTTTCTTGCTCAAATTTGGCAGCAATATCACAAATTCATCACCACCCAGCCTAGCAACCGTATCAGCTTCGCGAACACAGGCGGTCAGGCGTTGCGCAACCTGTTGTAGTAGTAAATCGCCCATGTCGTGACCGAGCGTGTCATTTAGATTTTTAAAATTATCCAGATCAATAAATAACAGCGCGGCTTTTCGACCACTATAATGACTTTCAGCCAATACCCGATTTAACCGATCTCTAAGTAATCGTCGATTAGGTAGATCAGTCAGCGAATCGTAGAAACTCAACCGCTCAATTTTAGCCATTGCGGCTTTACTGACAGTGATGTCGTTAAAAGTAGCCACATAATTCATGACCGAACCGTCTAGGTCTTTTACCGCAGTGATAATTATATATTTCGAAAAAATTTCATTGTTCTTGTGTCGATTCGATACTTCACCTTTCCATACACCCGTGCGATTAATACTCTCCCACATCAACACATAAAAGTTAACATCATGGCAACCTGAGCTTAGAAAACTCAGATTTTTGCCGATAGCCTCTTCACTGGAATAACCTGTGATATGGGTAAAGGCACTATTTACTCGAAGAATTTCACACTTTGCATTGGTTACCATGATGCCGTCTTTGGATTCAAAAACGGTGGCGGCGACTCTAATATGTTTATTGGTAATAACCAACGCAGCTGCCCGCTGTTCTTTCTCGCCATTCTGAAAAGCAAGCTCTTGATTGGCAATGATTAACGCCGCTGTTCGCTTTTCTTTCTCGTCATTTTGAAAGGCAAGTTCTTGATTGGCAATGACTAACGCCGCTGTCCGCTGTTCTTTCTCGTTATTTTGAAAGGCAAGTTCTTGATTGGCAATGACTAACTCAGCTGCCCACCATTCTTTCTCTGCGTTATGAAAAGCAAGCTCTTGATTGACAATGACTAACTCAGCTGCCCGCTGTTCTTTCTCGTTATTTTGAAAGGCAAGCTCTTGATTGGCAATGACTAACTCAGCTGCCCGCCGTTCTTTCTCGTTATTTTGAAAGGCAAGCTCTTGATTGGCAATGACTAACTCAGCTGCCCGCTGTTCTTTTTCGTTATTTTGAAAGGCAAGCTCTTGATTGGCAATGACTAACTCAGCTGCTCGCCGTTCTTTCTCGTTATTTTGAAAGGCAAGCTCTTGATTGGCAATGACTAACTCAGCTGCCCGCTGTTCTTTCTCGTCACTCTGAAAGGCAAGCTCTTGATTGGCAATGACTAACTCAGCTGCCCGCTGTTCTTTCTTTGTATTTTGAAAGGCAAGCTCTTGATTGGCAATGACTAACGCGGCTGCCCGCTGTTCTTTCTTTGTATTCTGAAAGGCAAGCTCTTGATTGGCAATAACTAACTCAGCTGCCCGCTGTTCTTTCTCGTTATTTTGAAAGGCAAGCTCTTGATTGGCAATGACTAACTCAGCTGCCCGCTGTTCTTTCTTTGTATTCTGAAAGGCAAGCTCTTGATTGGCAATGACTAACTCTTCGTGTAAGTTATCTAGCGATGAATGGAGCTTATTGTATTTTAATTGCAAATCACTTAATGTCTGATTCATTGTAGTTGGTCGCTTCAGTGATAATTTTATAAGTTTTCCGTAGCTTTTATGGATATTACTTAATCGTGGTTCGAGTTAAAACTCATTGAAATGATTAATATTTTAGGTTTGGAAATATCGCCAGTTTACCATCATTCCAGTATGAGTGTTTGAATCCCATCACAGGGTGTGAATATTCATGAAATCCTTGGATTCTGGATTTTGGCGAATCATTGCTACGCTCTCCCTGCCGCAATGACTTTTTTATAATTAAAGCGGTTTTTGTGATTACAAAACCGTTCGCACTGAGCCTGTCATGGTTAGATTGAACAAGACTAAACTCAAGCATCCTAGTTTGAGTTATTATGTTGGCTTTTTGCCAGTCATTGCCGCCATGTCTCTTATTGCCCAACTTCAACCACAGTTATTGCTACTACCTGAAACTTTACGCGCCACTGTTAGCGATTCTTTACCGCCTTGGCTGGACGCAGAATTCCCCGCAGATATTATTGATTCTTTGGTCAAAGTCTGGGCTTCCAGTGAATTTATCGCCACTAGCTGCACACGAAAACCTGAATTATTGTTGGGATTAGTTGAATCAGGCGATTTAACCCGTTCATACACTAGCGACTATTACGCGACCCAACTTAAGCACACGTCATTTAGCGATGAAGCTGTATTAATGAAAGCCTTGCGTGAATTTCGCCGTCGTGAAATGGTGCGACTTGCGTGGCGTGATTTAGCTGGTTGGTCTGAGTTATCCGAAACACTGACCGAATTATCGTGGTTAGCCGATGCCTGTATTCAAACCGCACTGGATTTTTTGTATCAACAAGCCTGTGAAAAACGCGGCACGCCGTTATTAGCCGATGGCACGCCGCAACAAATCATTGTATTAGGTATGGGAAAATTAGGCGCGTTTGAGCTGAATTATTCCTCTGATATTGATTTGATTTTTGCATACCCCGAAGACGGCGTATTGCCTGACCGTAAAGCCACGACTTATGGCGAATTTTTTACTAAGCTATGCCAAAGTTTGGTGCGGGTATTGGATGATATTACCGTTGATGGTTTTGTGTTTCGTACTGATATACGCTTGCGCCCCTATGGGGATAGTGGCGCAGTTATTCTGACCTTTGACGGCATGGAAAATTACTATTTAACCCAAGCGCGGGAATGGGAACGCTACGCGATGATTAAAGCACGGCAAGTAGCGGGGGATTTTGTTACGGGTAAACAGTTGATGGCGATGTTGTCAGCGTTTGTTTATCGGCGGTATTTGGATTACGGAGCGTTTGAAGAATTGCGTTCTTTAAAAGCTCAAATTACTCAGGAGTTACGCCGCAAAGATCGTTTAGAAAATATCAAATTAGGTGCGGGTGGCATTCGAGAAATCGAATTTATCGGGCAGGCGTTTCAATTGATACGCGGGGGTACGGAAAAACGCTTACAAACACGCGGTATTATCGATGTGTTGCAATTATTAGGGGAATTGGAGTTACTCAGTCCGCAGGATGCTAAGCAGTTACAGCAAGCCTACTGCTTTTTACGTCGTGTCGAAAATCACATTCAACAATACCAAGATAAACAAACTCACGATTTGCCGACTAGCGAAACCGTGCAGACTATTCTGGCGTATTCGCTGGATTATGCTGATTGGCTCAGTTTTAAAACCGAACTGGATACAGTAAGAGCAGGCGTTCACGCGCTGTTCGATCAAGTGTTTTCGGTATCTAAGCAAGGGGAAACTCAGCAACTTAATCAAAAAATATGGCTGGGTGTTGCCGATGAACAAGAATTATTGGATGACTTAGGTGAATACGGTTTTCGCCATCCTCACGCCAGTCTTGCCGCATTACAGCATTTTAAAAATGCCTCTAATATCCGCCGTTTGAGTAGCAAAGGAGCAGGTGTATTAAATCGTCTAATGCCACAACTGTTTACTGCACTACAAATCGTGGCAAATCCCGATGAAACACTCCAGCGCATTCTGAATTTATTTACCGCCGTAGCAGGACGGACGGTTTATTTATCTTTATTGGAAGAAAATCCCCAAGGGTTAGCGCAACTTATTACACTGTCCGTCGCCAGTCCTTGGATTTGTGAGCATTTGGCCAACTATCCAATTTTATTTGATGAACTGCTTGATGCTGATTCCTTATACATTCCACTCAAAAAATCCGATTTAAACGCCCAGCTTGAAGGCTTGTTAGCCTCTGTTGAGGTGCAGGATTTAGAACGTTTAATGATAGTGTTACGGCAATTCAAACAACAACAAGTATTGCGTGTTGCAGCGGCTGATATTATGGGGGTGTTACCTTTGATGGTCGTCAGTGATTACTTAACCTACATTGCCGAAAGCATCGTTGAGCAAGTATTAGCTCATGCTTGGTTAATGCTGGTAGAAAAACACGGTTATCCGCCTGAATGCCACGATGAACCCAAAGGTTTTGCGATTCTTGGTTTTGGTAAATTGGGCGGATTAGAATTAGGCTATGGTTCTGATTTGGACATGGTTTTTTTATATGACTGTGCCGATGGTAACGCCTTAACCAATGGCGATAAACCTATTTCAGCGGCGCAATTTTACGGGCGTTTAGGACTAAAAGTACGGCATATTTTGGATACCAAATTATTGTCGGGTGTGTTGTATGAAGTCGATATGCGCTTACGCCCATCGGGTGATTCAGGTCTTTTAGTTACGCCAATTAGTAGCTATGAAGATTATTTAACCAATCAAGCGTGGACGTGGGAACATCAAGCCTTAGTCAGAGCGCGATTTATTGCAGGTGATGAAAATTTAAAAAACCAATATCAAGCTATACGTCATCGTGTATTAAGTTTGCCGCGTGATAAAGACGCATTGAAAATTGAAGTTCGTGAAATGCGGGAAAAAATGCGCACTGCTTTAGCAACCAAAGACAGCGATAAATTTGATTTAAAACAAAGCAAAGGTGGCATTGCCGATATTGAATTTATGGTGCAGTTTGGTATTTTAGCCGAAGCGGCTGAGCATCCCTCATTAACCACTTACACCGACAATGTGCGCTTGCTGGAAGGCTTACAGGCTCACGGTATCATCTCGCAACACGCCGCTGATACGCTAAAAGCCGCCTATTGTGCGTACCGTGACAGGGGACATAAACAAGTATTACAAGGTGATAAAGCCGTTATTGCTGAAACTGAAGTGACTGACCTGCGTGTTCAAGTTGAACAGATTTGGCAAGAAATAATGGAGTGAGTGGTTTAAGTATTCGTCCTTCGACAAGGCTGTCCTGAGGTATCAAAGGACACAGGACGAACAAAAAACTTTTGAGCATGACTGCCAGTCCTTAAAGACATAGGTATCTACACTCAATTCAGCACAATAAAAACAATGGCTTATAAAAACGCCAAACTCCATTCAGCACAATAAAAACAATGGCTTATAAAAACGCCAAACTCCCTCTCCTGCTGGAGAGGGTTGGGGTGAGGAGAATAAAATCAAGTAGTTACATTCTCCCTCATCCCAACCTTCTCCCTCTGGAGAAGGAGTAATAGCACTTGTGTAGATACCTATGCCTTAAAGGACCAGCAGTCATTAATTAAAAAACCTCAAGTAACCTCATCCTATTATTCAATCCCATTGCCCCATTGCCCTGCATAAAACCGCTCACCCAAGGTAGCGCGTGAACGTTGATCTAATTCGATTGCTTTAAAATCTTCATGAAGCACATCAACATCGGCTTGATAGCCAACTGCCATCATTGCCATCGGTGTGCAGTCATGCGGTAAATGAAATAATTCGCGGGTTTTTTCAGCATCAAAACCACCCATTTGATGGACAATTAGCCCCAATGCGGTCGCTTGTAAAGATAGATTAGCGCAAGCCGCTCCCGTGTCATACATTGCCCATCGGTTAGGTTTATCGTTGTGATTAAAATTAGCCATTGCCACGGCAAGAATTAGCACAGGGGCATTTTTTGCCCATAATTGATTTCTTTCTACGATGCTTGCGTATGCGTTTTGCCAACTAACGGCATCGGTGTTTTTATCGCACACCACAAAACGCCACGGTTGATCGTTAAAACAAGAAGCAGCCCAACGAGCGGCTTCTAGCAATGCCAATAAATCCTCATGACTGACAGCTTTATCAGCAGCAAACGCTCTGGGACTCCAACGATTTTGAATAATATCGTGAATTTTTACACTGGTTATTGCAGGTTTGGATTGCATGGTCGTTTCCTTGGTTGAATAAAATTAAATAACGCTTATTATCCGTTAACCGCCATGACTGCCATCACAATACGGTGGAGTCTTGGTTTTGCCACAAGCGCATAAGTAAACGCTTTTAGTTTCTGCGGCAACAAACGCTAACGGGCTATTTTCGGTTGTTTTATGAGAGCCATCACAAAGTGGCATTGCTCCACTTAAACGACAACGGCAGTGGTAATAGGTTTTTCCTGCTTCAACATTAACAGCTATCGGCGCATTATATTTTTCAGTCATGTCAATTTCTCTCGAATGGAATAAAGGATGGGGGTTAAATTACAAAAGTGTTAATACGCCGTTACGGTAATCACGAAACGCTTGTTCAATTTCTTCAACAGTATTCATCACAAATGGTCCTGACTGTACAACAGGTTCGTTTAACGGCAGCGCGGCTAATAGCAAAAATTGCGCTGACTGGGTTTGGGTTGTCACTTGTATAACATCACCGTTGATTAACTGCCCCAGTTGTCCTGTTTGTAAGGTTTTATTATCAATCGCCACTTCGCCTTGATAAACATAAACGACTGCGGTGTGTTGTGCATCTATGGGTACGGTAAGCGATTGTTGTGGACTTAACGACACATCCAAATATAAAGGTTGGGTACTGACACCTTGTACCGCGCCTTGAATGGATGAATACTCGCCCGCAATGACTTTAATAGTGCCACCATTTGCCAAATCAAGCTGTGGAATAGTGGCGGCGGCAATATCTTGATAATGCGGCGGCTTCATTTTTTCATTGGCAGGTAAATTAATCCACAGTTGAAAACCGTGTAATAAGCCATTTTCCTGTTCTGGCATTTCAGAATGAATAATACCATGCGCGGCTGTCATCCATTGCACATCGCCTGCGCGTAAATGCCCTTCGTTGCCTAAATGGTCGCGGTGTAACATTGCGCCTTTTAGCATATAGGTGACGGTTTCAAAACCACGATGTGGGTGGTCAGGAAAACCGCCTAGATAATCCGCTGGTTCGTCTGAACCAAATTCATCCAGTAATAAAAACGGATCAAACGCGTTTTTGTGCTGTGGACTTATCACCCGTTTTAATTTAACCCCCGCGCCATCACTGGTGGTTTGCCCAGTGATAATGTTGGTAAGCTGTCGTGTTTTCTCAGTCATCTTGCACCCCCAAAAAATTATTTTTCAGCAAATAATCATCGACTGAATAACGCCCACCGCCGATAAAAATTAATGCTGTGCTGGCGGATAATAACGCCAGTGCGTATTCAATGCCGTGTGTCTCCATGAAAAAGCCCTTACCCAAATGCACAGCTAATAATGCGACTAGCATCGTCAAGGCATTCACTGTGGCAGAAGCACGGGTAAATAATCCCAGCATTAAGCCGACACCGCCAAAAAATTCCGCACACCCTGCCAATAACGCCATAACAAAACCAGGTGTTAAACCGACCGATGCCATCCATTGTCCTGTACCTTCTAAACCATAACCGCCAAACCATGCAAAAAGTTTTTGGCTACCATGTGCGGTAAAAATCAAACCGATAGGTACACGCAGTATCAATGCTTCCCAACTTGCATTTGCGGCTAATGTTTTGTTTATTAATGCTTTCATATCAAATTCTCTCGTTATTTAAATTGTTGAGTACATTATAGGGTTGGCTCACAAAATAAAAAGCGATAGATTTTGCGCAATTCATGCAAAATAACTGAACAATTCACACGAGCAAAGCCGATGAAATATCCTATCACTCTTGATGCACTGGAAGTATTGGACGCGATTGAGCGCAAAGGCAGTTTTGCCGCCGCCGCTAATGAGCTGTTTCGCGTACCATCAGCAATCTCTTATAGCATACAAAAGCTAGAACAGGATTTGAATGTGGTATTGTTTCGCAAAGAAGGCAGAAGAGCTGTGCTAACGCCAGCGGGTAAAGTGTTACTGGAGCAAGGGCGGGAGATTTTACAAGCAACGGAACGGCTCGCCATGATCACGAAAAAAACCCATAGCGGCTGGGAAGCGGTTTTTAACATCGCGATAGATTCCATTCTGGAATTTGATTTCATCTATCCGTTAATTGCGCAGTTTTATGAAATACTGCCAGATATTGAAATTAACCTTTACGAAGAGGTACTCGGTGGCACTCAAGAAGCACTCACCAGTAATCGCGTGGATTTAGTGATAGGGACAGGAACTGAATTTCTGCCAAGTCATGGCATTAACTATCAAAAGATTCAGGAGATTGAATGGATATTCGCCGTTGCTCCCGAACATGAATTGACTAAGACCACGTTGCCTTTATCCAGACAACTGATTGAGCAGCATCGTTTTATCGTGGTCAGAGATTCTTCCAAAAATCAAGCCCCGCAAAGCCAACGGGTTTTTAGCAAACGTCCTGTATTAAGTGTGCCATCGATAACAGCAAAAATACAGGCTCAATGCTTGGGTTTAGGCGTTGGTTTTTTACCTGCACACAGGATTCACGATGTGCTTGCCCAAGGTTTGCTTATTGCACTGCCATTAGAAGAACCAATACCGCCACTGGCTTTATATATGGCATGGAAAACAAACAATAAAGGCAAGGTGTTACGCTGGTTTATCGAACAGTTATCCCAACACAACTTTGTTTAGCATTGCTTACCTTGTATGAAAATAACCAAACTACCAAAGGTTTCAAATACTTCGGCATTAATTTCGTCGTCTTCGATAATGCAACCAAGTTGCTCTTCAATCAGAGTAATCACATTAACCACACCAATAGAATCTAATTCGGCTAAATTGCCTAATAAGGGGGTCGCGCTATCAAATAAGGTAATATCTGATTCCAAGTGCAAGGCTTGTTTTAACAAGTCTTTTGCAAATTTATTTATATTCATGTGTTACTCGGCGAACTGCTCGCAATAAATGTCATTAAGTACCCAATAATCGTTAAAATAGCTGTTGCCGAATCGATTTTTCTAAGCAGTTTTTTTATAAAAACTGATGATTATCTATGAAAACTGACTATTGGACAATATTATTTATTCGTTTAAGGTACTAATTATCACCGTTCTTACTGGATTTGTTTATGAAAAAATTGTTGATTTTAGTGTTATTTTTGCCTGCATTAGTGAGTGCAGAGGTGTATCAATGGAAAGATGCAAGCGGTAAAGTACATTTTTCTGATCGCTCCTCTGTGCCTGATGCAAAAAAAATAGCGATAGAGGCAGGCGTTGGTTTATATCGTGTTAAAACGGTTTACGATGGTGACACCGTCGTCTTAGAAGATGGGCAAAAAATTCGTTTATTAGGGATTAATACCCCAGAAGTACAACACCGTGACAAACTAGCCGATGCTGGTGGCGAAGAAGCAAAGCAGTGGCTAATTGCTAAATTGAAAGATACCAAAGTTCGCCTAGAAACTGATGCAGAAAAAACCGATAGTTACGGCAGAACACTAGGCTATTTGTTCACCGAAAATAAAGAATTCATCAATCAATCATTGCTTGCAGCAGGTTTGGCACAGGTGAGCATTTTCCCGCCTAACTTAAAATATGTGAATGAATTGGTGACAGCGTCCGAACAAGCAGAAAAAGCCAAACTGGGTATTTGGCAGCGTCCTGAATATGCCGCTATTCCTGTGGATGAGCTAACAGAAGCTGGGCATTTTGGCTGGACACGCTTAGTGGGTAAAGTGAAATCCGTACATCCTGCCAAAAAATTTGTTTATTTACAATTTTCTGACCGCTTTGATGTGCGTATCGACATGGAATGGTTGTCGTTGTTTCCTGAGCTTAATAGTTATCAAGGCAAAACCATCGAAGTGCGAGGTTGGCTGAATAAACGCAAAGATAAATTTTCGATGTTAATTCGTCATCCCAGTGCTATAAAATCACTTTAATTAGCGTATCAAAAAACGCTAATGGGTTAAAGCGGTAGTTTGTTATATTATAGCCTTATGTGTTATTTTCTTTTTCACCTCTTTTTGATAACCGATAACACATTAATAATTAGGAATAATCCATGTTTGAAGACCTACGCGACCTCTATCAAGAGGTGATTTTTGACCACAATCGTAACCCACGCAATTTTCGTATTATTGAGAATGCTGACCGACAAGTGGAGGGTTTTAACCCTTTGTGCGGCGATCGTTTAACGCTATTTTTAAAAATGAATGCTGATACCATTGAAGATGCCAGTTTTCAGGGTTCAGGATGCGCCATTTCTACCGCTTCGGTGTCGTTGATGACTGAAATTATTAAAGGAAAAACCGAAGCCGAAGCCGAAACCTTATTTAAGCTATTTCATGAAATGACCACAGGAAAAACTGAGGATATTCAATTAGAGGCGGTGGGAAAACTAGCGGTATTAGCAGGCGTACGCGAATACCCCGCACGCGTGAAATGCGCAACACTGGCATGGCATACCTTAGATGCAGCATTAAAAAATCAGCAACAGGCTATTTCTACAGAGTAAAAAATTATTTTTTAACCAACTATGCAAGAGGTGAAAAATGGAACGGAGACAATTTTTTGCGCTGCTATTAGCCATTATAGGTATGACAGCATGTGCAAGTAATCCAGTTATCGGTGGTGATCGTGTAATGTCTTCGCCACCTTATTTACCCGTGACCTTGAGTGTACAAAGTGATAATCAGGGAAAGTTACTCGAATTTCCTTTAAATTCCGATTCCTCACATTACCGCGCCTATATTCAAGCGACTCAGAATGACCGTTATCGATTGCGTGTGGTCAATAACAGCAATCAACGAGTAGGCTTAGTGATTGCGGTTGATGGTCGTAATATCATCAGCGGTAAGCAATCGTGGCTAGCTAACAGTGAGCGAATGTATATTTTGAATCCGCATGATAGCGCGGATTATGAAGGCTGGCGTACTGGCACCAATCAAACCAATCGTTTTTATTTTACCGAAGCCGAGAATTCTTACGCCGCTGCATGGGGAGATAATTCAGCAATGGGTGTGATTGCTATGGCTGTGTATGCTGAACGTCCTCGTCCACAGCTCTCTAATAAAGATGAAGCAATGAGTGGCTCAGCATCTAGGTCTGTTGCACCATCCGCTGGCACGGGTTTTGGTGAAAGCACTTATTCGCCCAGCATGACAGTATCGTTTGAACCTAGCCCTGAACCCATGGAAAAGCTATTTTTTAAATATGAATGGCGTGAAACTTTGTGCCGCAAAGGTATTTTGCAAGAATGTTCTCACGATAGTGGCAACAGCGGTAATCGACTGTGGAAAGAGGATGGTTTTGCACCGCCACCACCTTCACACTGATACATTGTTCCAATGTATAAGGCATATATAGCAAATCTATCCTACGACTTTAAAACCCTGCGTAATCTGATGGCGAAAGCGACACCGCCGCGTTCGGGTGATTATCTTGCGGGTGTGGCGGCTGCCAATAATTTAGAACGCGTGGCGGCGCAGTGGGTGCTTGCGGATGTACCGCTTAAACAATTTCTCAATGAAGCACTGGTGCCTTATGAACAGGATGAAATCACGCGCCTGATTATTGACGAACATGATAGCGTGGCGTTCGCGCCTGTCAGTCATTTAACAGTCGGTGATTTTCGTAACTGGCTGTTATCTGAGCAGACGACCACCGAGGTATTAACCGCTATTGCCGCTGGTTTGACACCCGAAATGGTGGCGGCGGTGTCTAAGATTATGCGCATTCAGGATTTGATTTTGGTGGCGAAAAAATGCCGCGTGATTACTCGCTTTCGTGGCACGATAGGGCTGGAAAATCGTTTATCCACTCGTTTACAACCCAATCATCCGACCGATAATCCAGCGGGTGTTGCTGCCAGTTTGCTGGATGGTTTGTTGTATGGATGCGGCGATGCGGTTATTGGTATTAATCCTGCATCTGATAATCTTGAAGCGACCTCACGCTTGCTCACTATGCTGAATGACGTTATCGACCGCTATGCGATACCGACGCAATCTTGTGTTTTAGCTCATGTCACCACCACTTTAAAAGCCATTGAACAAGGCGCACCCGTTGATTTAGTGTTTCAATCCATTGCGGGTACGCAAAAAGCCAATGACAGTTTTGGCATTAATCTGGCTTTATTACACGAAGCCCATCTCGCCGCGCTGGAACTAAAACGCGGTAGCTTATTCGATAACGGAATGGGCAATAACTGTATGTATTTTGAAACGGGACAAGGCAGTGCCTTATCCGCCAATGCACACCAAGGACTGGATCAGCAAACCTGTGAAGCCCGCGCTTATGCCGTTGCCCGCAAATTTAAACCGCTATTAGTCAACACTGTGGTCGGTTTTATCGGCCCTGAATATTTGTACGATGGTAAGCAAATTATTCGCGCAGGACTGGAAGATCATTTTTGCGGCAAATTATTGGGGCTGCCAATGGGTTGTGATGTCTGTTACACCAATCACGCCGAAGCCGATCAAGATGATATGGATATGTTGTTGACGCAGTTTGCAGTTGCGGGCGGTACGTTTATTATGGGCATCCCTGGTGCAGATGATGTGATGCTCAATTATCAATCGACTTCGTTTCATGACGCACTGTATGTGCGCCAAGTGCTGGGATTAAGACCCGCACCAGAGTTTGAACGCTGGTTGCAACAACACGGCATTTTTAATGCAGATAATCAATTAATGGCACAACGCGAGTTACCTGCGTTATTTAAACCTGCGCTACAAAAACTGACTGGAGGCGGCAATGGTTGATTCTAAAGACCTATGGCACAGCTTGAACCAATTTACTCCCGCGCGTATTGCCCAAGGACGTGCGGGCATGAGTCAAACTACGCGCAATAGTCTGGAATTTCAATTAGCCCACGCCTTAGCGCGTGATGCGGTCAATATCCCGCTGGATTTTTCTCAACTGGAACAACGTATCAACACACTGGGCTATACAACGCTAACGTTACAAACCCAAGCAGAAAATCAGCGGATGTATTTACAACGTCCCGATTTAGGACGCTTGTTAAGCGAATCTGCCGTACGTTGTTTGCAACAGTACCCAAACATTCAAACGGATGCTGTGGTTGTGGTAGCGGACGGTTTATCATCCAAAGCCATAGAGCAACACGCAGTACCGTTTTTAAATTTATTGTTGCCCGAACTGCAAGCCAAGGCGTACCAACTGCCGCCTGTCTGTCTGATTAAACACGGACGAGTTGCGATTGGTGATGCAGTCGCTGACCACTACGCCGCTCGTTTGTGTATCGTGTTAATCGGTGAACGTCCTGGTTTAAGTTCACCTGACAGCATGGGTATTTATTTCACCTATAAAGCAAAATCAGGTATCAGTACCGATGCCGACCGCAACTGTATTTCTAATATTCACAACAACGGACTCAGTTATGATCTAGCATTAAAAAAGCTGTTGTTTTTGCTCAATGAATCCGAAAAATGTCAGTTTTCGGGTGTCAATTTAAAAGACGAAACCATAGAAACTGCGCTGAATAATCAACGACAACAAGCAAATTTTTTGCTGGATTAATTTGAGTTAGAGCTTAAGTAGCTACGACAGGCTCAGAATGTGTTATTCATGCTATTGATTCAATAGCCACCAACAATCGTCACCGTACTTTTACCACCACCTTGTTTTTCTACTACTACTTTTGCACCGATACGTTCTACTAAAATCGGCACATGAGAAATTACCCCAACTTTGCGTCCTAACGCTTGCAGAGTGTCTAAACTGGCGATCGCTATGTCTAAGGTTTCAGGGTCGAGACTACCAAAACCTTCATCGATAAATAATGATTCCACTTGGGTTTTATTGGATGACAGTGAAGCTAAGCCTAATGCTAACGCCAGCGACACTAAAAAGCTTTCACCGCCTGATAAGCTGTGAACGCTACGCACATCGTCTGCCATGTCTCTATCAATAATTTGTAGCTCTAAATCACTGCTAGGAACGCGCTGTAAGGCGTAGCGTTTGGCAAAATCAGCAAGGTGTTTGTTGCTGTGAATGAGCAGAGCTTCTAAGGTTAAACTTTGCGCGAAGACACGAAATTTCGCGCCTGTACTTGAGCCGATTAAATCATTCAAGCTTTGCCATTGTTCCCAGCGGTAGCGTTGCTTGTCCAGTTCCACTTTAAGATCGCTATTGTTGGTGAGTTTTTTATCATCTTCGCGTAGTTGCAAATCGCGTTCTTGTTTTTGTTCACTTAATGATTGTTTTTGTTGTTGTAATTCGCTGGCGGTTTGCAGAGCAGTGACTTCTTGCACGGCTACGGCTAGAGTTTCATGCTGTTTTCTATCGTCCGTTTTAATAGTCAATAAAGCAGTGGCGGCTTGTAGGGCTTTTTCTAGTTGTGCAATAGTGGCTTTTTGTTCGTCTAACCAGTGTTCATCCTGTTGCAATAATTCGCTTAGTTGTTCTCGATTAATCGTAAGGCGTTCTAGGTCTTGGTTAAGTGTCGCTAGGGATTTTTGTAGGTTGTCATCGCGGCGGGTACGTTCTGTTTGCCAGTGTTGTTGTTCGACTTTTTGGCTTGCCAATTCTGTGGTGGCAAGATTAACGGCGGTTGTGGCTTGTTGTTGGGCTGTTTTTGCCGCGTTCAGTAGTTGGGTAAGCTGTTGATCGATAGCATCTGCGCTTACTGGGCGATTAAAATCGCCCCTACAGCTTGCGATGAGAGTATCGCGGTCTAGCACTAAGCTTTGTTTTTGTTCAGTTTCGCGTTGTATGACGGCTTGCTTAAGCGTGAGCTGTTGTTGAAGTTGCCCACAGGTTTGCGCGGCAAGTTTCGCTTGTTGCAAAGTTAATTCTACGTTTTTATTAACCGTTGCTAGTTGTTGTTGATTTTGTTGAAATTGCTGAACTTTTTTACTCAACGCGGCAGGGGATGTTAAATAAGTTTGCCAATTAGCTAACTGTCCACAAGGTGCAGCCAATGATTCAACAAGTCCATTCAGTTGAGTTTCAAGGTTATCAATAGTCGCCAGATAAGCGCGTAATTCGGCTTTATGTTGCGTGAGTTGTTTATCCAGCGCGGTGTGTTCGTTGCTTAAGGATTCCTGTGTTTGCTTGGCAGTATCAAAAGTATGTTGTGCTATTTTTATTTTCTGCTGTATAGCTAACGCAGCTTTTTCTTGTTGTTTGATTTGTGCTAAGTCGGCAGTGACGCATTCATGTTGCGCAGTCAGTAACGGTAATAAATCCACGTTTTGCAAAGCCAACACTGGCTTATTAGGCAAAATCAAAATATGCCAATCATTGAGCAAAATATCGTTGCTTTCTTTTGCCAAGATTATTTTATGATTTAGCTCAATCGCTTGCTCTTTCTGTTGTTCAATCGCTTGGAAATTACTGGCGATGATTTTAATCAGACTGGCTTTTTCTTGCTCCAGTTCATCGACACGCTGTTGTTGAGCGTGCGTGTGTTGGTTATTCAAGGCGATAGCGTGTGTTTGCCACGGATGTTGTAACGCGCCACACACAGGACAAGGTTGATCTTGGATTAATAATGTCCGCAATTGCTGGGCATCTTTATGACCAGTGGCTTCAATCAATGCGAGAGCTTTTTTGGCTTCATCCAAGCTAATACCATTGATAATTTCTTGTCGGTTTAGGATGTCGAGTTGTCGGCTAGTGGTTTCTACCGTTTGTTCGATAATTGTTAAGCGTTGCGTGTCTTGGCTTAGCTGCGTGTGTACCGCGACTGCTTGCGTGCTTAGCGTAATGGCACGGCTTAGCTGTTGGCTTTCAAGTTCTAAGCGTTCTTTGTCTTGATGCAACTGATCCAGCGAGTATTGTGATTCTTGTTGTTTAAATTCCGCTAATACGGTTTGTTGCTCATGCAATACTTGTTTTTTAGCATCAATATCCGTTTGTAACACGCTCAAGCGTTGCTGGTTTTTATCCACCGTAGACTGGATTTTTTCGGCTGTGATGATTTCCTCAGTCCGTTGTTTATTGAGTACGCTATAACGATTAAGCTCACTTTGCCAATGTTTCCAATTCTCGGCAAGCGGTTCTAAGGCTTGATGCTCAGCTAACCAATCGTTTAACTGTTGCCACGCGGCGTGTTGTTCGGCTTGCTGTTTTGTCAGCGTGTCGTGTTGCTGTTTAGCAGTGCTTAGCTCAGTATGAAGCTGATTTTGTTCAGTGTTTAAACCGTTAAGCGTTGTTTGCAAGACTTCAAGACGGGTATCCAATACACGAATCGCTTTTAACACAGGTTGGGCTTGCTGGTGTTGGGTTTCGGCTGCCAGTAAGTGAGCATTTTGTGTGCTTAACTGCGCGTTGGCAGCGTGCAGTTTTATGTCCGCCGCCGCCTGAGCTTCCATCGCATTTTTTAATTTTGCTTCGGCATCGTCATAATCCGTTTGCGCCTGTTGATAATGGTTTAATAACGGTCTCAATGGCTGTGCGGCTTCGACTTGTTTGAGATGCACACGCAAGGGTTCAGACTGATTCCATGCCTGTGAACTGTCAGCTAAGGCATTACTGGCTAACTGTTCCGCTTGTTGGCGTTTTTTCAGCTCGATATACCAGTCGATAATTTTTTGATTATCAGCAAGTTGCGTGTCCAGTTCCAGCACCGAAGCGGCAAGCACATCACGTTGCTGTTCCAGCTCTTGCCGTGCTGAACTTTCCAATGGAATTTGATGTTGCATTAATCCGTTAATGCGGTCTAGTTCTACCTTTTCTAGTTTGGCGCGTTCATAAGCCGCCTTCGATAGTTCTGAATAGAGTTCCGTTCCCGTAATGCGTTCAAGCAAACTGGAGCGTTCATCTTTTTTAGCTTTTAAAAACGCGGCAAAATCACCTTGAGCCAATAAAACCGAACGGCGAAACTGCTCAAAACTTAAATCCACCAAGTTGCTTATCGCCTCTAAAGTGCTGGTTTTTCCCTGCCCCAAACGTTGCCCACTGTCAATATGACTGAGCAGAATTTCTTGTGCTTGTAACCTACCACCTGCTTTGCCTCTGGCACGGCTGACTTGCCAACGCGCTCGATAGGCTTGTTTATCTTTGCCGACAAAATCCACTTCCGCGTAGGCATGACTTGCACCACGGCGCAAAATCGAGCGCACATCATTATGTTTTACGCGCTGATTTTCATCTTCGTCTTTGTGTCCTACTGCAACGCCTACGCCATCGGGCAAGCGCGGCATTTTGTCATACAATGCCAAACACAGCGCGTCCAAAATCGTGCTTTTGCCCGCGCCTGTTTGTCCTGTAATCGCAAATAAACCGACTGTTTGTAATGCGCCTTCATTCAATAGAATTTCAAATTCATCGGCAAGACTGGCAAGATTTTTACCGCGTATGGCTAAAATACGCATTATTCGATTCCTTCTAACAACTCATTAAATAACGCGGTGAGATCGTCAGGCGCGGGCGTGTCATATTTAGTCTGATAACAGCGTTGAAACACATCCAACGGTTGCAATTCTTCCAGCCGTTGTTCAATCTGCAAATCTGCCAGACTGTTATCATTGCCTGCGTATGCAGTGGTTATTTTTAATAAGCGTACAGGCAACACACTAATCACCTTTTCAATCTGTTGGCGCAAACTAGGTTCAGGTTTATCCAATTTAATGCGCAATTCCACAAACGGATGCTGTGCTTCTGGCAAATCGGCTAAATCTAAACTTTCCAACTGCGCCAGCACATTGGACAGCGTAGCAAAATCTTTGCTGTTAGGAATGCGTAATAACTCAATACTGCGCGGAATTTTAAGTTTTGTGATAGCTACGCCCTGCCCTGCTGTAACCTCAACTTGCAACACCGAATGCACATAATGGCTTTCATCAAATGACAATGGAATCGGTGAACCGCTGTAGCGTATATGCTCATTCGCGCCCACCGATTGCGCCAAATGCAAATGCCCCAACGCCACATAATCAATGGCTTTAGGAAACAGCTCAACAGGTAGCGCGTGTTGATTACCGCCCAAAATTTTACGCTCGCTGAGTTCCGACACATTGCCATTCACCATATAACAATGCCCCGTCATAATCAGACTTTCGCCGTGTTGGGCGTGGCTTTGCAATTGGCTAAATAACTCATCGTATAACGATTTAACACCTGTTACTAAGGGATCATCGTCTTCACTATTGGGCAAATCGGCATTGCGCAAAAATGGCATCGCCCCACACCACGCCTTAATCTCACCTTGTGCATTAGTCAACGGAACTATTAACCTCCGCCAATCCATAGCCTGATTATCACGCCGCAAACCGCCAACAACATGAACCCCCAACGCATTCAAAATCGACGAAGGCGCGTCCAAGCGCGTTGCCGAATCGTGATTACCACCGACTAAAATAATATCCAACGCCGCTTGCTGTTTTTTAGCACTGACTAAAAACTCATACAATTGCGCTTGTGCCTGTGCCGATGGATTTGCCGAATCAAAAATATCCCCCGCCACAATCAGCGCATCGGCTTGTTTGTCGAGTAATTCAGCCAGCAACCAGTTCAAAAATTGCTGGTGTTCGGTGTGTCGTGAAACACCGTGTAAGGTATGACCTAAATGCCAATCGGCGGTATGGATGAGTTTTAGCATAATCAAGATGTGATGTTAATGGTAAGTTTTTTCAATTGTGGCAGCATTCAGACTTGCGAGGTCTTAAATATCTTGGTAGGTTTGAGTGACTAACTGGATTTTTTGGTTTTCTTCACTTTCTCAGTTTCCATCAGTGGCGCGGTTAGTTGTTGATAGCGTTCAAATAAAAACGCCACTCGTGCTGGGTCATCTTTACCACCTTTATAACCGTAAGCGGCATCAACGGCTTTGTCTAAGGCGTTATGGGCGTTGAGTAAATCAGCGGGCATATTGCCAGCGGCGTAGAGCGTGGCGAGTGAGTATTTTTGTCCTTGCGCTGTGCAGTGCGTTTCTTCGGCTGCTCGGGCATTCAAAATCTGTTGTGCGGCGGTTTCGATTTTGGAATACAAACCAAGGTTTGAACTCCGTGCGCTGGAGTTCAAACCTTGGTTTGTACGCGGAGAAATATCGGGAAAGGGAAAGTTGTTGTAAACGATAGTGTTTGAATAGCGGTAATCGCTTTTGAGTCGTCCGCAAACTGTGCGCATCCACGCGTTATGGAAAGTGGAACAAAGTATTCCAAAATCGTACAGGCTGGCATTGGGGAGCATGAAATTAGCATCACCACAAATCACATTGGCTTCAAAATAGCCAATCGGTACAAATTTTCGTTGTTCAGACGATACACGCGGGATTAATAAATAGGGTTGGTCGGTTTGGCGAATTTTTTGAAATAAATATGGTATAGCGGCATCTTTTATCGTTTCTTTATCGGTACTTGCTAAGCGCATTTTTATCACCGCTGCCATGCGTCTTTGAATTTCAGGTGAGTTCATGCGGTCAGTTGCTGTACTGTCTTTGAGCCATAAACAATAACGCGGCAGGTTGTTAATAAATTCTTCTGAACCTAAAAACGGACGTATGTAGTTAGCCGCAATCGGGTCATTTTGCCGAATATTATCCGCTTCTTCTGGTGATAATAGTAAATTGCCGCCCTCAGTGGGTTTACTACCGTTTGTCATTTCAGGCGCGTTAGGACTTAACGGCTTTGTACGTTTATCAATCAACACAGTAGGCGCGTCCACCAGATACGGGTTGATTTGCGTGGCTTTGATTTCAGTCGGTTCGCCTTTGATGTTGTCGCCATAATCAAATAATCGGCAATTTATGTAGGTTGGGTTGCCGCTTTTTGGCAACCCAACATTGACCGCGCCTTGTGTTGGGTTGCAAGAAGACGCAACCCAACCTACGGTATTTTCATAATAAAAACCCATAATTACACAATGTACCGCCGCCACGCCGCGCCCTTCGTTACTCCATTGAAAGGTTCGATGGGCAAAATGCAGTTTGATGTTGAGCTTTACTAATTCCGTCCATAACAAAGCCACTTGTCCGCCTTGGGTTAAGCTGTTGGTAGAGACAAATGCGACAGGAATCGCTTTATTCGCTTGAATATATCGCGCCGATTTAACGTGCCACGCGGCAACTAAATCCAACACGCCCGCGCCTTTTATGTCTTTAAAAATAACGGCACAATCGGCTTTCTGTTCTTTTGTTTGAAAGTTGCTTCCCACAAATGGCGGATTGCCCATGATAAAACTGCACTCTTTAGGTTTAATCACCGTTTCCCAGTCTATTTGTAAAGCATTGGCACAGACAATATTGGCTTTTTTCACCAACGGAATGCGGTTGTAATACAAGCCTAATTCCTGCACGCGTAAATTCATTTGATGATCCACCAGCCACATTGCCAGCGTGGCAATCTGCACCGCGCTTTCATCTATATCGATGCCGTGAAATTGATGCACGTTACACAAAATCAGGGTATCAACATTGATTTGCGCGGTGAGTGATTTACCCCATTGCGCTTTAATCACATCCAATTCCAGCAAGCGCAATTCCCGATAGGCGATAATCAAAAAATTACCGCAACCACAGGCAGGGTCAAAAAAGTTTAGCCCCGCTAATTTGTTATGAAACGCAGGCGTGTTACTTTTGCTGGTTTTTTTAAACTCAGCCTGTAAATCATCCATGAATAACGGGTTGATGGTTTTTAAAATATTTTCCTCAGAGGTGTAATGTGCGCCAAACTCGCGGCGTTTTTTGGTTTTCGCAGTGGCAAGCTCATCATCAAAGTGCATAATCGCTTGAAATAATGAGCCGAAAATCGCGGGGCTAATCTCGCTCCAATCCAGTTTCGCGCATTCCATCAACATGGCGCGTGAATTTTCATCAAATTGGCAATGCGATAATGTGCCTTCAAATAACGCGCCATTAATATAGGGAAATTTGCTGAGATGTTCAGACAGGTTTTTAAGTCGTTTTTGCCCGTGATAATGCGGGTGATTCGCCAAATAATCGGGGTCTGGTTTGTTGAGGGTATCGAATAAGCCAGATAACGCACCGTGTAACTCTAAACCATCGGCATCGGTGTGCTGCAAATAATCCAAAAAAGAACCATTTTCACCAAACAAGCCAGTGTCTTCGGCAAACAAACAAAACAGTAAACGCACTAAATAATTTTCTAACTCTTTACCGTCATAACCTGTGGCTTTAATAACATCGTGTAAATCCGCCATTTTTTCAGCGGCGAGTTTGTTAATGCGTTCCTGCTTTTCAATGGCTATCTTTTCGTAACCTGCTAAAAATTTAAACTGTTCAATGTGTTGCGGTAAGTCAGCCAGTTTGATTTTTAACGGTTCAGCGTGAGTGTCTAAGTCGTATAAATGCAGGTTTTGAAAGTCACTGATTAATACACAGCGCGGCAGTTCTTCATCTTTTAAGTGGTGGAAATACTCGGTTGCCTGTTGGTAGGCTTTGTCTAAATCTTTACCCGCTGATTTCATTTCAATCAGCAATAAACTGGGAATAAAACCGTCAATACGTCCTTGTTTGTTGCCCAGTTTTTTAACCCGTTTTTCAAAAGATACAAAGCGGCGATGATTCAACCCGAAAATAGCGCATAAACCCCTGATAAAATCCTGTGCTTCGCCCATTTCATAAGTAGAATCTGCAAATTCTTTGGCAAATTTAGTGGCGTTATTTCTCAGGGTTTCAATGGTTATCATAAGGTAGGCTAGATTATATGAGGAATAAACGGTAGTGGGTTAAATTTGTGTTTTTCTTAAATTTAGATTTCATAGCCTATCGTTCGGAGTTCAAGGCATGACTTGGACGGCACAAAACGTCCAAAACGTGTTTTGGACTCCGTGTAACAGACACACCCACTACCAAATGACGACAGAAAAAGCACATAAGCTATTGATTTACAACATGATTAAATTCAGCATAAATTTCAAATTCAACTGTGGTTTTATAAACATAATATTTGTAGTAATAAGCGTGGTATTCATCTTGGTAAATCAACACAGGCGCAAAGCGTTTTGCTGAGGTGTCAGAAAGCCTGTGAGTAACGTGTTGCGGGGGAATATCATATACTTTATTGTTTATTTTTAACGCGCCAGAAAACTGGTCATTGATTACATCGGCATGGTTGCTATCCGCCTTGCTAGTTGTCTGTAAACTTAACTCTGCGATGAAAGGGATTTTTTCGCCGTCATGACCGTATAATTCATAGCGGGCGGTTTCGTGTTTGGGTGCTTGCTTGGTTTCAGTCAAATCGAGGCGATTTAATAGGCTAGGCAATCGCAGTTCTTTGAATTTTAATTCAACGTTATTAATTCCGCTGTTGATAGCCAACTCCGCATAATAGCGATCTGACTTTGTGACCTCATAATGCACGATGTGGTTGCCGCGTTTAATGTCAGTGATGACTTGTCTGGATTGATCGGTTTTTTGCCCAGCCAAGGCAATGGGTTGGGCATTATCCAGATACATGGCATCAGGATAAAAACGCACAAAATAGACGCTGGTGGTATTTTTATAATAAAAAATGGCTGCCAATGTAGCAATAGAAACGGCGACGAGCATCAACAATACACTGACTGCTAGCTTAGAAACTGTTTTTTCTTTATGCCCATGTAGCGGCGGTTTTGGGTCACCGTTGTCACGACTAATAACTTCGTAAATTTCAATCGATTCCTCAATACCTTTTAGCCGATAACGCCCGTGATTTTGCCACAGTAAATCTTTATAGCTAGCGAGCCAACCTTTCGCGCTATCAAAAACCGCGTAACTTAAATAAATTTGTCCACCATCGGCTAAGCTTTCAACTCTGGCAGCTCTATTGACATGACGACCAAACACATCGGCTTGCAGGGTGTTAGCAATGGACACTTGCCCCATGTGCAAGCCAATACGCACATTGATAGGCACAAACTCTTGTTGTGAGGCGTTAAATTCATTCAAACGTTGCTGAATTTGCAGAGCGCGTTCCACCGCAATACTGGGCTCAGAAAAAACTGCCATCACCGCATCACCAATAAACTTGATGATTAAACCCGCATGATCTTGTTCAATAATGTTGGTCAAAATTTCATCATGTTTCATTCTAAACTGAGTCGCGTACTGTTCGCCTTTTTGTTCGCTCAGTTCGGTAAAGCCTTTAATGTCGGTAAACATAATGGTTAAGACAGCGGTATTTTTCCTTTGAATATAGGATTCAATATTTAAAATCTCTGCCGATGTGACATTAATTTTTGGTGTTTCATTGGCAATGCTCATAAAATCTCTCTTTTAGTTTGGTGTTACACAGCCTTACAGATGACTTGCAAATTATAACCAGCGAGTATAGTATTCTTTTGCATAAACTATAGTAATTCATAGACATTTACAGTAATTATGACGACACTCAAAGCCTTTAAATATAGGCTTTATCCGACAGCACAACAGCAAATCTTATTGAATAAGACGATGGGCTGTGTGCGTGTTGTGTGGAATCATAATGTTGAAGTGTTCAACAACTTTGATAAAAATCTAACGGAACAAGAACAACCGCTAAGCACCACACAGCTCAAGAAAAAGTTTGAGTGGATGAACGAAGTCAGTGCAGCGGCATTGCAACAAAAAGAAATGGATTTTAAAACGTTCAAGAAAAATTACTTTTCCAAAACTCGCAAAAAGAAAATCGGTAGACCGTGTTTTAAAAACCGTGATTCGCATCAAAGTTATCGGCTGCCTAATCAAAAGTTCACGCTGAACGATTCAAGCATTCGACTGGAAAAAATAGGCAAGGTGAAACTGATTGTAGACCGCATCGTACCTGTAGATTGTAAGTTCATGTCGGTGACGGTTTCTAAAAACGTGTGTGGTCAATTCTTTGCCTCGGTATTGGTTGAAATGGAGATTATCCACAAGCCTAAAACAGGTAAAACCATTGGTTTAGACATTGGACTCAAAACATTTTTAACTGGCAGTGATGGTTTAACCGTTGAAAATCCAACGTATTTCCGCGAGAGCCAAGCGGAATTAAAACAAGCGCAGCGTCATCTTTCACATAAAAAGAAAGGTTCGTTGCGTCGCAAAAAGGCAACGTTAAACGTTGCTCGAATTCACAACAACATCGTTAATCAACGTAAAACCTTCATTCACCAAATCACTGCTAAACTGGTGAATGAATACGATTTTATTGCGATTGAAGATTTAAACGTCGCAGGTATGGTGAAAAATCATCGGCTGGCAAAATCCATTAGCGACGCTTCTTTTGCTGAATTTTACTCAACACTCAGTTACAAAGCGGCGTGGTATGGTAAAGAAGTGGTCAAAGTGGATAGATGGTTTGCCAGTTCTAAAACGTGTTCCTGTTGTGGCTGGAAAAACGAAAACTTAACGTTGTCAGACCGCATTTTTGAATGTTTGGTGTGCGGTTTGAAAAAAGACCGCGATGTAAACGCCAGCGAAAACATTTTAAAAGAAGCACTGAGAGTTAGCAGTGCTATACGAACGCCGAGCGAATGTCAGTCTGTCTAGGCTCTGCCGAAACAGCAGTTTGCGTTGAAGCGTTTAGATGACCACACGATACTTTCGTATGGAATTCGTAACTATAATGATACACCCTTCAAAAACAAGCGATAGACGATGCTCAATACAGATAATGCTAACCAGCAAAAAGACGTTAAATTAAGCATTCACCAAGTGCTACATTGGCTACAAGAAGACAATCTAATTTCCGCAGGTGATTATGAAAAATGTCTACATTATGGTGCTAGCTCAAAAAGCCAAAAAAAGCATCCGTTAAACGTACTGATTGAATGTGGGGTTACTGACCAAACCCAATTTAGCAAACCTTTTACCCTAGAGGAGCTGACACGCTGGTTAGCTAAAAAAGTGTGTCTACCCTATTACTACATCGATCCATTAAAGATTGATGTCGCAGCCGTGACGTTAATTTACAGTCATGCCTATGCGACAAACTATAAAATTTTGCCACTTCATGTCAGTAAAGATGAAATCATTATTGCCACCGCCGAACCCTATATTCGCAGTTGGGAAGTTGATGTGGCTAAAATTCAACAGGGGCAAATCAAGCGTGTATTTGCTAATCCCGATGAAATTACCCGTTATTTAGGCGAATTTTACGCGTTTGCTAAATCATTAAAAGGCGCGACCGATAATTCAGCCGATAAATCCACCAGTAATATTTACAATCTTGAACAATTAGTTGAACTAGGTAAAGCCAGTGATCTCGATGCCAATAATCAGCATATCGTCAATTTAGTCAACTGGTTATTGCAATATGCTTTTGATCTACGCGCCAGTGATATTCATATTGAACCACGCCGTAAAATGGGCAATGTGCGTTTTAGAATCGATGGCATACTGCACGATGTCTACCAACTTCCTGCCGCCATTATGGGCGCGGTCATGAGTCGGTTAAAAATTTTGGGCAGAATGAATATTATTGAAAAACGTCTGCCACAAGATGGACGTATTAAAACCCAAAGCTCACAAAAAAAAGAAATTGAATTACGGTTATCAACGATGCCCACCGCGTTTGGCGAAAAAATCGTCATGCGGATTTTTGACCCCGAAGTATTATTGCGCAACTATCAACAACTCGGTTTCAATCACCGTGAACAAGATATTTGGAACAAAATGATTCAACACTCGCATGGCATTATTTTAGTCACAGGGCCGACAGGTTCGGGAAAAACCACCACGCTATATTCCACCCTAAAACACCTGTCCACCTCGGAAATAAATCTCTGCACCGTTGAAGACCCGATTGAACAAATCGAACCCAGTTTTAATCAAATGCAGGTACATACTAATATTGGATTAACCTTTGCCAGTGGCATTCGTACCTTAATGCGCCAAGACCCTGATATTATTATGGTGGGCGAAATTCGAGATTTAGAAACTGCTGAAATGGCAATCCAAGCCTCACTCACTGGGCATTTAGTATTTTCTACTCTACACACCAACAACGCACCCGCCGCTATCACCCGCTTATTAAATATTGGCGTTCCCGATTATTTAATTCAACAAACCTTATTAGGTGTCATGGCACAACGTTTGTTACGGTTATTATGTAAATCGTGTAAAAAGCCAGTCTCTATTGAAGATGAACAATGGGCTAGTTTAATCGCACCGTTTAAAGCTAAAAAACCTGAGCAAGTTTATGAAGCCGTCGGCTGTTTAGAATGCCGTCAGACAGGTTATTCAGGCAGAATTGGGATTTACGAAATATTCACCAATTCCCCTGCGCTAAAAAAATTAATGACTTCAAATTGTGATAACGCTGTGTTGCAAAAACAAGCCATTGCTGAAGGAATGCGCCCCTTACGTTTAAGTGCCGCTGAAAAAGTCGCTGCTGGTTTAACCAGTATTGATGAAATGATCCGCGTTGCGCCTGAAACGATTGAGTTTTGAAATCACCAGTGCAACTTTAAAATGCTTGCGTAACGGGGCTTAATCAGTAATGCTTAAACCGCGCCTTTTTAATTCATAGTGAACCTTGATTTTATGAAAAAATTTTCTTATGTTTTGTCCATTTCACTTTTAACCTGTTCTTTATTCGCACTCAGTTCACCGCCTGCATTAGCCTGTGGCCCAAGTTTTGTGCTACCTGTGTTTGCAATGGATACTCGACCCGAACAGTTTGAGAACTATGCGAAAGGCAATGTTGGCATTATTCATCCCACACTTAACCGTTCTGCATTATTTGTGGCTTATCGAGCATTTAATAACCAGCCATTTTCTGATAAAGAACAAGCCGATTTAGTCCGCAATTGGCGAGCAGAATATGACAATACCGATGCGAATGAAGACAGCAAAAATACCGCGATTAATAACTGGATAGCGGCGCGTAAAAAAATAGCGACCAATGAAGCAGAACCGAAAATTTATACCGATAGAACCAACCCAGAAAGCTACAGCTCTTTTTTCAACTGCACCGCAGGCGCGTTTGATAATGCCACTAAAACCCTCACCGCGCGGTTAGAAAAAACTAAAGCCGATGATGCTGCTATGAAAGACTGGTTACGCGGACAAGACCAAGTGTTTGCCAACTGTTCAGAGACCAAAGAAATGCCCAGCGCAGTGGCAACGAATGCACCCGATTGGTTAAAAGCTGACCGTGAGTATCAAATTGCCGCCGCACATTTTTATGCGACTCACTATGACGAAGCCAAAATAGGCTTTGAACAAATTGCCAAAAATACCGCGTCACCGTGGCGTGATCTATCCGCTTATTTATTGGCTAGAATCGCCATACGTCAAGCCAGTGCGATTTCTGAGGATGAGGCGCAACGCGACAAGATGCTTGCCTATTACAAACAAGCCGAAGACCAACTTAACAGTATCGTAACGGATTCCAGTTTAGCCAGTGTTCACGGCGCGGCAAAACAACTGCTAAATCTCATTCAATTTCGTCTACACCCCGAAACTCTGCACGATAATCTAGCCAAAAAACTAAGCGATAACAGTGAAAATCCGACTTTGTTTCAAGATGTCACTGATTACCGTCGTTTGCTGGATCAAGTCGCTATCATTGAAGAATCGTCTGATACAGAAAAAGCCGCCGCACAAACAAGCAATAGCAAATATCGCAAAATCAATGAATTAACTGATTGGATTTTTACCGTACAATCCAAAGAAAAAGACGCTTACACGCACGCGCTTGAAAAATGGCAAACCAGCAAAAACACCGCGTGGTTAATCGCCAGCTTAATGAAAGCCAGCGCAGAATCACCCGAAGCCGCTACTCTTATTGCCGCCAGCAAAAGCCTTGATAAAAGCTCAGCCGCATTTTTAACCGCCACTTATCACGCCGTGCGTCTACAAATCGCCTTAGGTCAAAGCGATGAGGCGAGAAAAACTTTAGACCTAGTTTTAAATGATTCAGCATCGATAAACACCTCTGCAATCAATCAACTATTATCTGAACGGCTAAGCTTAGCCCAAGATTTGAATGAATTTGTGAAATTTTCCCAACGCCATGCCGTTGTCTTTGCATACAATGAAAGCGAATTTCTGCTAGTCGATGTCAACGCCCCAGCTAAAGCGGGTGAAGAAGATTACAATAAAAACGAAAGGGCGTGGGCTAAACGCACTATGTTTGATGCCGATGCCGCTCGTATTATGAACACCCAACTGCCCTTAACGGTATTAACCCAACTCGCACTGCACCCTGATTTACCAGATACTTTACGAAGTCGCGTTGTAATGTCAGCGTGGGTACGCGCAGTGCTATTGAATGATGAACAAACCGCTCAACAACTCGCGCCTGAATTAGCAAAGCTGATTCCTGAATTAAAAGACCAAATACCCGTATACAGCAAAGCCAAAGACAGTAAAGCTAAAAGCTACGAAGCCGTTTTTATCATGCTCAAAAATCCAGCCATGCGTCCTTTAGTTGAACAAGGCACAGGTCGGCAAGCCACTTTTAGTGCGATTGAAAATTATCGTGACAACTGGTGGTGCAGTATTAATGAAACCGCCGATACCAGCAATGTCACCGCCCCCACGTTTTTAAGCAAAGAACAGCTTGCCCTAGCAAAAGACGAAAACGCAAAAATCAACAAATTAGCCACCAGCGGTTCTAACTTTTTAGCCACAAAAACCAGCGAATGGGCAGAGTTTGCTCCCAAAGAAAAACGCCTACCAGAAGCCTTAGCCTTAGCCGTAAAAGCCACACGTTATGGCTGTCAAAATTGCGACACAGCCAAAGTTTCCAAAGCAGCATTTGATATTTTGAAAGACCGTTTTGGAACTAGCGACTGGAAAAAGAAAACACCTTATTGGTTTAAAGATGAAGGCTGTGAACCGACGAAATAATTTTTGATTAGCGCGAGCGATTGCTAGAATTGAGCCTAGCCAATTGACAGCGGGCGAGAAGCGTAGAGCTGAAATTTTGCACTACGCTGTTTATTCATGGTAAACCGTTGAGTACATAATAATGACTATTCTGACAAGAAAACAAAATACGCCGCTTAAGCTCATTATTATTGGCGGTGGCTACGCGGGTTTATCGGCATTGATTACGGTAAGAAAGCAAGTACCAGATGCTGAAATTACGCTGATTGATCCCCGCCCCTATCATTTGATTATCACCCGACTGCATGAAACTGTGCATCGTCCGTTGGATAGCATTCAAATCCCCTATAGCGTTTTAGCTAACCGTTTTAATTTTAGCCATAAACAGGGTTCAATCTCGTTTAATGAAGAGCAGCTTAAAGTTTGGAATTTGAACAAAACCATTCAGTTTGGTGAAGAAAGTTTGCCCTTTGATTATTTGCTCATAGCGACAGGCGCATTACCCATTCAAGCTGTTAATGAAGCCGCTGTGTATGATCTTAATGCTATCAGCCAACAGGGTTTTGCTAGCGTTTTGCAGCACTTTATAGCCACCACAGAGGCGCACGAAAAAACGATTAATATAGTGGGTGCAGGACCTACGGGAATTCAGTTTGCTTTTGAAATTGCTCATGTGCTTTCAAGCTGTCATGCAGATTATCAACTCAATTTAATAGACGGCGGTGATAAGCTATTAACCGCTTTTCCCGCTGAAATAGGCGATTATGTTGAAAAACGCATGATTGAAAAAAGTATTTCCGTCATTAAAAACCAATTTTATCAAGGCATACAAGCGAATGAGATGGTGCTTAAACAGCGTCAGACAGGCGAAAAATCAACGCAAACTTCTGATTTAACGTTATTACTGCTGGGCAAAAAGCCTGAATTATTGCTACACGCAAACAGTTCAGGGCAGGTTATGCTGAATCATAAGCCGTTAACCGCTATTTTTACAGCGGGTGATTGCTCGTATTATGACGATCTAGGTTCAAACTTAATGACTTCGCAATCAGCGTTACGCAAAGGCAAAGCAGCCGCCAATAATATTCTCAGAGAAGCAGGTATTCTGTGTTTTTGTTTGCCCTATATGCACCAAGATATTGGCTATTTACTGAGCTTGGGCGCGAATGATGCGATAGGCTGGATTGGTAGCAAAAATAACATTATCAGTGGTTTGCCTGCCTTTATCGCTAAAGAAGCCATTGAAGCACAATACAATTGGTTGCTATCAGGTGTCGATACTTATATCGTTTAATCTTGTCGTTTATTGTGTTATGTTAATAATGCAGAACAACCATAAAGCAACCGCTTTATTAATGTGAACTTAAAAAAGTGAGCAAAATATGTTTGGTTTACCTTCAAATCGTGGTGCGTCTGGCACAGGAACTATCGTCATCAATCAATCGGTAGATAACGTCTTTAGCTTTATTACTGAGGGGTTTTTTGAAAATTACCCCAGATGGTCACCAGAGGTGCAAAAGTTAGAGCTACTATCGACACCCCCACTCCAACTTAACAGCCTAGTGCGACAGGTGCGCATTGACAATGGGCAACGCAGTGAATCTACTTTTAGAATAACCACTTACAAAGTCAATCAGAAATTAGTCTTTGAAGGGGTATCGAATGCCTATCGTTGCAGCTATGAATTTAGCTCAACAAACCCGTCGGCAAACACTCAGTTAGCCTTTACCTTTGAACTGCTTAAGCTTGAACTGTTTATGCTGCCCTTTGAAAAACTTGTTTGTATCGCTGTACAGGAAGGTGCTAAACGAACGGTAAGAAACCTGAAAAATTTAATAGAGTCATCTTAGAAAAAAACGATGGTCACCTGTCAATAATTAAAAAACAAAACAGTTGGAGTGCATTTTATGAAATTTCAAGCAGAAAAAGACGCAGGTATTATCCCTCAAATTTTAACCCAAATTCTGGATGGTTCTGTCAATGGCATTACTCTTTCTGATCCAGATAAAGACGATAATCCGATTGTCTACGCTAATAAAGCGTTTGAGAAAATAACGGGCTATAACAATGAAGAGACAGTGGGGGTTAATTGCCGTTTTTTGCAAGGACAGGAAAAAAATCAGCCAGAATTACAACAAGTTCGTGATGCTATCAAGCATATTCAAGCCGTTGAAGTCACTCTGAAAAATTTTCGCAAAAATGGCGAACTTTTTTATAACCGCTTGTCTATCACCCCGCTTTTTGACAGTGATGGTCATTTAATTTACTTCATGGGTGTTCAATATGACGTAACGGAACAAATACTAGCGCAGAAAGAAATTAAAGAATTGACCGATACGCTCAACAAGCTTCGCAATCAGTAACAAGATGTCCAGTTTCGATAAACAGGTAACAGTTCCCTATACAGCCGAACAAATGTACGAGTTGGTTAATGATATAAATGGCTATTCAACATTTATTCCCTTATGCGCGTCATCAGAAGTTCACGAGGCACAAGATCATCAATTAAGAGCGACCATAAAAATCGCCAAAGGTAAACTCGGATTTCAATTTACCACGGTTAATACCATGAAAAAAGGACGTTCCATTACAATTAATCTGGAAAATGGCCCTTTCACCTTGCTCCAAGGTGTCTGGCGTTTTACGCCGTCAGGAGCGCGTGAATGTATTATTGCACTGCATTTTGACTTTGAATTTTCCAATAAATTACTCGGCATTGCCTTAGGTGGCTTATTCAAACAGCTGTGTGATTCAATGGTTGAATCATTTCGTAAACAGGCGATTGTGCGTTATGGCTAAATAGTCATGTTATGGGAATACTAATTAATCCAAGGTTTTACTTTTAATCTGTGTTCCCAGCAGATAATCAAACCACGGCCAAGTGACACACCAATTTGCATCACTGTTGCCGCCAAGATGGTGTTCATAATGCCAACGCAAATGCCGCTTAGCCCACACGGGGTCTAAGTGCGCTTTGCGGTGTTTGTAGTAATACAGTGCAAGAGACGCATAAACAGTGCTGGTAAATAAAGGCGATACTAACAACAGCGGCACATGGAATACTACCAGCCCCGCTAATACCACCAGTTCTTTGCTTTGGGTATTCCACGTCGTTAAGCTGATTTTTTGATACCCAGCATCAAGCATCTTGTGACGTACGCAAACCGCATGATGTTCATAAAGATGATACGCCCAGAAACTGCCCTGTTTTTTGCCCAGCGCGTGCAGAATGTATTTGTGCATCAGCCATTCACCCGCATTAGCGTATAACAAACCCAGCACACATTGTACGATTACGTTAATCATAGAATTCTCAATAATTAAGACTATCACGCACCACAATTCGCGTGGCATGATGGGCAGGCAAATACGAAGCCAGTAAGACTAATACAGTGACAATTGCCAACCACAACCAGACTGCAAGCCATGAAAAACTAAAATCCAGCTGTATGCCCAGCATAATTTCCCCCAATTTTCGAGACAGCGGTTCAGCCAAATAGTAGGCGATTGGAATGCTGATTAGCCACGCCATCAGCCCATGAAATAAACCTTCCAGCATAAACAGTTTAAAAATTGCTGATGAACTGGCACCGATAGCGCGGAGTACGCCTATTTCACGCGTGCGCTGCAACACACCAATCGCTAATGTGCCAGATAAGCCGATTGCCCCGACTGAGGCAATGAGTGATGCCAGCCCTAACAACATACTGGTGATTGGGCGAAACTGATTTTTGGCGTTCTGGCGTTGTTCCAGTTTGGCAATGGTGGTGTAAAAATCCAGCTTGATGTGATTATTCTGAAACACTTGTTTTAACGCATCGGCAACGATTTTTTCTTCTGCTTCCGTTTTAATATTTGCCGACAGCAACGCAAATGAGCTGAATTGACTGCGCTGAGTCATGGTTTGCACCGTGCTTAAAGGCGCGTACACAGGTTCTACGTTATAACCAGAACCCACAAACCAGCGATACAAACCAATCACTTGCCACGCGCTATTGAATCGTCCCAGCAAATTGACATTGATGTTATCACCAACCTGAATACCGTTCAGCTCTGCGGTTGCCGCATTCAATACCAGCACTTTCTGCTCATTATCGCTCTGTTCAAACCACCGCCCCGAGACGATTAATGGTTTATACATCACCGACTCAACAGGCAAGGCAATCAGTTGTACGCCTAAACTGCCCGATTGCTTCAATAACAGCTCATTGCGTGACAGTTCAGCGGGCAGTCTGTTCCAGAATTCCAGCCCTGTGGTTTGCGGCACAGTGCGGATTAGTGCTTCAACTAAAGCCGACGGTTGATCGCTACTAAAACCTAAACGGACTGCGTAACGACTACGCGCTAGTTCGTTATCCAGCGTCAAATTAACCGTGGTAATCAAGCCGATAATGACGATAAACAGCACACCTGCAATAATCAGCACTATTTGCGTCCACACTAAACGCGCTTTACGACGAAACAAATTGCCTAAAGTGACCGCGTAAAGTGTCGGTAACGCACTGAATACGCTACGTTCCAGCCAGTTATCAAAACGGCTGCTGCCAAAATCCGCACCCAGTCCATAACTGGCAATTGCCTGTCGAACCGACATCGACGCACCACGCCAGATGGGATAAACAGAAGCACATAACGGCGCAAGCAAGCCGCCTGCCAGCATCAAATACACGGTGCATAATGAATATTCAAAGCCGTCCATTTCAATATTGAACAAATCCAACAACCACTGGCTACTGAAATACGCCGCCGCTAAACTCAGCGGCACGGCTAACACCAGAGCAAGCAATGCGACAATAAACACTTCGGTTAAATAAAGACGGGCAATGGTCAACCGCCGCGCACCGATGGATTTCATGATGCCAATCTGATCCGTTTGTTGAGTGATTAATGCGGCAATGGTGTTCAGGATTAATACCGAACTTAACGCCAACGATGCCCACGCCATCACCGTTAAAATTAAATTGATACCCGAAAAAAACGGTCTGCCCCAATGTTGCTCAGGATTTTGTAATAACGTGGCATTAACGCTGATGCCTAACGCGCTTAACTTGGCGCGAATGTCACCCGCAATTAAACGGGCTTTTTCTTCGTTGTAAGGTTGGCTGACTTGGACTAACAATTGTCGAAAAGTAGTAGGCTGAATGCCAAAAATAGCCGCTGATTCAGGCGCGATAAAAAAATGTAACTGCCCACCAAACGGCGGCGGTTTCACAAACGGATGTCGAATAACACCATCGATGGTAAATGTTTGTTCGCCTGTCGCGGTTTCAAAAACAACAGCATCACTCTGTTTAAGCCCTGCGGCTTTGGCGGATAAACGCTCTACGGCTACCGCGTTATCATGCGGAAACTGCCCTGATAACAAGGTCATTAAATCATAGTGTTGTACCCGATAATCAGGGCGGATTATCGCCGTGCCTGTTTGCCACTGCGGATTATTGGCGGTTTTAAAGCGCACGGTAAATTGGGTTAATTTATCTACATTCGCCACACCTGCAAGGGTTTTTATCTGCTCGGCAACGGCAAAATCGGCATCGGTTTTGAGGATTAAACTGATATGGGACGGCTGTGAGAGTTTGTGCGAGGCATCCATTTTGCTGAGTTGTAAATCTATCATGCCCAATAACGTACCGACCACAAATATACCGATAGCAATGCTGATAATGGCTAACAGCGTGCGGGATTTTTGTGCCAGTAAATCGGCGCGGATTTTATGCGCGAAACTATTCAACGACGTAATCCGATAATTGATCGTCAACAATACGCCCCGAATGTAGCACGATGCGCCGTGAGGCTGATTCTGCCAAGCTTTCATTATGCGTGACCATAACCAGTGTTTTGCCTTGCTGATTGAGTGTTAGAAATAATTCAAATACCGCATCGGCGGTGGCTTCATCGAGATTGCCCGTCGGTTCATCGGCAACAATGAGTTGCGGATCATTTGCCAAGGCGCGGGCAATCGCAGCGCGTTGTTGTTGTCCGCCCGATACCTGACTGGGCAATTGTTGCGCTTGATCGCTCAAACCAACCAAGTCTAATAAATACCGCGCCCTTTCCAGCCGTTCGCGTTTCGGTTGTTTAGCGACAAAATCCATCGGTAACAGGATATTTTGCAGCACACTTAAGGACGGCAATAATTGAAAAAATTGAAACACAATACCGATATTCGCCCCGCGCCACACTGATAACTGCTCTTCTGTTAGCTTATGCAACGCGCTACCACACACATCAACTTGCCCTTGGCTCGGTTTATCAATCCCCGCCAATAAATTCAATAACGTCGATTTGCCATTACCCGAAGCCCCGACAATAGCGACAAACTCGCCAGCATCAATATCCAACGATATATCATGCAGCACGGGCTGGCTGATTTGCCCATTCATATAGGCTTTGTGGACATTGTTGAGCTGAATGATAGACATAAAATTAGAATAGTGTTGTGCAGTGAATGGTTAGATTCTATCATGCAGATCCCTCACAAGACACACAACACTATGACCTCAATACAACTATTCTGGCTAATGCTTGGTTCAAGTTGGGCAGCGATTGAAATCGCTATCGTTCTGAAAACCCGCGTACAGTTCACAACCACCACACAATTTGAATACCGCTCAGAACGCCTAATCTGGCTGGTCGTGACCGTCGCGCTGATTGCCGCTCTTTGGCTTAAACAACAGCATTTAATACCGATGCCTATTGAGGCGTTTAATCGCCAAATGATAGCCGTCCTGTTTTTTATAACAGGTATCGCACTGCGTTGTTATGCTGTATTTAGTCTGGGCGCATTTTTCAGCACCACGGTGATTACTCAAAGCAGTCATGTTCTTATTAAACACGGTCCTTATCAGTTAATACGCCATCCCGCTTACACAGGCTTGCTCAGCAGTTTTTTTGCCGCTGGGATTGCAATGGGTGATGGCTTGGCATTATTAATATTAATCTGTCCTATCGCTTATGTATTAAACCAACGCATATACATAGAAGAACAATGGCTCAGTGAACACTTTGCCAAAGTCTATAATGACTATTGTCTTAGAACTAAAAAATTGATTCCGTGGATTTATTAATCTTGACTATCGTTGACACTAAAGGCACATTACCAAACAAACATTAATACTCCAATAAATTATCATGCCAAAAACAAAACATATTGTGATTGTCGGTGCAGGTCCTGGTGGTCTGTGTGCAGGGATGCTGTTAAGCAAGCGCGGCTTTAAGGTATCGCTATTTGAAAAAAACTCCGATGTGGGTGGGCGCAATCGTCCTATTAATTTGGATGGTTTTGTGTTCGATACAGGACCTACCTTTTTATTGATGAAATACATTCTGGATGAAATGTTTCAACTCTGTGATAAACGCAGCGAAGATTATCTGGAATTTTTTAAACTTGACCCGATGTATCGGCTGTTATTTTCAGACCGTGCGCTGAATGTTTATTCCGACCGCGACAAAATGCGGGCTGAATTACAAGCGGCTTTTCCAGAAGGCAGCGCGGGGTTTGATGCTTATCTTAAACAGGAAGGAGCGCGGTTTAAAAAACTTTATCCCTGTATTCAACGTGATTATTCCAGTTGGAAAGCCTTTTTTTCATGGGATTTAATCCGCGCCGTACCGTATTTGGCATTGAATCACAGCGTTTTTTCCAATCTGGGCAGGTATTTTAAAGAAGAGAAAATGCGCTTGGTGTTTTCCTTTCAGTCTAAATATTTAGGAATGTCACCGTGGGAATGCCCTGCGCTGTTTACCATGCTGTCTTATTTGGAACATGAATACGGCATTTATCATGTCAAAGGTGGACTGAATAAAATTGCCGCCGCAATGGCTAAAGTCATTACCGAACAAGGTGGTACGATTCACACCAACTCGCCTGTTGAATCATTGATTATTGAAAACAAAGTCGTCAAAGGCGTGCGTTTAGCAAACGGCAGTGAAGTGCTGGCGGATGAAGTGGTGGTGAATGCGGATTTTGCTCATGCAATGACTCATTTAGTCAAACCCGATGAGTTAAAACAACATAGCCCTGAGCGGCTGAAAAAATTGGAATATTCCTGCTCAACCTTTATGTTGTATTTAGGTGTCAATAAACGCTATGACATTCCGCACCACAATATTGTGTTTGCCGAAGACTACAACACCAACATCACTAATATTTTCCGAAACAAAACACTCAGCACAGATTTTTCTTTTTATGTGCAGAATGCCTCAGTCACTGATGATAGTCTTGCGCCTACAGGTCAATCAACGCTGTATGTGTTAGTGCCGATGCCTAATAATCAAAGCGGTATCGACTGGGAAAGCACTTGCGCGGCTATGCGTGAGCAGGTGTTGAATGCAATGGCAACACGGCTGGGTTTAACTGATATACGCGAACATATTGTGTGCGAAAAAATCATTACCCCCAAAACGTGGGCAACGGAAGAAAATGTGTTTATGGGTGCTACCTTTAGTCTTTCACATAAATTCAGTCAGCTTTTATACTGGCGACCGCACAATAAATTTCAAGAACTAGATCACTGTTATCTAGTCGGCGGCGGTACGCATCCAGGTAGTGGCTTACCCACTATTTATGAATCAGCACGGATTTCTGCTAATTTGATTTGTCAAAAATACGGCGTTGACGGTTAACAATGGCTGAGTCTATATCCGTAATTTCCGTGTTAAATGAACAAGTTTTAAAAACTTATCCAATCACCAGCCAAGCGGACATAAGTCAACAAATGACTGCCGCGCGTTTAGCCGCAAAAATGTGGGCGGCATATTCGGTTACTCAGCGTGTTAAGCTATTATCAGGCTTAAAAGCCGTGATACTGGCAGATATTGACGCTATCACCGACACCATTATGACAGTCACGGGCAAAGTTAAAACCGAAGTGTTGCTAGGTGAAATTTATCCCGTGCTGGAATTAATTCGTTATTATGAAAAAAATGCCGTCCGTATTCTTAAACCCTGTCATCTCAGCACTTCCCCGTTAGCATTTCCTACTGCCCGCGCCCAGTTTGAACGCCGTCCTTATGGCGTGGTCGCGGTTATTTCACCGTGGAATTTTCCATTTCAATTGACACTCAGCCCATTATTGACCGCATTGTTCAGCGGCAATGCGGTGCTGTTTAAAACCTCAGAATTAAGCATTCCGATTGGTGAATTAATCACGCACACATTAAATCGCATTGGCTTACCTGATGGTTTAGTGCAGCACATTATCGGGGACGCTAAAACAGGTGAACAACTCATTGATAGTCGCCCCGATTTGGTTTTTTTCACAGGTGGCATAAATGCAGGTCGTGCCATTATGGCAAGAGCCGCACAGCATCCGATACCCGTGATACTGGAGTTAGGCGGCAAAGATGCCATGCTGGTCTTTGATGATGCCAATCTAACCCGCGCCTGCAATGCCGCTTTATATGGCGCGTTCAGTAATAGCGGTCAGGTTTGCGTATCGATAGAACGCTTGTATGTGCAGGATAATATTTACCCGCAGTTTGTAGAAATGTTAAAAGAAGCCACCAGTAAACTGACCGTTGGACACGGTGAAACAGGCGATTTAGGCGCGTTGACTTCCTTATCCCAATACCAAGTCGTGAAAGCCCATTATGACGATGCAATTGCTAAAGGCGCGAAAGCCTCAGCACCCCTGCAATTAAACGGACGCTATTTACAGCCTGTGGTGTTATGGAATGTCACACACGATATGCTCATCATGCGAGAAGAAACCTTTGGCGCGTTATTGCCCGTCATGCCATTCAGCAGCGAACAGCAAGCCGTTGAACTTGCCAATGACAGCGATTATGGTCTGAATGCCAGCGTCTGGAGTCGTGATATTAACAAAGCTGAACGTATTGCCAGACAGTTACAAGTCGGCAACTGGGCAGTCAATGACGTAATAAAAAATATCGGTCATGCGGGTTTACCGTTTGGCGGCGTGAAAAACAGCGGCTTCGGGCGTTATCATGGCGCGGAAGGCTTGCGCAATTTTACTTATACGGTTTCAGGTTTGACCAGCCGTAGCAGTCTCAATGATGAACCCAACTGGTTTCCCTATTCCGATATGCGTTATCAGCAAATGCACGGTTTTGTTGATTTTGTCTTTGGCAACGGCTCATTCTGGCAACGTACTCGCCGCAACTGGCAAGCCTTACAAGCGTTTCGTGGCTATGCCCAATCCAATGCGCGGCAGCACTGGGAAAACCTTTTAATATTTCTATGTAGAAGAAGAGATTACTAAATGAACAATAAGCACATTGTGGTCATCGGCGCAGGTCTTGGCGGTTTATCAGCGGCTATTTCATTGGCTACCGAAGGTTTTAGCGTTGATTTGCTGGAAAAAAATGACAAAGTTGGCGGCAAGCTGAATATTTTACAAAAAGACGGTTTCACCTTTGATTTAGGGCCTTCCATTCTGACCATGCCGCATATTTTTCAAAAGCTGTTTGAAAAAGCGGGTAAAAAAATGGAAGACTACGTCACTATTCAAACCGTTGAACCGCATTGGCGCAACTTTTTTGAAGACGGCAGCACGCTGGATTTAAGCTCAGACCCCGTGCGCATGAAACAGGAATTGAACAAACTGGGCGCGAATACCGCGCAAGAGTTTGAACAATTTCTCGCGTATTCCAAAAAACTTTGTGAAATCACCGAACAAGGCTATTTTGAACACGGTTTAGATTCATTTTGGGAACTCATCAACCACTACGGCGCGGTGCGTAGCCTGATAGATTTTGATGTGTTTCGCTCGATGGATCAGGGAGTCAGACGCTTTATTAAAGACCCCAAGCTGGTTGATGTACTGAATTATTTTATTAAATATGTCGGTTCATCACCTTACGATGCCCCTGCCCTGATGAATTTACTGCCTTATATTCAATTTGGCTATGGGCTATGGTATATCAAAGGCGGTATGTATGGCATGGCGCAAGGCTTACAAAAACTTGCCGAAGAATTAGGCGTGGACATTCGTGTCAATAGTGAAGTGGCGGAAATTCAACACACGGGCAAGCGTGTCACAGGTGTACGCTTGAGTGATGACAGCGTGATTGCCGCTGATATTGTCGTTTCCAACATGGAAGTCATCCCCGCCTATCAAAAACTGTTCAAAGACCAAGCCAAAGAAGCAAAACGCCTGCAACGCTTTGAACCCAGTTGCTCAGGTTTGGTGTTGCATTTAGGCGTAGATTGCATTTATGAACAACTCGCGCACCATAATTTCTTTTACTCAGACCATCCACGCGAACATTTTGATGCAGTATTTCACAGCAACCGTTTATCCGATGACCCGACCATTTATTTAGTCGCGCCTGTAAAAAGCGATCCAACTCAAGCTCCCGCAGGTTGTGAAATCATCAAAATACTGCCGCATATTCCACACCTTAATCCTGATAAACCCTTATCAGCCGAAGACTACGCCGCCTTGCGGGAGCGGGTATTAATCAAGCTGGAAAGAATGGGTTTAACCGATTTAAGAAAACACATCGTCTGTGAAGAATACTGGACACCCATCGATATAGAACAAAAGTACTATTCCAATCAAGGTTCAATCTACGGCGTAGTTGCCGACAGATTTAAAAACTTAGGTTTCAAAATCCCGCAACGCAGCACACAATTTAATAATTTGTATTTTGTCGGTGGTAGTGTCAATCCAGGTGGCGGTATGCCGATGGTGACGTTATCTGGGCAATTAGTACGCGATAAGATTTTAGCTGATTTGGCTAACACTTTTTAATAAATCTAAACGTCTTATTGGAGCAAATAATGGCAATAAAACAACTATCCGCAACTGAGTTAAAAACTAAAATCGACAATAACGAGCCGTTATTATTGCTGGATGTCAGAGAGCCTAATGAATTTCAATATGCGAGTATTAGTAACAGCCTGTTAATTCCCCTGCATCAAATTCCCGAACGGCTGAGTGAGCTGAATAAGCAACAAGCCATTATTTGCGTGTGTCATCATGGCTTTCGTAGTCAGCAAGCGGCGCACTATCTTGAGCATTCAGGCTTTACTGATCTTGCCAATTTACAAGGTGGCATTGATGCGTGGTCGGTGCTTTGTGATACTTCCATGCCACGTTATTAATCAACTCGGAACGGATTGTAAACACCGTCTTACTCTGGTTAACAGTAAAGGGTGGACAAAAAATCTACCCACCCTCAAGAGCTACTTTGTTTTCCCCGCATAACTTAAAGAGATATAAAGAAAAAACTGGACACCAAAAATAAAATTCGCCATTAATAAATGTACAGGTTGTGCCACGGCTGGCATTCCTAATCTATCCAAACTGATACCTGCCAAAATAGCGATAATGACTCCAGCAGCCAGTGCAATCGCGCCTTTAAATAAAGGACTTTGTTTATCTATGGCTTTGAAAAAAGTCCACGCTATCAAAAGATTAGCAAATAAAATAATTGAGGAAAACGAACGATGTATGTAAAACAAGACAGGGAAGTCGGCACGCCAAAACTCTCTGGCAACTTGTGCTTGGGCAATACCATCCACCGCTTCACGCACCTGCGTTCCCATGGCAATTTGCAACAACGTCATGCCTAGAGCAATCATTAGCGCAGTTTTAACGGTGACTTTAATAATAGGGATAACAGGTAACGCGCTTATATCGAGTTGCATCAAAAAATCCCGTTGCGAACGTGCTACGGTATAAATCAATAAACCAACCAAAATTAATGCCATCACCATGTGCAGGGTGATTTTAAACGGGTGTAAATTACTGGCAACGACTACCGATCCTAGCCATGCTTGAAATCCGATTAGAAATAATGTGCCTAACGATAAAAAAAATACCGTCTTATCTGTCTTATAGTAACTACTTGAAAAAATGGCAGTGAGTAAAGCAAATATACCTAATGTCATGCCCAGTAAGCGATTGCCGTATTCTGTCCACGTTTTAACAGGATTGAATTGTGTATTTTCATAACCCCGCTCAGCATAAATTTCATGGTAGTTAGCGGGTAATTGCGCTTCATCGGTAGGCGGTATCAGTTGCCCAAAACACATAGGCCAATCGGGACAACCCATGCCTGCACCTGAAGCGCGAACGACACTACCTGCCATAATGACTAAATAAACAAATAAAATGGTCACTAGACCTAGAGTACGAAAACGTAATATGGTTTGGGGATTCATGAGGGTTCTACGGTTAGTAAAGTAACAGGGGCTTGATTATAATCGTTTAGCCGTAATTGGGCAGTATCGGTATCAGTCAGTTGTAACACAACGAGTAGTTTGCCATCGTGTGCCTGTAATACATTGCCGACTACTTGCCCGCTCGCATCAATAATACTGGCATTCGATTCAGGATTTTCTGTCGGACATTCAGCGACAAATAATCCCCGTTTGGCTTTGCCCAAATAATGGGTACGCGCCACGATTTCTTGTCCTGTATAACAACCTTTAGTCAAACTAATACCACCCAGTTTATCGAGATTAAGCATTTGGGGAATAAATTGTTCCGAGGTTGCAGCAGTTAGCCACGGAATGCCTGACATTATATCGAGAGTCTGCCATTGCCCCGAATCGCTGGCTTGAAAACCGTGAGTACAATACTCCGTCCATAAAACCATCGTCTTATTCACATCGGCAATCAATAAGCAACGGTCGGCAAAATAAATGCGTATTACTGAATCTTGTTGATGACTTGCCAAAAAATTCTGCTCTGATGTATCGCTTAGACCCAATAAACATAAACTATCAGTGCTATCAGTTAGCGTCACATTCGAGCGTAGCACATATTTTTGCAATCTATCTTTAACCGTTTGCAACAGCTCTTTAGGCAACAATAATAAAAAATCATCGCCCGATTTTACCAGCAAAAAAGTGGTGATAGCCCTGCCTTTAGGATTACAGATCGCCCCTAAACTGCTTTGCGTTGCGGTGATGTCATTCACATTACAAGTGATTTGCCCTTGTAAAAATTTCCCCGCATCGTTGCCACTTACCGATAGAATGGCTAAATGAGTAAGTGGATAAATTTGTTGCTGACTGTCACCCGCTGGAAAAATAATGCGCGTATCAGTAACAAAAGTGGCATTTTCAGCAACTAGAAAGGTTTTCCAGATTGAATTCATAAATAAAAAAAGTGAGTGTTAAATCGTATCGATTATAACGTTCTTTAAAGTAAAGATAAAAACTAAGCCATTTAACAGTGCCTTAACCCAGTGCCGATGATAAAATAAACGCATTATTTTTCTTTAATTGCGACACATACACCACTATGACTGAACAAGACAAACTATTTCTACAAACAGGTCGAACCGAAGATTTTACTTTTGACGAACGAGTTGTTCAGGTTTTTGACAATATGGTGTCAAGAAGCGTGCCTTTTTATACGGAAGTTCAGCGTATTCAAGCCGAATTAGTGATGGATTTTTTGCCCGAAGAAGGCGGTGTCGTTTGCGATCTAGGCTGCTCAACAGGCACAACTATTGAACATTTGGCTAAACACCCTAATTGTCCTACCAGTGTGCGGTTTATTGGCTATGATAATTCTGAACCCATGCTAGAGAAAGCCCGCGAAAAATTATCAGCCTCAGTCGGTAATGCACATATTGATTTGAATTTTGCTGATTTAAGCGATCTGCCTGCACTGCCTGCTTGTAACGTGATTATTCTCAACTGGACATTACAATTTGTCCGCCCGATTGATAGAGAGCAATTATTGACCACTTGTTTTAACGCCTTAGCCCCTAACGGTATTTTATTATTATCCGAAAAAATTCTCGGTAAAGACTCAGATTTTAATCGCTTATACATTGACCATTATTTGAGCTTTAAAAAATCACAAGGCGGTTATTCAGATACCGAAAATCAACGTAAAAGAGAGGCGTTAGAGAATGTGTTAATTCCCTATCGTCTCGATGAAGATTACTCATTATTAAAACGCGCAGGTTTTACTCGCATGGATACTTATTTCCAATGGTTTAATTTCGTTTGTATTATTGCGGTAAAGGATTAATGTAGTCCATCATTATCCAGTAAAGTCTTTAAAGCCTTGATTCCTCTAGTCTCAAGGCTTTTTTATTGTTTTGTGTTGTCCAATTAAGTGCAGTAGAATCTCGATAATTTTGCAGTAACTGTTAGGGCTAACGCACAATAAAATGATACCGTTCGTGGTGAGCTTGTCGAACCACATTCACACTTCGACGAACTCAGTGCGAACGGTTTTGTAATCATTTTATCCACGGTTAACTATAACACCTTGTTTAACAACTACCAGTCCTTAAAGAATTGGCAGTCGTAGTGTGGCAAGTATCGCCTAAAATAGGTCATTCAGAAAAACACCGTATTTAAAACTTATAACCCCGATGCACGGCAACGATGCCTTGCGTCATGTTGAAGTATTCGCAACGTTCTAGCCCTGCGTTTTCCATCATGGCTTTGAGTTCATCTTGTTTGGGGTGCATACGAATGGATTCGGCTAGGTAGCGGTAGCTGTCTTCGTCTTTGGCAACGACTTTGCCGATTTTGGGTAGCAGTTTGAATGAGTAGAAGTCGTAGACTTTTTCGGTGATTTTGTCGATGGGGTGGGAGAATTCCAGCACGATGACGCGTCCACCTGGTTTTAATACGCGGTACATGGAGCGCAAAGCGGCATCTTTGTCGGTGACGTTGCGCAAGCCGAAGGCGATACAGACGCAATCGAAAGTGTTGTCGGCAAACGGTAGGCATTCGGCGTTGACTTGGGCATAGCGAATGTTGCCGACTAAGCCTTTGTCGATGAGACGATTGCGTCCTGTGCGTAGCATTTCGGAGTTAATATCGGCTAGTACGACTTGTCCATTTTTACCCACACGCTGTTCAAATAGGGTGGTTAAGTCGCCAGTGCCGCCTGCTAAATCCAGCACTTGTTCGCCTTGACGAACGTTGCTGAGTTGCACGGCAACGCGTTTCCATAAGCGGTGTACGCCCATCGACATGAGGTCGTTCATGATGTCGTATTGTCCTGCGACGGAGTCAAATACGCCGCGCACCAATTTTACTTTGTCTTCGGTGGCGACTTCTTTAAAGCCAAAATGGGTGGTGTTTGTAGTCATGATATGTCTCTGAATTAGTGTGATATGTTGCGTTGATGCCCTGCATTTTGTAACTCTTGCAGGTAGTTTGTCCATAGTGTGCAGTAGTCATTACCCAATTGATAGAGTAAATCCCAAGTATAAATACCGCTGTTGTGTCCATCGGTGAACACGGGCGTGATGCCGTAATTGCCGACGGGTTTAATTTCGGTGATTCCAACGTTTTCTTTGCCGACTTGTAAGATTTCTTGTCCTGCACCATGCCCTAAGGCTTCGGCTGAGGGTGTGTACACCCGCAGGTATTCACAAGGCAGGTTGAAAATTTTGCCGTCATCAAAATGAATTTCAAGGCTGTTAGAAAGCTGGTGCAGAATGAGGTCAGTGGGTCTGCTATTACAAGGTTTATTGGTTAAGCGCATAAGTTTAGTGTGCGTGTCGTTTGGGTGTCAGTGAACAAACATGATTGGTCTCGCCTTGTTCAATTTGCAAGGTGCAATGATGAATGGAAAAATCATGTTCTAGGGTGTGGGCAACTTTATCAATAAAAGCGTCATTAGGACACCCATTGGGCATAACTAAATGCACGGTGAGCGCGGTTTCAGTGGTGCTTAAGCCCCAAATATGTAAATCGTGGCAGTCGGTTACGCCATTCGTGTGGCGTAAATAGTCTTCAATTGCCGCGCCGTCTATGTTTTCAGGCACAGCACTGAGCGCGAGACGCATGGACTCACGCAATAAGCTCCATGTGCCGATGACGATGACGATGACAATTAATAAGGTAATCGCAGGATCTAGCCAATAATAATCGTTGGTATAAAACATGGTTAAACCGACTATAACAACCGCTAGCGATACCGCCGCATCTGCCGCCATGTGCAGGTACGCACCACGAATATTCATGTCATGTTGACTGCCTTTAAGGAACAGTAACGCGGATATGCTATTAATAATAATACCAATACCCGCAATGGCTGATACAGTCAGACTTTCTACTACAGGCGGCTGGTTAAAGCGTTCTATCGCTTCCCACGCAATCGCCCCACAAGCCACTAATAACAGCATAGCATTGGCAAGCGCGGCAAGTATCGATGTGCTACGCAAGCCGTAAGTATATCGTTTGCTGGGTTGTTTACGCGCTAACAGCACCGCACCACCTGCCAATATCAAACCCAATACGTCAGACAGGTTATGCCCAGCATCGGCGATTAAGGCGGTGGAGTTGGCAAGCAAGCCGTAGATAAACTCGATAATGACAAAGCCTGTATTTAAGACGATGGCAATGGCAAACGCCCGACCACTTTGAAGCGCGGGGCTGTGATGATGTGAATGGTCGTGTGAGTGGTGATGTGTCATATATGTTTGTGGTGTAAAAAATATCGTTTGAGCCGCGCTCTAATTAGTTTCAATCGAAAACGGATTAAATAATTCTACGCCCACAATTTTAATAAAGTCATCCGTGTTTCGGCTCATTAAAGTTTGCTTCTGCACTAATGCGGTGGCAGCAATAATGGCATCGGGTAGTTTTATTTTGTAGGTTTTACGAATTTGAATACAGCAGTCAGCAATCGTTTGATTCAAACTAATTTCTTCAAACAGTGACAACAAAGCACGCGCAGCAATAAGTGATTGTTCGGTATGTCCTTGCCAACCTAACACTTCAATGCGGGTAATGATTGAAATGGTACAGCCAGATAGAATGCTTTTATCAACCGCAGCTTTGACAGATTCGGGTAATTGTTGATTCAGATAGTAAATGAGAATATTGGTATCGATAACCATAAGCTATTCCCATTCAGAACGCATTTGTGCAATATCTGCGTCAATTTGTTCAATACTATGCGATTTTTCAATACATCCCCACGCCTGTTGTAAAATTTCCCGCGCTCGTGTTGGCAAGTTTTGAGGTATAGAGTCAACCAAAGTAACAATAACTCTCACATTATCTTGTTCGGGTGCATCATCCAGCCAATCTAAATGACCTTGTTTATAAATTGCGGCGTAACTTTTTAACATGGAAATTCTCTTCTAAAACAAGCTTGTGTTGTGGGTTGGGGTACGAACTGCAACAAATACACGAACCTGATAAATGTTGGGTTTCGTTCCCCAATCCAACATACGCGGTTTTACGGGTTATTCTTAGTAATAGCAATGCAGTTTGCATAATAAACTGGAATTCCATATTCTGGGTCTTCACCAGTATCAACTTTCTCTGAGAAAGTTGATACTTGGAACAATGTGGGAATGGAATGGCTGTCTATTTGTTTGTTAATCCATTCTGTTTTTTCAGTTGACGTTGGGAATACAAGAAAGCAACCTCGACACTTGTTTTTACTTTGATTTAAATTAATAAATTGAAGTAGCCGTGTTATTTCTTTTTTAAATTCCGCACTACTTGGGTCAAAACCTTTCAATTCAATAATCCAACATTCATTGGTATTTAAATTACCGCATCCAATATCATGAGTAACATAAATGTCAACCTTCCCTTTACGATCTACTTTTTCTTTTGGAATTTTGTACGGAATTGTGGCGTTTTTATTATCTCTGAGTCGGTTTTTTGGTGATTGAAAATAATCAGAGATTCTAATACCACCTAATAAAATGTCTCTACATATAAGATTAGTTTTTTCTTCTAACTTAATTTCCAATTTAAAACCATTAATATCATCAAATCCATCCGTTAAGGCATCTGCAACAAATACTGTTAGTAAGTATTCAGGTTTAATATGAAGAAGGTTTTTAGTGTATCGCCAGTGACGATTTACACCTTTTTTAATGCCGTCAATTATTCGTTCATTTATTTTCATAAACCCCAACCATTTACTTATTATATTTTATAGGCGGAATAGCTTGCGTATTCCGCCGAATGTTTTTTACAAAATATATCTATTTAAATCTTCATCCTATGCCCTATTTCATATTGACTTGACTAAATTTTGGGCTCTTCCCGATTTCGCGGGGTAGACACTATATGCGGTCTATTAGAAGTTACGAATATATAAATAAACACCATAAAATCAATGACTAAACGAAACACACCCTATATTCACACACTACATTTAGTACTTACCCCGCGAAATCGGGAAGAGCCAAATTTTGCATGGCGTTTTTTTGCTTTTTTAGTAAAAAACCCTTAAGTTACGTTGTCGCTAACCCGACCTATGCACTATTTTTTTGATAATTTTTTTGGTCTGGAAGAAGTTCAATTGGAGGGTTAATGTTACGTTCGCGGTAAATTTGAGGGTCAAGAGGTATATCAATGCCACCAATATCAATGACCTGAACACTATATATTGTTCCGTCCTCTAAACGCTGAACATATAAACCTGTGTAGCTACTCATATAATTCTCTCTGTTCTGTGATTTTTTATCGTTCCAACCCATAAGGCGGAATAGCTTATGTATTCCTCCGACTGTTTTTTATAAAAAACTAACACTAGGCGCAATACCTTGTTGAATAGCTTTTTTACAAAAACGCTCATCAAAAGTATAAAAAGGCAGTGATTTTGTGTGTGCTAAATGGATAGCATCAGCAAAATCAGCTCCTAGACGATACCAACAAATAGCATCGATTAATTCCTCTTCATTTTCACAAAGTATTTTAGTTTTTTGTAATAACAGGCTAAAGAAATTGGCGATTTCTTCAATGGACTGTTTATAACGTGAACGCAATACCCATTCCATTTCTAATTGTACCGTTCGACTAATAAAAAACTGGTGTTCTGTTAATAAGGCAATGACTTTTTGATAATGCACTTCATCATCACGCATAGCAAGCCGAATCATGATGTTGGTATCAACAGCAATTAGCACAATTTATTCCTCAGTTAAATTAACTGGCTCACATAGTGTTTCAGTATCTAGTTTTATTTTATTATGTTTAAAGAATCCGCCTAAATCGCTAACATCATCGGTTTTTTGATAATGGGCTGGACGTAAAATAACAGTATCACCCAAGCAAATTAAAGTCAGTTCTTTATTATTCTGCCATGTACTCATTTTTAATATGTCACTGGGTAAGGTGATTTGCCCTTGTGGTGATATAGAAACGGTGGTCATTTTATTATTCTCCCGTTTTTCGGGTGGGCATTGCCCACCCCGCATTTTTACAAAATATAACGACTCAAATCCTCGTCTTCGGCAAATTCGGTTAAATGTCCATCGACATACGCTTCATCAATAATGATGGTTTTATTCACTAAATCAGGTGCGTTGAAGGAAATTTCTTCTAACAGGCGTTCTAGCATGGTGTGTAAGCGTCTTGCACCTATATTTTCAGTCGTTTCGTTGACTTGAAAACCCAGTTCAGCGATGCGCTTTATGCCGCTTTCAGCGAAAGTAAGCGATACGCCTTCGGTGGCTAGTAGGGCTTCGTATTGTTCAGTGAGTGAGGCATTCGGCTCAGTTAGAATGCGGACAAAATCATCGGCGGTTAGGGCGTTGAGTTCTACGCGAATGGGGAAACGCCCTTGTAATTCGGGGATTAAATCCGAGGGTTTGCTGACATGAAACGCGCCTGAGGCGATAAATAAAATGTGGTCGGTTTTGATTGTGCCGTATTTGGTGCTGACCGTGCTGCCTTCGACTAAGGGCAATAAGTCACGTTGTACGCCTTCACGCGAGACTTCGCCGCCGCCACCGCCCATTTCTGAACGTTTACAGATTTTGTCGATTTCATCTAAAAACACGATACCGTTTTGTTCGACCGCTTCAACAGCACGCAAACGGATTTCTTCTTCGTTGACCAGCTTTTCTGCTTCTTCCTCTTGCAGGGTTTGCAGAGCTTTTTTGACAGTCATTTTGCGTGAACGCATCTTGCCAGAACCCATACTTTGAAACATACTTTGCAATTGGCTGGTCATTTCTTCCATACCTGGAGGTGCCATAATTTCTACGCCCATCGGGGCAACGTGGACATCGATTTCTATTTCTTTGTTATCCAAATCGCCTTCGCGTAGTTTTTTACGCATTTTTTGCCGTGTAGAGGCTTCGGTATCGGATAACATTCCGCCATCGGCTCTGGGCAGTAAAATATCTAACACGCGTTCTTCAGCAGTATCAAAGGCTTTGTGCTGCATTTTCTCCATTTCAGCAACGCGGGTCATTTTGACAGCGGTATCAACTAAATCACGGATGATGGAATCAACATCACGACCGACATAACCGACTTCGGTAAATTTGGTGGCTTCTATTTTAATGAACGGCGCGTTGGCTAAACGGGCAAGGCGACGAGCGATTTCGGTTTTACCAACACCTGTAGGACCTATCATAAGAATGTTTTTAGGAGTAATTTCATCGCGTAAAGCAATGTCTACTTGTTGTCTACGCCAGCGGTTGCGTAGCGCAATAGCTACCGCACGTTTGGCGTTGGCTTGACCAATAATGTGTTTGTCCAACTCACTTACGATTTCTTTCGGGGTCATTTGGGTCATGATTTTACTCGTTAGGTTCTGCGTCTAGTTCTGTGTCCAACTCTGCGTCTAGTTCTTCTATACGCAAATTGTGATTGGTATAAATACAAGTATCAGCAGCAATATTGAGTGAGCGTTCGACAATTTCTCGCGCACTTAGATTGGTATTTTCCAATAAAGCACGCGCCGCTGCTTGGGCATACATACCGCCTGAACCAATCGCCAGTAAATTATATTCGGGTTCAATGATGTCACCAGAACCTGAAATAATCAGCGAAGTCTTGGCATCGGCAATGATAAGCAAGGCTTCAAGCTTGCGTAAAGCACGGTCTGTACGCCATTCTTTTGCCATTGCAACAGCGGCTTTGGTTAAATTACCGTTACTTTTTTCTATTTTGGCATCAAAGAGTTCAAATAGCATGAACGCATCGGCTGTCGCACCTGCAAACCCCGCAATGATTTTCCCGTGATATAATCTGCGCACTTTGCGGGCGTTGCTTTTCATCACTGTATTGCCTAAGGTGACTTGACCATCACCGCCGATGACAACTTTGCCCGCTCTACGAACAGAAAGTATGGTTGTTCCTCTAAACACGTTGAATACATCCTAAAATTACGATTGTGTGGGTTAATTTTACATGGTATACCGTTAAAATGTGGGAAAATGTTGAATTCAACTACGGTTATTGCTTTTTATGCTACCCTATCGAGCCAAACTTTAAATGTTAAGTTGAAAAAGCAATGATTTCCTATGTGTTTGATATTAATGATTAATATAATCAAGCAAGCGATTATTTTACTAGCTATCTATAATAGTGCATTTAAAAATACATTGTTATTGCTTATGTGTTTTGAAAGTAGTCTTTTTAAAAATAGCCAACATTTGCCTAGAATGACTGAATTGATGTAATTTTGTCACAGAAATTCGCGTAGAGTTTTATTAGGCAATAGGCTTGTAAAATGATAACTTAAAGCTATTCTCTAACCCTGATATTAAAAAATTATTATATGAGTAATAATACCCATTTGGTTACTTGTGATGACGCTGATGTTCCTGAGAAATCAGAAGTAGAAGGGCATTTCTCCCTAAAAAATACAGGTATCCTTTGGGGTAGTGCGGAAGTTTTGCAACCTAACGAAAGCCTAGAAAAACTGGTGTTTCTGATTGCTAAAAAACCCAAGCAACTCACTAATCATGTGCAGCGAATATCTTACTGTTTTCAAAAAAATCTAAACAAACAGCTTTTTGCTGCTATTGTCGATTTTTTGATTGTTTTAAATCGGCAAGGTCAGCCCATTAGTTGGCGCGTCGTATTAGGCGCGAAATCTCGACTGACCACAGAACAATTTAAAGAACTCAAAATCTATTTGAAAGGTAAATACACGGATATTAATCTACTGTCGGGGAATCAATACTCGATTTTTAGTAAAGGACTGGTTGGTGTTAATAAAATGATTCAGCAAATTGAAAAGGAAGAAAAACAGGATGATCCTTTAATCATCGCGCTTGATCATATTGAATATAGCCAATTGGATGAGGCAAAAAAAGTGCTTGAGGAGGCTATTTTAGTGCAGCCAGCAAGACAAGATTTGCGTCAGGAGTTATGTGACCTTTACAAACTGACAGGTGATTCAAGTGGGTTTCATCAAATAATGGCTAAATTAACTCGGTTGGGCGTGGGCATGACGGATGACTGGAATCAATTAAATAATTATTTTAAAGGGCAGAACAACAATGGATAAAAGCAAAAGTCCATTAAAGGTTGCACTACACGGCATGGAAGAGCGGACATCCAAAACAATGGTGATGTATTTGCAAGGACCATGCAGGGGTGCGGCTGTGGTGGTTAATGATAGCGATGCAAGTATTGATATTTTCGATGCTGATACAATGGGCGCAGGAAAACTAATCGCCGAACATCACGCTAAGAAACCCTATAGACCCGCTATTGCACTATCATTACGCGACGGAACGTTAGACTATGTTTTGTATATCAAAAAGCCAGTAAAAACCGATGATATGCTGACCGCACTTAATAAAGCGAGTGCTTTGATAGGAAAACTAAGATCAAACGAGGATACTCCTCCGACTCAATCAACTGTTAAAAGCAATCCTGTTCCTGCTGAACTCCTCATTGAAAAAGCAGAAAAATCCAATCTTAAATCGTTTGTTATCAATAATGACGAACAAAAAAAGACCGCAAAACATCAAGCTGCTATGCAGCTCAATGAAAAAAGCTTTAATGCGTTCATTGGCAATGTTCCAGGCATTGATGTCAATGATCCTAAACAATTTGCTGTCGCAAAATACAATCCAAAAGACTATTTTCAGAGCTATGTTGAATCCGCCTTTAAAATAAGTCGTGAACAAAACGAAATAATGCAGCTAAATTCAGGTTGGAGTCCACTCATTATTTTTCCACAAAACGATGAAATCTGGCTAGATGCAGATGATAAACAACTTCGCGCATTTTCTGGATTAGTCATCAGTAATACCTTGGATGGAAAGATGTCAACCACGCAGCTAACGTTTGAATCATCTTCTCTATCAAGATCATTAGAAAAATTTCATTCTATGGATGCTTTTTTATGGAAAGTAGCGTGCTGGGCATCAAAAGGAAGGTATCCCATTTCCATTGATATTACTCACCCAGTTTATTTAAAAAACTGGCCTAACTTTACCCGTTTACTCATTACGCCTCATGCTTTGCGCATTTCGGCACTCTTGATTAGAGGCCCTAGAACCTTAGGCAATGTCGCAGAAGTTCTGAATATTAAACCGCAATATGTTTTTGTCTTTATCAGCGCTGCCTGCGCGTTAGGCTTGACAGGTCAGGCAAGAAGAGAGACTGATGCCTTAGTAGCACAATCAACTGAAATCAAAGCAAACAAAAACAAAGGTTTTCTCAGTCGAATTATGAGCAAATTACGCAGTTAATAACTGTGCCTTACGGAATAAATAGATTATGAGTCAATATAAGATTATTTTTACAGGTCCTGTGGGTGCGGGGAAGACTACAGCTATTCATTCAATCAGCGATCTGCCTCCTATAAAAACAGACGCAGCGGCTAGTGATATGGCTAAATCTAAAAAGTCTGCAACCACGGTTGCGATGGACTATGGTGTAATGAATTTGCCAGGTGGCGAAAAACTACACCTTTACGGAACGCCTGGGCAAGAGCGTTTTGATTTCATGTGGGATATTTTAGTCACAGGCGGCATTGGTTTAGTGTTGTTGCTTGACAATACCCGTGCCGACCCCTTTGTCGATATGAAGTTTTTTTTGGATGCTTTCAGTAAATTTATTGGTGATACAGCGGTGGCTATTGGTGTGACACAAATGGACGTGAGTGCAAAACCAACCATTCATGATTACCAAGTTCAGCTAGGTGGCATGGGCTTAAAGTTACCCGTTTTTGCGGTTGATGCCAGAGTCAGAAACGATATTTCTATTTTAATACAATCATTACTCTATTCATTGGATCCTGGATTAGAGGAATAATCAATGAGTCACTACTCTTTGACAGAAGGACTCTATTTGTATCTCACTCCCGCAGGTGCTTATTATGCCGTGAGTTCTATGGATAAGGATAAACCACGTCAATTCTTAAAAAATATTCTACAACACCAACAAACGCCCAGCCTTAATCTTGAAACCTTACACTCCTTAACGAAGTATGATGATGAACAAAAATGTTTAGAATTACTGCATCATTGCCAAAAACTAGGCTGGGTTCAGGGCATAGAGTCGGCGAAACAATACCCCACAGGCGCGTTAGAGGATATTTTGCCTGACTTACTGGGAGGTATTTCAGAAAATGGTAAAGTGCTGCTCGCTGATAAAGAGGGATTTTATCTGGTGAGCATTGGTTTTCCACATGAAGTTGCCGAAGAGTTGTCTGCTTTAAGTGCAGAAATTGCAACTGTTCATGATCGTCGTTCTGGATTACTTCGGAATAATATGGGACTGGGAAGTAATGCATGGGCGGTCGTTGATGTTTTTGGCAGCAGTCATGTGGGCTTTTGGCCGTTATTTATTGGTCAAAACCGCTTTGTTATTGCCATTTCGGGTATCCCACATTTTAACCAACCCGATTTTGTTTCTCTGGTTTGGACACTAAGCATCCGCTACGCAGACAAAAGTAGTTAATTTTTAATGGTACGCACATAATGAAAAAAAGGAATCTAATATGAGAGCAGATATGTTGACTTCCGTGTTAACGGAACTGAATGGGACATCGGCCGATATTGAAGCCTCTGGTGTTATATCCACAGATGGCTTAATGATAGCATCGGTATTGCCTAGTGGCATGGATGAAGACAGAGTGGGTGCAATGAGTGCCGCCATGCTTTCTTTGGGTGATAGAACCGCTCAAGAATTGGCGAGAGGGACATTGGAACAAGTGTTGATTAAAGGAGCTAAAGGCTATGTTCTGATGACTTATGCAGGTGCAGAATCAGTGCTAACCGTTTTGGCAAAACCTAATGCAAAGCTAGGGCTGATTTTTCTTGATGTAAAGCGGGCAGCAGCCAATATTGCTGATTTGCTATAGTCGATCATTTTTAAGCCATTAGAATGTAATCGTACAGTTGAGCTAAATTTAAAGATATTACTGTGCTTAAAGTACATTCACATTAACGAGGAGATAAATAGACTATGAGAGCAGATATGTTGACTTCCGTATTAACGGAACTGAATGGGACTTCAGTAGATATTGAAGCTTCTGGTGTTATATCCACAGATGGCTTAATGATAGCGTCAGTATTGCCTAGTGGCATGGATGAAGACAGAGTGGGAGCGATGAGTGCCGCCATGCTTTCTTTGGGGGATAGAACCGCTCAAGAATTAGCAAGAGGCGCATTAGAGCAAGTGCTGATTAAAGGAGCTAAAGGCTATGTTCTGATGACTTATGCAGGTGCAGAATCGGTATTAACGGTGTTAGCAAAGCCTAATGCGAAGCTAGGATTGATTTTTCTTGATGTGAAACGAGCCGCTGCTAGTATCGCTGATTTATTGTAGATAAACGCTAGTCACTACAGGAAAGACATTCATGCTCCAAGATATGCAGCTAGAAAATATAGTCGGAGAGTATAAGGAAGTTACCCTTAATCTATATGGCAGCATCCCAAGAAAAATCTATTACACCGACATTGAAACGCCTTACCCAGACGGTAAACTCATCGTATCAACCACTGACAAAGCGGGCATTATTACCCACGTCAACCAGTCATTTGTAGAAATGTCTGGATACCGTGAAGAGGAACTCATCAATGCCCCTCATTCCATTCTAAGACACCCAGATATGCCTGCCGTTGCCTTCAAAGATTTATGGGACACCGTCAACAAAGGCGCGAAATGGCAAGGCATCGTTAAAAATTTGCGTAAAGATGGCGGCTACTATTGGGTTAAAGCTACGGTTATTCCCAATATCAGAAACGGTCAAGTAGTAGGATATACCTCAGTCCGTCGAAAACCCTCACGAACAAAAGTAAACGAGTGTATTCAACTCTATCCGACATTATTTTAACAAAGGAGGTTTATCGTGTCGTACACATTCACCGTGAGTCCAGATTTTTCGCCTAATTATCTGGCTGGCTGGTATATTTTTAATACTTGGCTACAAATACAAACAGGCGAAGCCATACATTTTGAGCTATACGATGACTTTCAAGCGCAACGCACCGCTATTCAAGCCAATCAAATCGATTTAATTTACGCCAACCCCTTCGATGCAGCGATGCTAGTGCGTGAAAAAGGTTTTTTACCGTTAGTTAAAGCCGAAGGCATTTCTGATGAAGCCATTATTGCCGTCAATGCCAATAACCCTGTAGAAGACGTAGCACAGCTATCAACGGGTATCCGCGTTGCTGTCACAGAAGATCCCGATGTACACATGATAGGCATGATTATGTTAGAAGCAGGCGATCTTGATGCAAGCAATATACAAACTTGTTTTTGCAACAACCATATTCTTATCGTAAAAAATCTAATACAAGACAAAGTAGATGTAGGTATATTTCTAGCAAAAGCATTCGATGACTTATCAAATTTAACGAAAAAGCAGTTGAAAATTTTAGTGCGCAGTCAAATTAGCGTGATTCACCATTCATTAATGATAAGCCCAAAATTAGCCGAGAGACGCACAGAAATTCAAGCTCTGTTACTTTCCATGAATAACGATGACAAGGGAAAAAATGTTTTAAACAGCCTAGGCTTTAATGCGTGGGCTAAAGTTGAAGACGAAGAAATGGAATTTATGATTGATTTAATGGATACCCTGATTATATAGCGTCATAGGATGTGCCGACGGGAGGAGCTGATGTGGCTAAAATAAACAGGACACTTCTATAAAATTGATGAAAATACGCTCTATAACTTGGATTTATCAGTATAGTCACCGCCTAAAAACCTGATGAGATTGTACGAACGGATGAACAGTTATACGATGAGCTGAAACGCACAAGAAAGACGTTGCACGTTTGATAGAGGAGCGCGATTTGTGGACAGTGCGGCAGTGTACCCTTATCGCATTTGTTAGTTAAGTCCAAGTTTACTTTTCAATGACTAAAAAAAACCTTATAATGCTGGGTTCAACGGAGCATCCCGCTCCTCCTTGCTTTACCCTCTTTAGACAACGAGGGAAGGCTTAACCAGAAGGAAAAATAATGCGACATTATGAAATTGTCTTTTTAGTCCATCCTGATCAAAGTTCTCAGGTTCCCGCGATGATTGATCGTTATCGGTCAACTATCGAATCTGCCGCTGGCAAAATTCACCGTTTAGAAGATTGGGGTCGTAGACACTTAGCGTATCCTATCAAAAAAATTCATAAAGCGCATTATGTGCTATTAAATGTTGAATGCGATCAAGCCACTTTGGATGAATTAGAAAGTAGCTTCCGTTTTAATGATGCTATTTTGCGTAGCTTGACGTTGGTACAAAAACAGGCAATTACTGAGCCTTCTATCATTGCTACAACGACAGCAGACGAGCATAAAGCCTCTGAAAACAGAGCAAAAGATGCTGCCGCTAGAGAAGCCGCCGCCGCACTTGCAACAGGCAATAACCTCGATGATGATTTAGACGATGTCGATGAAGATTTCGATGCTGATGAAATCATTGCTGAATAATCCTTTAACACTGAGATAACGAGAATTCGTATGGCCCGTAATATTAGACGCAAAAAATTCTGCCGCTTCAGTTCAGAAGGTGGCACAGAGATTGATTACAAAGACCTGAACTTATTAGGTGATTATGTTACCGAAACTGGCAAGATCGTCCCTAGCCGTATCACTGGCACCAGTGCTAAGTACCAAAGACAACTGTGTGTTGCAATTAAACGTGCGCGTTTTATTGCCTTGTTGCCTTATTGCGACGCGCATAAATAACTGAATAGTTAGGCAGAGTCAGTGAGTTTTTTAGCGGCGTTTATCATGCGAGGCAGGATGCAAGCCATTTTGGTGGCATCTTTGTTGACGTGGGTATCGCCTTTTATACACCCGCTGATTAAGCCTTTCGTCATCATTGTAAGTTTTGCCACTATTGCGTTAGTCACCCTAAGACGGGGCGCGTTAGAAGGGTTTTATATACTGTTTGCTGCCACTGCTGTTGCCGCTTTGGGAGCATTATTGGTAGGAGGGTATGACTTTTTTATTGTGATGTTGCTGTCTTGCTTCATAATGTGGTTACCCGTCTGGTTGATTGCTATTGTATTAAGAGAGGGTCGGCGGTTAGCGTGGGCAATTGAGTGTGCAGTATTTATCGCCGTATTGGGCGTTGTTGGCTTTTATATTTACGCGACTGATCCAGCGGCAATTTGGCAAGAAGTGTTCGCGCCGTTTTTAGACATACTACCAGCGGAAGTACCTGTTGAAGAAATACGCAATCAGGTAAACATCGTCTCGCACTATATGACAGGCGTGTTTGCAGCCAGCACACTATTTGCTGTGTTGTTTAGCATATTCTTAGGGCGTTGGTGGCAGTCGGTACTTTACAATCCAGATGGATTTAAAGAGGAGTTTTTGTCCATACGGACCGGTTATCGCTTAGCTATAGCCAGCATTCTTGTTATTGCTGTGGCAAAATTCACCTCTGGATTGTTTGCGGAAATGGCATGGAATATCACTATTTTGCTGTTTGTGTTGTATTTATTTATGGGTACATCCGTATTGCATACCGTGTTTTCCTCCATGAAACAGAGTAAGTATTTAGTGCCGACGTTCTATATCACAATGTTTTTGATTCCCCATGCCATGTTGCCTGTCGCTTTAGTAGGGCTGTTTGATGCGTGGTTTAACTTACGAAAAATACCATCGGCATCGTCCTCTAAGGGATAGTTTGTCGATCATTAACCGAAAACTGAGGTATTACAAAGATGGAAGTTATTCTTCTTGAAAAGATAGCAAACTTGGGTAATCTTGGCGATAGAGTCACTATCAAAAAAGGTTACGGTAGAAACTATCTCGTTCCACAAGGTAAAGCTGTTCCTGCAACAGTCAGTAAAATTGCTGAATTTGAAGTGCGTCGTGCAGAACTTGAACAAGCCGCCACTGAAAAATTATTGGCAGCGCAAGCACGCGCGACTGCATTGGCAAAATTGGCTGTTGTCATCACTCACAAAGCAGGCGATGAAGGTCGTTTGTTTGGTTCTGTTGGCACACAAGCGATTGCTGAAGCTATTACTGCGGCGGGTGAAGCCGTAGAAAAACACGAAGTTCGTTTACCACATGGCACTATTCGCCATATTGGTGATTACGAAGTTGTGGTTCATCTGCATAGCGATGTCAACGCAACGATTTCAGTCAAAATTGCGCCTGAAGCTTAATCGTTAAAGCGGAACATTTACAGTCAGACCTTTCAGGTTGTTGAAACCTGAAAGGTCTATTTATCCCGCCTCAACACTATGCGCATTCTTTATTCCGCTGTTTTTTATTTAATCATTCCTTTTGTGTTACTGCGTCTATACTGGCGCGGCTTTAAAACACCCCATCATCGACTTCGATGGAACGAGCGTTTCGCGCTTTATTCCGAGCAATATCCACAGGGTGTTATTTGGTTTCACGCCGTTTCTGTCGGTGAAGTAGAAGCTCTGTTTCCTCTAGTAACGCAGATGAAAACCCTGCATTCTGACAGTCCAATACTGATTACCACCATGACACCCACAGGTTCGGCGCGTGTTAAAGCCGTGCTGGGTGATACGGTCACTCATGTGTATGTGCCTTACGATTTACCCGATGCGGTTAATCGCTTCATGACACACTTTAAGCCCAAATTAGCGGTGATGATAGAAACCGAAATCTGGCCTAATTTATTTGCCCATTGCGGCAAAAACAATATTCCCTTGTACATTGTCAATGCCCGCATTGCAGCAAAATCAGTGTCCAATTATCAAAAGCTGTCCGCTTTGATTCATCCCTCATTAGCACACGTTTTATTGATTGCTACTCAAACCCAAGCCGATGCCGAACGCTTTATTGCTATTGGTGGCATCAAAGACAATGTTAAAAACCTAGGCAATATCAAGTTTGATGTCGAAATTGCCCCAGAAACCATCACGCAAGGCTTACGCTTAAAAGCAGATTTGTTTAACGAGCGTTTTGTGTGGCTGATTGCCAGCACTCACAAAGACGAAGAAGCGATTTTTTTAGAACTTTACGGCACTCTAAAAGCACACATCCCTGAATTATTATTAGTCATCGTTCCCAGACATCAACAGCGTTTTACAGACGTAAAAAAAATCTGTGAGGCACACAATCCCACCGTCATGCGGAGTAACAACGCTCCAGTCACCGCTAAAACAGACATTTATGTCGTCGATAGCATTGGTGAATTAAAAATGTTTTATGCAGCAGCAGATATTGCCTTTGTTGGTGGCAGCATGGTTGCCGCAGGAGGACATAATATTCTCGAAGCAGCAGCAGTCGGTGTACCTGTATTATTTGGCGCGTTTATGACCAACTTTCAAGACATAGCCGATGGTGTATTAAAACAGCAAGCCGCTATACAATGCCAAACTAAAGAAGACGTGGTGCAAGCGGTGCTAAGCTTATACCAACAACCCGTTTATAGAGCCGAATTGATTGTCAACGGTAAAGCCTTTATTCGTGACAATCAGGGAACAGTGATTAGAATTTGCCAGTTATTTGAAGCCGCACTTAAGCCTTGAAGTATCAGGTTGAGTTGTCGATTTTTGGCAACTCAACCTGTAGTTAATTTTGCGATGAACGGCTTACCTTAACGTTGGTAAACCAGTATTGACTCCTGCATTTTGCGCTCGATGCCGTAAATAGTGATCCATTAATACAATCGCCATCATCGCTTCAGCGATTGGTGTGGCACGAATACCGACGCAGGGATCATGACGACCTTCGGTAATAACATCAATCGCTTCACCTTTGGCATTGATACTTTTACCCGCTAACCGCAAACTAGACGTGGGTTTTAAGGCAATGCTAGCGGTAATGTTTTGACCACTGGAAATTCCCCCTAAAATTCCCCCTGCATGATTACTTAAAAAACCTTCTGGGGTGATTTCATCACGAAAATCGGTACCTTTGCTGTTAATACAGGCAAAACCATCACCGATTTCTACACCTTTGACTGCATTGATGCTCATTAAAGCGTAGGCTAATTCAGCATCTAAACGGTCAAAAATAGGTTCACCTAAACCTGCGGGTACATTGCTGGCAACTACTTCAATACGCGCACCGATAGAATTACCTTCTTTGCGTAGCGCGTCCATATAGGCTTCCATTTCGGCAACTTTATCAATGTCAGGACAGAAAAACGCATTAGTTTCGATAATCGACCAATCCACTTTTTCAATTTTAATGGGCCCTAGTTGCGATAAGTAACCGCGAATTTCAATACCCGCTTGCTCAAACAGATATTTTTTGGCAATTGCACCAGCGGCAACGCGCATGGCGGTTTCGCGGGCTGATGATCTGCCACCACCGCGATAATCTCGAAAGCCGTATTTTTGCTGATAGGTGTAATCGGCATGACCAGGTCTAAAAGTATCGGCAATTTTGGAATAATCTTTCGAGCGTTGATCGGTGTTTTCAATCAACAAACCGATGGGTGTGCCTGTGGTTTTACCTTCAAACACGCCTGATAAAATTTTTACTTCATCGGCTTCACGGCGTTGCGTGGTATGGCGTGATGTACCTGGTTTGCGTCTATTCAAATCGCCTTGTATATCGGCTTCGCTCAGTTCTAATCCAGCGGGGCAACCATCAATGATGCAGCCGATAGCCACACCATGACTTTCGCCAAAGGAGGTGACGGTAAATAATTTTCCTATGGTGTTTCCAGACATGATTTAATCCAATGCGGCAGTAAATAAAGGGTGATAGTGTTGTACTTGTTCGGCGGTCAGTAAAAATACCCCGTCTCCGCCACGGTCAAAATCCAGCCAGTAAAAAGGCACATCAGGGAAAATACGTTGCAAGGTTTCGGCACTGCTACCGACTTCGACCACTAAAATACCTTGCTCGGCTAAATAATCAGTGGCATCCACCAAAATACGCAACACTAAATCTAAACCCGATTCGCCGCCTTTAAAACCCATTGCGGGTTCTGCTTGATATTCTTCGGCTAAGTTCTCCCATTCAAAGGTAGACACATAAGGTGGATTACTGACAATAATATCGTAACGCGCCGCTGGCAGTTGTTGGAATAAATCCGACTGATATAAGGTGACACTGTCCTCCATCAAATGTTTTGCAACATTGATTTCAGCCACTGCCAGTGCGTCTTCCGATAAATCCACCGCATCAACTACTGCGTTGCGAAACGCATAGCCACAAGCAATGGCGATACAGGCACTTCCTGTGCATAAATCTAAAATTCGGACTACATTGTCTTCTTCTACCCACGGTGCGAAACGTTGTTCAATCAATTCAGCAATCGGTGAACGGGGTACTAATACCCTTTCATCGACATAAAATGACAGACCTGTAAAAATCGCTTCATGGGTTAAATAGGCGGCGGGGATACGTTTTTTAATACGTCTGTGGATAATATCAACAATTGCCACCCGTTCGGTAGGTGTTAATACTGACTCAAGATAAAATTCTGACAGGTTATAGGGTTGGTGAATGGTATGTAGCACTAAGGCGGCGGCTTCATCTAACGCGCAGCTTGTACCGTGACCAAAACAGATTTTCGCTTCGGTGAATTGGCTGGCTGCCCAGCGAATATAATCACGAATTGTGCTTAGGGTGGTTAAAAGTTCGGGTGTTATTTTCATTGCTTAAACTTTAAGTTGAGTGAGTGTGCTGAGACTGGAGTGCAAACAAAGCTTGCACTCCTTGGCGACTACTAAAATTTACTCGCTTTATCACGCGCTTCTTGCGCACCTTGAAAATTCTTTTGCAGTTCTCTGGCCTTAGCGATCAATAACCAACTGTGTTTTTTCAACGCGGGATCGTTAGCCGCTAATTGCGCGGATTTTTTTGCTAAATCTTCTGCCTGACTGGGCTTGGACTTAAGTTTTAATAATGCCAATTTGTAATACAAGCCTGCATTGCGTGGTTCTATGCTGCTGGCTCGCTCCAGTGTCATGGTCGCTGATTCAATATTACCTTTTTGACTGTCTTCATTTGCTGCTAACACCAAAGAAGTGACGGCGGGCGATGTGGAATTGAAGGTATCTAAAGGCTGAAAACTGGTTGATGCTGGTGGTTGTGGGGTATTAACGGGTTCTAGCGGCTCGACTATCACTGGAGCTTTTGGCTTAGGCTTGGGCTTAGGTTCTGGGTTGAGTTCTGAGTCGTCCACTTCTGGCACAATAGGTTGTTGAAGCGCGGAAAGCTCTTTCTCTTGTGCGGGTGTTAAAAGACTCTGTCCTGACGGCAATGCCTCAGGTTTCAATATTTTAACCGTTGCTATTGAATCCGCTCCTTTAAGTGGTGCGGTTGTTAATGTTTCTGACGATTCTTGATTACTCGATTTCGCCTGATCAGTTATCGTAGGCTGTTGTTGATGCACGGGTTTGTTGGCATAAATAGGTGTGTTGTTACCATAAACGGGCGCAGGCGGCTGAGAACCATAAAATTCAGCACACCCTGTAACAAAAACGGGTAGTGAACAAAGTAAAAAAAGGCGTTTGATTAACATGAGTGAACACAATCTGGTTAGTTTGATTAGTAAAAAAAGCATTATTACCGCTATTTAAAACGGTATGTCATCATCAAAATCGTCATAAGTATGTGGCGGTGGTGATGGTGGCATAGAGTTAGCGTGTTGCGTTTGTGGGGCGGATTGAAACGAGTGCGAAGGCTGTGAAGCTGGTGCAGAATCAGTCGCCTGAGCTTGGTCATTGCCAAAATGGCTGGTGCCGCCGCTACGACTGTCTAACATCTGCATTTCTGTCGCAATAATTTCCGTGGAATAACGATCATGACCGTTTTGATCCTGCCATTTGCGAGTTTGCAAGCGTCCTTCGACATAAACCTGCGCTCCTTTTTTCAAATATTCACCGACTATTTCCGCTAAACGGTTAAAAAAAACCACGCGATGCCATTCTGTTGATTCCTTTTTTTCACCTGTTTGTTTATCTTTCCATCTAAAATTAGTAGCTAAACTAATATTGGCGACCGCGCCGCCGCTAGGCAGATAACGCACTTCAGGATCAGCTCCTAATCGTCCAATTAACGTCACTTTATTAAGCATCATTGTTCTCCTAACATTTTGTTTTTTGGCTTAAATCAACACTAATATAACGTTTCATTATAAAGCCATACGACACTAATTACAGATAAAAACCACTCAAAACTGCTAGTCAGAGGGGCTTTCCTGAAGTTTTTTATAATTAATCGAGGCTTTTAAGCCTGCAAATCGTCCTTTCATACGAATTAACTCTTGAGTCTTTTTATCAAAGGTGATTTGGACTTCATTGAAAACACGGTCTTCATAACCTTCTTCAATGCGCGGTGTTGCCAGTAAAAAACGATAGGAATATATTTCTTTGTCGATTTCGTTGGTAATAGTCAACGGTTCTCCCAATTGAGCGATGACAGCGGGTTTTTTAGGTAATTGGGCAGCGACTTTTTCTAGCCCTTCAGGATTTGCGCGTAATTGGTGTTTCTCTTTATCAATTTTACCGCCACCAATAGCTCGCAAAGAGGCTTCTAAAAATTTTTGCGGAGCAATTTGTAAAAACAGCGATGAAAATGACCAAGCGGTTATTTTTTTCTCGTTATTAAAATATAAGTCAGAATAAAATTTGATTTCTGGCTTAATGATTTGCCCTTTAGCATCTAATTTACGAAACCAATATCGCCAACGTCTGCCGCCGTCTTTAATAGGTGTATCTTCACTGGCATAGAGTTTGGATAAGGACACAAAATCTTCGCTAAACAAAATGGGTTCTTTGAAGTGCAGGGTAAAGTCACCCGCTTCTGTGACACTAAAACTAAAATGGCTATCAAAATTACTCATCTGTAAGTAAGTCTGATAAGCACGCACCCAATACATACAGCCTGATAAGGATAATACAATAATCAGTAATCCTATCAAACGCAATTTTCGGTTAAGGGGTTTCATAGTCAACTACCATTAATGCAAGGTTGCAGGATTATTAACCACAGGCTCTTCAAGTAACAAGGTTTCTACGTCGATTTTATCAAAGTAATAGCGTTTGCTACAAAATTCACAGCCCACTTTGATTTTATCGCGTTCTTGCAAAATACTTTCTAATTCTTCTCTACCAAGAGCGCGTAGCGTTAGTGCGATGCGTTGCCGTGAACAAGCGCATTGAAATTCAACTGCTTCAGCATCGAATAAGCGTACTTTTTCTTCATGAAACAAACGAAACAACAAGGACTCACAATCCAGTTCTAATAATTCATGCGCAGTAATTGTATTGGCTAGCATTTCAATACGTTGCCAATCTTCTTTGTCGGTGTTTTTGGTAGGGAGTTCTTGCAATAACAAGCCCGCCGCATGATGCTCATTGGCAAACAGCCACAAACGGGTATTGAGTTGCTCGGATTGGCTAAAATAACTTTCTAAGGCCGCGGCTAAATTTTGTCCTTGCAATGGCACAATACCTTGATACGGTTGCACACTACCCGCATCAACAGTTAATACCAAGCGACCTTGTCCAAACAGTGTTTCTAAAGAACCCGCCGCCACATCATCTGTACTTCTGACTAGACCCCGAATTTTACGCTCATGTGTTGCCTGTGCCACTAGGGTTTTAATGTTACCATCGCCTTGTGCCTGTAATATCATCGAACCTTTAAACTTAATGGTCGCTGACAACATCACCACCGCTACCAAGGCTTCGCCTAGCAACTGTTGCACAGGCTCAGAACCGTGTTGATGCTGTTTAGCGGCCTGCCAACTGGCGGTTAAATTCACCCATTCACCACGCACCCCTAATTCTTCAAATAAAAATCGGCGTAAAAAATCTTGCTCTATCATGTTGTTTCCATTAAAAAGGTCATTCTATTTTCTAACATACCATAAGCCATGATTTTTTCATCAAAAAAGCTCGTTTTACCCGACCCTGCTAATGCGCTAGCAGGAAGATCAACGCATATACCCATCACTAACCGACATTTAATCACAGGCAATCCGATTGCCCCTCCGTTTCCAGAGAATTTGCAACAAGCGGTATTCGCACTGGGTTGTTTTTGGGGGGCAGAACGAAAATTCTGGCAATACCCAAACATTTTCAGCACAGCAGTCGGTTACAGTGGCGGCTATACGCCCAATCCCAACTACCAAGAAGTCTGTACAGGACAGACAGGGCATACCGAAGTTATCCGTGTTATTTATGATCCCACGTTGACTCGCTATGAAGAACTATTGCAAGTATTTTGGGAGTCGCATAATCCCACCCAAGGAATGCAGCAAGGTAATGACATCGGCACTCAGTATCGCTCTGCTATTTACACGACCACTCCAGCACAACTCGATGCGGCTCTGGCTTCAAAACAGCATTATCAACAACGGCTCAACCAACAAGGGCTTAAAGAAATCACCACTGAAATTAAACCTCTCAGCGTATTTTATTATGCGGAAGACGCTCATCAACAATACCTTGCTAAAAATCCGCAAGGCTATTGTGGACTAGGAGGATTGGGTGTCAAGTTTGATGCTCTGTAAAAATTAAAGACAATGGTAAAATTGACAGTCGCTCTTGCTTACTTTGAATTGTTCAAATCACAAACTATTACTAGCTTTGTCTGAGCGACAAAATTAAAATTAAACCAACTTACTGCCTTTTTCAATTGAGTTTTATAAAAATGACCTTTCCAATACAAGATTATGCCCTACTTGATGATGCTGAATGTGATGAGCGTATCATTGCCGCTAAAGCCAAGCTAGGCAGTCGCTGCGTGGTACTTGGACACCATTACCAACGCGATGAAGTCTTTAAACACGCTGATTTTTCGGGCGATTCGCTTAAATTATCCAGAGATGCTGCCGAATCAGAAGCCGAATACATTGTCTTTTGTGGAGTGCATTTTATGGCAGAAGTCGCCGATATTTTGTCACGCCCTGAACAAATCGCCATTTTGCCCGATTTAGCCGCAGGTTGCTCAATGGCTGATATGGCAAACCTGATTAAAGTAAAAAAATGCTGGCAAGAGTTGGCGCAGGTTATCGATGTGGATAATTCGGTTACCCCTGTGACTTACATTAACTCAGCGGCTGATTTAAAGGCTTTTTGTGGTGAGCATGAGGGTATCGTCTGCACGTCCTCCAATGCACAAAAAATATTGGAGTGGAGTTTTTCTCAGCGCGAAAAAGTGCTGTTCTTCCCCGACCAACATTTAGGGCGCAATACGGGTTATCGCATGGGCATACCCTTAGAACAAATGGTGACGTGGGATTTTAATCAGCCGATGGGCGGATTGACCGTGGAGCAAATCCGCGCTGCAAAAATAATTTTATGGAATGGCTATTGTTCAGTACACCAAGTTTTTAAACCCGAACAAATCGATAATTTCTTGGCGCGTTTTCCTGAAACTAAGGTTATTTCACACCCAGAAGCGTGTTTTGAAGTCTGTCAAAAAGCTGATTATGTCGGCTCTACTGAATACATTTTAAAAACTGTCCGTGCCGCAGAACCCAATACCCGTTGGTTAGTTGCCACCGAATTAAACTTAGTCAATCGCTTACACGAAGATTGCAAAGCCCAAGGTAAAAACGTGCATTTTATGTCCCCCACATTGTGTATGTGTTCCACGATGTTTAGAACCGATCCGCAACATTTAGCGTGGGTGTTAGAAAACCTAGCTGCTGGTTTTGTGATTAATCAAATTTCCGTCCCTGCTAAGGAAGCCGCATTGGCTAAAAAAGCCTTACATAATATGCTAGAGGTGTCTTAATATGTTGTTCGATTTACATGATATTGAATATTTTTCCATGACTTACGTTTTTTCCCAAGAAGATGATGATGACATCGTTTGTGAGTATGAGCAAACCAATGCCGCTACTCAAGTAGCCACCAATGGTCTGAGCGTCACTTTTACCCTAAAAAACATTGATACCCGTGAAGATAACGAAAATTACATCACCTCGCTGATTAAAGCAGCAGATGATGAATATTATCTAAAATCGACTTATTTTGAGGATGAGGAGGAACTTTATCCGCTAAACGTGGAAATCTTTGATGAAGAAGTGAGATTCACCTCAGCGGGCGATGGCGAAGCCTTGTATCTGTCTGGATTCTTTGCTTAATATCGCGAGGTGGGTGTAATTAGAATTGCTCCCACCTCTGAATCAAGTTTGGCTAGTGCCAGTGTCGTCCTATTCCCCCTCTAAAACCGCCATATCCTCCATAATGAGGATAGCCATAATAGGGGAAACCAAAACCGCCGTAACCAAAACCTCCATAACCACTGTAGCCGTAGCCACCATAACCATACCCCCCGTAACCATTGTAATTGTTTACATCATAAATAGGCCACAAATAAAGTGTTGTCGATAATACCAGAGGTAGCGACATAGTTTTTTTACCGATGATGCGATTGACGTTACCGCTTAACGACCCTGCCACAGTGATTTCAGAGTTTTTAGCGTAAACCAAGGGATCGAGAAATTTCGTACTTTTAACGACAAAACGTCCTTGTGGCTGTTCATCTAACAGCGGACGACCATAGCTATTGAGAGGATAAAGCAACACTTGCAGGAAACTCTCATTTTGTTCAGTTTCTACTTCAGCAATCACGCCACCCCAGCGCACGGGTACGTTTTTATAACGAGCAGGGTCTTGAGTCGCGTAGCTATAGGCAAGATCAAGCGCGGGCGGGTTTTCGATGGTGGGCGGCAAACTTGAACAGCCGACTAATAACAAGTAAAGCAATAAAAAATAGCGTTTCATAGCACTTCTCCTGTGAAGATAACGATGCGGTAGTGGGTTAAATCTGCTATAGCGATATTAATGATCACCAGTCTTTTAAAGGACTGGCAGTCATCTGATTTAATCCACTACCAACTATGTTTAGGCGATACTCGTTCTTTCAAGTTCAAATTAAGCATCGCCTTGCTTAAATAAACGATCCAGTGCCTGATGAACCTCATCAACACCCGTTTTTTTCAACGCTGAAAATAGCTGTATACTCAACGGAAAATTAACCTCTTGAAGTTCTTTTTCTACTTGCATCAGGGTATTTTTAGCGGCTCCATAAGTGAGCTTATCGGCTTTAGTGAGCAAGATATGTAAGGGTAATTGGGTATGCCGACACCATTCTACCATTTGCCAATCAAACTCGGTTAATGGATGACGAACGTCCATGACTAAAACAATAGCGCGTAAGGATTTACGTTTTTTTAAATAGTTTTCCATTAACTCATGCCATTTTAGTTTCACCGCCACGGGGACTTTAGCATAACCATAACCAGGCAAATCGACAAAGCGATGTTGCTCATTAATTTCAAAGAAATTAAGCATTTGGGTTCTACCAGGTGTCTTGCTGATTCTGGCTAAGCCACGTTGTCGAGTCAAGGTATTAATCGCACTGGATTTGCCCGCATTAGAGCGACCTGCAAAAGCAATCTCGCTACCTTGGTCGGCAGGGGCATCTTTAAGGTGCGGGGAGCTATTAATAAATTTAGCTTGGTGGTAAAGTGGGTTCATCGTTGTCTCGTTCAGCGTTAGTAATTAAGGTAAAATGTAAACAGGATTTAGGCGGCGCATGAATTATCACAGGCGAGCATAAATGATTAACTATTCCAATAGGGGGAATCTAATGAGAAAAAAATGGCTGGCTCTTTCACTCACTCTGGCACTTGCCAGCACTTCAAGTATATTATACGCCGCAGATAACCAAGCAGATATTGAGGCAGGCGAAACCAAAGCCGCTAGCTGTGTCAGTTGTCACGGTGAAAACGGCAACAGCATGGTATCAACATTCCCCAAGCTTGCCCAGCAGGATGAATCTTACCTGCAAAAACAATTACACGCGTTTAAAGATGGAACGCGTAAAAATCCAATGATGGCATCTATTGCACAATCGTTAAGTAATAAGGATATAGCCGATATTGCTGCCTATTATATGGCGCAAAAAGTCTCAGCTAACGACTTACCTGTCGATAATGATGATGACGATGACAAACCCGCTGCTTCTGCCGCCGATAAAAAAACCGCAATGGATAAATTAATGGCTGAAGGCAGTAATCTATACCGTAATGGTGACTTACCCCATGAAGTATCTGCCTGCATCGCCTGTCATGGTCCTCTCGGTGAAGGTAATGAACCTGCGGCTTTTCCTGCGTTGCGTTCACAACATGCTGATTACTTAATCAAAACATTGACTGATTTTAAAAATGGCAATCGCAGTAATAATCCCGAAAACATGATGCACATGATTAGTAATAAAATGACGGTTGAAGAAATTAAAGCGGTTTCTTACCGTATTTCGATGATGAAATAAACGCATAACGGAGACTCTTAAACCATGTTAAAAAAAATTATCCAGACCAGCTTATTAATCTTGCTGTTTTTGTTTTCAGCCTTGTTAAAAGCTGAACCTGTCGGCTACGAAATTATTTCGCCCGCCCAAGCCACTCATGATCCTGATAAAATTGAAGTGATTGAGTTTTTTTGGTACGGCTGCCCACATTGCTATGATTTTGAACCGCTGTTGAATAAGTGGAAAGAAACCCTGCCTAAAAATGTCGAATTTATTCGTCAACCAGCGGCATTTAGTGAAACGTGGACTAAACACGCTAAAGCGTATTACACCGCTGAAGCATTAGGTGTGGTTGATAAAGTTCATGCTGATTTTTTTGATGCTGTGCAGAATAAAAAAGAAGAACTAGAAACCGAAGACCAGTTAGCCAAGTTTTTTGTCGCACATGGCGTTAAAGAAGCCGACTTTCATGAAGCCTATAATTCATTTCCTGTTGATGCAAAACTACGTCAAGCTCCCCCGATGGCAGCTCGCTACGGAATCACAGGTGTTCCAGCTATTATTATCAATGGTAAATACAAAACCAACGGTAAAGTAGCAGGATCGCATGAAAAAATGATTGAAATCATGAATCAATTGATTCAACAAGAAAGCGGTAAAAAATAACACCCCCCAAAAGCCCACAGTTAAAATCGTGGGCTTTTTTTCAGATTTCTCTCTAAATATCAAAATGCCCAGATACGCTATGATGTTAGTACAAGGCATTAAATCGATTTCTTTCATTCTGGAGTATAACTGCGATAAATGGTATATTTCGGTTAAAACATGACACTGTACGTTGGCTCTTTAAATTTGGATGACATTCACAAAAGAGACGCGCACAACAAAAACTTTACTAGATTAACTAGGAGAAACAAATGGGTTTGAATTGGTTTGATGCCGCAAAAGCTAAAGAATTTGGCACAGCACTGGGTGTGATTTTCATTGAAAAAGTCCCTGTTGATAGTAGTCAGAAAATAGATGACGAACGCTTTGCCCGCAGAACCAAAAAAGTGTTGACTGCGATACAGGTAAAAATTGAGGAATTTAAGAAAGATAATAGCCTAAATATCTACAAACGAGCGCAACTGAGTAATGCTTTCAAATGGACATTAAAAGAAGCGGGCTACGCTTCGGATTATGTTGACGAGTTGACTATGTGGTTGGTAAGACAGCTTTAACACGCATCATCAACAGATAACAGCCTTCAAAAAGCTGTTATCGTTTCATACTCATAATAAACGCTTAAGCAACGCTCTGTTGCTGGTATAAATACCGCTCGAAGTCATTAAAACCATTAGTGGAATTGGGTAGTGGGTGAAACCTGTTATAGCGATATTAATGACCGCCACTCCTTTAAAGGACTGGCGGTCATGCCCAAAAGTAAAAACAACAGGTTTAACCCACTACCATCATTTTATCTATCACTACTATAAATTAATTTTAATGGAGATATTATGGCATTTATAGCAAGTAGCCCAGATGAAGCCATAACAGAATCTGGGCTACTTTCGGAATTATGCTATCCTACATTCCATAAACTTGATATGGACTACTCACTTACAATTAGATGCTATCTATAGCAAATTTAAGCCGCAAAATTCGCGCTGGCAAAATCCCAGTTAGCCAATACCCAAAACGCTTCCAGATATTTTGGACGCAAATTGCGAAAATCAATGTAATAGGCGTGTTCCCACACATCACAGGTCAATAAAGGGGTTTGACCTGCGGTTAATGGCGTACCTGCATTGCTGGTGCTAACTAATGCTAAACTGCCATCAGCATTTTTAACCAACCACGCCCAACCTGAACCAAAAGTCGTCACCGCAGTTTTGGTAAATTCTTCTTTAAATTTGTCAAAAGAACCAAATGTTGCATCAATCGCTTCGGCTAACGCGCCAGTCGGTTTACCTGCACCACTTGGCGTTAAAGAATTCCAGTAAAAGGTGTGATTCCAGATTTGTGCCGCATTGTTAAAAAGTCCGCCTGACGATTTGAGGACGACTTCTTCTAAGCTAGCGTTTTCAAACTCAGTGCCAACAACCAGATTGTTCAGATTAGTCACATAAGTTTGGTGATGTTTTCCGTAATGAAACTCGATGGTTTCTTCGGAAATGTACGGTACTAAAGCATTTTTAGCATACGGTAATGGGGGAAGTTCAAAAGCCATGTGTGTCTCCTAAATGAAAAATAAATACAGTTTTACAAAGAATTACTGATAAGTAAAGCTAAATACCCAGTGCTTTAATCAGCTATAACTTTAGCACTGCCAGCCAATTAAATAAAGTAGGCTTTGTCGCATTCGCCTAATCACACTAAAATGCGTTGAGTAAACAGCACTCAAATTCGCTATTCGTTTCTTAAACTACGCTGTTGTGCAACTTAGTCAACCTTTAAAACGCCATGCTGATTCGACTGATTATTTATTTTGCTTACATTTTAAAAAGATCGCCGCGTTATCGGCGGACTAAGCTGTTTTTTTACAATTTATTAGAAAATTCAGACAACAAGGTTAAATCCTATTTTGATATATTCATGATTGCGCTGGTCATGAGTAGCGTATTTTTTCTAATTTATGAAATGAATACCCAGTTAAATAAATTTGATATGTTGTTTGAATACTTCATTATTGCGTTGTTTATTTTTGAATACCTGCTGCGCGTATGGCTATGTAATGATAGTCACAAAATTTTTCTTGAATACTACGAAAAAACCAAATATCTAAACATTCCGTTTCAGCTAAGCGTGGCATTGCGGCTAGTTTTGGTCAAAAAAGTGGCGTATATGCTTACGCCTTTGGCATTAATTGATTTATTAGCAATAGTGTCTATTTACAGACCCTTGCAAATATTACGCATATTCTTGATTTTTCGGCTGTTAAAATTATTTCGTTATTTTAATCACATTAAATTATTTGCCGATGTATTAGCCAGTAAACGCTTTGAGCTTTATACGCTGACTATTTTTTTAGGTTTTTTAATTTTTATCGGCACTATCAGCATTTATTTATTGGAACACCGTGATAACGGTAAACAAATCAGCGATTTATTTGATGCTTTTTATTTTACTATTGTCACCGTTTCAACGGTCGGTTTTGGTGACATATCACCGCAAACATCGGGCGGACGCTTGGTGGCGATGGCAATGATTTTTTCTGGATTAGGGGTATTGTCTTTTTTTACCTCCATTATTGTGTCGGCATTGAGCGAAAAAATACAAGAATTACGCGATCAAAAAACCCATAGCGAACTGAATCGCTACAGCAGTTTTGTGATTATTTGCGGCTTTGGGCGAGTTGGACAGCATATTGCCACCCAGCTTGAAAAAGATCAGCAGCATTTTGTTATTATTGATATTAATGAAACCAATATTGCCAGAGCCAAGCGGCGCGGCTATTTAGCGATTCATGCCGATGCCAGTCGAAACAAAATTTTAAAAAGTGCAGGCATCAACGACAAAGCCACGGCGGTTTTATGCACCACAGGTAATGATGTGATTAATGTGTATATCACCCTCACCAGTCGGCATTTAAATCCAGATATTCGCATTATTTCTCGTGCTAATCAGCAAGAAAATATCAAAAAACTCTATCAAGCAGGAGCAAACGATGTGTTGCAACCATTTGAAATAGCCAGCTTAGTGGTGGCTGAATATATTGGTCAGCCTGTTGCTTTTGAAGCGATAGTCGGTATTATTAATGAGGAAAAAAACTTCATTATGGAAACCTTATGTGTGCATTCAGGTTCGTTTGTTGAAAACCAACGCATTGCGGACATTGACTTTCAACAACGTAAACTCATGTTAGTCGGGGTAATCAGTACCCATTCTTTACATAAAAATCATAAAAATCGTTATCGAATAAGAGATCAACATTTTTATTTTAATCCCGCAAAATTCTTTGAATTACAGGCGGGTGATTTGCTGGTATTGCTGGGTAAAGAAGTCAGTATCGATTATTTTCGCACGCAAATTGACTCAAGTCGCCTCCGTTCAAAACGCAGGGTAAAATCATGAAACGAATTGCGATTTTTGGTTATAGTGTGATGTCTTTGGAAGTGATGAGGCGATTAAATGACAAACAACATAGCCTGTTGTTTGTCAGTCAAAATGAGAGCGAAGAGGCATTAATGACCGCGCAGGGTTTTGAAACAACGATCATTGATTTTCGTAATGATGACGAGCTTAAATCGATTGGCATTGGTTCAACGGTGGATATTATTTTTTGTTTTTATCCAACCGACTCGAACAATGTATTTTTAACTCTTTCCGCTCGCGCTATTGATAAAAAATTGACTATTATCGCCATTGTCGATGATCCTGAATCGGCAGAAAAATTACTGGCGGCAGGGGCGAATAAAATTATTGATCCCTATGAAATTTGTGCGCGGCGCACCCATAATATGCTCACTAAGCCCGATGTTACCAATATGTTGGATAATACCGTGTTTGGGCAACATGATTTAAATATTGCCCAAATAGAAATTCCCAGCGGGTCTTATCTTGAAAACTCAAAAAGTAGTGACTTACGTTTGGCAGAAAAATACAATTTAATACTCATCGGTATTGTCGATAGAGAATTAGGTGACGCATTGCATTTTGCCATCAGTGAAAAAAAACATATCCTGAATGCAGGCGATGTTTTGGTGGTACTGGGGCCATCACGCGAAATCAAGCATTTTAAATCAGCAGTTAATGGAGGTTATATATGTTTTATTTGATACGTTTTAATTCAAGAATTTGGTTTTTTCTAGGTTTTTTAGGCTGCACCAGCTTGTTGGCAATGGGAGCTTATTTTCAATTTGTTCAAGGCTTAAATCCTTGCCCGCTGTGTATTTCTCAGCGATTGGCGATTTTAGCCACAGGCATCGTGTTTTTGATTGCCGCGATTCATAATCCCCAGCAAACAGGCACAACGCGTTACGCCATTGCAGGGGCTATCACTGCTTTATTTGGTGCGTCTATTTCTACTCGCCATGTTTGGTTACAACATTTACCACCCGAAGAAGTCCCAGAATGTGGTCCAGGCTTGGACTATATGTTGCAAAACTTCCCCTTATTTGACACGCTTAAACTGATGCTCAGCGGCACGGGCGATTGCGCTAAAGTCGATTGGACACTGTTGGGTTTTAGTATGCCTGCGTGGACATTAGTTGCGTTTTTAATGTTGGCAACGCTAAGCCTGTTACAAATTTGGAATTATAGGGGTAATCATGACTAAAATTACACGTTGCCAATGCTGATATAGCTAAGACATCCTAGAATGATTAGAGAAAATCTTAAAAACTACAGATTTTATTAGCTTTGTAGTCATTTCTGCATAATCAATTTATATTGCGCTAGCTATAGCACTCTCAAGCCCGCTTTGCATAAACCTATGACGCAATAGCGCACTAACTAATAAAAAACGTCAAAAAACAATAATAAATGGTATCAAAACGTAATGGTTAACTGATTGGTTTTATTGTATTTTTTTGTTGTGGCTTGTTGTGGTTTTTGCGTTGTGACTCATTGCCTATCTGTGGGTGGACGGGAAAATACTCAAAAGCAAACGGCGTTGAGTTAAAATAAGCGCAGTGTTAATTTTTCTTGAGAAAAACTGTGTTTGAAATTATAAAAAGTGGTGGCTGGATGATGCTACCGATTATTCTGTGTTCTATTGCTTCAATGGCGATTACTATCGAACGCTTTTGGTCTTTGCAAAGAAAAAAAGTCTTGCCACCCGATTTAGTGCCGCAAGTTTGGCGATTATATCGTGAACAAAAAATGACCGCTACCGCATTGAAGCAGTTAAAAAGCAGTTCTCCTTTAGGTTGTATTTTAGCGTCTGGATTGATTAACAGCCATCACGGCAGAAAATTCATGAAGGAAAGTATTGAGGAAACGGGGCGTAAGGTCATTTATGATTTAGAACGCTATCTTAATACCTTAGGTACGATTGCCGCCGTTAGCCCATTACTCGGCTTATTAGGTACAGTGTTTGGTATGATTGATATTTTTGCATCCTTAATGGCACATGGTTCAGGCGATCCTAGTGTGTTGGCAGGCGGTATTTCCGTGGCGTTGATTACCACAGCGGCAGGTTTAACGGTTGCGATTCCTAGCTTAATTTTTCATCGTCACTTTGAACGCTTGGTGGATGAATATGTCATTGCGATGGAAGATGAAGCTCTTGGTCTTATCGATATTTTACATGGCGACCGTGAGGTATCTTAATGCGTTTGCAACGTAAAAAAAGACAAAATCTGGATATTACTCTGATTTCCATGATTGATGTGTTGTTTGTGTTATTGCTGTTTTTCATGGTATCCACAACTTTTAATCGCAATACCGAAGTTAAAATAAAACTGCCAGAAGCCAACGGTGCGGCTGCTGAAAATCATCCTAAAATGGTCACCTTAACTATTGACGCTAACGGTGTTTATTCACTCACAGGTGAAGATAACGTCTCACACCTTGTTGCCGATCAAAAAATAGACACCCTAAAACAAGAACTACACAAACTATCGACCAACAAAAATACGATTCCCTTTATTATTAATGCTGATGGTAAAACCCCCCATCAAGCAGTGATTACTGCTTTAGAAGCGGCGAGTAATGAAGGTTTTACCCGTATCACCTTTGCCGCCCAAAAAACCATCAACAAACCATGAAAAAAACACTGACGCGTAAGCTCACCGACATCTGGTACAAAGACATCATTATCGGTACTTGGATTATGCCGTGGGGGTTTTTATTTGCCGATATAGTACGGTTTAGAAAATTTTTATACCGTATCGGGGTGTTAAAAACTCAGCGTTTGCCTGTTCCTGTGATTATAGTCGGTAATATCACGGTAGGCGGCACGGGCAAAACGCCATTAATTATTGCCCTAGCCAAATTGCTAACAGCCGAGGGTTATAAGGCAGGTATTATCAGTCGTGGTTATGGCGGCGACAAATTAGCCCACATTGTTACCATCAACAGCGACCCCAAACAAGTGGGTGATGAAGCAATACTCATCGCCAAACAAACAGGCTGTCCTATAGCCGTTGCACCCTTGCGTGTTGAAGCGGGTAAACTGTTACTGGAACACGCCGACTGCAACGTCATTTTATCCGATGACGGTTTACAACATTACGCGCTACACCGTGATATAGAAATTGCGGTGATTGACGGTGAACGGCGGTTTGGCAACAGCTATTGCTTACCCGCAGGGCCATTACGCGAACCTATCACCCGTTTGAATAGCGTTGATTTTATTGTTGTCAACGGCAAAAGAACCGAAGCTAACGAACTTGAAATGAAAATAACAGGCGACACCGCTGTGAATCTGGTTACAGGTGAACAAAAACCACTGTCCGAATTTGCTACCGAAACCAAACTACACGCGCTGGCAGGTATCGGCAATCCAGACCGCTTTTTTAAACTGCTCACTAATGCAGGATTAAGCTTTACCTCGCACAGTTTTCCAGATCATCATGTCTTTGAATCCAGCGATATTAACTTTAAAGAAACCGTCTTGATGACTGAAAAAGATGCGATTAAATGTACCTCCTTTGCCACACCACAACACTGGTTTGTGCCTGTGACCGCCGTACCAGAAAGCAAATTTACTGAACAACTCCTATCCTTACTTGAGAAAAAATATGCTAGATAAAAAACTACTAGACATAATGGCCTGCCCTATTTGCAAAAGCCCATTGCGTTATAACAACGTCCAACAAGAACTGATTTGCAAAGCTGATAGACTGGCTTTCCCTATTCGTGATGATATTCCTGTGATGCTAGAAGACGAAGCACGCCGCATCAGTCTCGAAGAATACGATGCGTTAAAATGAACACAGCGTTTAAAGTTGTTATTCCTGCCCGTTATGCGTCAACGCGCTTACATGGTAAACCGCTACTAAACATTGCGGGCAAACCCATGATAGCCCACGTTTGTGAACGGGCAGCTCAAGCAGGCGCAGAAGACATCATCGTTGCTACCGATGATGCACGCATTTTTCAGACGGTCACTGAACTTGGCATAAAAGCCGTCATGACGCGTGCAGATCATCAAAGCGGCACCGAAAGAATCGCCGAAGTAGCGCGACTTTGTAGTTGGGCAGGCGATGACATTATTGTTAATTTACAAGGCGATGAACCACTTATTCCGCCTGATTACATTCGTGAAGTCGCTTTCGCATTAGCCGCACAACAGCAAGCGGGGATCGCCACCTTAGCGGCAAAAATCGTGCATGAGGACGAAATTTTTAATCCTAATGCCGTTAAAGTGGTGCTGGATAAAAACAACTACGCCTTGTATTTCAGCCGAGCCACCATTCCACACTGTAGAGACGCGATTAATCGCGTCTCTACAACGTATCTTCGCCACATCGGAATGTACGCCTACACCGTTGATTTCCTAAATCGCTACTGCTCATGGCAAGCTTCACCCCTAGAAGCAATTGAATCCCTTGAGCAACTCAGAATCCTCTGGCATGGCGATAAAGTGCTAGTCAAAGTGGTCGATAAAACCCCTGAAGCGGGTGTTGATACCGCAGAAGACTTACTACGGGTAGAGAGAATATTGTTGTTGTAGGATCAGCATACATAAAAAAGGCATCCGAAGATGCCTTTATGATTCCAAAAAACCGCTGTTTAATCGTAGCTATAATGCTTACGCAATGGCTTAACCACTTCCCAATGGCTATCTAAGCCAGCATGAAACACCACTAAATCATGGGGTAAAATCCGTACTGGCTCACCGCCAACAGGCGTAACGATAATCTCGCCTTCCAGAATATAAGCCGTTTCTGTCTCATCAAAATCAATCGGAAAAGTAGACACTTCTTTTTCCCAAATTTCCCAGTTAGCAACACCCAATTCCAGTAAACGCTCTTCGCTGGGGTTGTGTTCAATCGTAATTTGACTCATGTTTTTCCTTGTACATCAATTTATAAACCGAGAATTCTAGCACTGTTATCACTGATGTGCTGTTATGTAATTAAAAATCGTTTTCGTGTTCGTCAATAACGCTAGGATAGTTATCATCACTATCAGATGAATGCACAAAAAACCGCGAACATAATAGACCGATTTCAAATAATAGCCACATCGGCACAGCTAACAAGGTTTGTGAAATGGCATCAGGTGGGGTTAATATCATGCCGATAATAAACGCGCCAACAATCACATAAGGGCGTTTATCTGATAGCTCAGCGGGGGAGACAAAGCCTGTCCACACTAATACAATGGTAAAAATCGGCACTTCAAAGCACACGCCGAAAGCAAAGAACATGGTTAAAATAAAATCCAGATACTTGCTTATATCAGTCATGACTGAAACGCCGACGGGTGCGGTGGTAGTCAAAAAACCAAACACTAATGGAAACACCACAAAGTAAGCAAATGCTACACCTAAATAAAACAGCAAGGTGCTGGCAATTAATAACGGCAAAATCAAACGGCGTTCTTTTTTATATAAACCAGGTGCGACAAATGCCCAAAACTGATAAAGAATAATCGGTACTGCCAAAAATGCCGAGGCGACCAGTGCCAATTTAAATGGCGTGAGAAACGGCGATGCCACGTCAATAGCAATCATGGTGCTATGTTCTGGCAGGTGTTTTAGCAACGGATTAGCCAGAAAGCTGTAAATTTCGTTGGCGTAAAAAGACAGCGGTAAAAAAATTAACAACACTGCTAAAATCGCTTTTAATAAGCGATCACGCAATTCAATCAGGTGACTTAAAAACGGCGACGCATTCGCGTCAAAATCATTCAAACTCATGAGGAAGTCGTTTCGTTAAATCGACACTGTCCTTGGACAGTGAAGTGATGGACGATTGAATCGAATTAACGGACTCGTTAGCTTCATCAATTACAGACTGGAATTCGTTTAAGCCAGATTCATCTTTAAATAATTGGCGCATTTCTTCGGCGCGTAATTCAAGCTGAATTTCTGCTTTCACCGAGCCAATCATAGCGCGAGTTTTACCCAGCCAATAACCTGCTAAACGAGCCGCTTTAGGTAAGCGTTCGGGCCCTATTACCAACAAACTCACCAAGGCAACCATCACTAATTCGGAAAAGCCTATTTCAAACATGACGGCTACACTTTTTCGTTGGTTTTAATCGCTTCGCCTTCGATGACTTTATCTTTATCATCAGACTCCGCGACTTTTTCGCCCTCGCCTTCTTTTAGTGCGGTGCGAAAACCTTTAATCGCATCGCCCAAATCAGTGCCAATGTTACGCAGTTTTTTAGTGCCGAACACTACCATAATGATGGCTAACAAAATTAATAGCTTAGGAACGGTTATCATGGTGAACTCCAGTGAAAATATCGGGATTATTTGTTACGTTGAGCTTTTTCTTGCAAACCAGATAAGTCAAAACGGCGGTGTAATTCGCTTAAAACATCATCGGGGTGCAGCTCTTGTTGCGCTAACAATACCATACAATGAAACCACAAATCCGCCATTTCATAAATAATTTGTTGCTTGTCGCCGCCTTTTGCGGCAATGACTGTTTCTGTCGCTTCTTCCCCGATTTTTTTTAATATGGTGTCTAGCCCTTTGCTATACAAGCTAGCGACATAAGATTTATCAGCAGTTTGCGTTTTTCGTTGCTCTAGGACTTCGGCCAATTGATTTAATGTCTCGTTCATAAGTTTTTGCGGGGTTTTTTAGAAGTAAGATCGGAAAATTCTTCGCTATTTTCAGCAATTATCTGATCTGTAATTTGCGATTTAGTATGTCCTGACACCACTCCAGATTGTTGATATACCACTGTACGGTTTTTCTCATGCCTGTTTCAAAGGTTTCTTGGGGAATCCAGCCCAATTCTTTTTCAATTTTACTGGCATCAATCGCATAACGTAGATCATGACCTAAGCGATCGGTGACGTGGGTGATTAAATCTTGGTAATGTGCTACACCCTCAGGTTTGTTAGGTTTTAGCTCTTCCAATAACGCACAGATAGTTTTTACCACAGTGATGTTGGTTTTTTCATTGTGTCCACCAATATTATAAGTTTCGCCAATCGTGCCTTTTTCCACCACGGTGAGTAACGCTCTAGCGTGATCGTCTACAAACAACCAGTCTCTAATTTGTAAGCCATCGCCATACACGGGTAAGGGTTTACCTTCCAGTGCATTAAGTATGACTAGCGGGATTAATTTTTCTGGGAAATGAAAGGTGCCGTAATTATTAGAACAATTAGTTATCAAAATGGGCAATCCATAAGTGCGATGCCATGCTCTGACAATATGATCCGAGCTGGCTTTGGAGGCAGAATACGGTGAGCTAGGTGCGTAAGGTGTTTGTTCGGTAAATAAATCATCCATGCCTTCCAAATCGCCATACACTTCATCGGTAGAAATATGGTGAAAACGAAACTGAGATTTTTTAGTTTCGGGTAACGCTTGCCAATAAGCACGCGCAGCTTCGACTAAGGTGTAAGTACCGACAATATTGGTTTCAATAAATGCGGCTGGGCCATCAATGGAACGATCTACATGAGATTCTGCGGCTAAGTGCATAATTGCATCGGGTTGATGGATTTGCAATAATTCTGCCATTTTGGGCGCGTCACAAATATCGGCGTGTTCAAAGGCATAGCGCGGACTAGAGTCTATCGATTTAAGCGATTCAAGATTGCCTGCGTAAGTGAGTTTATCGACGTTAACAACGCTGTGTTGGGTTTCGTTAAGTAAATAACGAACTAGCGCGGAGCCTATAAAACCCGCGCCGCCAGTAATTAATATTTTCATGAGTTTTTGTTATGAATGATGAATAGATGAAAGGTTTTATAGCCAGTAAATAATAACATTAAGCCTCAACACCGCCTATAATTAGCACACTTTATCACGTTACAGAGTGTGGATTGCATAAAAAAGCTGTGAAGTTGTTGGCTTCATGGCTTATGCAATGGGTTACGCTATTGCTCTACTTGGGGTTTTTCGGGATTCAGAATTTTTAAAATCTGATCTTGATAGGTTTGGGTGTTTGCTAATATGTCTTCACGCGATAAGGGGTTTCTGGTGACGTTTTTACCTGTGGGATCGTCTATCATGCCTGTACAATCACCCATAAGTTAGTAGTAGCTTGCGGATGAGGGAGCAATCTACAAAAAACAGTGACACCTTGACGAATCCCGCATTACGTTACACTCCATGTAGGCTACTCGCTACCTTACTCCGCTTTCATCAAAATCTTCATACTTAAAAATCGTTGGTGACATCATCGTTAAATACCGCCCAATTTCTACATCAACCACTTTTTCCAAAGCAAGATATAAAGTTTGGCTTATATCGTGTTTTGAGGACATGATAGAATTTGTTTTTTGCTCATGATACTACGACTTCAAGAATTAATCGATGAAAGCAAAGTTTACCCAACAATCAGGAAGTTACGTTAGAAAAGTGGCTGTCATTGCCCATTTTGTGGCTCGAATAAAATCCGCAAACGGGGAAAGAATGACCGTCATGGGTGTCAACGTTACCCGTGCAATTGTGTGCAAGGCGTTTTGACGGTGTGACGGGAATGGTTTTCTCAGGTCGTCATCAATCGATTACGGTATGGATAAGTTATTTATATCTTCTTCATTCGGCGGGCGAGTACGCGCGTGACGAGCATGGTGATGGTTTTCATGAAGCTCATGTCAATACAATGGAAGGTTTTGGGTCATTGCTGCGGTCTTGGTTACGACCTCATCGGGGCATTTCCCAAGAAAAACTCCCGTTGTACTTAGGGGTTTTTGAGTTTATTCATAATGTTAGAAAACGTGGACAGACTTTGTTAGAACCACTTTTGTCTTTGTTGTTACAACCAGAAATATGTCCTCAAAACATGATATGAGCCATTAATTAAATCTGACAGTGAAATATCCGAGGCGCGTTTTAAAGAACAATTAACTTTATCTATTGGCAGTTTTTACGCCAAACAACCCCGCGAAAGCCCGCATCATATTCCCAGTTTTTTTAATGCACTTTCAACAACCGCTTAACTATCAATAACCATAAGGAGTCACTATGACCACGAATAATACCGCTTGGACAAAAGAAGAATTTGAAGCGCAATTACGCGCTATGGAAAAGTATTACCACATTCATCACCCATACCACACGCTGATGAATGAAGGCAAACTCACCAAAGCCCAACTACAAGGTTGGGTCGCCAACCGTTTTTATTACCAAGTAATGATACCGATTAAAGACGCGAACATCCTCGCCAACTGCCCAGACCGTGAAACCCGTGCCAAATGGATACAACGTATTCAAGACCACGACGGACACGAAGGTGATGTCGGCGGCATAGAAGCATGGCTACAACTGGGTATCGCCGTTGGTTTAAGCCGAGAAGAACTGTTATCACAACAACACGTTTTACCCTCTGTGCGTTTTGCGGTTGATGCTTATGTGAATTTTGCGCGTAGAGCTGAATGGCATGAGGCGGCAAGTTCTTCACTCACCGAATTATTCGCCCCAAAAATTCACCAACAACGCCTTGATAATTGGCCCGAACACTATCCGTGGGTAGAACAAGAGGGCTATATTTATTTTAGAAAACGCTTGACCGAAGCGCGGCGCGATGTGGAACATGGTTTGGCGATTACGCTGGATTGGTATAAAACCCGCGAACAACAAGATCGCATGGTACAAGTTTTAAAATTCAAATTAGATGTACTGTGGACAATGGCAGATGCTATGTACATGGCTTACATCAACGAAATGCCCCCGTATTTTAATATCGCCTAAGTCCAAACGTAGAGTGGGCAGAAACTTGCCCACTCTACAAAATCCAACGTGTGTAAGTTTTATTAGTGATTTTAGGGACTGTCCTTATTCATCTTATTGTGCCATTTTAGAACAGTGTAGCAGCTGTGTTGAGCCTGAGAAAGGGCGGTGAGTTAAATCTGGAGTCAAAAAGCTTTAGCTTTTTACGATTCACCAATAGCTAAAGCTATTGGATTCCACAGTATCATCGACAGTTTGATGATATAAAAGAGATTGAGCAGCGGATTGGAAGTTAGGGTAGTGGGTGAAACCTGTAATTCGATTTATAATTAGTCAGATAACATTGCAATCGATATGAGGATGTTCGACTATGAGCTGCTATCAAGAAATCACCTGCCCGACGTGTGGCGACAATCAGCACTGAAGGCAGGACGAAATGCCAGCGGCACCCAGAGATACCGTTGCCAAAATCCGAGTTGTCCGACCAAGACCTTCATGCTGACGACTCGTTATCGAGCCTATCAATCGGGAA
>JAPLRZ010000006.1 GCA_026398895.1 Methylococcales bacterium
AAAAACTCGAATTCTTAAGTCGTATGAGTAAGGTTTCATTTTAATCTCCTAACAATGTTATTAAATTAATAGTTAGAGTATATTATTGGCATAAAGTTTCTTTTATATGGTAACTAACCTATATTGAAAACACTGTATATCGCGTTGGATTTGTACATAGCCAGTCTGTGAGCCATCTCTATTAAAAACGGGGGTAATATTCAATTCTACCCAAAATTCTAAGCTATCGGGCGGTGTAGTTTGACCTGCAATATGCAGAGAGGCTATACCCTTACGGCGTTGTAGTATCCGTCCTGCCCAGCTCTTACCTTTAGCCAACGCGGTACGCATCGCCGCTATGGCTGACACATCCGCGTTAGGGCTGTCCAGCACGTCTGGTTTGCAACCTATCAGCATCGCTTGTGTCCAGCCAGTGGCTTGGCATAAGGCTGGATTCGCATATTGAATATAGCCTTCGTTATTCGTGAGGACAATCATTTCAGCACAGGCATCAACTGCCCGCTTGAGCATAATCAGTTCAGCATTGGTTTCTTTTTCTGCGGTCATGTCCTGCCGTATCGAGATGTATTGATATGGTTTACCTGTGTCATCCAGCAATGGCATGATGGTACTGGTTACCCAATAAAAATTACCATCTTTGCGGCGATTGCAAAATACACCCTGCCAAACTAATCCTTGAGTAATCGTTTGCCACATAGTACGAATATAGGCTTTATCGTGATAACCCGAATTAAGAATACGATGATCTTTACCTAACAATTCGTCTTGTGTATAACCAGACACTTCACAAAACTTGTCATTGGCGTGAATAATACGCCCATCGACATCGGCAATGCTGACCAGCGAATGAGCGTTTATCGCATTACGCAGTTGAGCATTTAATCGGCTTTGTTCCAGAGCTGTCTCCTGCTCCCGACTAATTTGCATAACCAAAGGTCTAAGAACCACAAACCACAGTAGCGGTGCGCTCATAAGTGCCAGTAAAAAAGTGTCCAGTACCGTTTCTTCCAGCTCAGTTAATAACCCACCTCCCTGTTGATATAAATTCAATAGTAGCATCACCAGACCTTCAACTACACCGACGATAAGGCTAATAATGAGCAATGAAGAAAGAAAACGATAGTTCATTTTTTTTATGACAGGATCGTAATTGTGTAACATATTACTTGACCTAAATTATTTTTATTTGTCAGTAAGATAAGAAAAACCAATCTTAGTTATGAATTTCGCGTGATAAACTTAATAAATTGAAAACTGTCGATAATCCGACTTAAAGATATACACTATGAAAAACTATTTTTTTATGGTGCTAGTTTAAATTAAGCAGCTAAAACAGTAAGCTATTGTTTTTAATGGAGTCCAATAGCTTTAGCTAGTGCTGATTTGTAAAAAGCTGAAGCTTTTTGACTCCTATTCCCTTCTAATAGCTGTAAACAAAAAATGTTTTAATCACAACACATTGATTTATTTTGTTTATTTTTATGGAGCTAACTAGCACCAAAGGTTATTATTTTATGGTGAATAGTTAACGCTGGTTTTATGAGTAGTAATATTGCTATGTTACCGCCAACCAGCACAATAATCAGATTATTTTTCATTGTTAAAATTGACTTCCATGTTGGCTTACTTGAAATTGAGTAGTGGATTAAATATGTTGTTTTTACTTTTGAGCCTGACTGGCTGTCATCGCTATAACAGCTTTCACCCACTACGGAAATGATAGACAACGGGAGCTTTCGCATGACTTTTTACTAACACTTTAGTACGGTTTTGTTCAAAAATACAAATAGCTCATTGTCAAAAAAAGGGGACAACGCAATGAACAGAGTTACGCTAAACATTATCAGTAACTTAGAAAATGCCAGACTAGCTGGTTTGTGTGCTAGGGAAGTAGCCTGTCAAGCATTTGATGAAACATCAGTAGCCGAAATCGAACTAGCGACAGTCGAGGCGGTTAACAACTGTATCGAACACGCCTGCGCTGGTTCTGATAAGCACCAAATTTCTATCAAATTTTGGCTAACAGAAGATCGTTTGTCTATACAAATGATTGATGAAGGCAAGGCTATGATTGATTCAGAATGGTTAGATAACCTTAACTGTGATTTCAATTTCGACGATACTGATTTTGAAAACCTACCCGAAGGTGGCATGGGGCTTAAAATTATCAAAAACTGTATGGATGAAGTAAGCTACCAGCAATTAGATGAACATAATCGCTGGTTATTAATTAAATATCGACCTGTAGCTGAATAGTCCATTGTCATTTCAGTAGGGATGCTGGAATGACGGGTTTTTATACATCCGACTAATTACGATGAACTTAACGAACCATTTTTCCTCTCATCCAACGATTTAAAATTAGGAATAAACACATGAAACTACGCCATCTTTTTGCTGTTTTAATCAGTGCAATGACTGTTTCTAGCGTTGCTGGAGCGAACAATGTTGTTCTTAATCAAGTCGGCTATCTTCCTGCTTGGCCCAAAACAGCCCTACTGGTTAATGCCGATAAAAAACTCAAGAATGCCGAAATTTTGAATGTCTCTGATAAAAAAAGTGTGTTTAAAATTACCGTCTCCAAGGAATATAAAGATCCTCAAACAGGTGATCGACTACAAACGTTAAACTTCACCACCTTTAATAAAGCGGGGCATTATGTGCTACGCGCTGGAAATGCTGAATCGCTGCCATTTGCCATTGGTCAGGACATCTATAAAGAACCATTGAAGCTACTACTACGTTCTTATTATTTGCAACGCTGCGGCGTAAAAATAGACGATGCGGCAACGGGTTTAAAACATGAGGCTTGCCATTTACATGATGCGGTGATTAAACATGATGATGCTACGCATAAAGCGGGGGACGCAGTTGCCAGTGTTGGTGGCTGGCATGATGCAGGCGACTACGGAAAGTATGTGGCGACCACGGCAATTACAGTGGGACGTATTCTAGCGGTGTATGAAGAATCCCCCGCTTTATTTGCTGATTTTTCATTAGATATACCCGAAAGTGGCAATAAACTACCCGATGTACTGAATGAAATGAAAGTTGGCTTGGACTGGATGTTGACTATGCAGCGTGCTGACGGCGCGGTATACCGAAAGCTGTCTGGTGAAACGTGGCCAAAAAACTTGACCCCAGATCAAGATCAACAGCCCCGTTATATTTACGGCATGACTACGCCAGAAACAGCCAAAGCTGCGGCTGCGTGGGCAATGGCAGCAAGAATTTACAAACAAAGCCGACCAGAAGATGCAGCACGTTATCTTGCAGCCGCACAAAAAGCATGGGCTTATTTGGAGACTATCGAAAAGCAACAATTTGATTTTCAAGAAGGTGACAATAAAGGCTCTGGCCCTTATATGTACAATAAAACCGATAACGATATTTCCCTAACGTATGATTGGGACGACCGCCTATGGGCAGCCGCAGAATTACTAATCACCACGGGCGAAGAACCCTATAAGCGTTATGTGGCGGCGGTACTACCGACGGCACCGCTCACAGTTTTTGAATGGAAAGACCCATCGAGTATGGCACTCGCACACGTTCTATTTAATCCCACTATGCCAGATAGTGGCCAATGGCGTGCAGCCGTTAAAAACAAAATTTTGGAACGCGCTAAAAGTCTGCAGGGCAATATTGCCGTCAGCGGTTATCGAATTGCTAACAACCGCTTTGTGTGGAGTTCGAACAAATTAACCATAGAAGAAGGCGTTATCTTACTTTACGCTTACCGCTTAAGTAATAATACCGCGTATCTTAATGCCGCGATTGAGCAACTAGATTATATATTTGGACGTAATCATTTTAAACAGTCCTTTGTCTCAGGCGTTGGTACGCAACCAGTCACCAATGTGAGTCATCTATTTTTATCGGCAGCTCACACCAAATTGGCAGGCTTGTTAGTCGGGGGACCTAATGAACTTGAACAATCGGGTATCGGTCCAAAGAATCTCGGTCCATTAAGCTATGTTGATGACGCTCGCTCTTATGCAACCAATGAATATGCGATTGATCTTAACGCCTCACTGATTGGTCTGCTGGGTTTATTGTTATCAACACCTTATCCCACTGGGCTTTAAACCCTATTGAACTAGATTTTAATAATAATTATAAGAGAGCTATTCATGAATAAATTACCGACAACGTGGGCTTACCCAGAAACTGATGCGACCCGTGATTTACGTCTTGATTTCATGCGCGGCTTTGTTATCCCACTATTAATCGTGTCACATTTCGACTACTTTTCCCTGTTCATGTATATCGGCTGGGAACGCATTGGCGTGGTTTCTACCGCTGAGGCATTTGTTATGCTGGCAGGCATTGTTATCGGCATGGTGTATGGAAAAAAACTCAAAAGAGACGGTTTTAATGTCTGTCTATCCACGCTTCTCAGCCGCTCCGCACAGCTCTATCGCGTCAATGTTTTTATCATTTTAGTCATAGGGTTACTACGCTATGTGCCATTGTTAAATACAACCGCTGTCACCACTTTTCATGACCCGTATAGAAATATTGATTATCCGTTATATCCCCCGCTAACTGATGGTTTCTTTAGTATGCTCAGTCAAGCACTGTTACTGCGCTGTGGACCGCATCAATTTCAAATTATTGGACTTTACGTCGTGCTTTTTGCGTTAGTCACGCCGCTGGTATTTTTGATGCTGGAAAACAAACAAACCAAGCTGCTATTAGGCATTAGCTGGGTGCTGTATTGGATTAATTTCGGAACACCTGAGGCTCAAGTCGCCACCGCTGAAATTCGGCTAACGGGTGCGCAATTTGAATATGCGTTTCCACTTATTGTGTGGCAATTGATTTATATCCACGGTATTGTCGCTGGTTATTACAAGCAAGAGCTGCTTGCATTTTTTAACGGCACACGCGGCAAGCTATTGGTTTATGCCTCAATAGTGTTGTCATTACTGTTTATTATTTTCACGCTAAACCACCCTGTTGATGAGTTTGCTGAGTGGAGTAAATTGTCATTTATTCCGTCGGAAACCTTTAATAATCTTTATTTCAATTATTTCCAAAAATACAAACTAGGTCCTGGACGGTTATTAAATATAACCGTGCTACTTATCAGTATTTACGCGCTACTCACTCGATTTTGGACTCCTTTCAATCGTGCTTTCGGCTGGTTTTTAATTCCTTTGGGTCAGGCTTCACTGTATGTATTTTTCGTCCATATTTTTATTCTCCTTTGGGTGAGTAATACCCCCTTTCCAAGTTATCACAACTTTTGGATTAATACAGGTATCCATATTGTTGTATATGCACTGATTTGGATCATGGTTACCAAGCAATTTCTGTTTCGTTGGATTCCGAGGTAATGATGTGTTGACACTTTTCAGGACACATTCACAGTAGCTTTAAGTCACGCGATTACCCACAATGCGGTATTGTAAGAGTGTTGAACTAACGTAATGAACTGAAACTGGGGGACTCTTGGGTGATACGAGACGTGTTGCGAGGTTACACAAGGTCATGGAAAGTTTAAGCGGCACAGCCAACGGCGAGTATACCGCTAGCAGCAGCGGGGTAGGCTGCCCGTCACTGCCATTAAGTTAAGGATTTTTTATTTATTATCAATATGATACAAATAGCGAACCAAGGATTTTTCCGTTCGTCCTGAGCTTGTCGAAGGATGAATGGAAAAATCCGTGACCATCGACTTAAACCGTCCATGCTT
>JAPLRZ010000012.1 GCA_026398895.1 Methylococcales bacterium
CTTCTATTTTCATTCCTATCAACGATGAGCTTACCCTATTATTCTTTATATCTTCTATATTTTTATATATCATTGTTATTATTTATTTTTAATATAATTATATCTATTTTAATACATTAACTATCTGGCAACAACTCTATTATCTAAACCAGCCGAATCTAGGTCATCAAATAAAAATTCTTTAATTGATAAATTATCAATTTCTGGAATAACAGTAAGCAAAGCTTTTTTTGCATAATATTTTAATGAAGAAAATTGAACTGTATATTGCTGTTCTATTTCCTCAATATCCGCTATAAATTTATTAATAGCCTCTAATAATGGAATATTTTCTACATAGACAGGCGTGATTTCAGCAAGTGGAAAATCCATTGGATAAAAATAACGACATTCTTCGGGTGTCCATCGCCATTTTAATAAGCTTTCATTTTTAAACTGTAAATCATCTTCGCCTATAAAAATACATTTTTTAAGCTGTCCTTCTCTTATGTCTTTGCTGATTGTTTCAACATCATTGTATTTATCAAAAAATATAACAGATTCTAATTCTTCTCTGTTATCAAAAATATGATCGCGGATAGTTTGATAATCAGATGCTATATAAATAATTGGCTCAATTGGTAAATTATCATCTGCCTTACCATCTTTTGTAAGATAACGATATGGTATTATTTTATATATATGATGGTTTTTTAATGTATCAATAAATTCCGTTTTATTGCATATAATAGCTAATCTACATCTGCTAATACTTTTAATTCCACAGCTAGGCAAGTGATTTTTGATGAATTCATAAAAATCTATAATTTGATTTATTTCATTGTTATTAAGAGCGTCCTTACTTATCTTTATAAAGTCTTCTTTTTCATAATAAAAATTTGATATATTTTCACAGTTTTTAAATTTTCCATATTTTTTATTTCTGGTATTAAATACATAATCATCATCATTGAATTGAATATTTTTTGAATATTTAAAGTTGTAGTTTTTCTCATACATAAATAAAAAGCTAGCAGAAATAACAGACAAATATAGTTTCTTCGTTTCCGCTAACTGAATAAATAGATTGGTATTCTCTTCGTTGAGTGCCTTTTTTATAAAAAACGTGTTTATTTTTTCAAAACCTTCGGCATCTAGCTCATAAGCTCCAAGTTTTTGTTCTGCCAAATCAATCAGGCTTTGTAAATAGGTGTGTTCCATAAAATATTTTCCATTTAAGTTTATATAAACGTATCTTTTTCTTTAACGGTACAACAAAAGGCTGAACATATTAAACTGTAAATCACCGTTGAATATTCAACAAATGAACACAAAGCTGGCTTTATCTTGAGGTAAAAATAAGACAATTTTAATAGGAAGGGAGTAGTTAGAGCTAACTGCTAATAAAATGATTACAAAACCGTTCGCACTGAGCCTGTCGAAGTGTGAATGTGGTTCGACAAACTCACCACGAACGTTATCATTTTATTGTGCGTTAGCTATATAATTTCGCTCATATTATTTTTTTCTAAAATGGATAAGGGCGATAGTAGCAATACACCATAACAGTTTGATAACATCCCCAAGAATCAATCACGCCATCGTAGATTTAGCCAGATTGTTTAACGGCGCGTTAATTCTATCGGCGGTTTCATAGTATACTCCTCATAAAAAGTAGTTTATATTTTTCATGAGCCGTAGGAAAAAACCTTTATTCTCTTTCCTACTGTGCTAATCATCTTCCATTTTCTCAATATCAATCCATGAAGCTAAGCAAATTATTTGGACTACATTCCGTACAAGCCGCGTTGGCTTATTCGCCGAAAAAAATTACTCAAGCGTGGGTAGATAGCGGGCGACAAGATAAACGCCTCACTCAACTGATTGATGAATTATCAGACTTAGGCATAGAAGCCGAAAAAACCGACCGTAAAAAGTTAGACCGATTTGCCGAAGGTAGCAATCATCAAGGCATCGTCATAGAAGTCGAATTGCCTGCTGAATTAACCGAACACGACTTAAAAACCGCCGTCGAAAATCTGACAGAAACCGCATTTTTTCTGGTGCTGGATAATGTCCAAGACCCGCATAATTTAGGCGCGTGTTTACGCACCGCTGATGCGACAGGCGTACACGGCGTGATTATCACCAAAGACAACGCGACAGGCATTACCCCCACGGTGTGCAAAGTAGCAAGCGGTGCGGCTGAAACTATGCCTGTTTATATAGTGACTAATTTAGCGCGTACCTTACGCTGGTTAAAAGACAACGGTATTTGGGTGATGGGCGCGGCGGGTGAAACCACACAAAGTGTTTATCAAGCCGATTTGACTGTCCCGTTAGCCTTAGTGATCGGTGCAGAAGGCAAAGGTTTACGGCGTTTAACCAAAGAACAATGTGATAGCCTTTTATTTATCCCGATGTTAGGGCAGGTTGAAAGCCTGAATTTATCGGTTGCAACAGGGGTATTACTTTATGAAACAGTGCGTCAACGGTTAGTAAAATGACATTACAAGGCATCGACTTAAGCTGTATTCGTGATGACCGCGTGTTATTCGATGGCTTAAATTTTCAGTTACAAGCGGGGCAAATTTTATTATTAGAAGGCAAAAACGGCAGCGGTAAAACCTCGCTATTGCGTATTTTATGCGGCTTTCGTGAACCCGATGCGGGTGAAGTGCAATGGAGTAATGAGGCGATTAATGACAGCAGCTATTATGCAGACATGGCGTATGTCGGGCATTTAGATGGCGTAAAAAAAGAACTGACCGTACTGGAAAACTTAAAAGTTTGTTTAGCGTTGGGTACGAAAGGGCAATATTCGATTGCTGAAGCACTTAATAAAGTCCATTTACAAGGCTATGATGATGCACTGGTACAAGCTTTATCCGCAGGTCAAAAAAGACGCTTATCTTTAGCACGACTTTTAATTACGCATAACATCTTATGGATTTTAGACGAACCTTTTACTTCATTAGATAAGCAAGGTATCGCGCTAATTGAAAGCCTAATGCTAGAACATTGTGCCAACGGTGGCATGATCGTATTAACTTCACATCATGATATTACCCTGCATGATGATGTGAATGTGTTGCGCATTAATTTATCCGATTAAGTAGCTCTTCATGGAAAAGCCGAAGGGTATTTACTTAAATCATAAATAGGACTAAAATAGTCCCCAATGAAAACAGGTGGGGATTATGCTACGACTCAGTAAATTAACCGATTATGCAACCGTCATTCTTAGCTTCATGGCAAAGAATAACGAACGCGTCTGTGCCGCAATGGAACTGGCTACTGCGACAGGTATCGCGCTACCAACAGTTAGCAAAATCCTAAAAACACTGGTCAATGCTAAAGTGTTAATCTCCACACGCGGTGCAAAAGGCGGGTATCTGCTCGCCGCTGCACCCGACAAAATTACCGTAGCCACTATTATCAGCGCGTTAGAAGGCCCAATCGCCGTCACCGAATGCAGCATTTCCCAACAAGGTTGCGAACAAGCGGCAGGTTGCAATATCAGCGGGCATTGGAATGTCATTAATCGCGCCATTTACAACGCACTTGAGTCCGTGACCTTAGCAGACATGATAAAACCTCAGGAAACCCTGATTCCCATTACCAGTTTATACCGACTAGAGAGCCAAAATGTCAGCCAGTAGCGAAGAAATTAACCAACTGCTCAACCAAGATTACAAACAAGGTTTTATCACCGAGCTAGAAACCGACACCTTCCCCGTCGGTTTAGATGAAGCCGTGATTCATAAACTATCAAAGGTCAAAAACGAACCTGAGTTCATGCTTGAATACCGTTTAAAAGCTTTCCGTCATTGGCAAACCATGACTCCGCCTGAATGGGCGTTCGTCAAATTTGACCCCATTGATTACCAAGCCATCAGCTACTATTCCGCGCCAAAACGCAAAGAAGATGGTCCCAAAAGCTTGGATGAAATCGACCCGCAAGTCTTAGAAGCCTACAAAAAACTGGGCATTCCCCTAGATGAACAAGAGCGTCTAGCAGGTATCGCCGTTGATGCGGTTTTCGATAGCGTCTCAGTCGCCACCACCTTTAAAGGCAAACTCCACGATGTCGGCGTTATTTTCTGCCCCATTTCCGAAGCCCTACGCGAACATCCTGAACTCATCAAAGAATACCTAGGCTCAGTCGTCCCGCACACTGATAACTATTTTGCCGCCTTAAATGCCGCTGTGTTCACCGATGGTTCGTTCGTCTACATTCCCAAAGGCGTGCGTTGCCCAATGGAATTATCAACCTATTTCCGTATCAACGCCGCCAACACAGGACAGTTTGAACGCACCCTGATTATTGCCGATGAAGGCAGTCACGTCTCCTATTTAGAGGGTTGCACTGCACCCATGCGTGACGAAAACCAACTACACGCCGCCGTTGTTGAGCTTGTCGCCTTAAAAGACGCAACCATCAAATATTCCACGGTCCAAAACTGGTATCCGGGTGATAAAAACGGTTTAGGCGGTATCTACAACTTCGTCACCAAACGCGCCGAATGTCGCGGCGACAACTCCAAAGTCTCATGGACGCAAGTCGAAACAGGTTCAGCCATCACATGGAAATACCCCAGCTGTGTATTAGTAGGCGATAACAGTATCGGCGAATTTTATTCCGTTGCCGTCACCAACAACTATCAGCAAGCCGACACAGGCACAAAAATGATCCATATCGGCAAAAATACCCGCAGCACCATCGTGTCCAAAGGTATCTCCGCAGGTAAAGCCCAAAACACCTATCGCGGCTTGGTCAAAGTGTTAAAAAGCGCGGAAAACGCCCGCAACTACACCCAATGCGATTCTCTGCTAGTCGGGGATCGTTGCGGCGCACACACCTTCCCCTACATCGAAGTCAAACACCCCTCCGCCCAAGTCGAACACGAAGCCACCACCTCAAAAATCAGCGAAGACCAACTCTTCTTCTGCCAACAACGTGGGCTTTCAGCAGAAGATGCCGTCTCCATGATAGTGAACGGTTTTTGTAAAGAAGTGTTCAGAGAATTACCAATGGAATTCGCGGTAGAAGCACAAGCGTTATTGGGTTTGAGTTTGGAAGGCTCGGTAGGTTAATGGGAAAATACGACAAGCTACTGTTTAAAATTCTAAATGGTCGCTCTGACAATAATATTGCATTTACTGAACTAGCCCAATTATTACAACGCCTACAATTTGAACTCAGAATACGCGGCGACCATCATATTTTTACCCGCCATGATGTAAATGAAATCTTAAATTTACAACCTAAAGGCGCGATGGCAAAACCATATCAAGTTAAACAAGTGCGTGAATTAATTATTCGCTACCAACTAGGAGATATTACTAATGATTAAATATGAAATGATTATTTATTGGAGTGATACCGATAATGCCTATTTGGTTGAAGTACCTGAATTAGCGGGTTGTATGGCGGATGGTGCAACCTATCAAGACGCAGTTAAAAATGCTGAACAAGTTATTAGCGAATGGTTAGAAATAGCTAAGGAATTAGGGCGGGTTATTCCAGAGCCTAAGGGGCGGTTGTTGTATGCCTAAAAAACTAACCGCCATTATTCATAAAGAAGATGATATTTATGTATCTCTTTGCCCTGAATTAGATATTGCCAGCCAAGGCTCTACTATTGAAGAAGCCAAAGATAATTTAAAAGAAGCGGTGGAATTATTTTTTGAATGTGCATCAGAGAAAGAAATAAGTGATAAATTCGATTATACCGAATGGCAAAGACTATTATGGCAACAAGAATCTGTAGAATCATTATCAGTCAAAGCACAAAAAGCATGGAATAGTAATGAAAATTGAAATAGCAGAATCATTGATACTTAGTTATTTGAAACATATTAAAAAATGTTTAATAGTTCAAACAAATTGGAAAGTATCCAGCAACTGGGATATAGAAGAAACAGCAAATAATCAAACTCAAGTTGTATATGACAAAATAATTGTACATCCTGAATTTTCAGACATTTTTAAAAAGTCGGAATTAAGACAAATTTTACGCCAGTCAGAAGTTGATGCAATAGGTATATCTATATCATTAAACAAAATATTTTTAACAGAAATTGCCTTTCATGAGGGTGGTTTGAATTACACTGGTGGTAAAAGTGAAACCAAAAAACGTATTATTAAAAAATTATTAAGAGCCTACTTAACAGCATTACAGCTCTTTCCAAACTATTCCTATGAAGTGATATTTGCTTCTCCAAAAGTCAATCCTGCTACAGAAAAAGAAATAAAAGAATTCTTTGAGTTATTAAATAATGATTTTTCGAGTGAACAAATTAGCTTTAAATATTTTTCAAATGAAGAGTTTGAAAGAGAAATATTATTGCCAACAATAGAGGTATCAAAATCCGAAGCCGATATGTCTGAATTGTTTATGCGGGCAATTAAACTTGTTGAGTTATTTAACTTGCTTGATAATAAAAATGTTTTATCAACACATAATGACGTTGAAGCAAAGCCAAAACGTAGAAAGAGATATAAAAATATCAGCGAAACAGATAAAGATGTTTCATCAAGTGAACGATTGTTTAGTAATCAAGAAATACAAAGAAAAATATCGAGTATAGCAAAAAATATTTCAGAAGATGAATTAGAACTTTTATGTAAAAAAGAGGAAAGTAAAAAGCTATTCAATCTTAGTATTCCATTGTTTATTAAATGTCCGAAAGATATATCTAAGGAATTAAAAAATAAAGTGATTAAAGATGCTAAAGGAAGAAATAGATGGACTTGGGAGTTTGAGTTTGAGTTTGATAGAAATAATTTTATATATGCTATCACTACGCAATGGATTCAAAGAAATGATATTAAAGTGAAAGAATGGCTTGATAATCATCAATAATAAGAAAATATCGTAGCGCGTAGCCCAACAATAAAATTAGGCACTTTTCAAACCCCAGCTTATTTTGAGTAATTTTAATTTTTATAGGAAATAATATGAAAACTTTAACCAAAGAAATGCAAGATGCTATTACACCAACAATAGCATTAGAGTTGTTGAAAGACGGTAATAAACGCTTCATGAATAACCTAAAGGCAAACCGTAATTTATTACAACAGGCAAATGAAACTTCAGAAGGACAACATCCTTTTGCCATTATCCTGAGTTGTATTGATTCTCGCACTTCGGCAGAAATTATTTTTGACCAAGGTTTAGGCGACATATTCAGTGTGCGCATTGCGGGTAATATTATCAATGAAGATATTTTGGGCAGTATGGAATTTGCCTGTAAAGTGGCGGGGTCTAAAATCATTGCCGTATTAGGGCATACCAAATGCGGTGCGGTTAAAGGGGCGTGCGATCATGTTGAAATGGGTAACTTGACCGTATTATTGTCTAAAATACAACCTGCGATTTATGATGAAAAAACAGAAACAGATAACCGTAACTCAACTAATAACGAGTTTGTCGAAAAAGTTTCCGTTATTAACGTTAAAAGAACCGTACACGCGATTATTGAACGCAGCCCGATTCTAAAAGAAATGCTTGAAAAAGGCGAAATAAAAATTGTTGGCGGCACTCATCAAATAACGACAGGCGAAGTCGTTTTTTATGAAGATATTTTGTAACCGCTAATTCCCTGACTTGGGTTACATGGTAAGTAATGGTAAAAAATTTTTTAGGTAATAAATGACTGGCAGTCATATTCCTGATTTTTATACTTACTTAGTAACCCAATAAAAACGTTAATAATGAGTTTAATTATGACTATGCACAAACACACTAACCGCGAAGAACACGACAATTTTCTGCGTGTCGCCTTAATGTGGCGAGGTTCAGTTACGCCACGCATAATACTGGGTGTATTAATAATGGCTATTTATACCTATAGTTTAATTATTATCGATGAACACTATTATAAACTACCGCATTTTCAAATAACCCCATTTGAATATACAGGGGCAATCTTGGGTTTAGTTTTAGTATTTAGAACCAATGCAGGTTACGATCGCTGGTGGGAAGCCAGAAAACTCTGGGGAGGTATAGTCAACCAAAGCCGAAATCTGTTAATCATGTCTTGGCAATACAGCGAGGAAAACCCGCAATGGCGAAAAGAAATCTCTAAATGGATCATTACCTTTTCCTTTGCTACCAAAGAATCATTAAGACTGCAAAAAGATTTTGATGATTTAACCGATATACTCAGCGAACAGGAAATAGCAGAATTAAAAAATGCCAAACATAGTCCTGTTTATGTTGCCAGTAAAATAGCCAAATTATTAAATCAGGCGCGTCATAAACAAACCATAGACTTATTTAGTTTTCAGGAAATGGAAAAACAACGCGGCATATTAATCGATCATTTAGGCGGCTGTGAAAGAATATTAAAAACCCCTATGCCATTAGTTTATGCGATAAAAACACGGCGGTTTATATTAATATACTTATTATTACTACCCTTTTCACTGATTAACCCAGTCGGATTAATGGCAATATTCATCACCGTATTAGTTGCCTACCCATTACTGTCATTAGACAGAATAGGCTACGAATTACAAAACCCGTTTGCGATAAAAAACCTAAGTCATTTACCCTTAGAAACTATCTGTATGGGAATTAAAAGCGTGGGTGTGGATATGATGAATAATAAAGCCTATCTCGATGGTGATCGTGATAAAAATATTGAGTAAGTTCTTAGTAACAAGTAAGGATGTATTGCTTAACGTTGGAGGTCAGGCTTTGCCTGACTTGCAAGCAAAGCTTGCACTCCTAAATACACGCAAACTTATTGTCACGCACTTAAGGGTTAACTTTTTTTGAGTCCAGACTATAAAATTATTTCATACATTCAATAACAGACGTTGTACAAACAGCTCCACCTTTACCGTCATTTTCTTTTTGCCATGTGGAAAGAGCATTATCAAAGGATTCGGGATAGTCATCGCCTTTCTTTAATGGTTTGATAATGCTTTTTAATAAGGCGGGGTTATCAATAGCGATATGGGCGGCGAGGTGTTTTATTTTCCAGACAGGGGCTTTTTTATCTCTGCCGATAACTTCAATGTGATAAATACCTGTAGTTTGTGCTTCGCTTAAATTATGAATAATTAACCAGCGGTTTTGTTGGGTGGTTGGGGGCATTGACCAAATGCCTGTGGTGTTTGCTTCAAGATTAATTTCAGCAGATGCGGAATAATTAAAAAAGAGAATGACTAAGAAAATAACTGTTTTCATGTTTAAAGTCTCAAGGTAATAAAGTTTATAAAGCGGCTAGTTTAGCCGAATAACGTTTTTAGTAAATATTTTTGGAGTAGCCATGCTTAGTATTAAAGATTTAACCGTTAGTGTCGGTGATAAACAAATTCTTAAGGGAATTAACCTTGAGATTAAGTCGGGAGAGATTCACGCGATTATGGGGCCTAATGGTTCAGGTAAAAGCACCTTGTCGCATATTTTATCAGGTAAAGGCGGTTATGAAGTGACAGGTGGATCAGTCACTTATCAAGGTAAAGATTTATTGGAAATGCCGCCTGAAATAAGAGCGCGTGAAGGGGTGTTTTTAGCGTTTCAATACCCTGTAGAAATCGCAGGTGTGAGTAATATTTATTTATTAAAAGCCGCGTTAAATTCAGTGCGTAAATATCATGGGCAGTCAGAAGTCGATGCAATGGATTTTTTAACACTGATTAAAGAGAAAGTGCGTTTATTAGAAATGGACGAAAAGTTTTTATACCGTGCGGTGAACGAAGGTTTCTCAGGCGGTGAGAAAAAACGTAATGAGATATTACAAATGGCAATACTTGAACCTAAATTATGTATTCTCGATGAAACCGATTCTGGCTTGGATATAGACGCATTAAAAGTGGTTGCCGAAGGGGTTAATTCTTTACGTTCACCTGAGCGTGCTTTTATTATGGTCACGCATTATCAACGCTTGCTGGATTATATTAAACCTGATTATGTTCATGTGTTGGCTCACGGGCAGATTGTGAAATCAGGCGGTGCAGAATTGGCGTTGGAATTGGAAGAAAAAGGCTATAGCTGGGTTGAGGGTGGTTAATATGAGTAATGAAACGGAAGAGTTAAGCGTTGAAGATACAGAAGAGCTTGAAGAAAATGAGGCTGATGTTATTTCTTATGAAATTACATCTTATCCCGCTGATATAACCCTACGAGGTTATGTTGATAAATGGGAGAGAAAGCAGTTAATTATTCCCGAGTTTCAACGTGAATATGTATGGGATCAAATAAAGGCTAGCAAATTAATAGAATCTTTTTTGCTTGGGTTGCCTGTACCTAATGTTTTCTTATATCAAGATAAAAAAACTAAAAAACAGTCTGTTATTGATGGACAACAACGAATTCGTTCCGTCATTATGTTTCTTACTGGAGATAGTAAATTTAAAAAACTTAAAAATATTCTGCCAAAATGGCAAGGAAAAACTTACGAAACTTTGGAAGAAGCCGATAGAAATCAGTTAGATGATTCTATTTTGAGAGCCACTGTTATTCAACAGCTTGACCCAGATGATAATACAAGTATCTATAAAATTTTTGAACGTCTAAATACCAGTTCTATTGCGTTAAATCCAATGGAAATTAGAAAATGTGTATATTCAGGCAAGTTTTTCTCTTTGCTAGAGGAGTTAAATAACTTTCCTGAATGGCGTTTAATCATTGGACAAAGCAAACGTGATAAACGCTTAAAAGATGTAGATCTGATACTACGTTGTTTGGCATTAAGCGAAAATTGGCAAATTTATAAAAAGCCGATGAAAGCATTTCTTAATGACTACATGGCAAGTGCTAAGGCGTTTGATGCAGACAGGTTATCAACGATAAAAAATTCTTTTGAGGAAACCTGCAAAAAGTTAAATACTGAACTAGGTGAAAAGCCCTTTCATTTACATGAAAGGCTTAATTATGCAGTAATGGATTCCATTTTTTATGCGATTAGTAAAAATTTACATATAACATCTATTAAAGGAATTTATGACTCTCTTATTGCTAAACAAGAGTATTTAAACTGTGTTAAACAAAATACCAGCGACGTAGAGGTATTAAAACATCGTTTTAAATTAGCTTTAAGCGCGTTTAGTGATGAATAACTTTTTACTTAGGACTGAATCTGTTCTTAATGACTGTAAAGAACACTTAGCGACCACGGATAACTTAGACTCGGCTATTGCAAACTATCTCATGCAATATATTTCAATTATTTTTTGTGCTGAGATGGAGCAAGCCGTAAAAACTATATTCAATAGGTCATTAGAAAATCGTATTTCTAATTTGTCTGATGAAGAATTGAAAGAATTTATTAATAATCAGTTAATTCGACTAAAATCTAGTAGCCTTAAGAAGAGTGATTTAGCTGATTATATAAAGAGCTTTAGTCAATCAGCAAAAGAACGATTCAATAGCCAGTTACAAGATAAAGACAGAGAAATTTCCGTATATTCTAGTGTAGTTACAAGTAGGCATTCAGTTGCCCACACCTCTATACCTAATCAAGTTACTTTTCTTGAATTAGAACAAGCCGTTGAAGCTGCCAAAGAAATATTAGAAGCTGTCCAAGTAGCACTGCAATCTTGTTAATTTACAAAGGAACATTATGACTAATTTAAAATATTCTTTTTCTTGGTTAGAAAAATTACGCCAAGACGCAATAACTGGTTTTGAACAAACAGGTTTTCCATCGCCGCGTGATGAAGACTGGCGTTATACCAATGTGTCAGCGATTGAAAAGAAACGCTTTTTGCCCGTGAGTGATGCTCAGACGGCGGTTGATGTCACGGATATTTTAACGGCTTATCAGCTAAAAGAAGCGTGGTCGTTGGTGCTGGTCGATGGGTGTTTTCGTGCGGATTTATCGCTGTTGGATGGCTTGCCTGAATCGGTGGCGGTGATGAGTATGGCGAACGCGCTGGACTCAGAAGCGGAGACCTTACAACGCTATCTAGGGCAGGCGGTTAGTGCGATGGAGCATGGTTTTGTGGCGTTTAATACCGCGCATTTTACCGATGGTTTGTTTGTGCGCATTGCCGCTAAACAGGTATTAGCCAAGCCCATACAGGTATTACATATTGCCACGCAAGCCGATAGTTTAACGGCGACGCGCACAGTGATTATTGCTGAAAAAATGGCAGAAGCGGAGCTGGTGGAAACCTTTGTTGGTGTCGATAATTCGTATTTATCTGCCGCTGTGACGGAAGTATTTGTCGAAGAGTGTGCAGTTGTTACCTTGACTAAAGTGCAGTGCGAAGCGGATAAAGCCTATCATTTTGGCGGCACTTACGTTAAGCAAGCCCGCAATGCCCGTTTTACCCATCATAATTTTGCTTTTGGTAGTTTATTGGCTAGATGTGATATTCACAGTGATTTAGAGGATGCCGCTGAATGTGAATTAAATGGTTTATATTTAGGGGCTAAACGGCAGCATTTAGATAATCACACGCGCATTAATCATAATAAACCACACGGTATTAGTCGTGAGTTATATAAAGGGATATTAGATGATAGAGCGCGGGGGGTATTTCAAGGGCGAGTTATTGTTGCCGAAGATGCGCAAAAAACTGATTCTACTATGAATAATCGCAATTTATTATTATCGTCTGATGCCGAAGCAGATACTAAACCGCAATTAGAAATTTATGCCGATGATGTGAAATGCGGGCATGGTGTTACTGTTGGTCAATTGGATGATAAATCTATTTTTTATTTGCAATCACGGGCGATTGATGAGGAAACAGCACGGAATATGTTGACGTTTGCCTTTGCAAATGAAATGGTGAATAAAATTACTATTCCTGCGTTACATAATTTAGTATTAGCGGAAGTATTAAAGCGTTTTCCTCAGCAGGGTATTGAGCAGGATTTGTTATAATGATTTTTGGGTTGCTCTGGTGTTTTGTATGAAGACGCTGGAGCATCTTCTTGGGCATTCCAACGCAGAGCGTTGGAACGATGAAAATTTAACACTAAAAGAAGACTATGACGGCACTACTTTACACATGGAATCCAAAGCTTTGGCATTGGAATGACCAGCAAGATGCAATTTATCGAGTCAATAATAACAAGCTCTATGATACGGAATGGAGCTGTGGTAACAGAAAACATATTGAAATAGGCGACCTATTTTTTCTAATGCGTGTGGGTGTTGAACCCAAGGGAATTATTGGTTGTGGTTATGTTTCATCTCAGCCCTATTTGTTACCTCATTGGGACTTGAAAAAAGCCAGTGAAGGTAAATTCTCTTTAAGAACAGACTCACTTTTTAAAGCTCTATCTGACAAACCTATTTTTTCTCTGTCTTATCTTCAAAATAATTATCCGACTTACGATTGGACACCAAGATCAGGCGGTGCGTCAATTCCAGAAGCTATTGCAACTGAACTTTTCTCAATCGTACAGCAGAATAAAAAATTCGATTTCCTCCCTGCAACACAAGAAGAAATACGTTTTTACTCTGAGGGAAAAGTTAAAGAAGTAACGCTAAAAACATACGACAGAAACACACTAGCTCGCCAAGTCTGCATAGAACATCACGGTTATAATTGTGCAGTTTGCAACTTCAATTTTGAATCTGTTTATGGCTCACTTGGCACAAACTACATCGAAGTTCATCATTTAAAACAACTTGCCGATATAGGCGAAGAATACCAAATTGACCCAATCAATGATTTAAGACCAGTGTGTTCTAATTGTCACCGAATGTTACATAAAGAATGTCCACCTTTTTCAATTGAAGAGCTTCAAAAGAAACTTAACAACCACCAAATAAAAACTGGTGAATTAGTGAGCTAAGAATTCATCGTTCCAACGCTCCGCGTTGGAATGCAAAAGAAGACGCTCCAGCGTCTTCATAACCCAAACAAAACACTATGGGCAGAAGTCGTTACACCATTACCGAACCAAATAAGCCGCACTTCATGACCTGCACTGTAGTGGAATGGCTACCTGTGTTCACGCGACCTGAAACGGTAAAAATCCTGCTGGATTGTTGGCAATATCAACGGCAACACATGGGTTTAAAACTCTACGGTTATGTGATATTAGAAAATCATCTGCACTTTATCGCACAAGCTCCAGACTTGAATGGTGCGTCAGTAGTTTTAAATCATACACTGCCCGACAAATTATCGACCACTTGGAAGCACAGCACGTTGAGTATTTATTAAAACGGTTTCGACTGGCGAGATTAGCCCAACGCGCTGACCGTGATTACCAGTTTTGGCAAGAGGGCGTTCATGCTGAATTGGTGTTTAGTGAAGCTATTATGCGGCAGAAGTTGGATTATATTCATTACAATCCAGTAAAACGCGGTTATGTGGCGTTGCCTGAGCATTGGCGGTATTCGAGTGCTGGATTTTATGCGGGTTTGGGTGGACTGATAGAGATTGATAAATGGTGAAGACGCTGGAGCGTCTACTGCTGCATTCCAACGCGGAGCGTTGGAACGATAACAATTGGAACGATGGTAAACTCTGGAACAATGACAAACTTAATTATTAAATATATTTATGCTTACTAAATTAGAATTATTTCAAGCCTTTGTCGCACCTGCTATTTTTATTTCTGCTTCGGGTTTATTTGTATTGTCGATTAATACCAGATTGATGGGTATGGTGTCGCGCTTACGAGTATTTAGGCGCGAAAAACATCTTGCAGCCAAAGCAGGTAAAAAACAAGAAGCGGTGGCATTACAATCACAAATTGATTCGATTGAATTACGCGCAGGTAAAATAAAATGCGCGTTTTTTTATATGTTACTCGGTACGATTGGGGTGATGTTGACTTGTTTATTATTGGGCTTAAGTTTATATGAACAGGAAGTATTAATTATCGCAGTGATTTTATTCGTATTGTCGGTATTATCTATGTCGGTGGCTATGGTGTTTTATATTTCCGAAGTGGCGATTGCTTTAACCTCTGTTCAGGAAGAAGAAAAACTGTATGATTTGATTGATTCACTAAATATCCCTGATGACCACTTATAACCACCTATCACACGAACTAAGAATATGACTTATCCTATAGATAAAATCCGCGCCGATTTCCCTATTTTGGCTGAAAAAATTCGCAATAAACCGCTGGTGTATTTAGACAATGCCGCGACTTGCCAAAAACCGCAAGCGGTTATTGATAGCATTGTTAACTGCTATAGCCATGATTACGCCAATATTCATCGAGGCGTACATACCTTAAGCATTCGGGCAACTGATCAATTTGAAGCGGCGCGGAATAAAGTGAAAGGCTTTATTAATGCGGCGAGCGACAAAGAAATTATTTTTGTCCGTGGTGCAACCGAGGCGATTAATTTAGTTGCGCAAACTTACGGTAAAGCCAATGTGCAGGCGGGTGATGAAATACTTATCACCGCTATGGAGCATCACGCGAATATCGTGCCTTGGCAAATGCTATGCGAGCAAACGGGCGCGGTGTTAAAAGTTATTCCGATGAATACTCAGGGCGAGTTAATTGCGGGGGAATTTGAAAAACTGCTGAATGATAAAACCAAGCTGGTGGCTATTACGCAGATGTCCAATGCCTTAGGGTCGATTAATCCCGTGAAAGCCATGATTGCCACCGCCCACGCCAAAAATATTCCTGTGTTAGTGGATGGCGCACAAGCGATTCCCCATATCACCATAGATGTGCAGGATTTGGATTGTGATTTTTATGTGTTTTCAGGGCATAAATTGTACGCGCCTGCGGGTGTCGGCGTGTTGTATGGCAAGCAAGCGTTGTTAGAAGCCATGCCGCCGTATCAAGGTGGCGGCGATATGATTAGAACCGTGACTTTTGAAAAAAGCACTTATGCAGGTTTACCGCATAAATTTGAAGCAGGTACACCTGCGATTGCCGATGTGATTGGTTTGGGTGCGGCGATTGATTATTTAAATGTGATTGGCATGGATGCGATTGCCGCGCATGAGCATGAATTATTGAGCTATGCGACTGACCTAGCCATGCAAATAAAAGAGCTACACATTATTGGTGAAGCCGAACACAAAGGCGCGATTTTGTCGTTTGTGTTGGATAAAATCCACCCGCACGATATAGGCACGATGCTCGATAGCTTAGGCATAGCGATACGCGCAGGGCATCATTGCGCCATGCCTGTGATGGATTTTTATCACGTTCCAGCAACTGCGCGGGCTTCGTTTGCCATGTACAATACCAAGGCGGAAGTGGATGTGTTGATTAAGGGAGTTCGAGATTTGATTGCGATGTTTGGGTAAGGTGATGAGCAAAAATTATCGTTAACTGAATTCGCGCAACACTTGTTTCGTAAAACTCATGCTGAATTAATTGAAGAAATAGACCTGCTTTATAAAAAATTTCCGTTGGTTAAGGAGTACTATCAAGCTAGTTTTTCTGATGATGATGTCGATGTTTTGGATAAGTAAGTTCTTGGTAACAAGTAAGGATGTATTGCTTAACGTTGGAGGTCAGGCTTTGCCTGACTTGCAAGCAAAGCTTGCACTCCTAAATACACGCAAACTTATTGTCACGCACTTATAAAAATATTATAAGAGGCGAGTTTTTAATGCGAGGAAATTGGTTTCCTAAAATGCGTCTCTCAAAAGTGTTCTACTGGCATGACGGCTCTCCGTTTCGTTACTTTCTTCTAAAAATAACGCTACGCTTTCGCCGTCATGCCTTCAACTCCTTAAAATAAAAGTCGAACATCGCGTTACTCTCTAAGTTTTGTCTCATAGTTGATAATATCAGGTTACTTCCAAGAACTGCCGTTTTTTTCCATAGCTTTAGTGTATTTATAGCAGTAAAACGAGGCGATAACCAAAAGCTGATTTTCGTTCTGCTCTACACCAACTGAATGAAAAAAATAGTTTTGGGCGTATTTGCATAGTTGTAGTGTATAAATGTGGTTTTTCAAAAACACCCCGTAACGCATGAAAGTCATACTCACTGAAAAACCCGCTGTGGCGCGTAGTATCGCCAGTTGTTTACATATTAATCGCAAAGTTGATGGTTATTTTGAAGGCAATGGTTATCAAATTACTTGGGCGTTTGGGCATTTGGTTGAATTAAAAGAACCCGATGACTATCAACCTGAGTGGAAACGCTGGACGTTGGAGGCGTTGCCCATTATTCCTGAGTCGTTTGAACTGAAAGCGAAAGACGATACAGGTGCGCAAAAGCAACTGAACATCATCAAACGCTTGTTCAACAATGCCACAGAAATTATTTGCGCGACCGATGCAGGGCGAGAAGGCGAGTTAATTTTTCGCTACATTTTGGCGTGGTCGGAATGCACACAAAAACCGATTAAACGCCTGTGGATTAGTTCATTAACTGATGAGGCGATACAGAAAGGCTTCACCCAGCTCCAAGATGGGCAAGCCTATCAAGGCTTATACCGTGCTGCAAAGTGTCGAAGTGAAGCGGATTGGATTGTGGGTTTAAATGCCACGCGGCTTTATACGCTGAAATTTGGACAACAAGGGCGATTGTGGACATTGGGACGGGTGCAAACACCTGTACTCGCACTGATTGTGCAGAAAGATAGCGAAATTAGTGAATTCATTCCCAAAGATTTTTGGGAGCTACACAGTTTGTATCGAGCCGTGGACTTTCAATACACGGGCGGGCGTTTTGATACTAAAGCCGCTGCTGAAACTTTAGCCGCACAAATCACAGGCGTTGATTTGGTCGTCACGGCGGTTAATGGCAAGCGCGAGCAGATTTATTCGCCATTATTTTATGATTTAACCGATTTGCAAAAAGATTTGAATATTCGTTATGGTTTAACGGCTGACCAAACCTTGACCATTGCGCAGTCGTTATACGAGAAAAAACACATCACTTATCCGCGTACTGATAGCCGTTATCTCAGCAACGACATGAAAGCCAGTGTGAAGCCGTTATTGGAAAAATTACGGGTGAATTTTCAAGCGCAAATCACGCCGATAGCCGCTGATAAGCGGGTATTGAGTAACCGTTATGTGAATGATGCCAAAATCACCGATCACCACGCGATTATTCCCACCACTATTTTGCCGTCCAATTTGAGCGATGAAGAATATAACGTTTATGCGGCGATTGTATTACGGTTTATTGCGGCATTTTATCCGCCGTGTGTGCGCCAAATTACTACCGTGTTAGCGTCTGTGCATGATGCAAAATTTAAAGCCACTGGCACAATTATCGAATCACTTGGCTGGCAAGCGTTGTATAAAAATGACCGCGCCAATCAGACCGAAAAAGACGTGAAAATTCTACCGCCGTTTGTGAAAGGCGAATCAGGCGCACAGCAAGCATCTATCACGCAAGGAAAAACCACGCCGCCCAAACCCTACAATGAAGCCACGTTATTGGGCATGATGGAATCAGCGGGCAAAACCTGCGAGGACGAAATACTGAAAGAAGCTCTGAAAGAAAAAGGGCTAGGTACGCCTGCCACTCGTGCCTCGATTATTGAGACCTTAATCACCCGTCATTATCTTCAGCGGCAAAAAAAGAACCTTATCAGCACCGAATCAGGGCGACAGTTAATCTCATTAATCAGCAATGACAGTTTAAAATCAGCGGCAATGACGGGCGAATGGGAAGCCAAGCTGAAAAAAATAGAACACAACGATTATGATCCCAATGTATTCATGGCAGAGATTAAGGCGTTTACCCAAAAAATCAAACAAGAAGCCGAGCAACCACTGTATGACACCAGCCGTTTAGGTGATTGTCCATTGTGTCAGCATCCGATTATTGAAGGCAGAAAAGGCTACGGCTGTAGCGATTGGAAAAACGGCTGTAGTTTTGTATTATGGAAACAGCTTTACGGCGTACCGATTGATAAAGACTTAGCCAGCCAATTATTGCAAAACCAGCGTACTCTAAAAGCCTATGCGGTTAAAGTGGATGACACAGTATTTCATGCCCAATTGACGCTGAATAAACAGGGTGTTTGCGGCTATCAGGCATTAGAAAATCAAGGCGTTAAACCTGTTATTAACGCATTAGCAGATTGCCCATTGTGTAATGGTAAAGTAATTGAAACTGCCAAGGCATACAGTTGTAGTGAATGGCGCAACGGATGCAAGATGGTAATTTGGAAAACCATTGCTCATCAACCAATAACACTGAGCTTAGCTAAAAAATTACTAACTAAGGGTGAAACAGGGATTTTAACGGGGTTTAAATCTAACAAAGACACTGAGTTTGCCGCTAATTTAAAGCTGGTCAATGGCAAAGTTGAAATGGATTTTGGCGGGCAAACAGAGTAAAAAGCGTTAAAAAGTATCACCCGCGTGCGCCGCTATGTGCTTTCGTCCTTGAACCGAAGGTTCAAGTGGGGACGCTTTCTGCTAATCGGGTTTCCCAAATGAATGGGCATACACGCCATAACAGATATTCGCCCCCGGGGTCAATATAGGTTCAGGAAACACCCAGCCCACTCTCGAACGCCGCAGGAGATACGCTTATAGTTTACCGTGTTTAGGGTTTTTCTAAAACGTTTTCTATTTTTTGACTCAATTTTACCAAGCACTCATTTAAGTTTCTTGTGAGTAGAGCATTTTGAGTTTTTATCAATTGTAGTTCGTGAGCTAGATTAAGAGCCGCCATGACCGCAATACGATCAGAACCACTGACTTTACCTGCATCACGCATTTTGCTCATTTGTGCATCAAGTTGATGTGCTGAACGAATCAGATCATCTTGTTCATCAGGGTCACAGGCGATTTTATATTCTTTGCCCATAATGGTCAGTGATACGGGCTGGGGTTTTTGACTCATGAGCCTTGCTCCATTTCTTTTAGACGAGTAATCATTGCTTCAACGCGTGTTCTGGCTTGCGTGGTTTTTTCCAGTAATTTGGCTTTTTCCATCACCAGCACTTCTTGTTTGGTTTTGAGTGAGGTATTCTCATTTTTGACGGATTGGTATTGGGCGATAAGCTGATCTAACTTATCTTCAAGGTCTTTTAATTCTAAAGATTTATATTTTTGGGTCATAGTAATGATTCAATCGCGGTAAGTCATTAACAGCTAATGTTTTAATAAGATTCGCACAGTAGTTTATAGGGAGCGTAATAGGTTGTTAGACTATCAAAATTAACAATTTTTATCATCGCTAAAAATCAATGGTAGCATAAGCACTATTTTTAGTTTAGCGATAGTGACATTATTATGGCTTACCCGATAATTAACGCAATACTTGTAAAAAATGAAGTCGCTTTTTGCGCGGCTGAAGCACACGGCATGGCGACAGGTTTGTTATGTGCAAATTCAACAATCGACAGTGCTTATTGGCTAAGCGAGTTGTTGCCTGATGCCTCCTCCATGCCAGACGAACAAAAATTATTGCTCGTTAATCTCTTTGAAGAAACAAGGCGATTGTTAGCCGATGAAGATTTTGAATTTGATTTATTCTTACCCGATGATGACACGCCGTTTATCGAACAAATTACCGCCTTAAAAAGCTGGTGTCAGGGTTTTTTGTTTGGTGTAGGTTCTGCGACAACCAAGGCGAATTACTCAAGAGATGCCCACGAAATATTAAAAGATATTACCGAATTTACTAAGTTGGACACCGACGCTGAAGACGCAAATGAAGACGATGAAATGGCGTTCATTGAACTAACCGAATATTTACGCACTGCCGTGTTATTACTACGCGATGAATTAAGCCCTAACACTGATCATTAAACGGAGCAAAATGAAACAAAGTGAATTTAAAAAACGCCGCAGACAACTCATGCAGCGTATCGGCAAAGGCAATTTAGCATTGATAGGCAGTGCATCAACTCACGCACGAAATCGAGATGTTAATTATCCTTTTCGCCAAGACAGCGATTTTTATTATCTAACAGGTTTTAATGAACCCAATTCCTTAGCGGTGTTTATTCCTGAGCGCGAACAAGGCGAATATATTTTATTTTGCCGTGAATTTGATGAGAAAAAAGCACTGTGGGAAGGCGCACACGCAGGATTAGAAGGTGCGACTAGCCATTATGCTGCGGATGATTCCTTCCCTATCGAAGACTTAAACGATATTTTGCCAGGAATGTTGGAAAATAAAACCAAAGTTTTTTATCCGATGGGACGTGATTCTGAGCTAGATCATAAATTACTGGACTGGATTAATCACATTCGGCGGCAATCAAGAACGGGCGTGAATGCGCCTGGTGAGTTAGTGTCGTTAGAGCATATTCTGCATGAAATGCGTTTATTTAAAAGTGCGGAAGAATTGAAGTTAATGCGCCGCGCCGCGACGGTTTCGGCGGCAGCTCACGTTAAAGCCATGCAAAAATGCAAAGCTGGCTTATATGAATACCAAATCGAAGCTGAAATTATCAATCACTTTTTACAAGACGGTTTGCGTGCTGTCGCTTATCCGTCCATCGTGGCAGCGGGCAAAAATGCCTGCACCCTGCATTACACCGACAATGCCGCTAAATTAAAAAATGGTGATTTATTATTGGTCGATGCAGGCGCGGAATGTGACCACTACGCCGCTGACATTACCCGCACTTACCCAGTTTCTGGGCATTTCAGCGAACCACAAAAACAACTGTATCAACTGGTACTCGATGCCCAATTAGCCTCGATTGAAGAAATTAAACCTCAGCAATCCATGCAGCTTGCCCACGAAGCCTCAGTGAATGTTCTCACTAAAGGGTTAGTTAAACTTGGGCTATTAAAAGGCAGAGTTGCCACCCTGATTAAAAACGAAAAATACAAACAATTTTATATGCACCGTATCGGGCATTGGCTAGGCATGGATGTTCACGATGTTGGCGATTATAAAATCAATCAAGAATGGCGATTATTAGAAAAAGGCATGGTACTGACCATCGAACCTGGTCTTTATATTCCTGCCGATTGCAAAACCGTTGATGAGCAATGGCGCGGTATCGGCATTCGTATCGAAGACGATATTTTAGTCACCGCAGATGGTCATGAGGTACTCAGCCGTGATGTGCCTAAAAGCATCGTAGACATTGAAAACTTAATGCAGGCAGCGCGAAATGCAGCATAATTATGACTTAATCATCGTCGGTGGTGGCTTAGCGGGTAACTGTCTTGCACTGGCATTAAAAGACACTGGCTTGCGCTGTGCCATTATCGAAGCTAACACCCCCGAACAACTCGCCAATTCTCCTGCTGGTGACAGAGCATTGGCATTAGCCGCTGGCACAGTCAAACAACTCGAACAACTCGGCGTGTGGCAAGGCATTATCCACGCCGCCACTGCTATCAAAAATATCCATATTTCTGATAAAGGACATTTTGGAAAAACCCGTTTAAGTGCCGAAAAAGAACAGGTCGCCGCGTTAGGCTATGTGATTGCTGCGCGTGATTTAGAAACCCACACTGCACACAGAGTCGCTGATAGCGATAGCGTGCGAATATGTCCAGCGCGTGTGGTTGGATTGGAATCTGGTGAAGATGCAATTAATGTCAGCATTCAACAAGGTGATGAATCGCTAACCTTGACCGCTAAATTATTGGTGGGTGCAGACGGAGGGCAATCATCCATTCGTCAATTACTGAACATCGCCCAACACATCACCGAATACGGACAAACCGCCTTAGTCACCACCGTAAAATCCACCCTGCCCCATAAAAACACCGCCTTTGAACGCTTCACCGCCTCAGGACCTCTGGCATTATTACCCATAGCCAATAACCAATGCTCGGTCGTATGGACACGCACGACAGAAGACGCAAAAGCCCTGATGCAAGCCAGCGAAGCCGATTTTCTAGCAGAATTGCAAGCCTGTTTTGGCTACAAACTAGGAAAACTCAGTTTAAGCGCACCGATACGGGCTTTTCCTTTATCGCTAATACGCGCTGAAAAAATGATAGCTAATCGAGCAGTGATTATTGGTAACGCCGTCCATCAACTCCACCCCGTCGCAGGGCAAGGCTTTAATTTAGGCTTGCGTGATGTGATAGAACTGGCGCGTCTACTAACTGCCCAGCATCAAGCCGCTAAAGACATTGGTGCAGAGGATTTTCTGAAAGACTACGCCAAAAACAGACAAAAAGACCACGACTTAGTGATTGGCTTCACCAACAACGTGATACGCATTTTTTCTAATGATTGGTTGCCGTTAGCGGCGGCTAGAAATGTGGGACTCACTTTGCTGGATCATATTCCTCAAGCAAAATCTTTATTAAGTCGTTATGCGATGGGGCTTGAACAAACAGATTAAACAAACCGACATCGTTCCAGCGTTGGAACGATGAATTTTTCTATTTCAAAATAGTCTGTGTGGAATGTAGTGGAATAATAGGATCATGACGAAAATCCACATTCCTACGGTTCATATTGCATTATTTACGAGCACCAGCAGCGGTATCAGTTGTATCTAAAATACGGTTTAGCAGGTTGGTCTGTTGAGATACTCTATCGTCTTGAGTTAAATCAATCATACCTTTAAGAGCCGCAAAACGTTTCTCAGCTTCTTCTAGGTCTTCTGTTGCTTTAGGCAAATCACCACCTTGTACAGCAGCTCGTGCTTTTTTCAAATAATCATTAGCACGGTTACGATTGCGGTCGAGTTTATCGTTAGCATTGATTTCTTTGGTTAGCTTTAATGCCTCTTTGATATGATTGACAATAACATCGTCACTGTCTTTATCACTGCCCGCTGCACCACCGCTGTTTCTTACCTGAATAGCTGTTAATGCGTCAGTGATTTGACCCATAGTAGCGTCAATGCCTTCCATTGGAGTCATTTTGTTATACATACAAGCCATACCTAAACAGACGGCAGACACAGTAGTCGAAAAAGTTCCTAAAGACAGTGCCAATGTAGTCGCTACAACAGCACTTTTTAATAATTTCATGTAAATCTCCTCGTTATAGTTATTTTTATTAGGTCTGTAACTACTTAAATACTAAGTATATTTAATTAGTTACATGACAATGTGAACTATAACATGACTCTTGTGAAATACAGGACTTTTCGTGATAAAGTCGTTTTTCCCTGCGTTGAAACTACGATTCCAAACTGTTCCGCAATGCCGCCAAAAACGCTGCATTTTCCTCAGGCTTACCTATCGTTACCCGCAAACAATCAGTTAATAATCCTGCTTGCGGACTCATGTTTTTAATCAACACGTTTTGCTGTTTCAAAGACAGGAAAATCTCAGTTGCGCGTCCTTTTGGGGTTTTGAATAAAATAAAATTCGCGGCACTGGGATAGGCAGTAATACCGTCCAACTCATTTAACTGTTCAAACACCAAGGCACGATCTGTACAAATCGCCTGTGTTTGCTCATCAAATACCGCGTGGTTTGACAGGGCGAATTCCGCACTGGCTTGGGTTAAGATATTGATATTATAGGGTAAACGTATTTTATTAAGCTGTTCAATAATCGCGGGCAAACCCGCAATATAACCCAAACGCAGCCCCGCCAAACCCAGTTTTGACACCGTGCGCATCACCAGTAAATTCTCATACTGCCCCAAACGATTCATAAAACTGGCATCGGCAAACGGCGCGTAAGCCTCATCAATTACCACCAAACCGTTGGAGGCTTGAATAATGGCTATAATCGCCGCCTCGCTAAATAAATTACTTGTGGGATTATTTGGATATGCGATAAAAATCACGCTAGGTTGATGCTGATTTATCACTGCCAACATAGCGGGTAAATCCAAATCAAAACTATCCGCCAACGGTACACCGTGATAACGCAAGCCCAAACTATCGCTGATTTGCTTGTACATCACAAAACTGGGCGTAGTGCTTAACACACTGGCAGTCGGCGGCAATGCCATCAACAACAACTGAATAATCTCATCCGAACCATTGCCTAACAGCACATCAAACGGTTCTGCTATGCCATTGACACGCTTAATGGTCGCGTTCAGTTGTCGCGCTTCGGGGTCTGGATAACGGTTTAATTCGCAGTCTTTTAACGCCGCTAACCATTGTTGTTTAAAATCTTCTGACCAGCTATAAGGATTTTCCATCGCATCCAACTTAATAAAACCTGCCGCATCAGCGACATGGTAGGCAGAAAGGGCTAATACTTCGGGGCGAAATAGCGAGTTAATTAAATTTTTTTTAGACATGATATTTTGTAAATTGGGGTGAGACACGAACCCCAACAAGAATGCAGTTGATGAAAAGTTGGGTTTCGTACCTCAACCCAACGTACGCAGTACGCAGTTTAAGACTCACCCCAACGTACGCGGTCATTCGCTTTATTGAGACGGACTAACATTTTTCATTAAGGTAATGATGTCCTTTAATTGATTAACTTGCTCACTTAACAATTCGACTTCCCTATCTTTTGCATCGAGTTTAACACGCATTTTTTCTAATTCTTGGGTCAGCTCTATGGCTGAATTAATATAAATATTCTGAGAATACTGAAGACATTGGTCATGAAATGAAGCCTTAAATACATTTTGGGCATCAAAATTAAGTAAATCTTTTAATTCTATCCCTAATGCCCCCGCTATTTTTTCTAATCTGGGATTTTGCAATTTAGTTTCACCACGTTCAATTTTCGCGTAACCCGTGGTAGACATATTCAACTTTACCGCCATTTCCTCTTGCGTCAATCCTTTTAGCGTTCGCATTAAACTTACTTTTTCGCCAAGTTTCATAAACTGCTCTTTTTGGGTAGGTAACTGTAACAATGTATGAGTGTTACTAAGTGGATAACAGGGTTAGAGTATAAAGGTACATTGTGTTTTATTCAATCGGATAGCGAACTGTACTTCACCGCTTTAATTGATGCTGATTACGATAACCTACCATTTACTACTAGGGAAGTATTAACGGCGAAAACGCAAATTTAGCGATTTTTAATTTTTTGGCGTAAGGATTATAAAAAATGTTAGAGCTAATTAGTATTGCAATTGGTGGGTTGATAGTTTTGGCTCTAATCAGCCTCCTTCCTTTTATTCTGCCAATAATTGGCGTTGTCTTGGCTATTGTTGTTGTCGTAGCTATTTTTGGGGCAATTTTTGGTGAGTAGTACACAGAACTACAAAAATGACATTCTACAATCACACTTGAGTATGGAAATCACAAAATGAAATGTAATTACCCTGATATTTTAGAAATTTTTTTATCGAAATTCTCTTGTACGAAAGAAGACTTACCTAATGGGCAACACAAATACACGTTTCCTGATGGGTTAGTTGTCAATGTTTATATCACTACGGGATCGGTTGTCTATCAAGGAGACAATGTTTCAGGTCAGACAGCCACTCGTATTACCGAGATTATTGATTGTATAAATAAGCCTAACCCATAACACGATAGTCGCATGGTTTGATCGTTCCTACGCTCTGCGTTGAAACGCCTCAGTTGACGCTCCAGCGTCTTCATAGTCACGCAACGCCAGAGCGTTGCAGGATAAGTTCCCACGCTGGAGCGGTAGGAACGATAACAGCGGAGTAAAACAGCTTTAGCTGTTTTTATACCAATAGCTAAAAGCCATTGGACTCCCGTTTTTCTATTTAATGCGATATTTCGCAGAACACGCATGAGTAAGTAGATACCATCTACTTACAATATAGCCAGTTTTTAAGCGTGGTTTTCAATATCCCGCTTTATTATTTCGGCAATATACTCATTAAGCGACTTCCCTATATCGTCTGCTTTGCTGGATGCCTTATCGTGAATCTCAGGCTTTAGCTTTACATTGATAGAACCCTTAAAAGATTTTTTGGGTTTTAATCCAAGTTCTTTGCACGTTTCAATGTAACTATCGACTGCAAGTCTAAACTCAGCTTCTAGTTGCTCGACGGTATCTGCTTCGTAAGTTACTAAATCGCTGATATACTCAATTTTGCCGAATAGACAACTGTCCTCAACACTAATTTTCGCGCTACCCGAATAACCGTTATAGTGAAAATGTTTCATTTTTTAATAAACCCCTGAATAGTCAACTCTCTAACAATCTCGCTTTTAACATACGCCTTGATGGTATTACTTGGGTGTGGGCGATGTAATTCAAAAACACTTCGTTTCTCGGCATTCACAAACCTAACCCTAGAACCTTTGCCTTCCAACTTAACATAACCAAGCTTACTCAGCAGTGTTACCAAGTCCTTCCATGTAGGAAACGGCGTGTTAATAAACGATTCTAGCAATTTGTCCGTTTTACTCACTATTGTCTCTCGTTTTTCTTAATAGGTTTTGGGTTCGGTATTTCATCGTTCTACCGCTCTGCGTTGGAATGCCTCAGTTGACGCTCCAGCGTCTTCATAGTCCATTGACATTAAGTTAAGCCGTTCGTGGTGAGCTTGTCGAACCATGAATGGCTTAACTTCGCGGCTTCGGATTTTTCCATTCACACTTCGACAAGCTCAGTGCGAACGGAAAAATACTTAACTAGAAGTTACGCATTGACGGAGGATTCAAATTGTGGGTTCAAATGTTGCATGGTTGGCATAAAGCCAGCAATGAACGAAGCAATCACCTCGTTAAACAAATCTCTCTGTAGTCGATAACAGTTACTAATGACCGCCATA
>JAPLRZ010000019.1 GCA_026398895.1 Methylococcales bacterium
AAAAGCAAGATGTCCGCACTCGGTGCCGCTATGCGTAAACTGGTTCAGATTTGCTTTGGTGTTCTAAAACACCAGCAACCCTATCAACCGCAAACGGGATGATTTTTCCGCTTGCGATTGATTTAGAGAGATGGTATCTACACGATTAATATGTATCAAACAACTAGATAACGACACATTAAATTTGGAGATTTATTAAATGAGCGATAAATTAAAAGTGCTAAATCCAGCCACATTGACATTGGAAGGTAAAAATTATTCATTACCGACTTACATGGGAGTTGAGGGTGAGAAAGCCATTGATATTACCAAGTTACGCAGCCAGACTGGCTATATAACATTAGATGATGGTTACGGTAATACAGGCGCGTGTGAAAGTGCGATCACCTATATCGATGGAGAACAAGGTATACTGCGTTATCGTGGTTATCCTATCGAGGAATTGGCTGAGCATTCGCAGTTTACCGAAGTCGCTTATCTGTTGTTGTATGGGGAATTACCAAGCAATGGTCAATTGCTGACGTTTTCAACCCGTCTTAATGAATCCTCTATTATTCATGAAGATGTACATCATTTTTTTAACGGCTTTCCGCGTGGTTCTCATCCAATGGGCATACTGGCAACAATGGTTGCCTCGTTATCGACTTTTTATCCCGTACCCGATCAACTTGATGAAGAGACAGAAATACAAATTGTGGCTAATCTAGTATCGCAAGTGCGGACAATCGCAGCATTTTCGTATAAAAAATCCATCGGTGAACCGCTGGTTTACCCGTCTATAAAATACCGCTATACCAGCAATTTCCTCAATATGATGTTCGCCTCACCCGTGCGTGATTATCAACTGGACATTGACATCATTAATGCTATTGATATGCTGCTGATACTACACGCTGATCATGAACAGAACTGTAGCACTTCGTCGGTGCGTACCGCAGGCTCTAGCATGGCGAATGTCTACGCGGTGATTACCGCTGGAATTGCTGCACTCTGGGGACCTCGTCATGGGGGTGCAAATCAAGAAGTGATTAAAATGCTGGAACAAATCCACGCAGAAGGCGGTGATGGCACCGAATTTATTAATCAAGCCAAAGATAAAAACTCAGGTCGCCGCTTAATGGGCTTTGGTCATCGCGTCTATAAAAATTTTGATCCTCGTGCGATGGTATTAAAACAGCATTGCGATAAACTACTCAATAAACCAGGTGTTAATGATCCCTTACTGGATATTGCCAAACGTTTAGAAGAAATTGCCTTGAAAGATGATTATTTCATCTCTCGTAACTTGTATCCAAACGTGGATTTTTACTCAGGTTTAATCTTACGCGCTGCGGGCATTCCTACTAATATGTTCACGGTGTTATTCGCAATTGGGCGTATGCCTGGTTGGTTGGCGCATTGGCGAGAAATGATTCACGGTGAATCAGTCACTATTTACCGTCCTCGTCAGATATACACGGGCGAAACCTTACGCCATTATCAAGATATTAATCAACGGTAGTGAGTGGAGTGCAAGCTTTGCCTGCGTGTGCAAGCAGAGCTTGCACTCCTGCTAGCCTAACTTACTAATAGAACACAGATAAGGAATGAGCCGTGCGTAACACCAACAGCCCAGCCAATAATATTGGTGTGCAATATTACGCAACCCAACTTGGCATCTATGATGAAATGTATGCCACTGAAAACAAGGTATTACCCTATTGGGAGCGTTTTATGGACGCGCTTGATAGCATGGGTAGCGAGACACTCGAAGCGCGGCGTAAAGAAGCGCAGCGGCTGTTGCGCGAAAATGGTGTTACCTATAATGTCTATGGCGATGCGCAAAATCTAACCCGACCTTGGCGGCTAGACCCTATTCCTTTGTTAATTAGTAGCGAAGAATGGTTGACGATAGAAATAGGTCTTAAGCAACGTGCGGAGCTGCTCAACCTAATTCTTAAAGATATTTATGGCAAACAGAACTTATTAAAAAAAGGGCTGTTACCCGCTGATCTTATTTTTGCGCATGATGGTTTTTTACGACCCTGTATGGAGTTGTTAAAAAACCAACGGCATCAGCTCACACTTTACTCCGCGAATCTTGCGCGTGGTCCTAAAGGACGAATGTGGGTATTGGATGATCGTACTCAAGCCCCATCTGGATCAGGCTACGCCTTAGAGAATCGCACTGTGATGACACGCGTGTTACCCGATATTTTTCGTGAAACACAAGTGCGGCGGTTAGCTGGGTTTTTTAAGGCACTGCGTAGCGGACTGGCTGAGATTGCACACCACAATAAAGAAGACCCTCGCATAGTCATATTGACCCCAGGACCACTCAATGAAACTTACTTTGAACACGCCTATCTAGCCGCCTATCTTGGTTTTACCCTAGTTCAGGGTGATGACTTAACCGTGCGTGATGGTCGTGTCTGGCTTAAATCCTTATCAGGTCTGCAAGCTGTGGACGTTATTTTGCGCCGTGTTGATGACTCTTTTTGTGATCCACTGGAATTGCGTAGTAACTCACAGCTGGGTGTCGCAGGTTTACTTGATGCAGTGCGGCGTGGCAATGTTGCTATTGCTAATCCGCTGGGTAGCAGTGTCTTGGAGAACTCTGGACTATTGGCATTTTTGCCACGCTTAGCGCGTTATTTTTTAAATGAGGAACTTAAGCTGCCATCGGTTGCAACATGGTGGTGCGGACAAAAGCGTGAGCGTGATTTTGTGCTGCAAAATCTTGATAACTTAGTTATTAAACCGATTAATCGTAATCAGGATAATCACGCGGTGTTTGGCGGTCTATTAAGTAGCAAAGATAAAGACCAACTGCGGAGTCAAATTTTAGCGAAACCCCATTTTTTTATTGGACAGGAACAAGTTAGTTTTTCCACCTTACCAGCGTTTGTTGACCATCATATCGAAGCGCGTAACGCGGTATTACGCACCTTTACTGTTGCCAGTGGCGGTGATTATGTGGTGATGTCGGGTGGACTAACGCGTATTGCTCGGCAAAAAGATAATTTTATCGTTTCCAATCAGGCAGGCGGCATTAGTAAAGACACTTGGGTATTAGCGGCTGAACCCGATAAGCCTGTCAGCATTTGGACGCAACCTAAGCGTAATCAATTAATTGAGCCTGTCATTGAACCCTTAACCAGTCGTGCTGCTGATAATTTGTTTTGGGTAGGTCGTCATATTGAGCGAGTAAAAACTATTTCACGGTTATTGCGCTCGGTGTTACGAAAATTACGCGAAACACTGGAATTTAAGGACTCGGTTGATAATGAATGCCTACAGGTATTGCTTTGTGCTTTGACACAAGTGACGGGGACTTATCCTGGTTTTGTCAAATGCGATGCACGATTGTTGGAATCACCACAGAATGAGCTGTTATCGTTGGCTAAAGATGGTCAGCGCAAAGGCTCACTGACCGCCAATATTCAAGCTTTTGTACAATCCGCATTCAGTATTCGTGATTTTTGGTCACAAGATACATGGCGTAGTGTCGATACTATTCAACGCCGCTGGCAACAGCGAGTCCTTCATAATGAAATTACTGTCGAGCAGTTACAGGCTAATCTGGATGATTTAATTACGGGGATCGTCGCCTTCACAGGCTTAACCAGCGAGAGCATGACGCGTGAAGCCGCGTGGCTGATGCTGGACAGCGGGCGCAGATTAGAGCGTGCGCTAACACTGATTGCCTTGCTACGTTCAGCCTTGGCATCACGACATGAGGATGCGTTACAAAGTCAGGTACTTGAAGCGGTGTTGGATTCAACGGATAGTTTAACGATTTATCAGCGTCGCTATCGTTCTTATATTCAGTTACCCTTGGTGCTTGAGCTGCTATTATTAGATGAATCCCATCCTCGCTCACTTGCATACCAACTGCATCAGCTATCCATCCATATCAGTGCGTTGCCACGAACAAAAGGCAATCGACACCTGAGTGAAGAAGAACAGTTAATTTTAAAAGCTTATACTGACCTACGTTTGTGCAACGTGTTGGAATTAACCCAAGTCAATGAAAATGACGGTATCTATATTAATTTGGATCAGTTGCTCTCGAATACCACCACTTTGTTATGGCGGCTTGCAGACGTTATTGCAGAAGCGTATTTTAGCCATTCGCAGACTTCACAGCTAATAATGCCCATTACTCCTGAGGATGAACTGTGAAATATAGAATCACTCATACCACACTCTATCACTACAGTCAGTCGGTCGGACTATGTCAAAATGAAGCCAGATTACAGCCGCGTAATTTTTGGCAGCAGCAATGTCACCATAGTCATTTCGACATACAACCCACGCCAACAAATTTTAATGAGTGGTTGGATTTTTTCGGCAATCATGTTACTTATTTCGCTATTCAGCGACCACACACCCAGCTAACGGTCACAGCAATTAGCGAAGTAACGCTATTTCCCAGACAAAATAACCTAGATTTAGCCAATCGAATGCCGTGGGAGCAGGCACGCAGCCTATTACAAGAAATACCTATGCAAGGACTATCACAAAGTCAGTATGGGCAGGGGCAGAATCAAAGTCAGCAACAGAATCAAGATCAAAGCGTTGAAATACTGGATGCGAGGCAATACTTACTTGATTCGCCGATGGTAACAGTGACCGCCGAACTAGCGGATTATGCACAACAGTCATTTCTACCCAATCGTCCTTTAGTCGATGTTGTACACGATTTAATGCAGCGGATTTACAAAGATTTCACCTACGATCCAAGCTTTACCACTATTGCTACGCCTTTATCGGATGTTCTTAAGTTTCGGCGCGGTGTTTGTCAGGATTTTGCCCATTTAGCGATTGGTTGTTTGCGTGCCTACAACATCGCGGCACGCTATATCAGCGGCTATGTGGAAACCTTACCCGAAGTTGGGCAACAGCGATTGGTGGGTGCTGATGCTTCACACGCTTGGTTTTCGGTTTATATTCCGAATACAGGCTGGCTGGATTTTGATCCTACCAACAATACCGTGCCGTTAGACCAGCATATCACACTGGCATGGGGGCGTGATTATGCTGATGTCACGCCGCTAAAAGGTATTGCTTTTGGTGGTGGTCAACATACCTTGTCGGTATCGGTGGATGTATTGCGGTTGGAATAAGGTTCAAGGTTCAAGGTTCAAAATCCTGCCTTTCACCTTTTTAAAACCAATTTTTAATTTCATGGAGATTATATGAGTACCATTCATTTTATCGGCGGTGAAAAAGGCGGCGTAGGAAAGTCGGTGGTTGCGCGGCTATTAGCACAATACATGATTGATCATGAGTTACCCTTTATCGGTTTTGATACCGATAGATCACACGGTTCGTTATTACGTTTTTATGCCGACTACTCTTCACCGACTATTATCGACAATTACCAGAGTTTGGATGCCATTATTGAAACCGCTTTAGCACATCCACAACAACGTATTTTGGTTGATCTTGCCGCTCAAACCCATCACCCATTGGCACAGTGGATAGAAGAATCGGGTGTGCTTGAATTGGCGAAAGAGCTAGACATTAAGATTTACTATTGGAATGTCATGGATTCGGGTAAAGATTGTGTCGATTTGTTGAATAAACTGCTAGATCAATTCCGTACCCGCGTTAATTATGTGCTGGTACAGAATCAGCTTCGTGATGAACACTTTACTATTTTGGAATCGTCGGGGGTTAAAGAACGAGCCTTAGCGTTTGATGCCAAAGTGATGACGCTAAAACGCTTACACGCGCCAGTTATGACCAAGATTGATGGTAATAGTTACAGTTTTTGGGCAGCGAAAAACAAAGATACCGAAAGCCTAACTGCCTTGGGTTTGCTGGAAAGACAACGCGTTAAAATCTGGTTAAACCATGCTTATAAAGAAATTGAAACCGTTGAAATTTAAAAGTCTACCTATTTGGATTACATCGACATGAAATTAAAGGTTAGTTGCCAACTTTGTTTTGAGATCGTTGAACCCAGTGTTTTAATTTTAATATTGCGTCCTTTCAGAGGCTATCAGCAATGGATTACTCGCGAGGTTTATAGCATTAAGCCCGCTCTGCCAATAATAGAAAGTACCGATAGCTTTGGTAATTCCTATCAGCGTCTGGTTGTACCTATGGGTAATGTATTAATTTATACTTCTGCTGAGGTCATAGTTAGTGATCATGTTGATGTGGCACAGGGAGCCTATTTTGTTGAAATACAGCAGCTTCCACCTGAGGTATTACCGTTTTTATTGCCTAGCCGCTATTGTGAATCTGATCGCTTTGGTGATCTTGCCAGAGAAATAACAGCTGACGTGTTACTGGGTTACGATCAAGTCGGCAAAATTAACGATTGGGTTCGAGAGTCTATTGATTACACCCCTGGCAGCAGTGACTACCCTCTATCAGCGACTGAAGTTCATCATCTAGGGCATGGCGTATGCAGAGACCTTGCTCAAGTTGCGATCGCTCTTTGCCGTAGTATTAGCATACCCGCACGACTGGTAGTCGGTTATTTATATAATCTACAACCGATGGATTTACACGCGTGGTTTGAGGCTTATATTGGCGACCGATGGTACACGTTTGATCCTACACAACAAGAGCTAATGGGTGGTAGAGTCATTATTGCCTTTGGACGTGATGCGGCAGATGTCGCTATATTTCACCAATTTGGTTCAGGTTGTCAACTGAACAGCATGGACGTTCACGTTGATTTGCTGGATAATTAACCTATTTTAACTTTAACAACGGCTAAACATTCATGACTTATTGTATTGCAGCGTCCATAGACGAAGGACTTATTCTGGTTTCTGATTCAAGAACCAATGCGGGTATTGATAATGTCAGTACACATGGCAAAATGCACGCCTTTGATACCAACAAAGATCGTAAGATTGTTTTACTGTGTGCGGGTAATCTGGCAACGACTCAAGCTGTGTTAGAGCAATTGCATCGTGACAAAATCAAGAATGCCGCAATCAATTTTAATACCGTGGAAAGCCTGTTTGAAGCAGCGGAATATTTAGGTAATGTCAGTGTTGAAAAACAGAAGCATCATTCCAATCCTCAAGGACAATCCGCCTTTAACCCATCCGCCAGCTTTATTTTAGCGGGTCAAATCGGTGATGATCCACACGGTGCTTGCATGGTTTATCCAGAAGGCAATAGCATCACCAGTTCAGCCAACACACCTTTTTTACAAATTGGCGAAAGTAAATACGGCAAGCCAATACTGGATAGATTTCTTAAACTGAATTCCTCAATAGATGAAGCCGCGCGTTGTTGCCTCGTGTCTATGGACTCTACCATACGCAGTAATGCCAGCGTTGGTTCACCCGTAGAAATGCTAATTTATCGTAAAAATAGCTTTAGTCTGGAAGAATATTATTGTTTTGATGATGATGATGACTATATGTTGCAGCTCAGACGCAGTTGGGAAACCAAACTGCGTGAAGCAATGGCGGCGTTACCTACCTTAAATAAAGAATCGATTAGAGCAATGCGGGTTAATTTGTAGGAAAAAATGGTAGTGGGTTAAATTTGTTGTTTTTACTTTTGAGCATAACTGCCAGTTCTTTAAAGGACTGGCAGTCATTAATATATCTATAACAGGTTTAACCCACTACCATTGTGCTGTAGGAGTACAAACCTAGGTTTGTACTCTCACCATCGTTTCATTCCAGTTGATTCAAAAACCACGTCTCAGCAATTTTCAAATGTAAGGTATTAAACTCAGCTTGCAAATTATCAAGAATTTGATGCAGTTCTGTCGGTGTTATTTCGGCAATATTGGTAGACAACATCTGCTGTTCCAAATTATTAAGCTGGGTAATCAGTGCTTCTGAATTGGGCAGTTTAGTAATACTGTAGCTAATTTCTTGCAAGCAATGATCGACAGAATTTGGAAGATCAGGGTTTTTCAATAAAAAATGTAATACCTCTTTACCCTTAATACGTTGACGAACTTGTTTGCGATACATCAAGGACGCGCTGAGTGATTTCAACACATTAAGCCATAAAGTATTTTCATATTCACGCATCACTGGGTTGGGATTTTCCGCCAGTAACACCGTACCAAAATCTATCATGCGCGTGGTCATGTCGGCGCGTTCAATATTGCGCCCCAAAGAAATAAAGCGATAACTGTCATTGCGGCTCATTGCCCCCGCTATAAATCCCGTAAAACGCTGACACCCCCGCATGATTTTTTGTAAAAATATCACCCGTCCACGCCGATTAGATAAGCTATCAAGGTTATTGGTAGCATACAAATACATTTTATTGACTTGCTCCCACGCTTCATCAGGCATAAGTTCGCGGCTGGTGCGAATATTTTCCCGCGCATACGACAAGGAAGACAGTAGCGAACTGGGATTTTTAGGATCAGCCAATAAAAAGCGGCTGACATTCTGCTCACTGGGGATTTTGAAGCGTTCATTAAACGCGGCATCCACATTACAAATCGTGAGTAAGGTATGCCAGCCAACTTCCGTGCCGTAAGGCAAATCGTAAATCAGATTCATGGTCACACTGATTAAACGCGCTGTGTTTTCGGTGCGTTCTAAATAACGCGCCAACCAATATAATCGTTCAGCAGATCGAGATAACATCTTATTGCTCCGTATTGATAATCCAAGTGTCTTTACTGCCGCCGCCTTGTGAGGAGTTGACAATCAACGAACCCTCACGCAACGCCACTCGCGTCAACCCACCAGCGGTGACAAAACTGTGTTCACCTTGCAAAATAAACGGGCGTAAATCAATATGACGTGGCTCTAAGTGATCGTTGCACAAAGTGGGACAGGTTGATAAAGCCAGCGTTGGTTGAGCAATATAATTACGCGGATTAGCGCGAATCAGTTTGTGAAATTTTTTAATTTCTTTGGGATTAGAATGAGGTCCAACCAACATACCATAACCGCCTGATTCGTTAGCGGGTTTTACCACCAACTCTGACAAATGCTCTAATACATAAGCCTGTTGCTCAGGGTCACTGCATAAATAGGTAGGCACATTAGGTAATAGGGGTTCTTCGTTCAAATAATAACGGATCATTTCTGGCACGAATGCGTAAACCACTTTATCATCAGCAACGCCCGCACCTGGTGCATTTGCTAAGGCGACATTACCCGCTTTCCATGCCCGCATTAAGCCTTTTACTCCCAGCGTAGAGTCTTTGTTAAAGACTTCGGGGTCTAAGAATAAATCATCAATGCGCCGATAAATCACATCGACTTTTTCTAGTCCTTTGATGGTACGCATATAAACGCAATTATCTTCTTTGACTACTAAATCATTGCCTTCTACCAATTCCGCACCCATGCGTTGAGCAAGAAACGCGTGTTCAAAATAAGCAGAATTATAAATTCCAGGGGTTAACACCGCGATTTGTGGATGCTCATTGCCATCAGGAGCTATCGATACCAGCATTTCAAATAATTGTGCTGGATAAGTATCAACAGGCATAACGTTGAGATTTTGCAATAATTCGGGGAACACCCGTTTAGTAACCACGCGATTTTCAATCATATACGACACGCCAGACGGCACGCGTAAATTATCTTCCAATACATACATCACCCCCGCGCCATCCCTGACTAAATCGCTACCGCAAATATTTGCCCAGCTGCCAAATTTTGGGTGCATTCCCACACATTCAGGGCGAAAATTACTGGAGCTGTGAATTAAATCAGCGGGCAATAAACCGTCTTTAATCATCGCTTGTTCGTTATAAACATCGTCAATAAAGCAGTTCAAAGCTTTCAGGCGTTGCTTTAGTCCAGCTTCGATGCCTTTCCATTCTTGAAATTCAATCAAACGGGGAATAATATCGAACGGCCACGCACGGTCAATATTGCCTTTTTCACTGTAGACGGTAAACGTAATGCCCATTTCCAAAATCGCCGCCTCCGCCGCAGAACGCCGCGCTTTTAACGCGTCAACGCCTAAGGATTGTAAATGCTGTCCCAACGTTGAACACAGCGGGCGCACATTGCCAAGCGCGTTAATCATTTCATCGTAAGCTTTGTCAGCTTGATAGTCTGTCCAAAGTGAAGATGTCGCCATAGCGGTTACCTGTTTAATTATTCATTTAATGGTGCAGGCTTGATTCATTTTGGTGCAAAAAATAGCACTTTTTTAAGTGTAAGCCTGAATTGGTTCTTGTGAGAGTTCAAAGCAATAGCAATGCCAAGAATAAGCAGATGCTGGGGGAGTGCAAGCTTTGCCTGACTTGCAAGCAAAGCTTGCACTCCTAAATACACGCAAACTTATTGCCACGAACGGTTTTTAATCAATTTAAATTGCTTTAGCTCTATCAAGCAACGCCAAAAAAGCAGCATTAGGAACTGGGGGACTGCAAAAATAACCCTGAAAAGCATCGCACTCTCTTAGGCGCAAGAACTCCAATTGTTGTTCGCTTTCAACGCCTTCAGCAATAACGCTGATTTCTAAGCCCTTTGCCAGCATGATGATGGTTTGCACGATGACCGCATCGCTGGTATCAGTGACCACGGTGTCTATAAAAGATTTATCAATTTTTAACACATTCAAGGGAAAGCGTTTCAGATAACTCAACGATGAATAGCCCGTACCAAAATCATCAATAGCGATGCGTACACCCAGTTCTTTTAGTGTTTGTAATTTTTTTAGGGTGTCGTCAACATCATAAATTAGTACACCTTCAGTCAGCTCTATCTCCAATTGGTTGGCGTTAATCCCCGTGTCATTAATCATATTAATGACTAGCTCAACGAAATTTTGCTGGATAAATTGACGCGCACTGACATTGACGGCGAGATAATCAATCGGGTGAGTGAGTTGCAACTTATTCCATTCAGCGATTTGTAGACAAGCGGTTCTCATCACCCACGTTCCGATAAGAACAATTAATCCCGTTTTTTCAGCGATAGGAATAAAAATGGCGGGTGAAATCATACCTTTTTGGGGATGATGCCAGCGTAACAGTGCCTCCGCGCTACTAATACGATTGGTCTTAATATCTACTTGTGGTTGATAATACAATTCTAATTGTGAATGCTCCAAGGCATAGCGTAATTCGTTTTCCACCGTTAAGCGAAAATTAGCGGTCTCATTCATCTCCGTTGAGTAAAACTGATAGTTGTTACGCCCTAAACTTTTGGCGGAATACAGCGCGTTATCGGCATATTTAATTAAATGGGTTGCGGTATCAGCGTCGGTATTAATAGCAATGCCAATACTCGTCGTTATGTGCAGGTGATGATTGTTTATGGTGATAGGCTGTGCCAAGCAGTGAAGCACTTTTTCAGCCACTTGCGCGACGTTATCAGCCGCTTCATTTTTATAATGACCTAGATCGTGTAATAAAATAACGAATTCATCACCGCCTAAACGGGCAACGGTATCTTCTATACGCGTACACTCAAGCAAACGCCGCGCTACTTCTTTCAGTAATTCATCACCGATACTATGCCCTAGCGAATCATTAATGACTTTGAAATTATCCAAATCCAACATCATCACCGCAAACGAATCATTTTTGTCTAAAGACTGCTCTATCGCTTCATTAATTTGTTCATGTAATTGCACTCGATTAGCCAACCCTGTTAGCGCGTCGTAATGCGCCATAAAATGAATGCGCGTTTCCGCTGTTTTTCGGTCGGTAATATCAGAAAACACCGCAATATAATGTTCTATTTCATGTTGGGCATTACATTTTTCAAAAATGCTTAGCCATTGGGGATAAATTTCGCCATTTTTGCGTTTATTCCACAGTTCACCTTGCCAATAATGGGTGATTTTCAGGGTTTCCCACAGTTGCAGATAAAAAGCCGCGTTTTGTTTACCTGATTTTAATAGCGAGGTTTTTTGACCGACCGCTTCATCAACGGAATAGCCTGTGATTTTAGTGAAGGCTTTATTGACTTTGAGTATAATTTGAGCGGGCGAGGCAATCATAATGGCTTCGTCGCCTTCTTCAAAAATATTTGCCGCTAACAGCAATTCCGCTTCCATCGCCTTTAAATAGCTAATGTCAGTCATTGCCAGCAGGATCAATCCTGATTTATAGCTCACATCGATTTTGATCCAAAAAGGCAGATTATTTTGTTGCTGTAGGCGTAATTCACAGCTAGTCGCCGTTTGGTTAAGAAATTTTTTTCTGATAGAAATAAAAAATATCTTGATCGCTGTTTAGCACAAAATCGGTAAAACGTCGGTTAATCAGTGCTTTTTTAGTGATGTTCAGCATTGTTGAGAGCGAGAGATTGCCGTTGACTATCACGCCCTCAGTATTCAGTGAGCAGTAACCAACAGGGGACAAATCATACAGCTCCATGTAATTTTCAATGCTATCGTGCAGATTTTGTTCACTGGCAAGCAATTCCTCGTTTTGCAATTCTAATTCAATACGGTGGGTATCGAGTTCCTGAATAATCGCTTGGATGTCAGTTAGCTCGGACGCAGGCAAACCGCTCCTATTCAACAGAGCTTCGGCTTGATTGCGTAATGCGAGAAATTTATCTGGTTTATCCATTTTTATTCACTGATTTTATGGTACGTTCATCGTAATTAGTCGAATGTCCCGTCATTCTGGCAGGGCTGGTGGGCGTGTCTGTTAAACGGAGTCCAAAACACGTTTTTTGGGGGGGGTTGTGCCGTCCAAGTCTGCCTTGGACTCCGAATCTAAATCACAGGTTTAACCCACTACCCAAATCCTATAATCAGCTAGCATTCTACAGCCAATTTTGTGCCTTATAAAGTGAATACCTCCCTCATTCGTTATCTGATATAGTAACCTTTGGTGCTAGTTAGCTCTATAAAAATAAACAAAATAAATCAATGTGTTGTGATTAAAACATTTTTTTGTTTACAGCCATTAGAAGGGAATAGGAGTCAAAAAGCTTCAGCTTTTTACAAATCAGCAATAGCTAAAGCTATTGGACTCCATTAAAAACAATCGCTTACTGTTTTAGCTGTTTAATTTAAACTAGCACCAATGGTTATTAGTATCTTACTAAATTATTAAAGGATCAAAATGAAAGCTAAATTTTCTCCCTGTTTCAAACCGCTGATCCTTGTGACAGCATTGGCGATGACTGCTAACGTCCACGGTGCAGAAACTACCGATAAGGTCAGTGTCAAAAAACCGTGGGCGTTTGATCTCACTGCCTATTTGTGGCTACCCAGCATAGACGGTAATTTCAGCACTGATCGGTTCGAGACATCGACTAGCCCCAGTTTCATTGATATTGCAGGGCAGATGCGCAATTTTCCAATGGCGTTTAATGGGCATTTCAACGCCCATTATGAGCGACTGGGATTTTACTTGGACGGCAATTATATGGGTATGGATTTTAGACCTCAAGTCAATAAGGGAGAAAGTAAAGGTGTGTCAACGCGTATGGGTATTATGGAATATGGTGCGAGTTATCGCCTATTAGGTCAGACAGCCTCAGAACGTGTCAGCAATTGGAGTGAAAACCCACGCTCTTATAGCTTCGACATCTATGCAGGTGCGCGTACTATTTGGCTGGGTAATAAAGCAGAATTCGCTCGACTTAGTGTGTCAAGTGACAAGTCTGTCACCGCGCCTGTGTTAGGTGGTCGAGTGATGGTTGATATTTCTCCCAAGTGGTATGTTTTGGTAGACGGTAGCGTCGGTGGTTTCGGTGTCGATAAAGTGAATTTTACCAGCTCCGCGCTTGGCACAATTGGTTATCGCACCCATCTGTTTGATGTTCCTACGTCGGTGGAAGCAGGTTATAAGGCGTTGAGTGTGAAAGTAAACCGACCTGATTTGACATCCGATATAACGATGCACGGCCCTTATGTTGGGCTAACGGGCTATTGGTAAAACTCCGTAACATAATTGGATTGGTATGGGCGGGGCTTATCTTCGTCGGTAATCAGCAATGATAGATAAATTATATAACAAGAGAGGAGGCGTTATGCCCTTTCGACTAGGTTTGCTAATTATGCTCGTAATGGCGAGTTTGTCAGTAACCGCAACCGATATGGATCCACGCTCGTATTCCAATATACCTAAAGATCTCAACTTTGTGGTTGCTGGGTACGCTAACCTTAAAGGTAATATCGCGTTTGCACCCGCCCTACAGATTAACAACGCTAAGCTAGAAACCCACAGTGCGATCTTTGCTTATGCGCGTTCATTAGATTTTTGGGGGAAATCGGGCAAGGTCGATGTCATTCTTCCAGCGGCTTGGTTATCAGGGACAGCGGAAGTGGACGGTCAACAAAGGAATAGAACTGTCAATGGCTTGACCGATTCTATGGTGCGTTTGTATGTCAATCTTTACGGCGCACCTGCCTTATCAATGAAAGACTTTGCCAATTATAAGCAGGATACCATTGTCGGTGTTAGTCTTGCTGTTGGCGCACCTACTGGGCAATATAACCCAGAAAAACTGGTGAATTTGGGTACTAATCGTTGGTTCATCAAACCTGAAATTGGTATTTCTAAAGCATGGGGGGATTTAACCACTGAGTTTGCCGCAGGTATGTACAATTTTACCGATAATAACCAGCCCTATCATGGTGGCACGCTCACACAAAAGCCCATCTACAATATGCAAGGACACGCGATTTATAACTTCGGCAAAGGCATCTGGCTGGCTGCGGATGCTAATTATTACACGGGTGGACGTACTTCGATGGACGGCAGAGAGGCAAATAATATGCAGCAAAATTGGCGCGTTGGAGGTACATTTTCATTTCCCATCAGCAAACAAATGTCCATTAAACTTAACGGCAGTACAGGTGTCTACTCACGCACAGGGAGTAGTTACGACATAATCAGCGTTGCTTGGCAGTATCGCTGGGGGGAAGGGCTGTAGAGGGTTTGTCGGAAACGCCTGTTTTCGCTTACGCTCAAACAGGCTTATTCCGACCTACAGCTGATGTTACGCACGACAAAATAGCCATAAAAATACCTATTCATGCGCTAAATATAAGGTATTCCCCCGCCCTGAATGGATACTTTTTATATCCATTTTATATCCATTAATACTCCATTCTAGGTGCTTGTATTTTTTATTTTCCTAAAGGACAATGATATACGCGAACGAAGAGGTGGATTGTTTGATCCACTGATTTTGTAACTACGCTCGGCATTCATGTTGAACGGGCGATTCGCTATTAAAACGGGTGCAGTTTGTTTATAACTGACGTTACAAACAGACAGTGCGTAATATTCAGAAACTAAAGGAAACGTTATGAAACACCAACAAATCAGCACTGTGCTGATAATTTCAGCGGTGCTAATAGGTATCGCCGTTACACCTCAAGCATGGGCAAAAAAAACGCCCGACAAACCCAGCACAGAGTCAGTACAAACGACGGGTACATTGGGTTCACCCAGTGCCACGACCACAATTGACGGTAAACAGTTACCCGCACCCCCGCCGAAATTCGGCGGCAAAATAGAACGCAATGCCGTACAGTCCCAAGCATATTGGCCCGCTCGTATTACACCGCCTAAAGACGCGCCTAATGTACTACTTATTATTACTGACGATGTCGGTTACGGTACACCGTCTACTTTTGGCGGTGTTGTTCCAACCCCGACGCTGGATCGCGTCGCCGCTAACGGTCTAAGTTACACCAACTTTCATTCCACCGCCTTGTGTTCACCCACTCGTGCGGCATTGATTACTGGACGGAATCATCACTCGGTCGGCTTCGGTGTCATATCAGAAGCGGCGACAGGCTATCCTGGTTATAACAGCATCATTACCCGCGATAAAGCGACCATCGGGCGTATGCTCAAAGACAATGGTTATCGCACCTCGTGGTTCGGCAAAGAACACAACACCCCCGCTTTTCAAGCCAGTCAAGATGGTCCATTTGACCAATGGCCTATCGGCATGGGCTTCGAGTATTTCTATGGTTTCATGGGCGGTGACGCGAATCAATGGGAACCTAATTTATTCCGTAACACCACGCAAATTTATCCATTCGTCGGTAAAAAAGGTTGGAATTTAACCACCGCAATGGCAGACGATGCTATCGAATACATCAACCGTATCAACGCGCTGTCCCCAGAACAACCCTTCTTTATCAAATACGCACCAGGTGGCGTACACGCACCACATCACGCGACACCTGAATGGATTGAAAAAATCAGCAAGTTGAAATTGTTCGACAAAGGTTGGAATCAGTTACGCGAGCAGATATTTGAAAACCAGAAAAAAATGGGCGTGATTCCTGCCGATGCCAAGATGACTCCGTGGCCCAAAGAATTGTTGAAAGACTGGGATACACTCACGGCGGATGAAAAGAAACTATTTATTCGTCAAGTGGATGTGTTTGCCGCTTATCTGGCGTATACCGATCACGAAATTGGACGGGTGATTCAAGCCATTGAAGACATGGGCAAACTGGATAACACGCTGGTTATTTACATCAGCGGCGATAACGGCGGCAGTACTGAGGGTACAGTGAACGGCACACCTAATGAAATCGCTATGTTCAATGGTGTCAACGTGCCAGTCGAAGATCAGCTCAAAAACTTCTACGATGTATGGGGTTCTGAGCAAACCTACAACCACATGGCAGCACCATGGTCATGGGCATTCAGTACGCCGTTCTCGTGGACTAAGCAGGTGGCTTCACACTTTGGCGGTACTCGGCAAGGTATGGCGATTATGTGGCCGAAAGTGATTAAAGACAAAGGCGGCATTCGTCATCAGTTCCATCATGTTATTGACATCGTACCGACCATTTTAGAAGCCGCGCAGCTTAAACAACCTGAAGTCGTTGACGGTATTAAACAAAGTCCAATTGAAGGTGTTAGTTTGGCTTATACCTTTGATAAAGCTAACGCAGATGCACCATCGAAACACAAAACCCAGTATTTTGAAATGATGGGCGACCACGCGATTTATCATGACGGCTGGATTGCAAGTACCAAAGTGATGCGTCCACCGTGGATAATGAATCAGCCAATCAGTCAAGACCCTGCTGGCTTTCCGTGGGAACTTTACGACCTTTCCAAAGACTGGACACAGTCTGATGACCTTGCTGATAAGAATCCAGCCAAACTCAAAGAACTGGAGAAAATTTTCTGGGAAGAGGCGAAAAAATACCAAGTATTACCGCTGGATGCGACTGTCACGGCGCGTATGATTACACCGCGCCCCAGTATTACCGCAGGTCGTAATGTGTTTACTTGGACGCTACCACTCACAGGTACACCGAATGGTGACGCGCCCAGTATTCTCAATACGTCTTATAACTTCAAAGCAGAGGTTGAAATACCCGATAGTGGTGCCGAGGGTATGCTGATTACGCAGGGCGGCCGCTTTGGCGGTTATGGCTTTTATGTGTTGAAAAATAAACCTGTATTCACTTGGAATTTGGTGGATTTGAAACGGGTACGATGGGAAGGGGCAGAGGCTCTAACAGCGGGCAAGCATACCCTAGAATTTGATTTCAAATATGACGGTTTAGGTATGGGAACGCTCGCTTTCAACAATATGAGCGGTATCGGTCAGGGAGGGTCAGGCGTACTTAAAGTGGATGGTAAAGTGGTTGCAGAGCAGAAAATGGAACACTCACTACCAATAACTCTACAGTGGGACGAGGCATTAGACATTGGTTCTGATACCTTGACACCAGTAGACGACAAAGACTATCAATCGCCATTTGCGTTCACAGGAAAACTCGACAAGATTACCCTGACCATTGACCGACCCACACTGAGTCCTGAGAATATTAAAAAGCTCGAACAAGCTCAGCGTGAAAATCAAACCAGCCAGTAACGAAAAGTCTGGTTAAACCGCCAGCTTAGTGACAATAACGCTAAGCTGGCATAAACAGCGTGACACGTTTGTTTTCAACAAAATTACACAATCATTTTTTAGGAGTAAAGGATATGTTAAATAAAACAGGTATTTTGGTCGCGGTTATTTGCCTGACTGCCACATCATTGCCGTCTTATGCGTGGCAAGCGGCACGCGGTGCTAATGGTGGTGCGGCGGTGCGTGGTCCTAATGGTGCAGCGGTACGCGGACCTAATGGCAATACAGCGGCTGTGAGTCGTGGTGGTGCTTATCATCATGGTGGTGGTGCTTATTATGGCGGCTATCGTGGCGGTTATAACAATGGTTATAGCGGCGGTCAAGTAGCAGGTGCGGCTGTGGCAGGCGCGGTAGTGGGTGCGGCGATAGCTAGTAGAAATCAGCCACCGCCACCCGCCACAGTCGTTATCCAACAGCCAGCACCGCCGACCACGGTTATCATCCAACAACCAAGGTATTAGATTATGAGTATTAGCAATAAAAATTACGCACTTCTGACGACCGCTATCTGCATAGCGACACTTTCATTACCTGCACAGGCGTGGTATGGCGGCGGAAGCGGTGTTGCTTATGGGGCGCGTGGTGGTTCAGCCGCTTGGAATAATGGTGCAGGATTTGCTCATGGTCCCAATGGAGGTACAGTCGCTTGGAATAATCGTGGTTATTATGGCGGCGGTTATCGTGGTGGTGCTTATTATGGGGGTAACTATGGTTATAGCGGCGGTCAAGTCGCAGGGGCAGCTGTCGCAGGTTTAGCCGTTGGTGCGATGATAGGAGCGGCTGCATCTAATAACAATGCGGTCGTGGTGCAACAGCCCAGTACCATCGTGATACAACAGCCTGTTAGTTCAGCTTTACCTTATGGTAGTAACTTAACTTACCTACCCGCTGGATGCGTTAATGTTAGTTACAATTATGTGCAGTATTATCAATGTGGCATGAACTGGCTCAGAGGAAATGCTGGTTATTATCAAGTCGTCGCCGCACCGTATTAAGTGTTGGTGGGCAGAGTTTGTATTCCAGAGTAAAAACCTAACGTTAAATAATCCTTTTAAATAGAGAGAATCATCATGCAACAAAAATTTTCTACATTACTGCCTTTATCCGTCATGGTGCTGGTATTGTCAGCAGTAGGCTGTGCAAGCCAAGAGAAAAAGCCTGTCAATGTTCATCCCGTTGCAATAACAAAACCAGTCGCGGCAAAGCCTGAAACACAAGTCGCTCCAGCACCCGCGCCAATTATTGAGCAACACGCACTAGATAGATTGAAAAAAATGAGTGATAGTTTGACTGCCGCTAAAGCTTTCACCTATCAATCAAACGGCATCGTAGAAATGCAGGCGGATACAGGTCAATTTTTAACATTTATTACCGAAGCCGAGGTCGCACTACAACGCCCTAATAAATTGCGCGTTAATGTCGCGGGTGACGTGCCGAGTTTTCAGCTTTATTTTGATGGCGCGAAAGCATCCGTTTTTGATCCGCAAAAAAATATCCATGCTGCCTCCGCTCAACCCATTGCAACGATTGATGAGCTGTTAGAGTTTACTGCCACAAAGGCGAAAGTTAATTTCCCGTCATCTGATTTTATGTACAGCGACCCTTACGCGATTATGACTAAAGGTTTGACTGATGCCATCGTTGTTGGAGATGTAATAGTCAATGGCGTACTTTGTGAGCATTTTGCTTATATGGATCCTGCTATCAACTGGGAAATCTGGATAGCAAAAGACAAAAAGGCACTGCCTATGCGTTTAACGATGACCTATAAACAAGCTCCAAATTTCCCACGTTTTTTTGTCGAATATAAAGACTGGAATTTAAACCCAACACTAAAAGCCAGCACCTTTGTATTTAAAGCCCCCGCTAATGCCCAACAACTTGAACTTGAAACATATCAAGCTGGGCGAAAAGCAAAATAACTGACTACTTTCCACGCGCTGTGGCGCGTGGAAAGTAGATAACAAGGCTACTGTTTTTTTATAGAGAGAATTACTCATGCAACATAACCTAAAAAATGCCCGAAAAATTTCGACTACACTGATTCCGTTGTCAATCATTGTACTTGCACTTTCGGTAATCGGCTGTACAAGCGACGAAAAAAAACCTGTTAAGGCACAACCTCAAGCGGCTAAACCCGTAGCACCGCAAGCTGCGCCACAAGTTAAAAATAACGTGCCACCGCCGCCACCTATCGTTGAGCAATACGCGCTAGATAGATTGAAGCAAATGAGTGACAACATCGCAGCGGCAAAGGCATTTACTTATCATGCGACCCACTTCACAGAAATTCCCGCACCGACAGGTCAGTTTCTAACATTAACAGTTGTCTCTAAAGTCGCTCTACAACGTCCTGATAAATTGCGGGTCAATGTGTGGGGTGACGTGCCTGCTTTTGATGTTTATTTTGATGGTGACAAAGTATCAACTTTCGATCCAGAGAAGAAGATTCATTCCATCTCCAACAAGTCAGTCGCCACCCTTGATGAGATGTTAGATATGGTGACCAGCAATCCAGAAATTAACTTCCCGTCAGCCGATTTTATGTACAGCAACCCTTATGCGGTGATGACTAAAAATTTAACCCATGCCATCGTAGTGGGCGATTCAATGGTCAATGGTGTGCATTGCGAACATTTCGCTTATATGGAACCTGCGATTAACTGGGAAATCTGGATAGAAAAAGGCAAAAATGCCCTACCGTTGCGTTTGGCGATGACTTACAAACAAGCCCAAAACTTTCCTCGCTTTATGGTTGAATACAGAGACTGGAATCTGAATCCCAAATTGAAAGCCAATACGTTTGTGTTTAAAGCCCCTGCTGAATCTAAACAAATTGAGTTTAGTCCCCATCGGCTTGAACAAAAATCAAAATAAATAACTGAGGATAAGACAATGAAAAAAACACTATTATTAGCGAGTATTACCTCGTTGATGTTGACATCACTCCCTGCTGGCGCGTGGGTTTTTATGGGGGCGCGTGGTGCGCTGGTAGTTCCAGCACCTCCTCCTCCCCCTACTGCTGTCTATGTAGCACCTAGTGCGGGTGTTTATGTAGCACCCAGTGCTGCTTATGTTGCTCCTGCTTATGGTGGTGCAGCTTACTCTAGCGGTGGTGCTAGTTACGCTCAAGGTGCTTACGGTGGCGCGGCTTACCATAATAATTATACTGGCAGTTCCTACGCTCAGGGAGCCAATGGTAGTCAGGCTTATCACAATAGTTATACAGGCAATACCTACGCTGAAGGAGCCAATGGCAGCACGGCTGAGCATAATAGTGAGACCCATACGACTCAGGCTCAGGGAGCTTATGGTGGTCAAGCTTACTCTCATGATGGTACAGGAGCTGCTGAGGGTTCGCATGGTAGCACCGCAGAGTGGAGTCATGGTTCTGGCTCTGCTCAGGGTGCTTATGGTGGTTCAGCGAGCTGGAGTCATGGTCAGGGTGGTACTGCAACCTCAGCCAGCGGAAAAAGTAAAAGCTGGAGTCGATAAACGTTTTATAACATGGGGCAAAATCAATAAGGTTTTGCCCCATTTTTGTTACCAACCCTTAAGTCAAACAGGAATAATTATGAAATTAAAAAATGTATTAACGTTATCAGCCACGAGCATGGCTTTATTGTTACTGGTCGGTTGTGCAAAAAATTATGTACAAGAAAATGTCGCCGTTATCAATACCAATATGCCCAAACCAAGCTCCGTGCTGATTTATAACTTCGCAGTGAATCCTGATGATGTTAAAAATGGCACAGGCATTCTGGCAACGCTTAAAAACAGCGTTCAAAACACCACACCATCACAAGAAGAAGCACAATTGGCACGGGAAGTATCGGATGCAATGGCGACTGAGTTGACTCAGAAAATAGCCGCTATGGGTTTAAACCCCGTTCGCGCTAATCAAAGTACACGGGTAACGGCGGGGTCAATTATTATTGCGGGTGCGTTCGTCAACATAGATGAAGGCAATTCAACCCGTCGAAATGTGATTGGTTTGGGTATGGGGCAATCTTCATTAGACAGCAAAGTCAGTGTGCTGACAACGGACAATCAAGAGTTACTGTCTTTTGATGCTCATGCCGATAGTGGCAGTATGCCAGGTGCGGCTGTTATGGGGCCTGCGGGTGCGGCGGCGGGTGCGGGTACTGCCGCTATCGTTGCAACCAACGTAGCATCAGGCGGCGTTAAAAGTTATAAATCGGCTTCCGCCCAACAGGCAAAAAAGATGGCAGATAATATTGCCGCGCAACTGCAAAGCTATTTTGCTCAACAAGGTTGGATTAACCCATAATAATAATACCCGAATTGCGGCGGTTGGATGGCAAAAAGAGGCAATCCAACCAACACGGCAGACTTGCTTGTTCACATTCACGCCAGCGGTGAGGAAATAATACCTAATCGCTCGCTCAGTTTTACCAGTTCAGCCAGTGATGTTACTTGCAGTTTTACCATCAAATGGGCACGATGAACCTTAATGGTTTTTTCCACTGTACCCAAATCAAAGGCGATTTGCTTGTTTTTTTTACCAGCAACAACATGGCTCATCACTTCACGTTCGCGCGGCGTTAGCGTGGCTAGGCGTTGTTGCAATTCATTCAGTTTGCTACGCGACTGTCTGGCTATTCGATTAGTTTCAATCGCGTTCTGGATTGCCGAAATCAAGTCACTGTCATTGACGGGTTTAGTGAGAAAATCCACCGCCCCTCGCTTTATTGCCCGCACGCTCATCGGTATGTCGCCATGACCTGTGAGAAAAATAATCGGCAGTTCGCTGTTTTGTGCAATGAGGATTTGTTGTAATTCCAAGCCGTTCATTTTGGGCATCGCCACATCCAGCACCAGACAACCCGATGCGTCCGAATCATGTTCATCAAGAAACTGTTGCGCTGAAGAGAATAAGGCGGTTTTGAATCCTGCTGAACGCAGCAGTCGCGCCACTGCTTTTAAAACAGACGCATCGTCATCGACGATAAAAACGGTAGGCAGTGAGACCGTCATGTTGTTTTTCCAGAATAGGCGGGCAAAGTAAAATAAAAACTCGTACCAATATTGGCGTTATTGGTAGCCCACAATTGCCCTTTATGGGCGTAAATAATGGTGCGGCAAATGGCAAGCCCTAAGCCCATACCTTGCGGTTTTGTGGTAAAGAACGGTTCAAAAATACGTTCTATGTCATCACTGGCAATACCAGTACCCTTATCGCTAACTGCCACTTGCGCCTCTGTTCCGTTCCATTGTGTGTGAATATAAATTTGTCGCTGTTCGATACTGGTAGCGTCACACGCATTCATAATTAAATTAAGTAGCACTTGTTGAAGTAGGACTTTATCACCCGTGACTACAGGAATGTTATGGCTAAGGTCGCTGTTTACGATGACACTACGATGCCTTAAATCACGGCGTACCAACTTCAACACATCCAGCACAACGTCATTGATATTCAGCGGTCGAAGCTCCAAGTTAGCTTTTTTCAGAATGAGCCGTAACCGCTGAATGATGTCTGCGGCACGTTTATCGTCATCCACAATGTCTTGAAGAATGTCGCGTACTTCGTCAAGATTGATATTTTCTTGTGCTAGAAAACGTTGTGCTGCCTGTGCATTACTGAGAATAGCGGCGAGGGGTTGGTTTAATTCATGTGCCAATGAACCAGACAACTCACCTAACAGCGTTACGCGGGATAAATGCGTCAGCGCGTTACGTTGCGTTTGCATATCCAGTTCCGCCTGTTTGCGTTTAGTCATACTGATTTGCAATCTTTCAGCGAGCTTAGCCGAATGCACAACATCGTAGCTCAGCTCATAAGACATGGCAAACAGCGTGGGCATAAAAGAAATGCTGGCTAAATAAGGCGAATCAAGAAGTCCTGCATTCACCAGCACGGTATGAGCTACCGAAGCCAGTAGGAAAAAAGCAATACAACCAAAAATAACGGCACGGCGACGAGCGGTGTCAGACCCTTGATGCCACAGCGTTATTGACGCATCAACCACAAAGGCAACCAATGCCAACATACTCATAAATCCCACGATATACCACGGATTGAGTATACCTTGAGCAATATTAATCGTCTCACCAAAAATCACCACCTGCTTAAAGTGAGTAATTTCTAAGAAAAACAGATTCTGTCCCGTCGTGAAACTTAGAATGAGCGCGACTATGCGTAGACTGCACGCCGTCCATGCCAGCCATAAGCGTCCCGCATGGAAGTAGTAACGCACATACAGTGTTTTCAATATAGGTTAGTTACCATATAAAAGAAACTTTATGCCAATAATATACTCTAACTATTAATTTAATAACATTGTTAGGAGATTAAAATGAAACCTTACTCATACGACTTAAGAATTCGAGTTTTTAA
>JAPLRZ010000055.1 GCA_026398895.1 Methylococcales bacterium
CGTCACATACTATACAAGTGCGAATAATTACACTTGGACTGATATTAATGGATTTATCGGTCTCTCTGGCTTCGAAAATGTTCGTGGCACAGATCAAGGTGACTTAATCATTGGTGACAGTAATGCCAATATATTGGATGGTGGCGTGGGTAATGATAATATCACTGGTGGCGGTGGTACAGACACTATCATCGGTGGTCTTGGCTCAGATGCTATCAATCTCACTGAAACAACGCCTGTAACCGATACCGTGCGTATTGCCGCAGGGGACAGTTTAGCAACCGTGGCTGGCTATGATCTGGTAACTGCCTTTAAGTCGTTCGATGGTATTCTTAGCACCACAGGTGTTGATCAACTTGATTTAGCCAGTATAGCTATTGCCACTGATGCCGCTGCGGTAGATGGTGCAAACTCAGTCTCAGGTAATATTAAGAGTCATAGTATTACCAGCGGTCTTATTAGCTTTGGAGGTACAGATGTCTATACTGCCGCGCCCCCTCTCACTATCACAGCGGCTAATTTAGCGGACGTATTCGGTTATTTACAAGCCAATATCACAGGAACGGATACCGTTGCTTTTGTTTCGGGTGGCAATACCTTTGTGTTCCAAGATGGCGGTACAGCAGCTGATACCTTAGTAGAATTAGTTGGTGTTGCCGATACAACAGGTGTTAGCACATCAGAGTTCAATGCTCACTCAATATGGATTGGGTAATGTTTTATTGTTTGTAACATCGCTCATTAACAAGCCCCTTTATGGGGCTTGTTTTTTATTGGCAATACCGCAAACGTCTATGGTCGTTTACCAAACAATGCCGTACCAATTCTGACGATGGTTGCACCTTGGGCAATGGCAGCGTTTAAATCATCGCTCATACCAAAAGAGAAAGTATCGAGTTCTGGTTTATTAAGGCATTTAACCGCTTGATAAAGGGTTTTGTAAGGCTGGCATTGTTGTTCAAAACTATCGCTAGGAGCAGGAATCGCCATGACACCGCGTAGTTTTATATTAGGCAGCACCGCCACTTGTTCGCATAATTCAGCAAGATTATCCAAATAAATGCCAGATTTACTAGCTTCATTACTGATATTGACTTGTAAGCATATATTTAATGGGGCTAGGTGTTGAGGACGTTGTTCACTAAGCCGTCTGGCAATTTTTAGGCTGTCAACGCTGTGTACCCAGTCAAAATGACTGGCAATCGCTTTGGTTTTGTTGGATTGAATAGGACCTATAAAATGCCACGTTATGTCAAACGCGCCTAAAGCTTGTTGTTTGCTCAGTGCTTCTTGTAGGTAATTTTCTCCAAAATGCCGTTGCCCAGCTTGATAGGCACTAGCAAGCATTAAAGCAGGTTTTGTTTTGCTGACAGCCAGTAATAACACCGAATTGGGCGGGCGTTGATAGCTGATTTCAGCTTGCCTAATTTGTCTGTGTAGTTGTTTTAATGAATGAATAAGAGTTGTCATAGTTATCGCTAAAATTTTTGTGCATGGCACATAATATCAGTGCTTCAAAAAAGCCATGAGTTAGGTTATGGTATCAGTTACTTTTTGCGTTTACGTTGTGAGGGATATTATGGATATTACCGAGTTATTAGCCTTTTCTGTTAAAAATAAAGCATCAGATTTACATTTGTCGGCAGGATTGCCACCAATGATTCGCGTTGATGGTGATATTCGGCGCATTAATATTCCGTCATTAGATCATAAAGGTGTTCATGGGTTAATTTATGACATTATGAATGATAAGCAGCGACGAGATTACGAAGAATTTTTAGAAACTGACTTTTCATTTGAATTACCCAATGTTGCTCGCTTTCGGGTTAACGCATTTAATCAAGAGCGCGGGGCAGCGGCAGTATTTAGAACCATTCCTTCGGTGGTGTTAAGTTTGGAGGATTTAAAAGCACCGAAATTTTTTGAAGAACTGTGTAAAAAACCGCGCGGCATGGTATTAGTGACTGGTCCTACAGGTTCGGGTAAATCCACCACCTTGGCGGCGATGGTTAATCATATTAATTACAATGATTATGCCCATATTCTTACCGTTGAAGACCCTATCGAATTTGTCCATGAAAGCCAAAAATCCTTAATCAATCAGCGCGAAGTTCATCGTGATACCCACGGTTTTAGTGAAGCCTTACGTTCAGCATTGCGGGAAGATCCCGATGTTATTCTGGTGGGTGAAATGCGTGATTTAGAAACCATTCGACTTGCCATGACAGCGGCAGAAACGGGGCATTTGGTGTTTGGTACATTGCACACCACCTCCGCAGCTAAAACCATTGACCGTATTATTGACGTATTTCCAGCAGCAGAAAAAGAAATGATACGCTCGATGTTATCGGAATCATTGCAGGCGGTTATTTCGCAATCACTGCTTAAAAAAGTTGGCGGTGGTCGTATTGCCGCACATGAAATTATGGTGGGTACACCTGCGATTAGAAACTTAATTCGTGAGGCGAAAGTCGCACAAATGTATTCAGCTATTCAAACAGGACGTAAAGATGGTATGCAAACTCTGGATCAAAATCTGAAAGAATTAGTTGAAAAAGGCTTGGTTACACCCGCAATGGCAATGACCAAAGCGGTCAATAAAGAAATGTTTCGTTAAGGAGACTATGATGGACTTTGAAAAGTTAGATGTGCCAGAAATTAGTGCTTTTGAAAAATTATTAGCATTGATGTGTCAAAAAAAAGCGTCTGATTTATTTATCACCGCAGGGCGACCACCTTGTATGAAAATTGATGGAGTGATAACAGACATTTCTAAAACAGAGTTGACCGAAGCACAGTCATTAAAAATCATCTTGAGTATTATGAGTCCCGCTCAACAAATGGAATTTGAAAACACTAAAGAATGTCAGTTTGCGATTACTTATCCAGAGTTGGGACGGTTTCGAGTCAGTGCATTTACCCAGCGTGATGCTGCTGCGATGGTGCTACGCCGCATTGAACATGAGATACCTAATGCTGAAGATTTGAATCTACCCATGATTCTAAAAAACATCATCATGGAAAAACGCGGGCTAGTTATTTTTGTGGGGGCAACAGGCACAGGTAAATCAACAACCCTAGCTGCTTTAATTAAGCATCGTAATCAAAACAGCCGTGGTCATATTATTACCATCGAAGATCCCATCGAGTTTCAGCACCCGCATTTAGGCTGTATTATCAGCCAGCGTGAAGTTGGTTTAGATACCGAATCTTATGAAGTAGCGTTAAAAAACACACTGCGTCAAGCACCCGATGTAATTTTAATTGGGGAAATAAGAACCCGTGAAACCATGCAAAATGCCATTACGTTTGCGGAAACTGGGCATTTATGTTTATCCACACTACACGCCAATAATGCTAACCAAGCGATAGATCGAATTCTGCATTTTTTTCCCGATGAAATGCACGATCAGGTGTTAATGGATCTGTCGCTAAATCTAAAAGGTATCGTGGCGCAACAATTGATTAAACGCTCAGATGGAAAAGGGCGTTATCCTGCGGTAGAAATTTTCCTTAATACACCACTGGCTAAGGACTATATTCGCAAAGGTGAAGTGCATAAACTCAAAGAATTAATGAAGAATTCTAAAGAAGAAGGTATGCAAACCTTTGATATGGCTCTTTATGATTTATATAAAGCACACAAAATTAGCTATGACGATGCAATTAATTCTGCCGACTCTAAAAATGATCTTCGTTTAGTTATTAAGCTAGGTGATGAAAATGCAGTTTATGGCGGTGATATTATTCTGACTCCCGATGAAGATGAAAATGATGGTGCTACCTTACAGATACGGCGACCTACCTCATTAAAACTGTAGTGTTATTCCCTTAGCGCAGCTTTGCTTGAAAAAATGTTAAAAACTTTCCTGATTAGCAAGATTGTTCAGCTAGCACCGTCATACTGGCATGGATGCCAGTATCCAGTGACAGGGAGAGCGTAGCAAGGGTTCTGTTCAAGCCTTGGCTTCTGGATTGTGGCTAATCCTCGCTACGCTCTCCCTGCCGCAATGACGGTATTTGGGTTACTGGCTGAAGCAGCTTACTAATCAGGAAAACTTATGGGAAACTATTATCCCTGCTGCTCATCATCATTACTTTCATTTAGTCCAAAGCTTAGGTTTTTTCTTATTAATACAGTTTCAAGTGCGACTAGAAAAAGAAAGTGGGCGATTGTTCATGGTCTTATATGGATATTTCTTTACAAGTCAAATATATCAACAATGCGCGAATGCGCGTAGACCTGATGCGCGGTAAATTTTTTCTGCTGTTATTGATTGTGTCAGGCTGTAGTGCTGTACCCAACGTGGAGCAAAAACCTAGCTTTGTCGTCCCTCTTGTTTGGCAAGCTGATAAAAAAACGTTCAGTGATAAAATCACTGAACAATGGTTAACACAATTTGCTGATAGCAAATTAAGCAGTTTGGTCAATGACGCACTTACGCATAATTACGACTTAAAAGTCGCCTCCGTCAGAATCAATGCCGTGCGTGAACAAGCGGTTATCGAAGGAGCGCAACGCTTACCTCAGTTGAGTGCGTTGCCTAATTATCAAAATCAACATGACTCACAAAACGGGACTACAAAAGGCTTTGACGCACTCTTTAATTTGAGTTGGGAGCTGGATGTGTGGGGACGCATACGCGATAGCCAGCAAGCGGCGGGACAGGAAACCAGTGCAGTTGCCGATGATTATCAGGCAGCACGCTTATCCTTAGCCGCTCGCACTGCACAAAGTTATTTTGAATTAATCGAAGCCAATCTACAGGTGCAAGTTGCTGAACAATCAATTAAAGACCGCCGCGTGATTGCGGACCTAGTACGCGGACGTTTTGAGCGCGGCTTAACAGGCGGTTTGGATTTACGTTTAGTGCTTACCGATTTAGCCAATGCCGAAGCGTCTGTAGCAAGCTCGCGTAATCAAGTACAAATTATCACCCGCCGTTTAGAAGTGTTGCTGGGGCGTTATCCCAGTGGGCAGTTACAGGAAAACGCCAAGCTACCCACGCCGCCTAACGCACTTGCCGCTAGTTTACCCTCTGAGTTATTAACCCGCCGTCCAGATATTATTGCCGCGTTTAATCGCATACTGGCGGCGGATTCACGCTTAAGTTCAGCACAAAAAGCCTTGTTGCCGCGACTCACGTTGACTGCAAGCGGCGGTACAAGTAGCGCAGCATTGACTGAATTAATTGATCCTCGCGCAGTCGCTTGGAATGTAGCGATGGGGTTATTGCAACCGATTTTTACAGGCGGCAGATTGCAAGCCATTATTCGATTGAATGAAGCACAAAAAGAAGAAACGATTAATCACTATCAAAGTACCGCGCTGAATGCGTTTCGTGAGGTAGAACAAGCTTTAGCCGCTGAACAGTGGTTACGCGCACAGGAAAAAGCCTTGCAAGAAGCCGTTGAACAAACCGAAGCCAGTCGCCAACTTGCTGTGTATTCTTATGGTCAGGGCTTAATTCAAATTTTGACTTTGCTTGACAGTTATCGCAGTACCTTCACCGCGCAAAGTGAACACTTAGCCGTACATCGACAATTACTCAATAATCGCATCAACCTGTATTTAGCACTAGGCGGTGGCGTGTAAATGCGGCAACTAAAAATTATTTTACCCATTATTTTATTAGCATTGGGCGGTGCAGGAGCTTACGCACTGATTGCCACCAAACCCGTACTAGAACCCGAAAAACCAATTGACACCATTCCCGTGGTCAGTGTCATCACCGTTCAACCTGAAACCTTGCAATTGAATGTCGCTTCGCAAGGGGTGATAAAACCACGTCATGAGCTGGAGTTAAGTACGGAAGTGTCAGGTAAAGTGCTGTATCTGCATCCAAATTTTGTCACGGGTGGTTTTTTTAATCACGATGAAGTCTTAGTACGCATAGACCCACGCGATTACGATGCCGCGATTGTCCAAGCACAAGCGCAAATCGCCGAAGCTAAACGTCTGTTAGCGACCGAACAAGCCCAAGCGGAACAAGCTAAAACCGAATGGCAAGCCTTAGGCAAAGGGCAACCCTCCGTATTAGCCATGCGTGAACCGCAACTTGCCGAAGCACACGCCAAACTGAAAGCTGCTGAAAGTACATTAATACAGGCAAATAATCGTCGTAGTCGTTGTGAAATACACGCGCTGTTTGCGGGGCGTTTTACCAGTAAAACCGTTTCTTTAGGACAAATTATTCAGACGGGCGAAAAACTGGCACGACTATATGCCACCGATATTGCCGAAGTGCGTTTGCCTGTCGCATTGGAACAATTAGCATATCTCGACATTACCTTGAATGAAAAAACCAAACAAAACCCTGTAAAAGTCACGCTAACTGCACAATTGGCAGGTGTTAACCAAACGTGGCAAGCACACATTGTACGCACCGAAGGCATGGTTGATGAAAACACGGGCGTGTTATATCTGGTCGCCGAAGTGCAACAAAAAGACCAAGCTCCATTATTAAACGGGCTATTTGTCCAAGCTGACATTCAAGGTAAAACCTTAGATAATATTTTTGCCCTGCCACAGCAAGCGATTAACGCCGCTCACACCGTGTTGATAGTCGATAAAGACCAGCACTTACATAGCCGCCAACTTGAGGTGTTACGCAGCGAAGACAGTCGCGTGTTAATTCAGCAAGGTTTGCAGGCAGGTGAACGTATTATCACCGCAGGTATTGATTTGCCGATCGAAGGCATGACGGTTCAAGTGGAACAAACCAAGTGACAAACACAGCACAACCGACAGGCTTACTGGCATGGTTTGCAAGCAATTCCGTTGCTGCCAATTTATTGATGATGCTGATTTTTATCGGAGGCATCATTGGATTTAATATTGTCGATAAAGAAGTTTTTCCGCGTTTTAGTCTACAAAAAATTACTATCACTGCGGCGTATCCGAATGCAAGTCCCGAAGACATTGAAACGTCACTGTGTTCCAAAATAGAAAATGCGATTTATGAACGTGACGGCGTTACACGTTTAAAAACAGAAATTACCGAAGGGCTATGCCTAATCAACGTTTCGATATTGCCGAATGTCGATCAAGAGCAAATGATTAACGCCTTACGCGCAGGCATTCAAAGTATTCCACGTTTACCCAAAGGCATAGAAAACATCAGTGTACAAGCAGCCACGCGTGATGATGACTCAGGCGTTATCTGGGTCGCATTACATGGCGAAACCGCCGCGCTCGCTTTGCAACGCTATGGTGAACCAGTCAAAGCGGATATTGAACGTATCGATGGCGTGCGCTTGGTACGCAATTACAATGAAATTCCTTATGAAATCACCATTGAAGTCTCAGCGGCAAAACTACGCCAATATCACACGTCGTTACATGATGTCACCGATGCTATTCATCACACCTCGTTAAATCAATCCGCTGGCTTGATTAAAACCCCAGCGGGAGAATTATCATTGCGTGTGCAAGCCAAAGTGAGTGATGTTGAAAGCTTGAGTAACATCGTGTTGCGTACTGATGCGAACGGTGCGAAATTACGTTTAAGTCAAGTGGCGGTAATTCGAGATGGTTTAGAAGAACGCCTCTCAGAATGGCATCACAACGGTGAAACTGCTCAAGGCTGGGAAATTCATACAAAACACAGCTCGGTTGATGTGGCGAGGAATGTTAAACGCTACGTTGCCGATATGCAGACCAAACTGCCGCAGGGACTCACGATGACTACATGGTGGGATACCTCTCAAGCTTACGATGAACGAGTGCAAACGCTCATTGAAGACGGACTGAGCGGTTTTGTGCTGGTGTGTTTGGTGCTGACGCTTTTTTTACGCTTGCGGGTTGCGGTGTGGGCAGGTGTAGGGATTTTTACCTCCATATTCGGCGCGTTATGGTTGATGCCCGTGTTTGATGTGTCACTAAATATGTTGTCACTGTTTGGTTTTTTACTGGCAATGGGTATTCTGGTTGATGATGCCATTATCATTGGTGAAAGCGTCTACTCATTGCAGGAACAGGGAACAGACTCCAATCTGAATGCCGCGATTAAAGGCGTACAGGCGGTAGCATTGCCTGTGATTTTATCAGTGCTAGTGTCATTAGTCGCTTTTTTACCCAGCTTGTTTTTACCCAGTTGGGCGGGTCGAATGATGCGGCCAATTTGCTTGGTGATGATTTTAACCTTGGTATTTTCGCTGATTGAAGCCTTGTTAATTTTGCCCTCCCATTTAGCGGCTGAGAGCAGGAGTCCAAAACGGGTTTTGGGCTTCATCGGTACTATTCGCGTCTGGCTTAACCAAGGGCTAGATCGTTTTGTGAATGGCTATTACCGTCCTTTTTTACAACTTGCATTGCGCTGGCGTTATCTGACTATTGCCTGTTTCATGGTGTTGTTACTGCTATGTACCGCGTGGGTAGAAAGCGGACGCAGTCGGCTATCGTTGCAAGCCGATGTGACTAAAGACAGTTTTTGGGTGTCGCTAAAAACCCCTGAAGACCTACCTTATAGTGAAACTCGCAAACGTGCCAAGCAAGTTGAACAAGCGTTTTTTGAATTGCGTGATGAACTTAATGCCTCAACACCTAACAGCCCTAGCGTGGTGGTCGGTTTAGAAACCATGATTTTTGAACACAGCGCGGGCTTTTGGACAGAATTTTCCCCAGAAGGACGACAACGTCTCGTCGTTGAAGATTTCATTAACGACTGGCGCAAACGGGTCGGTGATTTGGGGCGTACAAAAATTGATTTTTTGTACAAAGAAGGTGATGTCGATTATGACCTTGAATTTGACTTAGGCGCGACTGATCCCGCCTTATTAGCAAAAGCGGCCGAACAATTCAAAGCCAACCTAGCCAGTTATAACGGTGTTTTTGATGTCATCGATTCTGCCGAAACGGGCAAGCCAGAAATTCGCCTCAGCTTAAAACCTAATGCTGAACACTTGGGTTTACGGCTTGAACAACTGTCTGAACAAGTCAATCACGCCTACTATGGTGATGAAGTTGAACGCCTGCAACGCGGACGTAATGAAGTCAAAATTAGGGTACGCATTCCGCGTGTAGAGCGGGAATCCTTAGATAATCTACGCAACTTACCAATACGCTTACCCGATGGACAGCTTGTCCCTTTAGGCATAGTTGCTGAGGTATCACTGACTAACGGACTAAGTAAAATTATTCGCCAAGACCGCCGCCGTGTCCTTAAAATTCAGGCACGGGTTGACCGTAAAAAAGTCGATGTCAACGCTTTGTATGACAAGTTAGAAAACAATGAATTGAAAACTCTGCAACAACGCTACGCTGGCTTAAGTATCGACATCGGGCAGTCGCATCAAGACCAAAAAGCCATGTCCACCGCCCTGCAACAAAACACCCTGATTTCATTATTGGTGATTTATGTGTTGATTGCTGTGCCGTTTCGCTCGTACTTAAAACCGTTGATTTTTCTACTTGCCGCGCCTGTGGCATGGTGTGGCGCGGTGATTGCCCACGCGCTGGTCGGCTTGCCCTTATCAATGGAATCTTTAGTCGGTATGGTGGCTGCCAGTGGTGTGGTGGTCAATGACAGCTTGGTGTTGCTGGATTATTTACGCGAACACCAAGACGATGACGCGCCCATTGCTGAGCTAATCTGTGCCGCCTGTACTTCCAGATTTCGGGCGATTTTTCTCGCCTTCCTCACTAACTTTGCGGGTTTTTTACCCACCTTATTAGAAACCAGCCCACAAGCACAATTTTTAATCCCGATGACGTTATCGTTATCCGCAGGCTTATTATTAGGCATGACCGCTAGCTTGATTTTAACGCCTGTCTGTTATGCAGTGTTAGGTAAATGATGCCATGTTGAACTGCATGATTTTGTGTAAAATATCTATAACACCTAGTTAAATAGGTTAAACCTGTTATAGCGATATTAATGACTGGCAGTCATGCCCAAAAGTAAAAATAACAGATTTAATACACTTACCCTTCATGCCTACGCTGGTGTCCAGTGCGGATGGCTTGGGTTTCTTGGGAATAATCGTTCCAGTGGGTATCAGTCATGGCTTATCGAAGTGGGAATAGGATTAGAAATGTGATTCTAGCATTTTTCTAATATTCCAATGCGTTTGCCTACTCAGATAATTCGTGTCTACACAGCCAATGTATAGTGATGAGAGCAAACAAATATACGTTAAATGACCTAATAAATAGGTGATATAACCTATTTTTATAAGCACTGCGAGTCATTTATTAAGCCACTATGCGTGTAATCGCTATCAAAATAGCAAACTGTCAAAATTGGCAACAATCTTGCTTTAATTGTTCACTCAGTTACTTTATTATCCACATTATCTTGTGTCTAGCATACAACTTAACAGTAATCAAATAGCCTTGTTATTTCAAAACCATAATGATGCCATTGTGGCTTTTTTATTTAATCGGGTAGCTTGTCCTGAAACGGCGCAAGATTTAAGTCAAGAAGCTTATTTACGCCTGATTAATAAAAGTGAAATAACCCACGATGAAAATATCATCGGCTATCTGTTTCGTATTGCCGATCGTTTAGCGATTGATTATTTACGCCAAAAACGCTTGCCACGATATAACACCGTCGAGTTGAGCGACGATTTACCCTGCCCACAACTGCAACCTGACGTACTTACCGAATTACATCAGCAATGCCAATTAGTATTAGACGCTATTAATACCTTACCGCGTAAATATCAGCAGGTGTTTTTATTGCGTAAAATTGATGATCTCAGTTACAGTGAAATTGCCCAGCGTTTAAATATTTCTGAAAAAACCGTGCAGCGTTATTTAGTGAATGCCATGCTACATTGTCATCACGTCATGGAAAATCCCCCACGCTAATGAACTACAGTGAACGACAATTAAAACAAGCGGTAACGTGGTTTGTAAGACTGCAATCCGACCAATTCTCTGAACAAGATCGGCAGCTTTTTGATGCGTGGTTAGTAAAAAACTCTGCTCATTCGGCGGCTTACGCCAAAGCACGGCAACTGTGGAATAATTTTGATGAACTCAAAACACTGAATGACATTCCCGCACTCAATGACGCTCGCAAAGTAAAACCCACAAAAACACCGTTAGCTACCCTCGCTTTATTACTACTGATGACAGCACTGATCAGTGGTGCTTACCAAGAATACAGTACAGAAACCCTGAGCTATACCACCGCACAAGGTGAACATCGACACATCATACTTGCGGACGATTCACAGATTGACCTCAATACCAACACCCAACTGCACGTCAAAATTTCTCTGTTGCAACGTCAAGTACATTTAATAAAAGGTGAAGCCTTATTTACCGTCCATCATGAATCATTGAGAGCTTTTACTGTGCAGGCTAATGAGTTGCAAATTCGTGATATAGGCACACGGTTTGATGTTCATCTTGCGCCTGAACGTGTGGTAGTTGCCGTTTTAGAAGGTGAAGTTGAATTGAATGACGGGGAAATCGTAAATCATGAGCCACTAACGGCGGGTAATCAGCGCGTTTACACAAAAAACACAGGACTAAATCTGCCAGAAGCCATTAATAATGAAACCATCACTGCGTGGTTGAATGGGCATTTAGTGTTCAAACGCACTCCATTAAGCCAAGTTACCGCTGAACTAGAGCGTTATCACTCGGTAAAATTTGTATTTGCTAATCCTGAACTTGCCCATGAAACGCTAAGCGGTAATTTCGACGCAAATAAGCTCGAACCTTTTCTACACGCCATTGAAACCCTATTGCCTATTCATGCAAAACGCCAAGGCAAAACCATTTTGTTACAACAAACACGAAAAAAATAATGCCGTTCTGGCGTGCAAGCTCTGCTTGCAAAGCCTGACTTCCTTATAGCATTACCAAAAAAATAACTTTTTTTGTCCAGTTGGTGTGTGCAGTTTCGTTATTAACTAAGTAGCCATTCAAAAGTTACGCGCTATTTACTTAATTACAGGACATTTTATGATTAACCCACCGTTTAGATTGAGAAACTTGTCATTATTGGCATTATTACTTAGCAATGCTATTGACGCTCAAGCAGGGCAGCCAGCGTATAACTTTAATTTACCCGCACAACCCGCCGCCAGCACCTTAGATCAAATCGCTAAGTCATCAAAAACGCAATTAATTTATGCCGATAAAAGCGTACAAGGAGTCACCGCCGCGCCAGTGCAAGGACATTACACCGCCCACGAAGCGTTAAAGGTCGCACTAAACGATACCGATTTAGCCTACGAAAAAGTGGATAACAGTGTCATTGCAGTAAAAAAAGCAGATGCCAAGACAACTGCCGCTAGTGCTACAACTTTGCCAACGATGACAGTGACTGACCAAGCAGTGCGTGATGTTAATGCACCTGATAATCCCGATTACAGCCGCACTAACGCGACTACTGCGACTAAAACCGATACCCCGCTGATGGAAACACCTTATGCGGTGACGGTCGTGCCGCAACAGGTATTAAAAGACAAGCAGGTGATTCGTGTTGAAGATGCGGTAACTAGCGTTGCAGGTGTACAGTCTAGCTGGACAAATGGTGGACAAAGTGACGTGTTTATCATGCGTGGTTTTCAAAATCTATTCTTGTATCGAGACGGTTTTCTTCTGCCTTCGGCATTAGGTGGCGGCGGCGCAAAGCGTGAAGTCGCTAATTTGGATCGTATTGAAGTGTTAAAAGGCGCGGGTTCTATTTTATTTGGACGTAGCGAACCAGGTGGCGTTATCAATATGGTGACTAAAAGACCGCAAGCTGAATCGTATAACTCCATACAGCAACAATTTGGTTCTTATGGATTTTTCCGTACCACAGTAGATTCAACAGGTAAAATTACCAAAGACAATACCTTGCTTTATCGCGTTAATGCGTCATACCAAAATTCGGGTTCTTACCGTGATTTTGTTTCCAATGATGATTTTTTCATCGCACCGAGTTTGACTTGGAATATTTCGGATAGAACGCAAGTGAACGTGGATGTTGAATACCAGCATTTTAATGACAGAAGTGATTCAGGTATTCCCCCGATGGGGAATCGTCCCGCTCCTGTGCCTATTAACCGTCAAATCGGCGACCCATTAAACAACAAAAACGTTGGTAACAGAACATACATAGGGGCTAACTGGTCACACGCATTCAATGATCAATGGAAGCTGACTCATCGTTTTGGTGTGGAGTTTTTGGACAAAAAGAACGATTTCACTTTCTTCTTCGGGCAACCCGATTCAGATGGTAATCTGGTTAACATAAATGCTGACTTTTCCAATGGAAATCGTGGTTTCAACAACGGCATCACCCGTCAACAAAACTATTACACTAGCCTTAATTTAGCGGGTAAGTTTAATACCTCGGTGCTGGAGCATTCTACCTTATGGGGTTTTGATTATTTTGTTATTGATAACCAAGGTGCGAGTGCTTGTTGTGCGGCGTTTCCTATGGAAGCCAATTTTAATATTTTCAATCCAACTTATCAAACGAGCAGAGACCCTGCTGCATCGGCTTACACAGCTAACCCTAAATTCAACCAAGAGTGGTATGGTCTGTATTTTCAAGACCAAATCAAGTTTCCGTTCAATGTCTACGGTAACGTCGGCATCCGTTATGACAATGCCACCAGTACCCAGTATGCAACTAACGGTGATTACACCAAAACGGTTGATACCCATTTCAGCCCGCGTGGTGGCTTGCTATGGAAACCAGTGAACTGGTTATCGGTGTTCAGTAACTACAGTACAAATTTTGGCCCTTCCAACAATCAATTTAATGCGCCAAATCAACAAGTATTACCACCCACCTTAGCAAATCAGTGGGAAGTGGGCGCGAAAACTGAATTCTTCAATGGGCGTTTAACCTCATCGTTTGCGTATTTTGATTTAACCAAAACCAACGTGGCGGTTTCTGATCCGACAAATCCTACTATTCAAATTGCTTCTGGCAAACAAGAAAGTCGCGGCTATGAATTTGAAGTAGCAGGTGAGATGTTACCTGGTTGGCGTACGGTTGCTGCTTATACCAATCTTACTTATGTCAAAATTAAAGTTGGCTTTAATGGCGGCGTTGATGATGATAGCGGACATCGACTGTTTAACACGCCACGCAATTATGGCAGTTTATGGAATACTTACGAATTCCAAAATGCTACATTACGCGGCTTAAAAGTGGGTGGTGGTGTGATTGCTTCTAGCCAAAGCCAAGGCACAAACGCTAACGACTTCCAATTACCTGGTTATGTGACGATGAACCTGATGAGTAGTTACGGATTAAAAGTTGCGGGGAAAAATATCACGTTTCAACTTAATGCCAACAACCTGCTAGATAAACATTACTACTCAGGTACAAATACAGGCAGCATGATCGGCGTTGCAGCACCCAGAAACTTTATGGGATCGATAAAACTAGAGTTTTAAGTCGCGTAAGTTGGGTTGCCGTCTTTTTGGCAACCCAACATTTTCTAGTATTCGTTGGGTTGCGAAAGAGCCGCTACCCACAACCTAGACTGGTGATGGGTTAAATCTGTTAAGGAGTCCAAAACACGTTTTGGACGTTTTTAGCAAGTCCAAGTCGTGCCTTGGACTCCGAACTATCGGTTGCGGAATCTGATTTTAATAAAACACAGGTTTAATCCACTACCCCTAGACTCTATATTTTCAGCCACCATGCTCAACTTAACCCTAAAAAATCGTCGCAAACTCTGGCTCAAAGTACACCTGTATCTTGGGTTATTTGCAGGTGCGGTGTTTGTCATCATTGGTTTAACGGGTAGCCTATTGGCATTTGAATACCCGTTAGATGAAGCCTTAAATGCCGACTTAATGACAGTATCGGTGTATGACAATAAAACCATCATGCCATTAGATGACATTGTTGCCGCTGGTTTAAAAGCCGCGCCTGCTAACGGCACGGTGTTAAATATAGATTTTCCGCGCCACGAACAACTGGCTTACGCACTGTGGTTTGAACAACCGTCTGGCAACCCAAACTTTCCAACACGTCATCAAATTTTTATCAACCCGTACACGGCACAAGTCACAGGACAGCGTTTGCTGATTGATTTTGACCATATCTGGCGTGATCCGTTTAAAGATTTTATTTTGCGCCTGCATTACACAATGTGCTTAGGCGAAAACGGTATGACTATCGTGGGTTTTATCGGTATAGGCTTATTATTTTCGCTACTGACTGGGCTGATTGTTTGGTATCCCTTGGGTGGGCAATTTAAAAAAGCCCTGACCATCAAACGTAACGCTAGTTTTACCCGATTCAATTTTGACTTGCACAAAACCATGGGTTTTTACGGCGGCTTTGTTCTGCTGTACTTAGTGCTATCGGGCGTATATTTGATTTTTCCTGATTACGGACGAGGCTTAGTGAGTGTGTTTTCGCCTGTCACTCCGTGGACAAATTATCACAGCGTTAGCCCAATAGCCGATAAAATCCCCATCAATATGACGAAAGTTGTCGCTATTACTGATGCCTATTTTCCAGACGGTAGTTATCAATACATCGTATTTCCACAAAATGCCCAAGATGTTTATGTGGTTGGCAAACGAGCAAATGATGAAGTTAACCAGCATCACCCTTATCGGCAACTGTGGATAGACCAATACAGCGGAAAAATTGTTCACGAACAAAATGCAGATACTCGCAGCGCAGGCGATATTTTTGAGGAATGGTTATATCCATTACATACAGGTGAAGCATTTGGTTTTATCGGACAACTGATTATTTTAATTACGGGGCTATTGCCGCTATTGCTTTATATCACTGGCGTAATCCGCTGGTTACAAAAACGTAAAACTGCACAGAATAGTAAAGTAGGCTAGCATTAAGTAACACTGTGTACAAACTTAAGTTTGTACACCGAAAAACGTTACAAATTTTCGTAGCGATTCATATCAAATAATCCACCTGTTTCTGGTTGTTGGCTCAGGTGTTTTTGATTGAAAAAATCGTAATATTGCCAAATTTCTGGGTTATTGCGGCGAATACCGTAGTGACTGTAAAAACTGTCTATCTCGGTTTCGGTTTGGCTGTGTTTGAGCTGGTCGATAAAATCAGTGAATTGGAGTGCAGAAACTGCCAAGAAAATATTTGGATAACTGCCTATAAAATCAGGAATGACAGTTAAAGTATCTTTTTCAGGTTCTCTGCGTAAATCTTCGGCAAAAATAAACGAGACGTTGCGTAAATTTTTATTGCGAATGAGTGTGTACACAGGGTCTTGTTCGGGCTTGGCGGTTTTTACGCGTAAAAAAGACACTTCGGGTAATGCAGTCAGATCTTTGCCTATTAATTTGGTTAGTTGGCGGGCGAACTGGTCAATTTGTTGCTGTTGGCTTGCATTATCGGCAAGCGTACAATTTTGTTGACACCGATTAGTAGTGTCTACTTTACCACCTGCCAGTCCTAGTTTTTGTTGTACTTCGGCAAAAAACTCGCTTTTGTAATCAGTGCTTTTATAAGTAATTGCAGGTTCTTTGTCTGTACCAAAACTGGGCGTTTCAAAATAACCAAATAATTTAAGGTCAATGCCTTGATACCAGTCGTCGTGTAGCGGTTTTTGTGCTGTTAAGGGAATAAATTTAAGAAATAAATTTTCTGCTTCCATGCGTAAAAAGTCCATGTATAGGCGAGTGGTGACTTGATGCCCCGCGCTGCCATAAACGTTGTAACCTGCTACCAGCAAATAATGAATGCGTTCAAAGATTGGGTAATCGACTACCCACGCGGTTAGCGGCGTTTGTCCTAAAAGACCTGTGACTACTGTGGCATTGTCATAATGGCGGAATACGGTGAGTAAAGCGTTTTCATTATGACCGTCACCATCCCAGATTAAATCCAGATTAGGAGCTTGCTGTTGCCACAATACTTGGCTAACAAAAGTATCTTTGTTTTGTAAATAGTGACGTTGCAGCTCTTGAAATTGCCGCCATTCTTTAAAACCAATGCCTTCACCTTCGGATGCTGGCAGTCGTAAATACTCACTATTTTCGGCTAAAAATTGGCTGCTTTGCTTATTGTATTGGGTTTGTGGTTTGAGAAAAGCCACCCAGAATTGATCTCGAATGACGTTTAATGCGGCTTGCCCCATGCACACTGGCCCTTTGATAAAGCCAGAAAAAAAGAATTGGGAATCATCAAGCAGGAATTGATAACGTGACACTTCAGGCAGTTCGCGAAAGGTCTTAAATGGATTGGCGGCACTGACTTGGTCGTAACTGGGTAACTGGGTGACAGTGTAATCAGGCATTAAAAACAGGGTGCGTAAGCGTACCATTTTTTCATTACTAAGCTGATAAACAAAATGGTCTTTATCAACAATAGTTGAAGTAAGCGGGCGTAGTCGATAATAAAACTGGCTAGTTTTTGGATCATCAAATGGTCTAACACTGTTAATTTCTGCGAGTGCTTGCCCAGATGGGGTTTTAGAACGCACCAGTTTGTAAAATTCGTTAGCGGGATGTCCTTTAAAATGTAGATCGCCTAAATACAAATGCTCATAAAAATAGCGGCTACTGAGTTGTTCTTTGAGTGAACGACCATTAAAAAACGCTTCCCACCGACTGATTTCAGCAATAGCTGCGGGTGATAATGAAAATTTATGGTCAACCGTCGCTCCATCTTGTAGCCAGTTTAATAAGGTATTTTCCTGTTGTTCTGTCAGTGGTGACATTCCATAAGGCATACCCCACAGTGGGTGTTTTTGTTGATGCTCAGCAAATTCGTCCAGCGTGGGACATTGTAATTTACGCTCTAGGGTCAGTTCGATGTCTTTAGGAAGCTTGCCCGTCGTTGGTAACGGATGCTCACGTTTTAAGCGCAACAATTTAGCGATTAAGGATTTATTGAGATTGTCTTGTGGGCTGTTATTGTCTTCATTAATGACGGAAAAAAAATCTTTTTTTCGCCAGCCTGCGGTGCTGGTTTCATCAATGAACAAACGTGTGGGTTCAACGGCTTCCAATCGTTCATGATCGTAAACAGTGTGTTTAGTCGCGCCTCGCGCTAAGCCTTCAGCAGCAGTGAGTTTTAGTTGGCAAGGGGAGTCGTAACAGGCATGGCAAGCGACACAACGCGCATCCAGTATCGGTTTGACATCCTTGCTGTAAGACACGGGTGCGTGTTGTGTGTTAATCGGTATCGGCTGGCTGTCTTTATGTGCGAACGAAAGCACATCACTATAAACGACAGCAAAACAGCTGAAAATAATGGTAATGATAAAACTGTTAAGTTTTAAAGCCGCATTTTTTATCATAGTTCAAACATTAATTTGCCAAAAATTGACCTCACTATAGCGAACGCGCTAAACGGTGCAGTGCTTCACTACCATGACTAAAGATAGGCCACCCGTCACCCGTCAACACGGCAGTGATGTTTGGTAATTCAGCAAGACGTTTTACCGATTTTACCGCTAAGTGTTTATCGGTAAGTTTGGCATCAGGCAGTAAACATAATTCACCCGCAACATGGCAACGAATTAAATCGCCTGTGATAAGGGTGTGATGGTCTAATAATAATGCCAGTTCGCCCGCAGTTTTTGAACCGTGCAGTTGATAGGCAATCAGCCCTGCAAACACCTCTTCTTTATCATGAATCCAATGATCACAAAATATAGGAAAACGCTCTTCTTCATCCGCTGGGGCATAAACTAACGCGCCTGTGCTACTGACAATTTGTTCAGTGGCACGACAATGATCACTATTGGTGACGATAATATGATTAACGCCACCTAAGCGTTGTAAATGGTCGTGGTCATGTTCAGACATGGGCAATGGATCAATCAATACATTGCCTTCATCACGCACCCACAATACGCTGTGAAAATCTAGGTTGCGTTGTTTGTCAAATTCTGACCAGCCAAATAAATCTTTTCGGTGTAATTGTTTCATCGCATATCTCCTGTGCTGAGCATTATAGTCATTATTTTTGCTGATAGCGGTGTTGCCGAGTCTTTGCATTTGCTAGAAAAAGCTGGCGAGTCTGTTCATCAACGTCAGTCCAATGAGTGATTTCATCAAGCGTACGAAAACAACCCAAGCAAATGTCATTATCGTCCAGACAGCAATTTCTTACGCAAGGCGAGGATAGTTGATTATTTGGATGTGTTAATTTATCAGTTATCATGCACCACCACCACCCCGTGTGGATAATTTAATTTTCATAAAAAACCTTAGTTCTGATTATATTTGATTTGTTTGCTCGGTAATTTGATAAACAGGTTCCAATAAAATACAAAATCTCCTAATACATCATACTAGGCTTTACGAGTTTCGTTGCATGGTGTAATACTAAATTTTTGTGACATTACGATTCAATAATTATGAGTTAAGCAAATTGTTGAATAATCATTAAGCAAATTCACACCAAAAACTGTGCTAAGTTTACTTGCTATTTTCATCGGTCTGGGCGGGAGTAGGTTATAATGCCAAATTAACGCAATAGTTTGGATTAGGGGCATTTGTAGCTATTTCTTACCACGCAATTTTTTTAATATATTATGTACTCAATCTACTTTTTTAAATTCAATAGGCAAAGACTCCAAGGAAAATAAAAATGAGTGTGCTGGATGAGTTAAGAAAAAAAGCCGATGAAAAAAAAGCGGCTGAACAGCAAGAAGCCTCAGCTAATGAACGGCTAGAGGAGATTTATCAGGCAAAAATTCTGCCCAAAATGCAGTTTATTTTTGATAGTTTTCAAGAAACTATTGAATATCTCAATTTTCTGAAAGAACCTGTTGAGGTAAAAAACTATTGCTCGAAATATCCGCAATTTGGCAGTCTTTTCCAATCAAATTATAGAATTAATACCGATGGACGTATTGGTCTTGCCGATTACAATCGCTTGATGCAAATTAACGTCGGTTTTTTTTGTGAGGCTAAAGGTGAGTTTAGTTATCGAGTAGAATCTGAGCCTTTAATTGATAAAGAAATTCAGTTTTTGCAGGCCAAAAAACTATCCTTTGATTGGAAACACCACTCGCCTATTGGTAGCCCAGCTTTCACGATTTTTACAGTTCAAAAAAAAGTTCCTGTTGCCTTTCGCATTGAAGTTGATTATAAGCAATCAATGTTGAAAGTATTTATCAAAAACCATGAAAATCTTCAGTCGTTTAGCAAGAGCTATACACCCGAAGAGCTTGATAATGATTTTTTAGATGCCTTACTGTGTTATTTTCTGCGTAAAGATAAACGCTTCGTCAAAGTTGATGATGATCTGTCCATTGAACGTAGAAATGCTATTAAGGCAGCGGTACAAAGCAAAGCCGCCAGCTATCAAAAAAAATATGAGCAAGCTCCTCCAGAAGAGCCAGAACCAGAAATCACTAAAAAAAATCCTATCAAATCGCTGTTTTCAAAATTTCAGAGAAAAAGCTAACGCTATTTATTGAGTATCAATCGAATCGTTGCTTTTACTCGCTCAGGGCTTAGCGTATCCAAACAGACACTGCGACTACCTTGATGCTTATCGCAGCCTTCCAAATGACAAGGTACACAGGATTTTTCACCTTGAAGCAAATGAATGTTATTGACTGTCTGACTGCCAATTTTTGAAAATGGGTTGGTATTTTGCTCAAAGCAGTATGGCCAAGGAGCCCATTTAACAGGATTAGTCGGCCCATATAGAGCAATAACAGGCACATTAGTTGCGGCTGACAAATGTGTAATACCCGTATCAACGCCTATGTATAATGCAGCGTTAGTCAATAAATGTGTCAATTGCGCTAAAGACACTCGCCCAGCAAGATTAAGTGTATCCTCAGGCAATTGCTTGGCAATATTGGCAACATAGTCTATTTCTGCTTGTGCCGTTCCCCCTGTCAGTACCAACTTTAAACCAAGCTCATGCAAATAAAGCCCTATTTCTATCCAGCCTGCAATCGTCCATTGTTTATAAGTCCATTGTGGATGGGTGTGTAAAACTGCGTAAGCACTATTGCCGACTAATTGATTTAATGCCTGCGTGTCATCGGTTTGTGGTGGCACTAATTCAAAACACGGAGGCACATTAATCAACGCCAGTATGTTTAAATGTTGTAACACCGTATGGGTATTCTCATCATATTCTAGCCAGCGGTACAGAAAAAACCGTTTCCACCAACCCGTATTAGGTTTCGTTGGCACAATACCTATTCGCTGTGAAGCGGCAAACAAACTGTATAAAAAAGGACGATCACCTGCTTGCGTAGTAATGGCTAAATCATAACGCCGTCTTAATTGTCGTAATAATGCCCAGTTATCGGCGAATCTGGCTTTACTTGGCACACAAATCAGCTGATTAATATCGGGATTACCTTCCAACATTGCAACCGTATTGGCATAGAGCAATATATCTAACTGAGCATCGGGATACGCTTGACGTAGTGAGCGTATTAATGGCGTAGTCAATAACACATCACCCAAATAACGCAAAGCAATGACTAAAATTTTGCGTGGTTTGCTCATACGATGAAATTAATGCTCGTGTTCATGATGATTACTTTCGCTTGCGGATTGCGGTTGAACAAGCTGAACCGCTGTGCCGTATTTATAAACCATCAATCCACCCAAATCTGCACCCAGTGCCAGTAGCACACACATTAAACCAGACAGAATAAGAAAAAACGTATTCGCCCCACCTGTTAACAAAGCACCTTTTTTTAATCGCCACAAAGACAAACTTACCGCTAAGATTAATACAGATATGCCAAAACTTTCATGCCGTTCCATAATGGCATGAACGACATCATTATGCGGCACCGAATAAGCCGCCGCAAAGCCAGCGATAACGGTAAAAACTGCACCAATCGCGCCAAAATATAATAGATAACTAGCAACCTCACGCCACTGCGGTTTTTTTACCAAACAAGCTACGACATCGAACAGAAAAAAAATGACTAAAAATGCAATCGGAAAATGCACTAATAATGGATGAATATTATTCATTCCCGCTAACCCTGGCATCAAGGCATTAAAAAAGCCATCCCCACCCGACGCGGTTAAACCTTCAAAAAAAGCCAGCATCCCTGTCAACATCTCAAGCAAACCGCCACTTTGATCGGCATTGCCATGAACTTGCCACGCTAAAAAATTATTCATATCATCACCCTATTGGTAAAAGAAACTAATCAAACCGCCGCGCATTATCTGGCAATTTATCAAACACGCAATGTTTCGCAAGTCCATAATGTTTGGGGTAATACACTGCACCTAAATACAAACCATCGGGCGGCGCAGTCACACCACCCAATTTACGACTTTTAACATGAAGTAATTCCTTTGTCCACTCAACAGGCTGTTTTCCCGCACCGATAGCTATTAACACGCCTGCAATATTACGCACCATGTGATGTAAAAACGCATTGGCAGAAATATCAATAATCACCTTATCGTCATCTCGATAAACCTCAATAAAATACATCAACCGACACGGACTTTTAGACTGGCAGCCTTGAGCGCGAAACGAGGAAAAATCATGCTGACCAATCAACACCTGTGCCGCTGAGTGCATTTTTTCTACATCTAATGGTGCTGCGTGCCACGTTACTTGATTGCGCAATAACGCTGACTTAATCGGACGATTCAAAATAACATAACGATAAAAACGGGCAATTGCACTGTAACGGGCGTGAAAATCACCAATAGACGCTTGCACCCAAGTAATACGCACATCATTAGGCAAAAAACTATTACCTCCCATCAACCACTCACGAAGCTCTCGCGTGGTGGTGGTATCAAAATGCACCACTTGTTCCAGCGCGTGTACGCCTGTATCTGTGCGTCCTGCGCATTGTACGGTGACAGGATGATTAGCAATTTTGCTTAACGCCTGTTCTAACACCTGCTGAACATTGCGGTGCTGAACTTGCCATTGCCAGCCACAAAAACCACTGCCATCATATTCCACACCCAACACCATACGGGTTTTACTCATGACTAAAAACTCTCATACCAACTGACACTCGATTAAATAAATCCACCATATCGGTATTATACAAGCGAATACAGCCATGTGATTGCGGCGTACCATCCATTAATTCATCAGGGCAACCGTGTAGATAGATATATCGCCACGTTGTATCGACATTGCCGTAACGATTTTTACGCGCTTCTAAACCGCCTAACCAAAGAATGCGGGTTAAAATCCAATCCCGTTCTGGATATTGGGCGGCAAGTTCAGGGCTATAAATCTCTCCTGTGGCGCGTCTGGCTTTAAACACACTGTACAACGGCAGCCCCGCGCCGATTTTTGCGCGAATGCTGTGCCAACCTCTGGGTGTACAACCACTGCCCATTAGTTCACCCGCGCCATTTTTAGCCGTGGAAATTGGGTAGGTTTTTAGTGTTTGCCCGTTTTCGATGAGCGAGAGTTGTTGGCTGGTGATGCAAATATCGAGATAGGAATTAGACAGCATGGAATTTATTGGGTGGTAAGTTGGATTAGCGATAAGCCAATCCAACAATTGCGGGGGTCAATAAACAATCTTCATGATAATAACGATTGTTGGGTTACTAAAAAACGCTTACCTCTATTTACCAATAAACTGCCCAAAGGCTCGACTACCGCGAGCAGTGATAATTGTTTCTTTGACTTGCAAAGTTTTAGCATCTAACAAAGAGACATTTTTATCAAACCAGTTGGCGACATAAATATGACGATCATCCAAGTGCGTGCCGATACCTTCGGGTTTTTCACCCACTTCAATCAAGCCGATAGTGCTTAAGCTTTCGGTATCAATGACGGAGACTGTACCATCATCCATATTAGTAACGAATAAACGACTGTCATTTAAAGCCAAGGTAGCTGCGTAAGGCAACGCGCCAACTTTAATAGTGGCAATAGCTTTCATCTGTGGTGTTTCTAATACAGTGACATCATCGCTTTCGACATTAACCGCATACACTTTTTCGCCGCGTGAATCTATCGCTAGACCAAATGGATGCTGACCGACAGGCGTGGTTTTCTTGACAGTCAGGGTGTGCGTGTCTATCTGTGATACTGAGTTATCGAGGCGATTAGCGACATACAGCCAGTGATTATCTTGGCTCACAACTAGCCCTGAGGGTGATTGACCTACCGTGATGGTTTTAATAATTTCTAAGCTGTCCGCGTCCAGCACTGATACCGTATTGATAAACCAATCGGCAACATAAATACGTTTACCATCGGGAGCAACGGTGATCCCTAACGCCCCCTCGCTGGTTTTAACAGTGGTTATTAGTTGCTGTTTTCTGGCATCTATGACTGCAAAACCGTGGGCTTCTGGTGTACTGATATAGACTTTATCACCATTAGGCGAGACGGCAACACCTGCGGGTTTACCACTCACAGCAATGGTATTGACCACTTTATTGTCAGCGAGATCAATAACAGACACGCTGTCTGCCAATTGATTGCTGATATAAGCAAACGGTGCGGCAGCCAGTGGTGTCGATAATAAAGCAGCAAGAGCAATTGCTGCCGCACGGGTGTTCAATGCCAACATAGATTTATTGCTCAGCAATTTTTTTCAGATCAATTAAACCAGTCATCACAAATGATTTAACCGCTGCATTCGCAGTGGCTTCGTTCATTTCTTCAGGTGGATTGTTGTTGGTGTAAGCGCGGTAATAACCTGCTTTCCATGTCACTTCGCTGTTATCGCCTTTAGGGGCAACAGTGATAGTGGCAGAAAAATTAGCAACAGGAATAGCGGGGACTTTTTCATCTACGCCCGCATAATTGATGGTTTTTACGATACTCATATCGGTAATTTTGTATGAGTAAGACATATTGGCTTCGTCATATTTTTTCAGTTCTTCGTTGACAGTGTTGCCGTCTTTTAAAGTCAATATGCGTTTGCCGCCTTTCAGATTACCGCCTTCGGCGGGTGAAGTAAAAACCTCAGAATGCCATGCGGCAATATCACCAAAATCTTTAATCAAACCCCAGACTTTCTCTGCGGGTGCATTAATGATGATGGTTTCATCAGTGTCTTGACGCACAGGACCATGTGCGTTTGCTAAACCAGTGAAGCACAATAACGCAGCGGCTAAGGGTAAAATTATTTTTTTCATAATGGATGTCTCTTGAATATTGTGGGCTGGGTTAGCGACAGCGTAACCCAGAATTTACGGGCGATGTGTTGGGTTACGAAGTTATTTTTCAGCTAAGGCTTTCAGATTGTTCAATCCTGAGGTAAAAATACCTTTAATAGCAGCATTAGCAGCGGCTTCGTTCATTTCATCAGGTGGGTTGTTGTTGGTATAAGCGCGATAATAACCTGCTTTCCAATGTACGTTAGTCGTCGCGCCTTGTGCTTCTACAGTAATAGTTGCTGAGTAGTTATCGACAGGCACAACAGGCACTTTTTCTTCTACGCCTGCATGAGTAATGGTTTTTGCAGTACTCATTTCAGTGATTTTATAAGCATACGACATTTTAGCATCATCGTATTTTTTCAATTCTTCGGTAATCGTGCCGCCGTCTTTTAGCGTTAATACACGAGTCGCGCCTTTTTCATTGCCGCCTTTAACTTCAGTGCTTTTAATGGCAGGCAACCACGACATATCACCGTAATTTTTAATAATGCCCCAGACTTTTTCCGCAGGAGCGTTAATAGTGATGGTTTCATCGGTATCTTGGCGAACTGGACCATGCGCATTAGCCACAGCAGTAAAAAGAAACAATAATGCTGATAGACCAAAATAATTTTTTTTCATATTCATTCCTCAAAGAATGTAAGTAGATAGTTCTAACATTTCGTTGTAGCTAAACAGCTAAAGCTGTTTTACTCCTTAACCGCCAACCTGAGCAATCCAATCTTGCAGGTTGTAATAATTGGTAATACGCGCCACTTTACCGTCACGAATATCAAAAAATGCACCTGCGGGTAGTTTATATTTCTGTCCTTGGGCTTCGGGTAAACCCTCATCAGTTCTTAAATATTCGCCCAATACTATAAACTCAGCCGCCGCACGATTACCGTCAGCAGTTGCCATAATCGCCATATCAACCAATTGTTCTTTATAGTTATGGTTCATACACGCCATAAACTGAGTGAAGGATTCTTTGCCTGTTTCGCGTCTACCTTGGTTAATATCATGAATTACATCATCGGTGAGCAAACTTAAAAAAGTATCCATATCGCCGCCGTTGAACGCCGCATAATAGTCTTCTATCAGCTTAATGCTGTCTTGGTTCATAGTGAACTCCTTAAGGTGGTGAGTAAAAAGCGGCTATTTTATAGTTAAATGGTGATTTTTCCTTGGTTATTTTTATAAAATCGGCTAACTAAAATTATTCGGAAACCATCCACGCTCTACGCAATCTCGAAAACACCACGCTGGAGTAGTTTCGGTTTTGTAATTCCAAAAAAACCAGCCCAGATATTTTTCAAAGGTCAACAGTTGCGCCGCCGCGTAACCACGATAAGCAACATTAAGCTGAAAATTGTCCATATTCTCCAGCGCGTGATTGAAAGGACCTTCTGCCCACAGTGAAACAACGCGTAAATCCAGCCCTAAACTCCATTCACCACAATAGGTTTGATGTCCTAATTCATGAATAATGTCATCGGCTTCATTTTTCCAATCAATGGCGGCGCGTTGGATGTGGTGATAAATATCCATATCGATTTCTTCGCGAGCAAAACATTGGTAGCGATGAATATCAAATACCACATTACGGAATTCTTCACCTTTCAAAAAACCCAGATACTCACGGTGCGAGCGAAAGCCGTCATGAAATACCACCGCAACCTCTTCGGGTTTGCAGTATTTGCGAATACGGTGATAGGCATCGGTATGATATTTTTTCAGTAAATCGGTATCAACATCCCAGCGCGGTTCGTTAAGTGTTTCGATGCCATGTAATGCGGGACGGTTTTGATAGCGTTGCGCTAAGCGTTCCAACACGCTGAGTGAATGCTCAAGGTAGTCAGGGTCAGTGTGCCATTCACAAATATCTTTGATACCGCCATTATCAAAACCATTTTGACAGCCAGGTGCAGCGTGTAAATCGAGTAGAACGTGTAACCCGAATTCTTCTGCCCAATCAAACACCTTATCCACAATTTCCAAGCCACCGACCACAAACGGATAACGGTTATCACCATAGCTGTGGTGATACGGATAATCTTTACCGAATAACCAATGACCGACAGGCAAGCGCACCGCATTAATACCCGTTTTGGCAAGCCACGCAAAATCATCGCGGGTGATATAACTGTTCCAGTGTTGTTTTAATACGCTATCAGCGCGGTCGCCTAATTCAACGCAGTAGGTGGTTTCATCAGTGGCAGCCAGCCCCTCAAACACACTGGGCGTTATCCATTTTTCCAATACTAACCAACCACCTAAATTAACACCGCGTAGTTTTTTGCCAAATTTATTATCAAATGCGTGAGTCATGTTTGATCCTCAAAGGTAGATTAAGCCAAGGGCAGATTATGTGAATGAAAGCGTGATGCAGTCGGCAGATTGGTAACAGTCATCAGAGTAGCATCGGGTAATTCTCGACAAAGTAAGCGCAACATATCTTCCTCACCCGCACTATCGAGTGAATCAAACGCCTCCTGTAAAAATATCCATTTAGGTTGATACAACAGTACACGCACTAAGCCTAAACGCTGTTGTGTTTCGCGTGACAAGGCTTTATCCCAAGTATCAATGCAATCAAGTTGTGGAATTAATTCGTCTAAGCCTACCAATTTAAGTTTTGACTCCAATAGGTTGTCAGCAAATGCGTCATCAACGGTAGGATAACAAATAGCCGAACGCAGGGTATCTTTGGGCAAATAAGGGCGCGGCGGCATAAAAAATAACAGCTCGCTATCAGGTAAACCGATACGTCCATAGCCCCAAGGCCACAAACCCGTGATGGCTTTAAATAATTTAGACCCCGTAAAGAAATTGCCCGTAATAAGCACATGTTCTCCCGCTCTGATTTCAGTATTGATACAGGATATTATTTCTTCACCGTTCAGTTTGTTGATACAGAGCTTTTCAAAAGCTAACACCGAACAATCTGTTTTTTCTAAAATAATACGGCGCGGATCAGGGCTAATGATTTCTTCTTCCAAATAATCCAATGATTCTAGCAAACCTAAAATACGCTCTACCGATGCACGCCATTCAAATACTCTGGTCATATTGTCAACAGGCCACGATAACGCGGAAGCCATTTGTTGAAAAGATTGCGCAGATTGCATCAATCCACCCAGTGAAATACTGCCCCAAATATAACGTGGCGAGGAAATAAGAATAGGAAAAGCCATCGACAATACAGAATAACCCGAAGAAAACATTAAAATATGTTCCCATGCTTTGGTTTGTTGTTGCCATGCGTTATGTATTTCATCAAACAAAACACGAAAACGTTGGCGTTCATTGCCTTCACCATGAACCATCGCAATGGATAAAGAATGTTCTTGCGCTGTCACTAAGGAAAAGCGGAAATTAGCTTCTGCTGTTTGTTTGGCATCGGTTGCTTTGGTCAACGGTCGACCTATTAACCAACCTAACAAAGAGGCGGCACTGGCATAAATCAATGCCAACCAGACTAAATGCCCATAAATAGGCATTTCCACAATCCCTAAATCCAACACCACCACGCCCGACAGTGACCACAATATTTGACTAAAACTAATCAACAACAATAGATTGTAAAATAGGGAATGGCATAACTCGATAGCAGATTCTGTCGCAATACGAATATCTTCTGCAATACGCCCATCTGGATTATCGTGTTCGCCTTTTTCGGTGTGCGTCACCAAATAATGCCGTCCCTTATACATCCAACGACTGAGTAAATGCTCCGTTAACCATTCACGCCAACCTATTTGTAAGTCCCGTTTTATTTTTACATGAGTCGCGTTTAAAATAATATTAGCGGCGAAAATCAAAAAAATAATCCCGATTTGGGTAACTAATTTAGACATCGACCGCTGTTCCAACGCATCAAACAAAGCGGCACTCCATTTGTTGATGACAACGGCAATAGCAATTTGCGCCACAGTAAGGATGACCAATATTAAGGTCGAGCGGCGTATGCTTGCCTCATTTTCAGAATACCAAAAACCACCTGCTAACCGCACAAATCGGATAAAAAAGTTGTTTTCGTTCATAAGCGTCACTCCTTGCTGAAAATAAAATAAACGGGACAGAAAACCTGCGATTTTATACAGTCTTGAACGATTAGTACAAAGTATTTATTTATCTTAAGAGTAAGCGGGTACACGCATAAAATGTCATGGTAACTTATCGTTATAAAACAGCGTTTCTTTCCAATTGGTGTTGCTGCTCTGGTAGCTATTGAATTTGGCTATGTAAGTTTGTGTGTATTTAGGAGTGCGAGCTTTGCTTGCAAGTCAGGTAATACATTTACTTGTTGCTAACAACTTAAAAGCGGCGGAGTACAAACCTAGTACACCGTCAATTTAGTTATGACGGGTAAAGTTGCTAGACCTGCGAGGTCTTAAAGACCTCTCAGGTCTTTATTGCACACGTCACAATAAAATGGACTGACTACTAGGTTTGTATTCCAGTCACTCAATGTTTAGCACTACCCAAAATGACTTGTAAATCAGCTTAACGAAAAACGCCTTATGCCACGGCGTGGGCAAACGATAGAGCCGTTTGTCCACCCTACTACTGGGCTGGTTTTTAACAAGTGAGTTGAGTGGTGAGCATATTTCTTTTAACATTCACGATGGAGTCGAATAGCTTTAGAGACTGTGAAAGTATTATGAAAATTAGGCGCAAAACAGTTTTTGTATTTTATAAGTCATTGTTTTTATGCAATGTGGGAGAGGCTTTAGCCTCGACTGCGAGGCTAAAGCCTCTCCCACATGAATACTTTCACAGTCTCTTTAGCTATTGGCGGTAAACAGCTAAAGCTGTTTTACTCCTGCGTTTTTTGTTAAATAACTTTGTACCTAAAGGCGATGGGGGATTTCGATTGAGTTCAAAGCTTGTGCCTCAATCCGAGTGGCTGTGTAGTTGGGTTGGCGATAAGCCAGCCGAACAAACTCAGTCATAAAACGATGATTATATATTACTGTAGTTCGGGTTGTTGGGTTGCCAAAAAGCAGAAATTCCCCAGCGCGGGGCGGGTTATTCAACCTGCCCCACTGTTTGAATTTTATTACGGTGTTCAAGGTCACGGTCAAAACGTTGCGACGGGGTGAATACCCCGTCGCGCTTTGGCTACTAGCTACGCTATTTAGCCACAGTTGTTCCTACCCCTTTGCCAAGGCTAGAGGTTTGGCACGTTACTGATCCGTTATTGATTCCTACTGGTGCCGCACCTACAGGAGCAATCTGGAACTTACCCGTGGTATCAATCGGCGCACTGCCTATCAAGGTGGTGGAGGTAGAAGTAGCACCTGTACCCATCCAGCAAGTTGCAGTCAAAGTAGTCAGGTTTGGTCCGAACCAATTGGTGCCGCCAACGACCACCCACTTGCCAGTCCCGATGCCGTAGGTAACTTTGCCTACGCTGACGGATTCTGTACCTGTGAAGTTAGTCAATGTCACTGTTGCCGTGTTGGACACTATACCTGCGGCACTCTTGACCGTGTAGCTGAAGCTGTCGGCACCGCCCGAGGTTGCCTTGTAGGTAACGGAACCATTCGCATTTTTGACTAACGTACCTTTGGTTGGACCAGTATTAGGAACAATGGTTACACTGGTAGGGTTGAGTGCGTCAGCCGCATTGGTAGAGGCTGGCAGATCATTGCTCAGTATAGGCAGGACGTGACCTGGTGCTGCGTCAGCGGTTGATGCCGCAAACTGGTTTGCAACAGCCGTGGGTGCAGCAGCTTTAAATGCCAGCGTCAAGTTAGCCGTGGCTACGTTTGAAAACGCTACGGTGCCTGCTGTTTGTTTAACATATTTAAAGCTGTCCGAACAAGGAAGCGTAGCACCCGCAGTCGCTAGGCAGGGAAGAGTACCCGCAGTCGCGGTGAAACTCCATACTCCAGCAGCGAGCGTGATGGCTCCATTTGTGGGTTGCTGAATAATCACGGCATCCAGCGGCAGGGTGGTGATGCCATCAGCAAGCAATAACTGGGTCGAACCGCTAGAACTCACGGTAAAACCTGGAACCAAGAAGTCTGTTGCGACGGGTGGATTAAGCAGATTTTGCGCAGCACCCACGATGCTAACCAAATGATCGGCATGACTACCCAAATCAGAAGATGCCACCGACACGCTTTCTGGTGGTTCAATAGTGGTGGGCAATGTGTAGGTGTAGCAAACATCACCTACCCCCGTACCAACACCCGCTGGACAAGCAGCTTTCGTCATTATGTCAGACACAGCTGGCGTTACACCAGCCGCAGTGGGAACACCAGGGATGCCTTCTGCAATCAGAGTGACAGGATCAACTTGATCAGTTGAATGCGCCACAATGGTTATTACACGAGTCGGGGTATCAAAAGTTGCCTGACTGATTTCGACTCCATCCGTCAACGCTGCATTGGTACTGGTGACGGGATTACTGCTTAGGTTGGTGACCGTGACATTAGCTGGAACCTTGGGTGAATTATATTCAATATGACCATGATATAAACCTGGAAACGAACCACTTGGAAGCATTTGCAAACTTGGCATATCCACACCAGTCAGGATTAACTTCTGATTTGGCGATGACGTTGCCCATACATCGATGGAGTTAAGACCATTGGTGGCACGAGTCTCGTAAGCACCGTTAATTGCCAGCGGTTGTGCAATCGGCGCACTCCAAACCTGACCCAGAACATTGGCATCGGAAACTGTAATGGAATCAATACCTGGACCGCCTATGTTTGACCCTGTTGGACCATCGATCTTAAGGAAGTTGGTGCCAAACGGGCTACCAGTAAACGTGTGTGCATAGCTAGGATCGCCAAGGAAGGTTATGGGCGGTAAAGCAGGGTTTGGGTCAGGTACGGTCAGCGATTCGCCTGGATTTAACACATCCCACTGAATAAACGGACCAATTGCACCGCCCAGAGCTAAATCAAAATTATTGGTGACAGCCAGCGGTACATCAGCAGTAAAGAAAACCGCCGCATTGGCACCGAACAGATTTTGATTATTGGTTGCCTGCACATTATTGAACACTTGTTTGCCGAACGGATGCGTCACCGTATAGGTACCGTTCATCGCTGTTGTATTGAAATTGAGAGCGATGCGCACGCGGGCAAACACGGTCTCAGTGCCATGAATCGGCACACCCAAAGGCAGATACGAAGCCTCCAGCCCCGCTACATAGCGAAATCCAAACCCACCTGGAGTAAAGCGGGCTTTAAAATGAACCATGTTATAAAACATCTCGGGACCGATATTGCCCGCAAAACCCGCCGCATCTGGGAGTGGAGCAAAACACATAGGTGCCAAACCAGCCGCCGCATTGGGTGACTTAACTTGCGATTTACACAAGCCAACGGCAAGATTATTGCCGTCGCGATACCATTGTGGCCAGATTAAGGTCGGATCAGAAGGACCATGATCTTGTAATATAGCTGAGGCAACGCCGCTAGTTAACATTGAGCCAACTAACGCAAGGCGAATAAATTGGCGTAGTTTGTTTTTGTTAGAAAGGGGAAAGCTTGCTGTTTCCCGTAATGTATGTTTTGTTTTCATCGAAGTGACCTCATTATTTTTGTCAAAGATTAATAATATCTGACGGTTTATTTAGGTTAAAACTTAAGTAATACTAATAATCTCGGCACACAGGTGACGATGAAAAATTATTATTATGTTGGTCGTTGATCTCGTCAGTCATTCTATAAAAACTCTCTTGCTGACGGTTGTAGTTATGGTTTTGTTTGTATTCAAAGCAGTGATGGACGTTACTACCGTCTACCTCAATAAAGCTAGATCCTTTACTAGGTCTGTCTTTGTTGAGGATCACGGTTTTCTCGTATAGGAAAGGACGTGGTTGAGGCTAGTTTTTGACGTGCTACCGTCTACTAATTAACAATAAAACCTTGAAAGCCTTTGTGTGACCTTAACGATGTCACTCTCGGCAATCCGATCTTCCAAACAACTTGGATTCGTAACTTTCCATCCCTAAATTTACAATTAGGTACAGATTTAACTTATCTGAATTTATACACAGCTAAGTTTTAAAATATTCCGATATTGCCAGCTCCCCACTTAATTCTTAATGAGAATGAGTCTGGAACTGGGTTATAGTTTATCAACATCACCGTATAGCAACAATGGCAAGATCATTCATTTTGGGATTTTTTTAAAACCAGAAAAAATTTATAACACATTGAAATACAAGATTAATTAAAATAAATTACTTTAATTAATGGATTTCTATATTTAAATATACAAAATACTGACGTTTTTGAAGGAAGTTTTGTGAGATATTTACCTTGCCAAAATATTTTAAATATGAAGGCAGTTGGTCTTTAAGCAGGATTTAAAATGTTGTGTGCGGATTGTGAATAAAGGGGGAGTGCTAAATACTGGAGTGCAGGCTCTGCCTCACTGCCATTAAGTTAAGGATTTTTCCGTTCGCCCTGAGCTTGTCGAAGGGTGAATGGAAAAATTCCAGCCCCGAAGTTAAGCCGTTCATGCTTCGACAAGCTCAGCACGAACGGCTTAACTTAATGGCAGTGAAGTGGCTATTGCTGCGCCATAAAAAACTGCGCTAATGCTAAATCTTCGGGTCTGGTAATTTTGATGTTATCAGGGCGACCTTCGACAATTTTGGGTTGTAAGCCTTGCAGTTCTAAGGCACTGGCTTCATCGGTTATGACAGGATTTCCTACCGCGTGTTCTAAAGCAGTTTTTAACGTTCCATAACGAAACATTTGCGGAGTTAATGCCCGCCATATAACACTGCGGTCTACTGTGCCAAGAATGTTTTTGCCTTGAACATTTTTTAAGGTATCGGCACAGGGTAACGCTAAAATACCGCCGACTTCATCATTAATTAAAGAATCAATCAAATGGTGAATATCGGCACGGGTGATACACGGTCTTGCCGCATCATGCACTAATACCCAATCATCATCTGTAGCTTGAGTGCGAATAGCGTGTAAACCAGATAACACCGAATCAGCGCGTTCTTTGCCCCCAGCGGCGGTGATTATTTTTTCGTGATTGGCGATGCTAAGTTCTGACCAATACGGGTCTTCTTCAGAAATTGCCACTGCCACCGCCGCGAAAACCTCAGCTTGTAATAAGCGCGATAAGGTATGTTCAATAACGGTTTTACCCGCTAAGTGTAAGTATTGTTTGGGACGGTCGGCATTCATGCGTTTACCAACGCCTGCCGCTGGTACAACTGCCCAGATTTTTTGAGAAGCTGCCATTATTTTTTATCGTTAAGTTGTTGTTCTAAGCTATCTAATCGCTGATGTAGTCTGACTAATTCGCTAAGAATTTTGCTTTCATTCGCTTCAATATGATTGGTTTCTTGTTCAATCTGGCGCACGTTGTTTTCCCAGCTATCCATATTTTTACCAATGAGTGAAGCGGACAATATGGCGGTACATAAAGAAAATACCGTGAGTCCAAATAGAATAAGTGCCGCTGATAATAAGCGTCCCAATAATGACGTAGGCACAACATCACCAAAACCAACATGAGTCATCGTTACCCAAGCCGACCATATACCATCGGTTACTGAATGAATATTAGGGTCGATAACATAAAGTATGAACCCCGCGCCAAACGACACTGCAAAAGCTAATATCAGTAAGTAAAATAGGCTACGTTTGCCACTTAAATCATTCAGCAGTTTTTGAAACAAGCTGAAAGCCGCTGATAATAGTTGGATGATATTCATGAAATTCTCCTAAGAATGATTATATGGTGGCAATTATACCGAATTACGCCGAGTCTTTTGTCGCTAATGGGTATGAAAATTATCTGTCTATGGGTTCTTGATAGCTGTATTTTTCTGACAATTGCAATAACACAAATACCGCACCTGTGCCGCCATCTTTTGGTGATGCCGAACAGAATGCTTGTACGTCTTTGTGCTGTCTTAGCCACAAATTAATATTATTTTTTAAAATGGGGTGCTGATCGGGTGAACGATGCCCTTTACCATGCACGATATGCACACAGCGGCAGCCGTCTTCTACGCAACGGTGTAGAAAATTGAGTAACTGGCGTTTGGCTTCATCACTACTTAAACCATGCAGATCAATGTCAGCATCTAAGCCAAAAAATCCAGTGCGAAGTTTTTTTAATACTTTATGTTGTAAGCCCGACTTTAAAAAACTGAGACTGTCTTCAATGCCCACTTTTTCAATGGGCAACGCAGTCACGCTGTCGATTAAATGACCATTAACATTGATAACGCTAGGTTTTGGATAGGGTTTGGGTTTGTCAGTAGCCGTGAACAAAACCTTATCGGTCTTTACGCTATGTACTTTGCCAACTGTTTGGTGAAACAAATCACTATCTTCTGGAGTAAGAATTTTTTTTGCCACGAAAGCTGATTTTGTCGTCTATTGTTGCTAAGATGCTCTATTTTATAGCCTCACGGCGACAGGGCATAATAATCATGCGTATTCTGTTAAGTAATGATGACGGCTACCTAGCTGAAGGGCTGTGTGCATTAGCCAATGCGTTGCGTGATCATGCCGAATTATCGGTAGTCGCACCCGATAGAAACCGTAGTGCAGCAAGCAATTCGTTGACCCTAGAAATGCCGTTACGCGCCCATACGATGGACAACGGCTTTATTAAAGTGGATGGAACACCCACCGATTGCGTGCATTTAGCCATTACAGGTTTGCTCGATCAAGAACCTGATATGGTGATTGCAGGAATCAATCACGGTGCTAATCTGGGTGATGATGTGCTGTATTCTGGCACGGTCGCTGCTGCCACCGAAGGGCGATTTTTAGGACTACCCGCAATGGCTATTTCCTTAGCAGGTAGCAATCCTACCCATTTTGACACCGCAGGGATAGTCGCACTGACGCTATTAAAACAATTAATTAAACAGCCGTTACCACGCGATACTATTCTTAATGTCAACGTCCCCGATGTGCCCTTGTACGCCTTAAGAGGTTATCAGGCGACACGCTTGGGGCAACGCCATAAATCCGAACCTGTAATTAAAAGTATCGATCCGCGTGGTCGCAGCATTTATTGGGTAGGTCCACCAGGTGCAGAACAAGATGCAGGTGAAGGCACAGATTTTTATGCGATTAATGCTGGATTTGTTTCAGTCACTCCCCTACAAATTGATTTAACGTGGTATGAACGCATCAATGCGTTAACCGCATGGCTACCTAAGGAGCATGAATAAAATGGTTCAAAGCCTACAAGGCATTGGTATGACTTCGTTACGGACGCGAGAGCGTATGATTAAACGCTTGTCCGAACAAGGAATTAAAAATACAAAAATTCTGGAAACACTGCGTAGCACACCACGGCATATTTTTGTCGATGAGGCTCTAGCTAGTCGTGCTTATGAAGATGTTGCCTTACCCATCGGCTACAACCAAACCATTTCTCAGCCTTATATTGTTGCCAAAATGACTGAGTTGCTGATTAAATCCCCGCAGCATCATTTAAAAAAAGTGTTGGAAATTGGTACGGGTAGTGGTTATCAAACCGCTGTATTGGCACAACTTGTCGATCATGTGTATAGCATTGAACGTATTTTGCCGTTACAGCGTAAAGCAAAAAGCTATTTATGGGATTTGAAACTAAAAAACATCAGCTTTATGTACGGTGATGGTGGTGTAGGTTGGGCAGATTACGCGCAATTCGACGGAATTTTAGTGTCTGCCGCGCCTTCACAAATCCCCAATACCCTGTTGCAACAATTGGCAATCGGTGGTGTGTTGGTTATTCCTGTTGGCATGGCGGGTAAACAAGTATTACAGCGCGTCACCCGTATTAGTGATGATAGTTACGACATCGAACAATTTGATTCCGTGGTTTTTGTGCCTTTTTTATCAGGAAAAGAATAGTCACTTTTATGTTAGAACTTACCGACGATGACATTAATCAGATACTGATTTTATTTAGCCAAGGTCACTACTCAGAAACAGAAGCCCGCGCTCGTGAACTCACTGTCCTGTTTCCAGCGCATGGCTTTGGCTGGAAAGTCTTAGGTGTGGTACTCAAGCAACAAGGGCAAATCGCCGACTCATTAAAGCCCATGCAAAAAGCCGCTGAATTACTTCCCGATGATGCTGAAGCGCACAGCAATTTAGCTGTTACCCTAATGAATCAAGGTTTGTTAACCGATGCCGTGCTGAGTTATCGTCGTGCGTTGGAACTCTATTCAGACTATGTCGATGTTCATCATAACTTGGGTTTAACCTTGATGACGCTAGGGCAAGTGACAGAAGCAGGCGTGTGTTTTCAGCGAGTGTTGGCACTCAATCCAGAGCATTCTGATGCCCGTTATAATTTAGGGGTTGTTTTTCAACAGCAAGGACAACTAGCAGACGCTGAAAACTGCTATCGCCGTGTTTTAGAAACACGACCTGAATTGAGTGATGCGCATAGCAATTTAGCGTGGATATTGCATAACCAAGGACATTTGAATGCAGCCGAAGCTAGTTATCGACACGCATTAACACTCAACCCACAAGATGCAAAAGCTCATAGCCATTTAGGGCTTATGCTACAAATGCAAGGGCGATTATTAGAAGCCCAACAATGCTATCAACAAGCACTCATTATCTATCCACAGTTTGCCGAACTGCATAATAATTTAGGTATTGTGTTTCATGAATTGGGTTCTGCATACGAAGCCGAAGCCTGTTATCAACGCGCCTTGGACATCACGCCCACTTATTCGGAAGCATATAATAACTTAGGACTAAGTTTGCAAAAACGAGGGCTGTTAGCAGACGCTGAAACCGCCTATCGCAACGCCTTGACACATAATCCTAATAATCCAGAATCACACAATAACATAGGCATTGTTTTTCAAGCGCGTGGGCAATTTATGGAAGCGGAAGCAAGCTATCAACGCGCACTCGCCATAAAACCCAATGATGCCCAAGTCCATAATAATCTAGGTGAATTCTACAAAGACTTAGGGCGATTTCTGAAAGCAGAAGCCAGCTTTCGCCGCGTGTTAGCCATTAATCCAGATCATATCGACGCACACAGTAACTTACTGTTTGCCATGAATTACAATCCAGTTCATAGTCCCGCTGACTACTTAGTAGAAGCACGGTTATACGCGTTAAGCGTAAAAAATAACATCAACGCGCCGTTTACAAGGTGGCATTGTGAAGAAAAACCTGAACGCTTGCGTGTCGGTATGGTGTTTGCTGATTTATCTAGTTCGGTGATTGGCTTGTTGTCAGAACTTGATAGCAGCTGTATTGAACTGATTGCCTATCCTACTCATACTAAAGCGAATGAATTCAGTGCTTACTTTAGCGCGATCAAGCCATTAAACACTTTAGACGATGAAGCCGCAGCACGTTTAATACACACTGATGGTGTTCACATTTTACTTGATTTGTCTGGTCACAGTGCTTACAACCGCTTGCCCGTATTCGCGTGGAAACCCGCACCGATACAAGTCAGTTGCTTAGGCTTACTTGCCAGCACTGGGCTTAGCGAAATGGATTATATCCTCGGCGATCCTTACGCAACACCGTTAGCCAATAGCGACTATTTTTCAGAAACCATCTGGCAACTGCCCGAATCCTATTGCTGTTTTAGTGTGCCAGAGATTGATTTGAATGTTAATGAATCTCCAGCGTTAAACAGCTACGCCGTTACTTTTGGGTGTTTTAATCCGCTTAGCCTTATGACCAATGCAGTGGTAATTTTATGGGCGCGACTTCTCAACGCCGTGCCATACTCACGGTTATTATTAAAAACTGAGCTATTAAACAACCCAGTAGTACGGCAAACAACCTGCCAACGCTTTGCCGAACAAGGCATTTTACCTGAGCGATTAATATTGGAAGGCGTGTCATCACACGCTGAATTACTTGCCGCTTATCACCGTGTAGACATTGCCCTAGATACCTTTCCTTACAACGGCACACACGCCAGCGTAGATGCTTTATGGATGGCCGTGCCTGTGATTACCCGCGCAGGCAGCCGTTGCGGTGAGAGTATTTTATCCAATGCCGAATTAGACGACTGGATTGCGACCGATGATGACGATTATCTAGCAAAAGCCGTTTATTTTTCTTGGGATATTGCCAAGTTAGCAGAATTAAGAACCCAGCTTCGTGAAAAAGTATTAGCGTCGCCATTATTTGATACGGTGAATTTTGCCAGAAATTTTGAAGCCGCACTGTGGAGTATGTACCAACAGTTCTAAAAACGACACCGCTACGCTGCATTTGTTAGTTGAATCCAAGCACTAAAAAGTCTGCCAGCCACCGCCTAGTACTTTGTAGAGTAATACTAAATCCGCTGATGTTTTTGCTTTACTGCTGACTAATAAGCTTTGCGCTTGATACAGTGATTGTTGACTGTTCAGCACATTAATAAAATTACTCAAGCCTTTTTCATAACGTTCAGTAGCTAACTGTACGGCTTGTTGGTTAGCCGTCACTGCTTGCTGTAAGGCTCGTTGTTTTTGTTGTTCTTTGTCATAAGCGACTAATGCGTCTTCGACTTCTTTAAATGCAGTCAATACGGTTTTTTGATAGCCCAACAAACTTTGTTGGTACTGTGCTTCTTTACTTTTAATATTGGCATTTAGTCTGCCCCAATTAAACAATGGCATGGTTAAAGTAGCCCCTAAAGACCACGATTTACCAATGGGAGTAAAATCAGTGATACGGGTATTTTGCACGCCTAAAAATTCCGCTAAATTAAATTTGGGGTACAATTCAGAGGTGGCAATACCAATCTGAGCATTGGCAATGGCAAGCTGGCGTTCTGCATAACGAATATCAGGGCGGCGTTGTAATAATGCAGACGGTAAATCAGGTAGTACGGTGGTTTTCACAATAGGAATAGTGGCGATAGGTTCTAATCGCGCCATCAGTGCATCGGGCTGTTTAGCCAATAACAAACTCAGCGCGTGTATAGCTTGTTTAACAGCGGTTTCATAGCTGGGAAATTGGGCATTTATCGTGGCAAGTTCGGCTTCAGCTTGGGCGATTTCTGACATATCAGCTAAGCCCGCTTGTTGGCGTACTTTTAATAAATCCAGCGTGTCCTGTTGGCTGTGTAGGTTGACTTCGGTAATAGCTATCAGTTGTTGATTGCCACGCAACTCTATGTAATTACGCGCCACTTCGCCTAATAGGGTGACTAATACATCACGCCGATTTTCGATTTCACTATCAATAGTAGCATCGGCGGCTTCTACCGCCCGTTGTACGCCACCAAAAAAATCGATTTCCCATTGGGCATCAACACCGAGTTGCAATAAATTGATAATTTGATTACTCAAACCAAAACTGCCTGCTTGTGAGGTTGATGAGGTGGAGGCAGAAGAATTTAATCGACGATTAACATTATTTTTGCCAGAAAAACTGGGTAAACCAGCGGCAATGGTTGCGCTGCGTTGTGTTCTGGCATCTTTAACGCGCTCTAGGGTTTGTTTTAAATCCAGATTGGCATTAATTGCATCGATAATGAGTTGATTGAGAATGGGGTCATTAAAGTTTTGCCACCATTTTTCCAAGGCTTTGACTTGCGGTGTTGTGGCAATTGGCACACTCCATTGTTTAGGTGTGAATACATCAGGACGCTGATAATCGAGGCCAACTACACACGCTGTCAATGATAGAGCAACAGCTACTAACGCATAACGCCTCATGAGCCTTTACCCGTAGCCGCTTGGATTTCGATAAACACATCCATTTGCTGCCCGATATAAATCGGCAGTTGTTTACGGTCAAAGCGGTACAGAGCTTGTAACACACGGGTATCAACGCGTTCGGTGCTATCGCCAGTTAGTGATTTTTTGGGTATCACAAACGGTTCTAAATAAGCTAACGCCAGTTCGACTTTAAAATCACGGTTGCCACGCAAATACGCCACCGCTTTACTTGTTTTATCAAATCGCCACGCGTCATTTTCATCAATATCGACTCGAACATGGAGTTGCTCAAGATTGCCGATTATCATCAGCGGCGTGCTTAATGCACCTGCTTGAGCAAATTCACCCGCTCTAATATTAACTTGTAATACTTCACCCTCAATTGGCGAGCGCACTATTAAACGTTCTAGGGTTGTGCGACTATTGGCTATGCTCGCTTGTGCTTGTTGTACGGCGGCTTTGGCACTGTCTAATTTTGTTTGCGCAATCGATACTGCGTTATGGCGTTTAAGTAATTCTTCTTTGCTAATGGCGCGTTTATCAGTAACGGATTCGGCTAAATTTTCCAATGACACGCTATCGCCTAGCGAGGCTTTGACTTCATTAACCGTGGCAATGGCTTTGGCTAAATCGGCTTCTTTCATCGCTAAATCGGCGCGGGTATCACGTTCATCTAAATAAAACAGCGGTGTACTTGTTTTAATCTGATCACCCACTTTAACGGCAACACGCGTCACAATTCGTGGCAACGGGGTACCGATAGCGATATTTTGGCTTTGTGCTTCAATAATCCCCGCGCCAGCGATAAATTCTTTAAACGGAGAAGATGAAGGTTCGGCGACAGCTTGCGCAATCGGCATAGGTTGATTACTACTGACGACGGTATAACCTGCGAAAAATAAGCCAGTAATGGCAAGCAAGGGGAGTAAATATTTCATCATGGTTGGCAACCTTAACAGTAATAAGGCGGATTGTCAGTGGACGGATCGCCACATCCCTCATTTTTATCGATAATTTCTTGCAGTAATATAGCCAGTAATTCACGAGGATAGTGTATCTGTTCCGTGCCTCGTGAATACCGCTGTAATACGCCTGTTTCTATGCTCATATAGTAAAATCTCTGTTGAACTTAATAAATGGACTGCATCGACCGTGTTTTTAGTCATCAATTCGGTGCATTTGGGACTGGCGTTGACCTAGCAATGTGTGGAAATCAGTATTTTTTAAATAGAGCGAAGAATCTAGCATTCGTTAGTAGCCTTCGACAAAAAAGTCATACTGTTAATTTTACATGAATAGTGACGTTAGCTGCTTGACTATTAATCGACAAAAATGCAACTTAGCACACATTAAGCCCAGTATTTATGCGATACTAGCCGCCTTAATTTTATCTAAATTTTGTTAATACTATTAAGGAGTAACACATGACAGCACTGGTTGGCATCATCATGGGATCGACCTCTGACTGGGAAACAATGCAATTTGCCGCTGAAACCCTAGAGCAGCTTGGCATTCCTTACGAGTGTGAAGTCGTTTCTGCACACCGCACCCCCGATAAATTGTTTGCTTATGCCGAAGTCGCAGAAATAAAAGGGCTAGAAGTGATTATTGCAGGTGCAGGTGGCGCGGCGCATTTACCTGGTATGACTGCCGCAAAAACTGCGATTCCCGTGTTAGGTGTTCCGATACAATCTAAAGCCTTAAATGGCATGGATTCCTTATTATCTATCGTACAGATGCCCGCAGGTATTCCCGTCGGTACGTTAGCGATAGGTAAAGCTGGGGCTATCAATGCGGCATTACTAGCAGCGGCGATTATCAGTAATAAACATATACAGTATCGGGAGGTATTAAATACCTTTAGAAGTGAACAAACCGAATCTGTGTTAGAAAACTCAGATCCACGCAAGGAACAGTCATGAAAGTGGGGATACTAGGTGCAGGACAACTTGCGCGTATGATTGCCTTAGCAGGTTATCCTTTAGGACTGGAGTTTATTTTTCTTGATCCATCCGCCGATGCCTGCGCTCATCAATTAGGTGAGCATTTGCTGGGCGAGTATGACGACCCAGAATTATTGGCACAATTGGCTGAACGTGCCGATGTGGTCACTTATGAATTTGAAAATGTTCCAGCACCTGTAGCCGAATTTCTTGCCTCGCATACCCAAGTTCATCCTGCACCCAAAGCCCTAGCCGTTGCACAAGATCGTTTAGTTGAAAAAACTTTTTTCAATGACATTGGCATTCCTACGCCACAGTATGCGGCTGTGAATAGTTTTGAAGAGTTACAACAAGTCATGACAAACATGGCTTATCCTGCAATTTTAAAAAGCCGCACCCAAGGCTATGACGGCAAAGGACAATCTCTATTAAAGTCAGCCGATGATTTAGTTGCCGCGTGGGATTTATTACAAGGCGTTCCCGCGATAGTAGAAGCCTTCGTGCCGTTTGATAGAGAGGTCTCTATTATCGCGGTGCGTAGTGTTTCAGGTGAGATTGCTTTTTACCCGCTGGCTGAAAATAGCCATCGTGGTGGAATTTTACGGGTATCAGAAAGCCGTGCGAGTGATGTAATGCAATCAGCGGCTGAAGCTTATGTCACCCGTTTACTGGTAGCCTTGGATTATGTTGGTGTGTTAGCCCTAGAATTATTTGAAGTCAACGGTGAATTAATCGCCAACGAATTCGCCCCGCGTGTTCATAATTCAGGACATTGGACAATTGAAGGCGCGGAAACCAGCCAATTTGAAAATCACCTACGCGCTATTGTTGGCTTGCCCTTAGGTTTAACTGACTTAGTCGGACAATCGGCGATGGTTAATTTTATTGGTGGATTACCTGATAGTGAAAAATTATTAGCACTGTCACACACACATCTGCATCTTTATGACAAAGAACCGCGCAAAGGTCGAAAAGTCGCTCATGCTACAGTTCGCGCTGCTAGTGCCGAACAACTAGCCGCGCTGGTGCAACCGTTAATCGTACTGGCTGATGAAATAGACGATTCTTAATCTTCTGGAGCGCAAGCTTTGCTTGCAAGTGCAGGCAAAGCCTGCACTCCAACTTATCGAAGATTTAGCTTGAAACACCATCCCACGCTTTATAACAACACCGCTTTGTTTGCCTAAACGACTAAAAATAGAATGTTAAAAATATATAACACCCTCACTCGAAAAAAAGAACAATTCCAGCCGCGTGTTGCGGGTAAAGTCGGAATGTATGTTTGCGGCATGACCGTTTACGATTACTGCCACATCGGACACGCACGGGTTATGGTAGTGTTTGATACCGTGGCGCGTTATTTTCGTCACTCAGGTTATGACTTAACCTACGTTCGCAATATCACCGACATCGACGACAAAATCATTAACCGCGCTATCGAAAACGGCGAAGACTACACAGCCCTAACTGAGCGTTTTATCACCGCGATGCACGAAGATGAACAAGCACTATCCGTGTTGCCCGTAGATAGTGAACCCCGCGCCACGCAATCCATTCCTGACATTATCGCCATGATTGAAACCTTGATTACCAACGGTTTGGCTTACGTTGGTAGTAATGGTGATGTGTTTTACGCCGTGACTAAGTTTAAAAACTACGGGCAGTTATCAGGCAAAAATCTGGATGACTTGCAAGCGGGTGAACGAGTCGATGTAGACCACGCAAAAAATAACCCGCTGGATTTTGTCTTATGGAAAATGGCAAAAGCCAATGAACCCACGTGGCAATCACCTTGGGGCAATGGACGACCAGGTTGGCATATTGAATGCTCGGCAATGTCTACTTGTTGCTTGGGTAATTCCTTTGACATACACGGCGGCGGCATGGATTTACAGTTTCCGCACCATGAAAATGAAATCGCCCAATCCGAAGGTGCGACAGGTGAAAAATTCGTTAATCTATGGATGCACAACGGTTTTGTGCGTGTTGATAACGAAAAAATGTCCAAATCCTTGGGCAATTTTTTCACCGTCCGCGAAGTGTTAAAACAATACCGCCCTGAAATCATCCGCTTTTTTATCCTCTCCAGTCATTACCGTAGCCCGCTCAATTATTCTGATGAATCATTGAATGAGGCTTATAGCGCGTTGACTCGTTTATATACTGCATTACGCGGTGTGGATAGCGTTGATTCAGCCGTTGATACGGATTACAAAGCCCGTTTTGAACAGGCAATGGATGATGATTTTAATACCCCTGTTGCCTTAGCCGTGTTATTTGATTTAGCGCGGGATTTAAACAAAGCCAAAACCCACGAACCTGAAAAAGTAGCTGGTTTAGCCGCCAATTTAAAACAATTAGCAAGCTTGCTGGGTTTATTACAAGATGCCCCCGACGCATTTTTAAAAGGCGATGCAGACGACGACATCGAACAACAAACCCAAGCCCGCATCGACGCAAAAAAAGCCAAAGACTGGGCAACTGCCGATAAAATCCGCAATGACTTAAAAGCCAACGGCATTATTTTGGAAGACGCGCCCGATGGTACAACTAGCTGGCGGCGTGAATAAGAAAACCTCATAGTTCCCACCGCTCCAGCGTGGGAACTCATCCTGCAACGCTCCAGCGTTGCGTGACCATGAAGACGCTGGAGCGTCAACTGAGGCATTCCAATGCAGAGTATTGGAACGATTAAAAGGATTTTTCCGTTCGCCCTGAGCTTGTCGAAGGGTCAATGGAAAAATCCGAAGCCCAAGTTAAGCCGTTCATGCTTCGACAAACTCAGCACGAACGGCTTAACTTGGGGTATTGACGCAGAGCGTTTGAACGATAAAAACTCAAGGAATAACTTATGCGTTACGCAATCATTGTTGAAAAAGCAGAAAATAATTACTCAGCCTATGTTCCAGATTTACTGGGTTGTGTTGCCACAGGTGCGACCATTGAAGAAGCCGAGCGTGAAATTCGTACCACCATCGAATTTCATCTTGAAGGTATAATTGAAGACGGTTTACCTATCCCACAACCAACCAGTATTGTTGAATATATTGAAGCGGCGGCTTAGATTGTACAATATAGTTCCCACCGCTCCAGCGTTGCGTGACTATAAAGACGCTGGAGCGTCAACTAAGGCATTCCAACGCAGAGCGTTGGAGCGATAAAACGATGCAAACGCACCAAAACCAATTAAGGAAAACAGTAATGAGTGAAGAAAATAATAAGAAGGCATGGTGGGAGATTCTAGTTTTATTGACACCACTAATAAGTGGAGTTTTTGTGACAAGTGTTGGACTTTATCTCACATACAGCAGTAACCAGCAACAATCAGATTTCGAGAAACGGAAGTCAGTTGTTGCACACAACGATACATTATTAGTTACGGTATTAGATAAATTGGCTCCATTATTAACTTCTGATGACTTTAATAAACGACGGTTTGGTTACCGTGCTATGTACGCACTTGGGGAAGTAGATGTTGCCAACAAGCTAATCTCTGCAACTGATGACCCTGCTGGTCTTGATCCAATGCGAGAAAAAGCGAAGCAATTAGAAGGCACTCTCAACGCCAAAGAGGCTGAGAAAATGCAAACGACTGCATCATCTCTTACTGTACTGATATATATGCAACTAGCCGATATAAGCCAAAAACAGAGTGCGGAAGAAACTAGAAAAAATCTTTTGGGGATTTTGAACAATGACAAGAAATCCAAATATATTATTCCTAATATAGGTTCTGTAGTTGGCGCTGCACCAACAAAAACGGAAGTACGTTATTTTAATGTCTCAGATGAACCCATTGCCAAAGACATTACTAATAAACTTATAGAGAAAGGCGTGAAAGATGCAACTTCATCTCAGAATTTCCAGTATGAAGTTAATAAAGGTAATTTAGAAATTTGGTTTTCTAAGAATGCTTTTAACAATATCCTTGTAAAATAGCACGGTAGGATGGGTAGAACGTAGTGAAACCCATCACAAAGGCAATAAAATTTGATGGGTTTCGTTATCACTCTACCCATCCTATAGTAATATTCTGGTGATAATTCATATTATGTTCGGCTTGTGCGTGACGGACAGTAATTTTTTGCTTTCACTTAAATTAAATCCTGTTTAAAAATTAAATAACCAAACATTGAGGAAAATACTATGCTCGCAATAGAATTTGAAACCCAAGCGCATAACGGTATTGTGCAAATCCCCGAACACTATCCTGCTTGGAAAAATAAAACCGTAAAAGTTATTTTATTGGATTCAGAAACGAAAAAAACACTAAACCCCATCCAATTTAATGCGATAAAACTTAAAACAAAATACTACCGTTTTAATCGAGATGAGGCGAATGAACGCTAAAATCTTTTTTGATACTAATTTGTTGGTTTATCTCTATTCAGAAGATGAGCTTGAAAAACAAGCCCAAATACTAACGCCGATTAAAGATACTGAAAATCGTTGGATTAGCACACAAGTTTTAAATGAACTCAGCAATACGCTCCGCAGAAAATTCAAATTGGAATATGCTGATATAGCTAATGTGATTGCTGAAATTCGCGATAATTTTGAAATTATCACAGTTCAAATTGAAACAATAGAACGGGCATTAAAAATCGCTGAAAAATATCGTTATTCTTATTACGATAGCGTCATTATTGCGGCGGCTTTAGAATCATCATGCACATTATTGTATTCCGAAGATATGCAGCATAATCAAATTATTGAAGGACAATTACAAATTATTAATCCATTTAAACAGGATTAGCGGCTTTTCACAGTGAGTATGTCGGGCTAACGATAGCGTAACCCGACCTTGTATCTACAAAATTACAGCTTGCTGTTAAAATACTCCCAAATAACCCAACACTGAACACATTAAAACCACAACCCCATTCAACCATGAGCGAAATAAAAGACCAACCTATTCAACAATTTCTCGATGAACTTGCCAGTAAATCTGCCACACCTGGTGGCGGTTCTGCGGCGGCAACTATGGGCGCACAAGGCGCGGCTCTTATCAGCATGGTTTGCAATTTAACCATCGGCAAGCCAAAATTTGCCGAGGTTGAAGCCGATATGCAAACCTTGTTAAGCGATGCCGAAACCTTGCGCCAACAGCTTACCGATATGATTAAAGCCGATGTCGATGTGTTTAATCGGGTGATGGCAAGCTACGGCTTACCGAAAGAAACCGATGTGGAAAAAGCCGCCCGCAGTGCCGCGATTCAGGACGTATTAAAAGAGGCAACCGATGTGCCGCTAGACTGTGCCAAAGCCTGTGCCAAAGTTATCGCCTTAAGCCAAATCGCCGCCGAAAAAGGTAATCCAAACGTCATCAGTGATGCAGGTGCGGGTTTGATGGCAGCTTACGGTGGTTTAAAAATAGCCGCGCTGAATGTGTATATCAACGCAGGAAGCCTAAAAGACCGCGACTTTGCCGAAGCAAAATTGGCTGAATTAGCCACCATTATGCAAGATGCAGAAACCAACACAGAAATAATCTATCAGGCGATTAAAGCCAAGCTGTAATATTAGCTGTTAGCTATATATTACACACCGATTAATGCTCAATATCAAAGAGGTCGCTATGAATACCGATGTGAATGTAGAACCCATCAACCTACAAAAACCTGAGTTTTATATTAACCGTGATTTAAGCCTATTGGAATTTAATAAACGGGTATTAGCACAGGCAAAAAATGAGAATGTTCCTTTATTGGAACGATTGAATTATTTGTGTATTTCTTGCTCCAATCTTGATGAATTTTTTGAAGTCAGAGTTGCCAGTATTATTGAAATGGCAACGATTGCTCCTAAAACCGTTGGCTTAGATGGTTTAAACCCTATTGAGCAATTAGAAAAAATATCTATTCATGCCCAGCAATTGGTTACTGAACAGTATCAAGTTATTAATGAGGTATTAATTCCAAAACTGGAACAAGAGAATATTCGTTTTATTCGCCGTAGCGATTGGACAGAAGCACAGCATAAATGGCTATCACGATATTTTAATGAAGAGTTATTACCGATATTAACGCCTGTAGGTTTAGATTCTGCGCATCCTTTTCCGCGTATATTAAATAAAAGTTTAAATTTTATTATTTCTCTGACGGGTAAAGACGCATTTGGTAGAAATAGTGGTCGGGCTATTTTGCAAGCACCCAGAGGTTTGCCGCGTGTTATTCAATTACCGTCTGATAATGGTTATGATTTTGTATTTTCATCGTCTATTATTCACGCCTTTGTTAGTGAGTTATTCACGGGTATGACGGTGAAAGGTTGTTATCAATTTCGCGTGACTCGTAACAGTGATTTTTATGTCGATGATGATGCCATTGATGATTTATTACTGGCGGTGCAAGGTGAATTGGCTATGCGTAATTATGGTGATGAAGTGCGCTTAGAAATTGATGCCGCTTGTCCCGATGAAACGGTTAATTTTTTATTAGATCGTTTTGAAATGAACCGCGAACGGTTATTTTTAATTAATGGCCCTGTTAATTTAAATCGTATTCAAGAAGTTATTGATCTGGTTGACCGCCCAGATTTAAAATTTATTCCATTTAAACCCAGTATTCCAACACAATTAACCCGCACTAAAGATATGTTTGCGGCAATTAAACGCCATGATGTTTTATTGCATCATCCGTTTGAAGCCTTTTCACCTGTGGTTGAATTTATTCGCCAAGCGGCGGTCGCGCCCGATGTATTAGCGATTAAACAAACTTTATACCGTACAGGTGCAGATTCCCCCATCGTTGCTGCGTTAATTAAAGCCGCTAGAGCGGGCAAAGAAGTCACTGTTGTCATTGAATTAAGAGCGCGATTTGATGAAAAAGCCAATATAGATTTAGCCTCAAAATTACAAGAAGCCGCTGTCCATGTGGTCTATGGCGTGGTCGGTTATAAAACTCACGCCAAAATGTGTTTGGTGTTAAAACGCGAGAATAACGAATTACGCAATTATGTGCATTTAGGCACAGGCAACTACCATCGCAAAACCGCACAGATTTACACCGATTACGGCTTATTTTCCTGTGATAAAGATTTGGGTGAAGACGTGCGCCGCGTGTTTGCCCAACTTACCAGCTTGGGAAAAGTGACTAAATTACACAAACTACTGCAATCGCCGTTCACGCTACACAAAGGTTTGCTGGAAAAAATTGAACGCGAAATTAATCATGCCAAAGCAGGAAAACCTGCCAAAATCATCATTAAAGTCAACTCTATTGTCGAAGAACAAGCCATTCAAGCCTTATACCGCGCCTCACAAGCAGGCGTTGAAATTAAATTAATCGTTAGAGGTGTGTGTTGTTTACGACCTGGCATTATAGGCGTGTCTGAAAATATTGAAGTACGCTCTATTATTGGACGTTTTTTGGAACACGCACGGGTTTATTGTTTTGCTAATAACGGCAATCAAGAAGTCTATGCCTCCAGCGCGGATTTAATGAATCGTAATATGTTTCGCCGTGTTGAAGTGTGTTTTCCCATTGAAAGCAAACGCCTGTCTAACCGTATTCTGCACGACCTTGATTTGTACTTAAAAGACAATTCGCAAGCGTGGCAATTACTTTCCGATGGTAGCTATCAGCTCTTTACTCAAGCAGAAAACGAGCCAGTCATGCAGGCACAAACTCAAATTTTGCAGGAGCTACTTATTTAATTATGACTGAAATACGCGAAATAGCCCAACTAGGTGCGAGCGTGTTAAGACAATACGCTCAACTGGTCACCGATGTACATAACGATGAAACACGCGAAATTATCGCCGCCATGCACACCACGCTTGCCAGCACTCAAGGTGTTGGTATTGCCGCGCCGCAAATCAGCGTATCCAAACGAATTATTATTGTCGCTTCACGTCCGACAGCGCGTTACCCCGATGCACCACTAATGCAGCCCACCGTCATGATTAACCCCAGCTTTCAAGCCCAAAACGAGCATAAAGAAAAAGGCTGGGAAGGTTGTTTGAGTGTGCCTAGCATTCGTGCTTTAGTCCCACGCTATACTGCGATAAAAATTGACTACGTCGATGAACAAGGCAATCAACAGACGCTAGAATTACACGACTTTGTGGCGCGAGTATTTCAACATGAGTTCGATCACCTACAAGGCAAAGTATTTTTAGACAGCGTGGAAAGCAATCAAGATATTTTTGCCGAGAGTGAATATTTTAAATTGCTGTAACTACCTCCGCCCAACGACTGCCAGTCCTTTTTAAGGACTGGCAGTCGTTAAACCCCAAATCTCAGCTATTTTTGCGGTAACTGATGAAGCTGCACGGATAATTGATGGCTGAACTCACCCAGTAGTTTTTCTTGTGCTGATACCGCACTTTGGTAGCTGGCATCATTCAAAACCTGTTTAAGGTTAGTTCGTCCATTACTCACAATCGTATGTTTTTTCTCTTCCATGATTGCCCAATTCGCTTCCAAATTTGCTGATTTACCAAGTTGGCTATCGAAACGGCTAATATCAATAATAATGCGATAATCCATCTCACCATAAGCACCCCACGGATAGCCTCTCACAATAATATTTGCTTGTTGTGCTTCCAGATTTTTGCTCAACACATCAATAACTGTGTTTTTTAACGGAGCTGCCCATTGATGAAATTCAGCCAGTTCTATGCCATTATTCTCAGTTCGCGTCACAATTTGCTGGCGATCAAGTACAGCGGGTAGCGTCAACGGTCCCAAGCCTATCATCTGTTTTTTTTCGATGCTAGTCGTTGCTATAACAGGCGGGCTATGTGACTCCAATAAATAAAAATTAGTGGGCGGTGTTGCCGCGCAAGCCGTGAGTAATAAGCTAGTGCAGAGAATGATTAATGACTGTGGGTATCTAGTTAACATAGGATTATTTCTCGTTTTATTTATGACATAAAAAATCATGATTTTTGATTCCAGCAAATCGACCATCCTCTACTATTTAAAATCCGCCGCCACTTTACCTCCTCTTTAACGATGGGAAAGGCGTTGAGAACATGAGCGAATTCGTCTTCCATTAAACAGTGACAGTGGGCAATGATAGCATCTAAGTCAGCGAGAATTTGTGATGGTAGAGCGTGGGCGACGCTTTTTTGCCTGAGAGTGGCGGCAAAACGTGGTTAGCAGCAAGCTGTGTGACATTATTAATGTTACGCAGTCAGAAGCTCGTAGATACAAGGTTGAATTGCCGCTTTTTAGCAACCGAACCTACACATAATACGGAGATTTTGTTTATTGCCAGCCCAACCTACAAATCTATCTCTACAGGATTATAGTTGATTAATCAATTGTAATTCCTGAGGATACGGGGACATATAATAAGAGTCTTCAATATAGGCATCGGGGCTTTGGCGGAAATGATGTTTTAATAAGGTAAGCGGGACGATTAAGGGAATTTCACCGTGGCGGTAGCGTTCAATGAGTTCACATAATTCGGCTTTGTTATCCGCGCTGAGTTCTTTTTTTAAATAGCCTTGAATATGTTGCAAAACATTAACATGACTTTTACGCTTGACCACGACTTTTAACAAGGTCATTAATTGCAGAATATACTGCGCGGCAATTTCGGTAACATTCGCTTTGGTTGCGCTGGCTAATAATTGACCGAGTGGCTGATAATCGCCATGACTCATGATGATTAATTTATGCCGCGCATGAAAATGGGTCAATGATTGTGAACTCAAACCTTCGGCTATTAGCTGTTTCCAGCGATACAGCACATAAACCCGCTGAATGAAATTCTCCCGCAAACCTGCATCGCCTAAACGCCCTTCTTCTTCAACAGGCAGTAGCGGATAATTACGCATCATAACCTCTGCATAAATGCCCATGCCTTCACGGCGCGGCACTTCACCCGCATAGACTTTAACGCGCTCCATACCACAACTAGGCGAGTCTTTTTTTAGAATATAGCCGCATAGCTCACTGTGATTGATTTGCTCGGCATAGTCACGCAAGCGGTCGGTGACATCATTGCTAGGGCCTTTAATAACCACGCAACGTACCGCGTTGTCTTTCTTGATGAGGTGCATAGTCGGGCGTGGTGTTCCTAGACCAATCGCCATTTCAGGACAAAATGGATGAAAATCAAAATAATGCGACAGTGTGCCGACAATATAAGCATCACGCTTATGTCCGCCATCAAAACGAACGTTATCACCCAGTAAACAACTACTGATACCGACAGGGACTTTTGTGTTAATCATGTTTTTGTACCATCCAATAAGTAACCCCCCAATGCCGAAGCATTGATGTAGTTTAGGGGCTATATGTTTATAATAATTTTTCTGGCAACCGCAATTAATGCTGTTGCTACCACCCGTTAGCAAGATAAATATATTGCTCTGTTCAACAATGAAATCTAGCATAGCAATAAATAGCTAATCTCTACATTCTATGTAGATTAAACAAAATTCATCGTGTATATACAAGCCTTTTTTTTCATGGTAAGTTTAGCCTCCATTAAATATTTTTTAGGTATTTATCTATGAAATCAAGAAAATTAATTCGCGCTATTTTACTGATGTCTATTACTACATTGACAAGCTTAGTAGTCGCTCCAGTGGTGATGGCTAATGATCATGAAACCCAATGTTTTGATGATATTCAAGGAAAGTTACCTTGGAGTGATAACGAAATGAACTGGGATGTAGAAAATGTAAAACAACTGTGTAAAGGCACGACTAAGCCTACTGAACCACGCAAATGTTTTTCTACCATTAGAACTGGTCGTGTCAATTGGGGAAAAGGAACTGATTGGGAATGGAAAAACATTATTAACCTATGCTCAGGAACAAATGACGCTGACAAAACAATAGACTGCTTTAACAAAGGGATCGCAGCAGGAAGTGATTGGAGAGATGTAATTTTATTGTGTCAACGCTCTAAATAAGGAAATAGATACCATCAGCCACAAGCGAATAATTATTCTGTTTGTGGCTGATAGTTAAAGTTGGAATTTAATATCAACGCCCTTTCTCTGTTAATTAGCAAACCAAATAATAACCTTTGGTGCTAGTTTAAATTAAGCAGCTAAAATAGTAAGCGATTGTTTTTAATGGAGTCCAATAGCTTTAGCTAGTGCTGATTTGTAAAAAGCTGACGCTTTTTGACTCCTATTCCCTTCTAATAGCGGTAAACAAAAAAATGTTTTAATCACAACACATTGATTTATTTTGTTTATTTTTATGGAGCTAACTAGCACCAAAGGTTAATAGTACGGTTCAGACACGGTATAATAAATGGATATTCGTTCTTCATCAATAACTCTTCATAATTAACTGTACTGACTAGGTTATTAATATTCGGAAGTACAGTAAGCATTGGTACTGTTTGTCATCGGCAATTTATTAGGCAATAAACGAAACTGAAGATTGCACAGTGTTATACTTTTATCCTTACACAAACCCTCTTAATCTTGACTTAAAATCTATTATGAAACTACTTAAATTATTCCTAGTATTGGTCTTACTCACAGCCTGTACGCAAGACCAACAAAATAAATTATCCAGAAAAGTCGTTGAATTTTTAGATGGTGATTATTTAGTCACTTACGCCAACGGATCTACAGTAAAAACGTGGACAATTAAAAATGGCAAAGTAACCACCGCTGACAAAGGCTATTATTATTTCTGGGATGAGAAAAAACACTATGTACAAACGCCGATAGAAAACACCTTTATTGAAGAAATGTAAGCCATCCTTAAGGAAATATCTATGAAAATTACGCCGCTCGTTGCGGGTTTATATTTAGTAATGACTGTTTTTAGCGCACACGCTAAAGAAAAATTTAAAGTCTGCGCTGATCCGTTAAATCCGCCCTATTCAACGCAAAAACAAGACGGCTTTGAAAATAAAATTGCCGAATTGTTTGCCAAAAAATTGGGTCAAACTGTTGAATATACTTGGTTTGCACAACGTATTGGCTTTATTCGCAATACACTAACTGCTCCTGTCAATGAAATGGAAGTTGATAGCAAAAATTTTAAATGTGATGTGGTGATTGGTGTGCCAGATGGCTATGATTTAACGCTTAATACGAAACCGTATTACCAATCGACTTACGTTTTGCTGATTGCCAAAGGGCGTGGTTATGATGACATTAAAGACGCGGCACAACTAGCGGCATTGCCATTAGCTGAACAAGATAAATTAAAAATCGCCATGTTTGATAAAGGCCCTGGAACAACGTGGTTGCAAAAAAATGGGCTACTGGATCAAGGTATTTCTTATCAGTCCATGTCTGGGGACAATGAAAATAATGTCGCCATGCAAATTGACAAAGATTTAAAAGCCCAAAAAATTGATATGGTGATTTTATGGGGACCTATGGCAGCGTATGTTGCCGCGCAAAGCCCTGAAAATAGCTACAGCCTAATTCCCATGCAATCTACACCCGCTATAAAATTCGATTTTGCAATGGCAATGGGAGTGCGTAAACCAGATAAAGAGCGTAAAGAAATACTGGATAAGTTGATTACTGATAATGCCGCTGAAATTCAAGCAATTATGGAAAGTTATCACGTTCCTTTAGTGCCAATTACTAACTGATGTTACCCACTACTTCAACAGGCTTATACTGAGTTGCAAAATTTAAGGACTGCGTAACATCAGTTAATAATAAAGTTACGTCCCCATTTATGGGCGCAGGAGCAGAGTAATGATGACAAATGATAATAACCAAGAGCCTCCTTCCGTCACTGCGATACAGGCATTTTTATTTTGGCTAAAACTAGGCTTTATTAGCTTTGGCGGGCCTGCGGGGCAAATTGCCATTATGCACCAAGAGCTAGTCGAGCGGCGGCGGTGGATTTCTGAGCGGCGATTTTTGCACGCGCTTAATTACTGTATGTTATTGCCAGGTCCTGAAGCGCAACAATTAGCGACCTATTTGGGTTGGTTAATGCACCGTACGACAGGCGGCATTATCGCTGGATTGCTTTTTATTCTGCCCTCGCTGTTGCTGTTGATTGTGTTAGGTTGGGTATATATGCGTTTTGGACAACTGCCAGCAGTGGCAGCAGTGCTTTATGGCATTAAACCTGCGGTGACTGCTATCGTGTTATTTGCCGCGTATCGTATTGGTTCTAGGGCGTTGAAAAACTGGCTGTTGTGGACATTAGCCGCCTTGGCTTTTGGTGCGATTTTTGTACTACACGCGCCTTTTCCGTTGATTGTTTTGGTTGCCGCGCTGATCGGTGCAGTCGGTGGAAAATTTTTACCGCAATATTTCACCGTTGGTGGTGGACATGGCGCGGAAAAACACAGCTTCGGTAAAGCTCTGATTGATGATGACACGCCGATTCCAGATCATGCGCGTTTTCGTTGGTGGCGATTGTTGACCATTGTCGTGGTCGGCTTGTTGTTGTGGGGCGGTGTGATAGGGTTTTTGTGCGCTCAATACGGCTGGAATGGTGTGTTCACGCAAATGGGCTGGTTTTTTACTAAGGCGGCATTACTGACGTTTGGCGGGGCTTATGCAGTTTTGCCTTATGTTTATCAGGGTGCAGTCGAACATTTCCATTGGCTGAGTGCCGCACAAATGATGGATGGTCTGGCGTTAGGTGAAACCACACCTGGCCCGTTAATTATGATAGTCACCTTTGTCGGCTTTTTAGGTGGCTGGAATGCGTTGCCTCTAGCAGCTGATACGCCATTAATGTCGGGTATTATTGCGGCAGTAGTGGTGACTTACTTTACCTTTCTGCCCAGTTTTTTATTTATTTTAGCGGGCGCACCGTTAATTGAATCAACCCACGGTAATTTAAAATTTACTGCACCATTATCAGCGATTACGGCGGCTGTGGTCGGGGTGATTGTTAATCTAGCGGTGTTTTTTGCGGTGCATATTCTGTTTCCGCACGGTTTTTCAGGGTCTTTTGATGCGATTGCCGCGCTGATTACCGTTTCTGCGTTATTGGCATTGTTTCGTTATAAAGTGGGCATTATTACTGTTATCGCTGTTTGTGGTGCAGTAGGATTTTTGTGCTTGTTTTTACCGTTAAATGTGTAGTCATGTAGCGTGGGCAAAGCTATTCTAGCGTTTGCCCACGCTACGAAACTGTGCAATTTATTTAACGCTGATATAGCCGAAGCGGGGGTATTCACCCCGTCTCAACGTTTTCGGCATTGCACTAGAATTTAAACGTTTGGGACGGGTTGAATAACCCGCCCCGCCTTTGCTTAATAACAGTACACTATGATTAGACCCATCAGGTCATTACTAATCGTGTTACAACTAGATAGCCTAAGCTTCCCTGCACTAAATCTGCACAGTTCAACTATAAAATTCATATTTTCAACATCGTATCTGCACAACTATCAAATAAAATAAATCCATCCGCAACCACAAGGAGTTACCTGTCATGAAACAACGGCAATCTACGGCTTTGATGACCACCGTATTGTGGCTAATCTCCACCCCTGTTCACGCCTGTACTGGGGGTGATTGTGACGCATGGTGTGAGGAACTACCGAGCGCGTATTTTATTCGACCATTGAATGATAGCCGTACCAACTTGGCACTGATTTTAGAAGACAGTCAGGTATTGCATTATAAAGTTGAAGACATCCCTTTTTCTTATCACGCCTTTGCCGATAACATCCTAGCAAATACGCAAGAAAATGACATTCCACCCGACTTCACTGAACTAGCATTAAGTTTGGGCGTAAGCCAAGCGACTGCAGTATCCCAAGCTGAGCCAGAAGGACGTTGTATATCCAATAATTATCAAGCAGTATTGCCGTTCTGGCGTTTACTGCACGAGGCTAAGGATATTTCCGCACCAGATAAGCAACTACTTGCACAAGAAAGACTGCGATTACTGAGTTTTTGTGAAAAAGCCGCCGATTCCTTGCCTGTGCTAGCCATCAGTTCAGAAGCTGCCAAACCCTACGCCGACTATCTACGCGTCGCCGCGTATTTTTATGCAGGCAAATTTGATGAGTTGACGAAAGACATTGAACCGATTCCAACACCAGAGCCAGAGTCTTGGTTTAAGCAAGTTATTCATAGTATTCAAGACTGGTGGACTACGCTTTTCGGCAATCCCCCACCGCCAATAGTCAACGCGCCGCCTGTTGTCAGTTTCAAGGTATTATCCACCAGCTCACAAGCGTGGGTTAAAGAAACCGCTATCTATATGCTAGGGCGCGTTTATCTCAACCAAGCACAAAAAAATTTCCAGCCCTATTATTCAGAGAAATTCAAACCCGACAGCCAGCTGTTAGCCAAAGCGAGAGATCAATTTAAAACTTATCTAGCTGCCTATCCGCAAGGTCTTTATGCACAATCAGCACGAGGGCTGTTTCGTAAAATTTATTGGTTGGATAATAATTATGCCGATTTGACCCTAAGCTACAACGATCAATTGCTAGGCTTTCAGCAACAAGCACCCGCTACCTCAGAACTCTTGCGATTTGTAGATGAATTGGAAAGTAAGTACGCGCTCAATCATCTGGATGAAGAAGCGGCGTGGAACAGCCCGATGCTTGCTACGGTGGGCGCGTTTGTCGCAATGCGTCCAGACCCTGAACAGTCCAGCACCGCCAAGCCTGTTGAATCTTATCTAGCCGCCGCCCTGCAAGCCCATAAAGATGGGTATACTCAAGCGGGTTTAGCCGCACTGCATGATTATTTGGCATTGGCTTACCGTTTTTATAGTGAGCGCGATTTTGCCACTGTTATTCAACTCACCGATCAGCCAATGACGGGAACGGCACTCTCCAACACAGAATTTAGCACACAGGTGTTACGCGGCTTGTCTCTAGGCGCGTTAGGGCAATGGGATAAAACAGAAAAGCTGTGGCTAGAACTGTTTCCGCGTAGCCCAAAATCGGGACAGCAAGTTCAATTGCAATGGCTGTTGGCGATGACGTGGCGGCAGGAAGATCAGTTGGCTAAAATCTATGCAGCGAACTCACCGACTACAAATCAAAAAATTCATGATTTTTTTATCACTTATGCCTCGCCAGTTCTATTGGAAAGTATACTGGTCAATCAGCAACTAAACCCCGCAACCCGAACGTTTGCCTACCGTACTTTATTAACGAACTTATTAACGCATCGTCAATATGCAGAATTCTTACGCATTGCAAAACGCTATCCAGATACTCAATTTGAAGGGTCGCAATACTATGTTGGTAGTCAGTTTAAATACTACTCAGAAAACACCTGTCCAAACTTATTGGCATTAATGGGCGGCTTGTTAAAAACGCCAACATCACCAACACTATTGAATTGTTACGGTGATTTGATAGTACAAATTGGTTCTCCTTCTTCTGCATATCCTAACTGGGAAGACACGGCTTTAAGAAGTTACACATTGGAATATTATTATCCTGCTGGTCAAACGGGACTAAAAAAAGACGAGGATAGTTTTAAGGGTAAAAACTATTCCAGTATAGATTTATACAAAGAAGTGATAGACCAGAAAGGCAATAAAGGCGATGCCAAAGCCTACGCGCTACGCGCCGCCTTGACTTGTTTTGCCACCACTGGCTACAACCATTGTGGTATTGAAGATATACCTATAGAGCAACGGGAAGCTTGGTTTCGCTTGCTTAAAACCACTTACAAAGACACGACGTGGGCAAAGCAGCAAAAATATTATTGGTAAATCGGCGGAAAATATTGTGAAAATTACGTTCATGCTATCGGAGTATAAACCTAGGCTTATGCGTCTACTATTGTTAGTTTGCGTCTGCTTTTTAGCCTCATTCGCCCCAAGCTACTCGATGGTGCATATCAACCAATATACTGAATTCTGGGTATGGGGTGGAGTCGATGCCAGTCGCATACAGCCTTATGCAAAGCGTTTTTATATTTTGCAAGGCGCGATTACTGAGCCTAGTCTAGGTAGTGTCTTTACCAGACAAGGTATGCAGGCGGCTAATGAATTCGGCACTGTGATTTTAGTTTACCGTTTCAATACCTTGACATGGAATCGCAAAATACACGACACCTTGCTCAACCATATTAATGCGTGGGAATATAGGGGTAATACCGTAGTGGGGATTCAACTTGATTTTGATGCACGCACTAAAAACCTCCATCAATACGCAGATTTTTTGCGCCAAGTGCGCCAAGATTTGCCTGGCAATTATGGATTGAGCATTACTGGCTTATTAGACTGGGCAAATCAGGGCAATCCCGCATCATTACAATCCTTGCACGGCGTAGTGGATGAAATTATTTTCCAAACCTACCAAGGCAAACACACTATCCCCAATTACCCTGCTTATTTGAAATCCCTAAGCAAAATTCATTTTCCCTTCAAAATTGGTTTGGTGGAAAATGGCGAGTGGAACAGTCGATATGAAGAGGAGCTAAGTCAATCCAGCTATTATCGCGGAGCGGTGGTGTTTTTATTACCAAGATGACTGTTTAATAGCAGCAAAAAGTGAAGGAAACCTGCGAGGTCTTTAAGACCTCGCAGGTTTATTTAGTCAGTCGAACTTATTTCTATTTTATCAACGCTCCCACAAAGTCCAATTGCCGCCACGCTTCGTATAGAACAATTGAGACGGTATTGGATAAATTTAAACTGCGGCTTGTGGGGGTCATGGGTAAATATAAGCAGTGTTCTGCACCGAGTTCGGCTAGGATAGCGGCGGGCAGTCCTCTGGTTTCAGGGCCAAATAATAAAGCATCGTGTGCTTGGAATGTTACCTCACTGACCACGCACTGACCTTTGGTAGTCAGCGCGAATAGCCGTTGTGGTTTAACGGTATCGAGAAAGGCGGTGAAAGAATCGTGTTCTTGCACCGCCACCCATTCATGATAATCCAAACCCGCGCGGCGCAATTTTTTGTCATCTAACTCAAAGCCTAGCGGTTTGATTAAATGTAAACGCACTCCTGTGTTGGCACACAATCGAATAATATTGCCCGTATTTGCTGGAATTTCTGGCTCATACAAAACAATATGAAACATTATGAGTAGTCGTTATTAATGCTGATGGGGTCGAGTTTCCAGATTTCATCGTTGTATTCGGTGATGGTTCTATCGGTAGAAAACTTGCCACTGCACGCAGTATTTAAAATACTCATGCGTGTCCAACGCTCTTTATCTCGATAGGCTATTTCCACTTGTTTTTGCGCATTCACAAAACTACGGAAATCGGCAATCGTTAGCCAAGGATCATTCGGACTTTTTATCGAGTCAATAATGCAGTCAAAAATATTGGGTTCAAATTGATTGAAATGTCCACATTCGAGCAAATTCATCACTCTTTGCAACTCTTCATCCTGACTAATGATGCCAACAGGATCATAATGATGACGTGAGGCTTCGACTTCTTCTTCCGTTAAGCCAAACAAAAAGAAATTATCATCACCGACTTCTTCACGAATTTCGATGTTTGCGCCATCTAATGTACCGATGGTAATCGCGCCATTCATCATGAATTTCATGTTGCCTGTACCTGATGCTTCTTTGCCCGCAGTCGAAATTTGCTCAGATAAATCTGCACCTGGGCAGATTTTTTCCATCGCTGAGACGCGATAATTAGGCAGGAACACTAATTTTAATTTGTCACCAACATCGGGGTCATTGTTAATGACAGTGGCGACATTATTGATGAACTTGATAATGCGTTTTGCCATGAAATAACCAGGCGCGGCTTTACCACCAATTAACACACAACGATCCACCCAATTTGCGGTATCGCCACGTTTAATACGTTCATACAAGTGGATAACGTGCAGGACGTTGAGCAATTGGCGTTTATACTCATGGATACGTTTAACTTGCACATCAAACAGCGCGTTGACATTTAAATCAATATCCAGCTCTTGTTTTTTAAAGTCGATTAATCTTTGCTTAGCATCTTGTTGAACCTGATACCAACGAGCGCGAAAGGCTTTATCATCCGCGTAAGGCGTTAATTTTTGTAACAAGGATAAGTCAGTTACCCAGCCATCACCGATGGTGTCGGTAATTAACTCAGCGAGTTCTGGATTACACATTGCCAACCAACGACGTGGAGTCACACCATTAGTCTTATTATTAAATTTTGCAGGCCATAACTGATAAAAATCGTTAAATAAACCTTGTTGCAATAATTTTGAATGCAGTGCCGCCACACCGTTCACTGAATGACTGCCAACAATTGCCAAATAAGCCATACGGACTTTTTGATCGCGACCTTCTTCAATCAGCGACATCCGCGCTAGACGGTCTTTATCACCTGGCCAATGCAAAGAGACTTCGGATATAAAATGGGCATTAATATCAAAAATAATTTCCATGATTCTGGGCAACAACTCTTTCATTAAGCCAACAGACCAACGTTCTAAGGCTTCGGGTAATAGCGTATGATTAGTGTAAGCCATCGTGCCAGTCGTAATCGACCATGCTTTATCCCATGACAAACCATGAATATCCATCAACAAGCGCATCAATTCGGCAACAGCAATACTCGGATGGGTGTCATTTAATTGGAAAGCATTTTTCGCGGCAAAATCAGTAAAGTCATTATTATGCCGACCAACCCACGTTTGTAATATATCTTGTAAGCTGGCAGAGGCGAGTAAGTATTGTTGGCGTAAACGCAGGGCTTTGCCATTTTCATTGGCATCATTGGGATATAACACCATAGTGATATTTTCAGCGGTATTTTTTGCTGCCACCGATTCTGCATAATCACCTTCGTTAAATTCTTGTAAATCAAATTCATCCGTTGCAGCGGCTTTCCATAAACGCAAGGTATTCACTGTGCCATTTTGATAACCAGGAATAGGTGTGTCGAAAGGTACTGCCAATACATCGTGGCTCTCTATCCAACAAACACGCTTATGACCGTTTTCATCGGTATGGGTTTCGGTACGACCACCAAATTTAATTTTTTGAGTATATTCAAGGCGTTCAATTTCCCATACATTACCGTTACGCAACCAATGATCGGGTTTTTCGACTTGCTCACCGTTGGTAATATCCTGCGAAAACATTCCGTATTCATAACGCAAGCCATAACCCGTCACAGGTAATTGCAACGTAGCGCAGCTATCGATAAAACACGCAGCTAATCGACCTAAACCACCATTGCCTAGCCCAGCATCGGCTTCTGCTTCAACCAATTCTTCGAGGTTTAAACCTAAATCGTACAACGTTTTATCAACAACATCGTTAATGCCCAAATTAATCATGGCATTACTGAGGGTGCGTCCCATCAAAAATTCCATTGATAAATAATAAGCTCTTTTACAATCCTGCTCTTTATACGCGTTATAGGTTTTTTTCCAGCGTTCTGTAAGCCGATCACTAATCGCTAAAGACAAGGCTTCATAAGCATAGTGTAGAGAAAGGCAATTTTCATCTCTACCGAGTCGGTGTCCATAGTAGCGTTTGAAATCGGCCTCCATGTGTTTTTCATCCATTCCTAAATTAGGAAGGGTCGTTATAGTAGACTTTGGGCTACTGGTTTTAAAACGTCTATGTGGCATGGTTTTTTATCCTTAGCTAGTTAATATTATTAAATCTATACCCTATTTTATCCTGTTTCAATAAATAGTTGGGTAATAATCCACTGTGTAGTGTACTTTTACGCACTTAACCGTAAGCATAGAATTAATTTCTAAGGTAGTAGATGAATGCAATTCGATCAAGTTAATATCATAAACGGGCAGTTAGTTAGTATGATTAAGAGGTAAAAGGTAAAAAATCGAGTGACGCACTGGGTTTTTATCTGTAAAATTTAGCGGTTTTGCCAACGCGTGAGCTTCTGAGCTTCGTAAAAATATACCACAATGGTCTGTAAGTAATATAATAGTAATCCTCCACACACACTTTAGAGGTGACAATGAATCAAAGTACGCTACCAACTAGACAGGGTTTATATGATCCGCGCAATGAACATGATGCTTGCGGCGTGGGATTTATTGTTCATATAAAGGGACAGAAAAGTCATGCAATTGTCCAACAAGGCTTACAGTTACTGACTAATTTAACGCACCGTGGTGCGGTCGGAGCAGATCCGAAAGCAGGGGACGGCGCGGGTATTTTAATTCAAATTCCCGATACCTTTTTACGCGCCGAATGTAGTCAATTAGCTATTAGCTTACCTGCAAAAGGCGAGTATGCGGTTGGTATGGTGTTTTTTCCGCAAGATGAGGGTAATCGTAGCCGTTGTGAGACGCTATTAACCGACATTATTGCGCAAGAAAAAGCTGTGCTACTCGGTTGGCGTGATGTACCTGTCAATAATGATGGGCTAGGTGACTCAGTAAAATTGCTTGAGCCTGTGGTACGGCAAATTTTTATTGCTTGCGGAGATGGTTGTATGGATCAAAATGCTTTCGAGAGTAAGCTGTTTGTGATTCGTAAACAAGTGGAAAATGCAGTTCGCGCTTTAAATTTAAAGCATGGACATTCTTTCTATATGCCCTCGTTATCCTCACGCACTATCGTATACAAAGGGATGTTGTTGGCGGATCAAGTCGGCACATTTTATCCAGAACTCAGTGATGAACGGGTGGACAGTGCCTTAGCTTTGGTGCATCAACGTTTTTCTACCAATACCTTCCCCACTTGGGATTTAGCACATCCTTTCAGATTGATTGCCCATAATGGTGAAATCAACACTCTACGCGGGAATGTCAATTGGATGGCAGCACGTCGTCATTCCATTGCCTCTAAAGTATTAGGTGATGATGTCAATAAGCTGTGGCCGTTGATTGCCGAAGGGCAGTCAGATTCAGCCAGTTTTGATAACGCACTGGAATTATTGGTTGCGGGTGGTTATTCAATGGCTCATGCCATGATGTTGCTGATTCCAGAAGCGTGGGCTGGCAATGTATTGATGGATGGAAAACTCAGAGCGTTTTATGAATATAACGCCGCCTTAATGGAGCCTTGGGATGGACCAGCTGCGATTGCTTTTACCGACGGTCGCCAAATTGGCGCGACCTTGGATCGTAATGGCTTGCGTCCTGCGCGTTATTTAGTCACCGATGATGATTTTGTTATTCTGGCTTCAGAAATGGGGGTGTTGGATATTCCCCAGCACAAGATTATCAAAAAATGGCGTTTGCAACCAGGTAAAATGCTGTTAATCGATACTGAACAAGGTCGCATTATCGATGATGCCGAACTTAAAGCCGAATTGGCAAACAGTCATCCTTATGAGGAATGGCTGGATAAAACCCAGATTTTATTAGCTAAACTGCCACATGAAGTTTCTGCAATGGCTCCTGACGATGCGACCTTGCTACGTCGTCAACAGGCATTCGGTTATACTCGCGAAGACATTGAATTTATTCTCAAACCTATGGCGCAAACGGGTATGGAAGCCATTAGTTCTATGGGTATCGATGCGGCGTTGGCGGTATTATCCGACCGTTCACGACTACTGTACGATTATTTTAAACAAGGTTTTGCCCAAGTTACTAATCCTGCAATAGACCCAATTCGTGAAGAATTGGTCATGTCTTTGGTGTCATTGATAGGCCCTCGTCCTAATTTATTAGGACTGGATGAAGGCGGCACTCACAAGCGTTTGGAAGTCGAGCAACCGATTTTAAGCAATCAAGATTTAGAAAAAATTCGCCGTATTGAATCACGCACAAACGGGGCGTTTAAAACTAAAACCGTGACTCTGTGTTACCCAGCTGATTTGGGCGCGAGTGGCATGGAAGGCGCGTTAGATAAAATCTATTTAGCGGCAAAACAAGCAGTTGAAGACGGCAATAATATTTTAGTGCTGTCTGACCGTAATATGGATGCCGCTTACCTTGCTATTCCCGCATTATTGGCAACCTCTGCGGTACATCATTATTTAACCCGCGAAGGCTTGCGTACTAAAGTCGGCTTAGTCGTTGAAACAGGTGAAGCGCGTGAAGTGCATCATTTCGCGCTGTTAGCGGCTTATGGTGCAGAAGCCGTCAATCCGTATTTAGCCTTGGATACACTGTCTAGTTTCTGTGCAGAAATAGAACTGTCTGAATACGAAGCTCATAAACGTTATATCAAAGCAACCTCTAAAGGCTTGTTAAAAGTTATGTCTAAAATGGGCATTTCAACTTATCAATCGTATTGTGGCGCACAGATTTTTAACGCTATTGGTTTGGCTGAACCGTTTCTGGATCAGTATTTCACAGGCACAACCAGCACCACAGAAGGCGCGGGACTTGCTGAAATCAGTGAAGAAACCATCCGTCGTCATCGACTCGCTTTTGGTAATTCGCCTTTATATCGTAATGCTTTGGATATTGGCGGTGAGTATGCGTTTCGTCTGCGTGGTGAAGCCCACACTTGGACACCCGCAACCATTAGTACCTTGCAACACGCAACCCGCAGTAACAGCTATGAAAAATACGCTGAGTTTTGCCGCTTAATTGACGACCAAAATGAAAACTTACTGACACTACGCGGCTTGATGAAATTCAAAGAAGCTGCAATACCTGTGCCATTGGATGAAGTGGAATCGGCTGCTAACATTGTTAAACGCTTTGCGACGGGTGCAATGTCATTTGGTTCAATTTCTTATGAAGCGCATACCAATCTGGCGATTGCCATGAACCGCATCGGTGGTAAATCCAATACGGGTGAAGGTGGCGAATTGCCTGAACGCTTTAAACCGTTACCGAATGGTGATTCCATGCGTTCCGCAATTAAACAAGTCGCGTCGGGTCGTTTTGGTGTCACCACTGAATATTTAGTCAATGCCGATGATATTCAAATTAAAGTCTCACAAGGTGCAAAACCTGGGGAAGGCGGTCAATTACCTGGTCATAAAGTTGATGCGGTCATTGCCAAAGTGCGCCACTCAACGCAAGGTGTGGGTTTAATTTCACCACCGCCACATCATGATATTTATTCGATTGAAGATTTAGCGCAGTTGATTCATGACTTGAAAAATGTTAATCCAGCAGCGCGTATCAGTGTGAAACTGGTTTCAGAAGTCGGTGTCGGTACAGTTGCGGCAGGTGTTGCCAAAGCTCACGCCGATCACGTCACTATTTCTGGTTATGACGGTGGCACAGGTGCAAGCCCGATGACTTCTATCAAACACGCGGGTTTACCGTGGGAAATTGGCTTAGCTGAAACCCATCAAACACTGGTGCTGAACAAACTACGCGGACGTATTGCCGTGCAGGTGGATGGTGGTTTAAAAACAGGTCGTGATGTCATTATCGGCGCGTTATTGGGTGCGGATGAATTCGGTTTTGCTACCGCGCCACTGATTGTGTCAGGCTGTTTAATGATGCGTAAATGTCATTTGAACACTTGTCCCGTCGGTGTTGCTACCCAAGACCCCGAACTGCGCAAACGTTTTACAGGGCAACCTGAACACGTCGTGAATTATTTCTTCATGGTCGCAGAAGACGTGCGTCAGTGGATGGCAAAACTGGGCTTCCGCAATTTGAATGAACTCATTGGACGTTCTGATTTATTAGACATGAACCAAGCGATTAATCATTGGAAAACCGAAGGCTTAGACTTTAGCCGTATTTTCTATAAACCTGAAGTCGATGCTAATACAGCGGTTTATCAAACCGAAACACAAGATCACGGCTTGGAACACGCCTTGGATCACACGCTGATAGCGCAAGCTAGACCCGCGCTAGATGAGGGTAAACCTGTCGAAATTCATACTCCAATTCGCAGCCTTAATCGTACTTTTGGCGCGATGTTGTCAGGTGAAGTGGCAAAACGTTATGGTCATAAAGGGCTACCCGATGACACCATTGCGATTTATGCCAAAGGCACCGCTGGACAAAGTTTTGGCGCGTTCTTAGCGCAAGGCATTAGCATCGAGCTACAAGGCGATGGCAATGATTATGTCGGCAAAGGCATGAGCGGTGGACGCATTGCCATTTATCAACCCAAGAATTGCCCGATTAATCCTGCTGAAAATATTATCGTTGGCAACACCGTGTTATACGGTGCAGTCAGTGGTCAATGTTATTTCAGTGGGGTCGCAGGTGAACGCTTTGCGGTGCGCAACTCAGGCGCGGTTGCTGTCGTTGAAGGTGTGGGCGATCACGGCTGTGAATACATGACGGGCGGTGTCGTGGTGGTATTAGGTAAAACAGGGCGCAATTTCGCTGCGGGTATGTCAGGCGGCGTGGCTTATGTATTAGATGAAACGGGCGATTTTGATAAATTGTGCAATATGGCAATGGTTGAACTTGAGCCTCTTCTCATAGAAGATGAAACGCTGGAAGCCACTGCTCATCAAGGTGGTGATTTGGAAATGCACGGGCTGGTTGATCTGATGTCTGATATGACGCGTGATGATGTACGACGCTTGAAGAAGCTCATTCAAAATCATCAGCACTATACCAACAGCCAGCGGGCAAAACACATTTTGACTCATTGGAAAGACTATTTGCCGCGTTTTGTCAAAGTGATGCCTGTCGATTATCGTGACGCATTGAAAAAAATTGAGTTAGCGCAAGCTGCCACTGTTCAAAAAGAAGGTATCTAACATGGGTAAACCCACTGGATTTATGGAACTACCACGCACTGAACGCAGCTATGCACCTGCTGAAGAGCGTATTCAACATTATCGTGAATTTATACTCGCCCCTAGTGATGAAGAAGTCGCACAACAAGGTGCGAGATGTATGGATTGCGGTATTCCTTTTTGTCATCAAGGTTGTCCGATTAACAACATTATTCCCGAATGGAATGATGAGGTGTATCACCAAGACTGGGAACAAGCGTTAAGTGTGCTACATAGCACCAATAACTTTCCTGAATTTACGGGACGGATTTGCCCTGCACCGTGTGAAGCCGCGTGTACTTTGAATTTACAAGAAACGCCTGTCACCATCAAATCTATCGAATGCGCGATTATTGATAAAGCGTGGGCTATGGGCTGGGTAAAACCGCAAATTCCACAACAACGCACAGGCAAAAAAGTGGCGGTTGTCGGTTCAGGCCCTGCGGGTTTAGCGGCGGCGCAACAACTGGCTAGGGCTGGGCATGAAGTGGTGGTGTATGAAAAGAATGATCGTATCGGCGGCCTAATGCGTTACGGTATTCCTGATTTCAAAATGGAAAAATCCCACATCGACCGCCGTATTGCGCAAATGCAGGCAGAAGGCGTGCGTTTTAGACCTAATAGCCACATCGGTAAAGATATTTCAGCACAAAAAATACTCACTGATTATGATGCCGTCGTGTTGGCAGTCGGTGCAGAAAAACCGCGTGATTTAGAAGTGGCAGGACGTAACGATTTGGAAGGCGTTTATTTTGCAATGGACTTTTTGCGTCAACAGAACAAACGCAATGCAGGCGACATCGTTGCTGATGACATTGCAATTACTGCCACAGGTAAACGAGTCGTGGTGATTGGTGGCGGTGATACAGGCTCAGATTGTATCGGCACCTCAATCCGTCAAGGTGCGGCTTCGGTGGTGCAGTTAGAAATTTTGCCGCAACCGCCTGAAAAAGAAAACAAACTCCTGACTTGGCCCAACTGGCCCAATAAATTCCGCACCAGTTCTTCTCAGCAAGAAGGCGTTAAACAGCGTTATTTCAGCGTTAACACGCAAAGCGTTACAGGTGCAGACGGTAAAATTACTCATTTAAACGCCGTTGAAGTGGAATGGAAACAGGAAGGTGGGCAATGGAAAATGAGCAACAAAGCGGGTAGTGAATTCAGTCTGGAAGCCGATATTGTGTTTTTGGCGATGGGTTTTACCAATCCCGTACACGAAGGTTTATTAGTGGATTTAGGGGTTGAGTTAGAACGCGGTCATATCAAAGCCAACGACAAACAATATCGCACCTCGGTGGATAAAGTGTTTGCCGCAGGTGATGGACGACGTGGACAATCCTTGGTTGTTTGGGCGATTCGTGAAGGTAGACAGGCGGCGCGGGCAGTCGATGAATATTTGATGGGCAGTTCTGAATTACCTAGATAACATAGTGAAGGAGTCAAAAAACTTATTTTTTGACTCCTTCCGTTGAGATTAATGTGATACATCAGTTATATCTCAGTCCATAAAGTCCGCTTCAAGTTATCGCTTAACCCAAACTACACGATTAAATACGGCGTATAAAGAAATGAAAGCAGCGTATTTAATTCATCAATATGTAAGTCTTACTTTGTTCTAGCTACTAAATCAAAGATAATGGCATTACACACTAATCCACACAACTATTGATTTGTCAGTAACACCATGAAAACACCTCAACTACTTCATGATACCCCTTACAGTGAAGCACAACGAGCTTGGTTAAGCGGTTTTTTTACGGGCATATATACCCACAGCATTCAAAACGCGGGGGTGAATAGTTCAACAACAGTTCGCACGATTAATATTTTATACGGTAGTCAAACAGGCACTGCCGAATCGGTGGCTTATGATGCGGCTGTTATGGCTAAGACACAGGGTTTAAAAGCTGTGGTGAATAGCATGGATGCGATTGATAGCTGTGCTTTTACCACAATGGACACCGTGTTGATTGTCACCAGCACTTATGGCGAAGGTGAAATGCCTGATAATGCGCAACTATTGTGGGAAGCGGTCAGTGCAGACACTATGCCGCGTTTGGAAAAACTCCAGTATTCTGTATTAGCCTTAGGTGACACCAGCTATGATTTATTCTGTAAAGCGGGTATTGATTGGGATAACCGCTTAGCCGAATTGGGCGCAACCCGCATTTATGAGCGAGTCGATTGTGATGTGGCTTATGAAGCTCCCGCAGAAAATTGGATGCGTTCAGTGATTCCGCAATTGAGTAATAGCAGTGTGATTGATGCGGAATCGTCTGTTACCTCCGCACCACCACAATACAGTCGCAAAAATCCATTCCCCGCGTCTTTGCTGGTCAATCGCTTGCTAACGGCTGCTGATTCTTCCAAAGAAACTCGCCATTATGAGCTTTCTATCGCGGGTTCGGGTTTACATTATGAAGCTGGTGATGCTTTGTGCGTGCTACCGACTAACTGCCCTGAATTAGTCAGCGATATTGTTCACGCTATCGGCTGTAACGGTGATGAACTTGAACCTGTCAACGGTGAAGTGATTCGCTTGCAAGACGCGCTACGCATTCAGTTTGAAATTAAAACCCCTAGCAAAGAATTGGTACAAGAAATCGCTACTCGCTCTGGTAATCAAAAATTGAACGGGCTGTTAAACGCAGGCGATAAAGAGGCTTTAGCCAATTATTTATGGGGGCGTGATAGCTTGGATTTGTTACGCCAAAATCCTGTGTGTGAATTTACCGCCGCAGAATTTATTGCCTTACTCAAACCGTTACAACACCGCGCCTATTCCATTTCTTCTAGCGGAAAAATGTATCCTGAAACCGTACATTTAACGGTTGCCAGTGTGCGTTATGATGGTTATGAACGTGAGCATAAAGGAGTATGCTCGACTTTTCTGGCTGATTTGGTTGATGAGCAAACTGAAGTGCGTTGTTTCTTTACCCCGAATAAAGTGTTCAGAGTTCCAGATGATAATAGCTTGCCCATGATTATGGTTGGTCCTGGAACAGGTATCGCACCGTTTCGTGCTTTCTTACAAGAGCGTCAATACCGCAAAGCCACAGGTAAAAATTGGTTGTTTTTTGGTGATCGTAATGAGCAGACTGATTTTATTTATCGAGATGAATTGCTAAGCTTGCAACAAGATGGTGTGCTTACCCGTTTAGAATTAGCTTTTTCCAGAGATCAAGTCGAGAAGTGTTATGTACAGGATAAAATGCGTGAATATGGTAAGGAGCTGTTTGAATGGTTAGAGCAGGGAGGGTATTTCTTTGTCTGTGGTGATGCGTATCGTATGGCAAAAGATGTCGATAAAGCCTTGTTAGAGGTGATTGCCGAACACGGTAAATTATCAGAACAGCAGGCGATTGATTATGTGAATCAACTAAAAAAGAATAAACGGTATGTTAGGGATGTTTATTAATCAAGCACGAGGCGTTTTTATGGCGACAGAACAACTCTATCCATTCTCTGTTTATTATCTTAGAATCACTTTAGAAAACTCTAAGCCATTGATATGGCGTGATATTTTAGTGCCTAGCGATCTTAGCTTAGAAGCCTTGCACTATGTGATACAAACAGTGATGGGGTGGGAGAATTCTCATGCACATCAGTTTATTGCAGAAAAAGTGCTTTATAGCAATGACACAGAACGTAACAACGTTGAGGATGAATATGGTTTATTGGATACCGAAGAGCTAGAAAAACAAAATTGCAATGAAAAAAAATATACCGTGGGAAACCTACTTACTAAAGAAGGGGCAAGCATTGTTTATGAGTATGACCTAGGAGACAGTTGGACGCATCGAATTGAACTGAGAAAAATTCTACCTGTCGATGCTAATGCCCGCCAGCCCCGTTGTATCAAAGGTGAAAAAGCCTGTCCACCCGAAGATTGCGGCGGTATATGGGGTTATACTGATATGTTAGAATCTCTACAAAATACCGAAGACACGCACATACTTACTTGGTTAGGTGAGTATTTTAATCCAACTGATTTTGATATTGAGGCGATCAATAGAACGCTTAGACGTTTAGTGGTTGATAATTCGGCTTCGGATTCGGAGTAGGTTTACGCCAACTCACCTTGAAATCTGACTACATTCTCATCATTGCCAGCTCAGCGCGTATGCTGGCACAAGCGGCAGTCTGTGCGGGTTTAAAGCCCTTAGTCATTGATTTATTTGCTGACCTCGATACTCAAGCTTATGCACTAGACTATCAACAAATAACCGATTTAACGGTTGCTTCCCTTATCCCAGCTGTAGATTATTTTAGCCAACACTACGCAGTAACACAGGTTGTTTATGGCAGTGGCTTTGAACAATACCCTGATAGTTTGCATTATTTGCACTTGCGTTTAACCCTATTGGGTAATACGCCAGAAACGTTTATCAGGGTACAAAACAAAGTCGATTTTTTTGCCGTACTGGATAAATTTAACATTCCCACGCCTGAAACGTCTTTTACTCGACCACACGACACCCAAAATTGGTTAATTAAACCCAGCAGAGGGCAAGGTGGTATGGGTATTCAGCGTGTTAGGAATACAAACCTAGGTTTGAACTCCAATGTCTATTGGCAAAAATATCAGCACGGCTCACAACACTCGGTGTTATTTTTAGCCAATGGGCGGCAAGTACAAGTTATCGGTTTTAACACCCAATGGACGACGCGCTTAAGCGACACAGAAGAATTTATTTTTGCGGGCATTATTAATCATTGTGAACTAAGTCAAATCCATCAAACGCAAATTATCGACTGGCTAACAAAACTTGTTCCAGCCTTTAAGTTAAACGGTTTAAACTCACTGGATTTTATTCATGCCGATGGCGAAAGTTATGTGTTAGAAATCAATCCGCGCCCACCTGCTAGTATGCAGTGTTACGATGCCGATTTATTGCGCCGACACCTGATGACTACCAGTCCTGTAGAGGACTGGCAGTCATGTTTACAGCCACCGCCACAATCAGGCTATACAGGCTATCAAATTGTCTATGCCGAACAGGATATACAAATTCCAGACGACTATAGCTGGGAAAACGGCGTGATGGATTTACCCGCAGCGGGGGCAATCTGTAAGACAGGGCAACCAATTTGCAGTATTATTGCCCACCAACACCAAGCCTACGCGGTCTTGAACGAATTAACCCTTAAACAACACACTATACAAAGGTCTTTATACTCATGGAACACACAGCCAGCGTCAACAAACTCACTCAACCCCTAGTTCAACACCTGCTGGATAATGCCGCTAAATTACGCCTCGGCGTTGAAGTGTTAGCCAACGGTTGTACCGTCATCGATGCAGGTATCAACGCCATCGGTGGTTTGGAAGCAGGTCGCATTATTGCGGAAATTTGTTTAGGTGGTATGGGAACAGTCTCTATTAGCCATAGCACTTACACCACGAACTGGTCGTTATCCGTCAACGTCCACACAGGCAATCCTGTACTCGGCTGTTTAGGCAGTCAATACGCAGGCTGGAGTTTATCGCATGAAAAATACTACGCATTAGGTTCAGGTCCAGCGCGTGCAATGGCAACCAAAGTAAAAAACGGCGAAGTTGAACCCGTTGAAGAGTTATACAAAGAACTCGCCTACCGTGACAGTGCCGACAGCACCGTATTAGTCATCGAAAACGACAAACTGCCACCGCTGGAAATTATCGAAAAAGTAGCCACTGCGTGTGGTGTTTCACCAGAAAAATTAACCATCATCGTCACACCAACCAGCAGTTTAGCAGGTGGTGTACAAGTCGTGGCTAGAGTATTAGAAGTCGCTATGCACAAAGCCCACGCCCTGCATTTCCCGTTAGAAAATATTATTGACGGTAGCGGCTCTGCACCTATTTGTCCACCGCACCCTAACTTTGTCAAGGCAATGGGACGCACCAACGATGCAATTTTATTCGCAGGGCAAGTGCATTTATTTGTCAAAGGCAGTGATGAAGCGGCAGAAGAATTGGCAAAAAATCTACCCAGTTCAACCTCTAAAGATTACGGCAAACCCTTCGCCGACATCTTTAAACAGTATGAATATGATTTTTTTAAAATTGATGCCATGTTGTTTAGCCCAGCCAGTGTGATTGTCACAGCCGTGGATTCAGGCAAAAGTTTCCGTGCAGGAAAGTTGGATAATGCCTTGTTGGATTTATCATTTGGGGCATAATGCTTAAAATATGAATTCAATTTTCACAAAATCCTCGCTCTGTTCGAGTGGCTTTTCTTACGGAAATAATCCTGATTATGTCATTTTCTTTAATCCAAGTTTGTTAAAAAACTTTTGAGCGATTACTTAGAAATAACGTCTATTGAAGAATTAAGGCAATTGGCTTAGCTTTAAAAACTGAGTCAAAATCTATTTTTGCTCTAAGACGTTTATGGCTATGAAGTTCTACCTTGTTGATTTTATCAGCACGATAGGATGCGCTGAGGTACGAAGCGCATCGTTCGAGAAATATAACGCGAATGATGCGCCTCTTATCGTCGGCACATCCTATGGCACTGGACGGAGATAATAATTTTTTAAATCGGTATGATGACGACAAACAATCCTGAGCGCGACGGGGTATTCCAGTAAGCCTGTTATTTAAAACTCGAACGCGGGAAATTCAAAACTGGAACAAATCAGAGTATTTAAAAGAAATACTAGAGTTATACAAAACCAACGCTTAAAATTTCATGGTTCTTAGGCACTGCGTTACTAGCCATTTATGCTTCGACTGTTCTCACAGCTCAGCATAAACGCTTTAACTGGCAGTCAGGCATTGTGTACCCTCTTTGGAGAAGACCATGAAATCCGTTATTATCGCTGGCTATTGCCGTTCACCTTTCACACCCGCTCATAAAGGGCAACTGGTAAAAACCCGACCTGATGATCTTGCCGCTACGGTGGTCAAAGGGCTGCTCAAACAAACCCGTGTCAATCCCGATGATATAGAAGACTTGATTTTGGGTTGTGCGTTTCCCGAAGGTGAACAAGGCTTTAATCTAGCACGTTTGATTGTCCATTTAGCTGGGCTGCCTGTAACCGTTGCAGGGATGACGCTAAACCGTTTTTGCGGCTCGTCTATGCAGGCGATTCATATTGCCGCAGGGGCGATTCAATTGAATGCGGGTGAAGTGTTTATTTGTGCGGGGGTGGAATCGATGAGTCGTATACCGATGGGCGGTTTTAATCCCATGCCCAATCCCGTGCTTTATGGGAGTTTTCCTGACGCATTTATCAGCATGGGTGATACGGCTGAAAATCTGGCTAAGCGTTATGCAATAGCGCGGAGCGATCAAGAGGCTTTTGCGTTACTCAGTCAACACAAAGCTTACTCCGCACAACAACAAGGACGTTTTAGTGATGAAATCATTGCTATCGGTTCAGTAACGCAAGATGGCTGTTTACGTCCTGATTCTACCGCCGCAACCTTGGCTCAACTTGCGCCTGCGTTTCAAGCTACGGGCAGTGTCACTGCGGGTACGTCTTCACCGTTGACCGATGGCGCGTCGGCGGTGTTGGTGTGCAGTGAAGATTATGCTGATAAGCACGGTTTGCCGAAGTTAGCCAGAATCAAAGCCACCGCTGTCTCAGGTTGTGCGCCTGATATTATGGGCATCGGTCCTGTTGCCGCGACCCATAAAGCCTTGCAACGTGCGGGTTTAGCATTGAACGATATTGATATTATTGAACTTAATGAAGCCTTTGCTGCGCAAGCTTTAGCGGTGCTGACAGAATTACCTATTGCGTTGGATAAGCTTAATCTTGATGGTGGTGCGATTGCCTTAGGTCATCCGTTAGGCGCGACGGGTGCGAGAATCACGGGTAAAGCCGCCAGTTTGTTACAACGCGAACATAAACGTTACGCTCTCGCCACCCAATGTATCGGTGGTGGTCAAGGCATTGCGACCATTTTGGAGGCAATATGAACATTCATAAAGTTGCCGTGATTGGCGCGGGGGTGATGGGTGCAAGTATTGCCGCGCATATCAGTAATGCGGGCATTCCTGTGTATTTACTGGATATTGTGCCTAAGCTAGAACTAAGCAGCAACCGTAACACCATCGCCGAAACTGCTATTGAAAAACTGCTCAAAGCGCAACCCGCGCCGTTCATGCACAAAAATAATGCCCGTTTAATCACCGCAGGCAATATCGAAGATCATCTACACTGGTTAGCCGATGTTGATTGGGTGATTGAAGCGGTGATTGAAAAACCTGCCATTAAAAAATCACTGTATGAAAAACTGGAAGCAGTGTGCGGTGATGATTGTGTGATTTCCTCTAATACCTCGACCTTGCCATTATGGTTATTAACACAGGAGTTTCCTGAACGTTTTAAACAGCGGTTTATGATTACCCATTTCTTCAATCCGCCGCGTTATATGCGCTTGCTAGAATTAGTAACAGGTTCAGAAACACATCCAGAATTAGTGGCGGCAATTAAAGAATTTGCTGATAGTAAGCTAGGTAAAGAGTGCGTGACTTGCAAAGATACCGCTGGTTTTATCGCTAATCGTATCGGTATTTACTGGCTGCAATGCGGGCTGTTGGAAGCGATTAATTTAGGACTGAGCGTTGAACAAGCTGATGCGGCTTTATTACCTTTTGGCATACCCAAAACAGGAATTTTTGGTTTATTGGATTTAGTTGGTTTGGATTTAATTCCATCGGTGTTAGCCAGTATGAAACAGGCGTTACCCCCGAATGATGCGTTTCAGCTAGTCAGCGAATTACCGCCTTTAATGACCAAGATGATTAGCGAAGGCTATACAGGCAGAAAAGGCAAAGGCGGCTTTTATCGCTTAAGTCCAGAACGCGTGAAAGAATCGATTAATCTCCAAACAGGTGAATATAGTCGTAGTGAAAATATTGGGGATCGTTCCTCACCCCAAGCAAGCACGCTACAAAATTTATTATCCTCAGATGACTCCTCCAGCCTTTATGCGTGGCGCGTATTATCAAAAACCTTAACCTATGCCGCCAGTTTAATCCCCTGTTGTGCCGATGATTTAGTCAGCATTGATGTCGCTATGCGTGAAGGTTATCACTGGCAACTGGGAATTTTTGAATTACTCGATAGCTTAGGCATCGCATGGTTTACCGATAAATTACGCTCAGAAAATCAAGCCATACCTCCACTACTCGCCAACAATCAACAACTATACCAAGCAGATAGTTTTGTTGATTTATCGGGTCACTATCAGCCCATACCCAGAGCAACAGGGGTGTTATTGTTGTCCGACATTAAACGCCAAAGCTCAGCCGTGTTAAGCAATGCCTCTGCCAGTTTATGGGATATTGGTGATGGCGTTGCTTGTTTAGAATTTCATAGCAAAATGAACACGCTGGATATGGACTCACTGGCATTGATTCAACAAAGTATCAGTAAAATTAGCGATGGATTTGTCGCGTTAGTCATACATAATGAAGCGAAGAATTTTTCAGCGGGGGCAAATCTTAATTTACTGGTTCAAGCGATTCAGCACGGCGATTGGGCAGCCGTTGAACAACTTGTTATCAAAGGACAGCAAACTTACCACGCGTTAAAAGTCGCACCTTTTCCTGTGGTTGGCGCACCCTCTGGATTAGCGTTAGGTGGTGGTTGTGAAGTTCTGCTTCATTGTGATGCGATTCAAGCTCACGCTGAACTTTACATGGGTTTGGTCGAAGTTGGCGTTGGCTTGATTCCAGCGTGGGGTGGATGTAAAGAGTATTTGCACCGCTGGCAAACGCAAGCAAAACTCCCCAAAGGTCCAGTTCCAGCGGTAGTCAAAGCCTTTGAAACCATTGGTTTAGCCAAAGTATCTGGTTCTGCGTTGGAAGCCAAAGAGTTATTATTTTTATCAGCGTCCGATGGCATCACCATGAATAAACAACGATTACTCGCCGATGCTAAAACCAAAGCCTTGTCCCTTGTTAGTCATTACACCGCCCCCGAATCTTATACTTATAAACTGGCAGGAAAAACGCTTCAAGCCACCTTAGCAATGGGCATAAAATCCCTGCACGCTTTAGGCAAAGCGACCGATTATGATAGGGATATTGCTGAAAAATTAGCGGAGGTGTTAAGCGGTGCTGATGCTGATATTAAGTCACCACTAACGGAAATCGATTTGCTAGCCTTAGAATTACACGCCTTTGTTACACTGACTAAACAGGCGGGGACATTGGCACGATTAGAACACTTGTTAAAAACGGGTAAGCCGTTAAGAAACTGAAAGCTACTTTATCCAATGTTACAATCTACCCTCCCTTAACCTCACTCTAGGATAAAACAATGGGATTATTTGACGCACTGAGAAATGAATTTATCGACATCATCGAATGGACGGATGATGCTAGCGATATTATTTTATGGAAATTTCCGCGTTACCAAAATGAAATTAAAATGAACGCGAAACTGACGGTACGCGAAAGTCAGATAGCTGTATTTTTAAATGAAGGGGTGATTGCCGATATTTTCCAAGCGGGTATGTACACGCTTAACACCCAAAATATGCCGATTTTGGCGACGCTGAAAGGGTGGAAATACGGTTTTGATAGCCCGTTTAAAGCTGATGTGTTTTTTGTTAATACCAAGCAATTCATCAATCAAAAATGGGGGACTAAAAACCCTATCATGTTGCGTGATGCTGAATTTGGTCCTGTACGCTTACGCGCTTTTGGGTCGTTTGCCTTTAGAGTCAATGATGCTGGTAAATTCTTAAAAGAAGTGTCAGGCACAAATGCTGAATTTACCGTTGATGCCGTCAATGAGCAGTTACGCAATTTAGCCGTTACCCGTGGTATGGATGCGATTGCGGAAAGTAAAATTCCTGTGTTGGATTTAGCGTCTAATTATGACGAAGTATCGCTAATTGTTACCGACAAAATCAAAGCAGAATTTAATGAATTAGGTTTAGAGCTGACCAAATTCTTAATTGAAAATATTTCTTTGCCGCCTGAAGTGGAACAAGCACTAGATAAACGCAGTAGCATGGGAATTATCGGTAATCTAGGCGCGTATTCACAGTTTCAAGCCGCTAATGCAATGGAAGCTGCGGCACATAATCCCGAAGGTGGTTTAATGGGAGCTGGAATTGGCGCGGGCTTGGGATTTGGCATGATAAATCAAATGGGCAATGTATTTCAGCCACAACAAGTCAATCCAGCCGCAGGTGGAGCAAATCCGCCACCGCCACCATTGCCAGTATCGCTTAGTTATTTTGTCGCTGTGAATGGTGTGCAAACAGGTCCCTTCCCGTTACCGCAGCTACAAGCAATGATACAGTCTGGACAATTGACTCGCGCTTCATTGGTGTGGACACAAGGCATGAGTGGCTGGTTAGCGGCAGAAACACAGACCGAATTAGCGGCTTTGTTTGCAGCAATACCGCCACCGATTGCATAACTCACTGAAATCCAAACAGTAAAAAATCGGAATGCAAACGCGATAAGCCGTAGGTCAGGTTAGCGATAGCGTAACCCGACATACATCGTATATCATGTTGTGTCGGGTTATGGTTACCGCCTAACCCGACCTATACTACTAAATTAATTTGTTCCCACGCACGGCATCATTATCGTTCCAACGCTCCGCGTTGGAATGCGTCTGAGGACGCTCCAGCGTCCTCGTTTCAGACTGTGTTTTTGATGGTTATGCTTTTGCAATGAAGACGCTGGAGCGTCAACTGCTGCATTCCAACGCAGAGCGTTGGAACGATTAAATTAAACCTACGAACTACGAGCCACAATTACAAATAAAATAGAGGTATATTATGACCAATTATAAAGAAGAGCTTTTTAAGCTAGAAAAAAGACATATTGATAATTTTAAAAATGGAAACATTAAAGAGCAAGATAATATTCAAAATAAAATTAATATTTTACATATTAATAATATTCAAGATTTAAACACTTATATAATGAAATCTATTAATACGATAAGAGATTTATGTGTGGATGTAAATCTATCAAAAAAACTACTATCAGATATAATGACAGATATAAAAAAAACTGATTTTGAAAATATTTCAAATGTAATAGATGAAAATATTATTGTTAAATCTAAAGGTTTTGTCAGCTTATTACTTAATGTTGATCTATCAAAAGTAAAATTTTATGATTTAAAAGTTAATAAAAATAACATATATGCAGAAGCGTGCTGCATCAATTGTGGAGAAGATGAACATCATATTTTTTATTACAGCGAAGAATTTACTTCTACAGATTTAATTGTACATGAGTTAGGACATGCGGCTGAATTTTCTATTTCTCGAAAAGTAAAAGATGATCAGTTTACATCCCATTCATGTATTTCTGAAGCTGTAGCGTATTTTTGCCAATTTAAGTATTTACTTGAAAATGGTAGTCGCCAACAACGTTCTGGTGCAGTAGCTGCATTTATTTATACATATTTAGCCATCTTAGTTTTAAGTTACTGCTTAAAAAATAAGTTAGAACTATCTGATATTATTCCAGAAAAATTAATAGATGAATCAATGTTTAAAGATTTTTTAGAAATTTATGGGGATAATGGAAGATCATTTATAGTTGAAAAAATTAATCACATAAAAAATACAAATGCTGAGTTGATCAATTTGGTTGGTAGTGAAATATCTCCTAGATTTGGAGTTGTACTTGCCTTAATATTATTGAAGAAAGACATTAGTATTATTTTAAAAATAATATCAATGAATTCAATCACTGAAAATTTAGACAGTATATTAAATATTATTGATAATGATATAACTGGAAGCTTAAAAAACATTGATAAACTTATATTAAGTTTTATAGATGGATAACGAAGCGCGACAGAATATATACCCCGTAGCAACGTTTTGATTGTGACGCTGGTTGTGTTGAGAATCATACCAAAATTCAAACGGTCGGGACGGGTTGAATAACCCGTCCCGTGCTGAAATAAAATATATAAAATGATTTATGAAATTTGAATGGGACGAAAATAAAAATCAAACAAACATTCGTAAACACGGTATTGATTTTCATGATGCCGCTTATGTATTTTCTGATCCTTTCGCATTAAGTATTCCCGATAATGAGCATTCAGAAATGGAAGAACGGTGGATATTATTGGGGAATAATTTGAACGAGCAGTTATTACTGGTTGTTCATGCGTTTCGTTGTGATGAAGTGATACGGATTATTTCTGCCAGAAAAGCAACGGCTACCGAAAAGAATACTTATATAAAGAGGCTGACAAAATGAAAGATGATTATGATTTTTCTAATGCCGAACAAGGTAAATTTTATATTCCTGTTGAGCAGATTGAATTACCCATTTATTTAGATAAAGACCTCGTATTATGTCTTGAAAAAAAATGTCAGGAATCACATGAAAGTTTACAGATTATGGTACATAAATTATTACGCCGAGCAATTGAAAACGATTCTATTACAACGCCGTAGTTTATATAGCTAACGCACAATAAAATGATACCGTTCGTGGTGAGCTGTGAGCTTGTCGAACAGTCGAACCACATTCACACTTCGACAGGCTCAGTGCGAACGGTTTTGTAATCATTTTATCGACGGTTAGCTATAGATGGATTATCTATTTTTAGCGCGTAGGATGGGCTGACGAAAGAAGCCCATCAATGTTAAATATCAGCTTGCTAATGCGGAGTCCAATAGCTTTAGCTATTGGCGATTCGCAAAAAGCTAAAGCTTTTGGACTCCATGCGTTATTCCACGCTATTCAAATTATATTTTTTGACTCGATAACGTAAGGTTTCGCGAGTTGTGCCTAAGGCTCTGGCGGCGGCAGTTAGATTATTATCAGCACGTTCCAAGGTAGTTTTAATGATAAATTTATCCATATCATCCAATGCCATACTGCCATCCAACGGTAAATAAATACACGCTTTATCGGTATTATCAGCTTTTTCGTGCGCTGATTGTCTAGGTAGTTGTAGCCATTGAACAGGAAAGGTGTCACTGTCAGCAAACAACACACAGCGTTCAATGGCATTGCGTAATTCTCTGACATTACCGCGCCAATCATGGGCTTTAAGTTTATGCCAAACTTCATCGGGAATATGTTTAACTTGTCGCCCTGCTTTGGCATTGTATTCGGCAACAAATAGCGGCACTAATTCATCGAGGTCTTCAACAGCCTCACGCAATGGCGGCAAAATAAGGCGAAAAACACTTAAACGGTGATACAAGTCTGCCCGAAAACTACCCGCTTGAGTCATTTTTTCTAAATCACAGTTGCTTGCAGCGATAATTTGCACATCTACGCTGATTTCTTTTTCCCCTCCTAAGCGGCGTACTTTATGATCTTCAATAACTTTTAATAATTTGGCTTGTAAATCTAGCGGCATTTCACCGATTTCATCCATGAATAAGGTGCCACCGTCTGCTTGTTCCAATAAGCCTCGATGCCGACTTGATGCCCCTGTAAACGCGCCAGGCTCATGACCAAACAATTCCGATTCTAATAATTCACGCGGCAATGCGGCGCAGTTGACTTCAATCATGGGTTGCAAGGCACGCGAGCCACCGTAATGCAGAATACGAGCCGCTAGCCCTTTGCCCGTGCCGCTTTCACCGCCAATAATTAAGGCACTGAATGGCACTTCGGTCAATTTGGCTAATAATTGCCGTATGGCGTGTGCTTGCTGACTATGTCCAAGATACGCTTCAGGGGAATAGCGTCTATGCCCTTGTTTAGTTTGGTCAATAACACGACGTTGAATAACAGCACTCCGCGCCGCACTCGCTACCACTAAATCTAGCCGTTCTAAATCACACGGTTTTTCCAGAAAATCATAAGCACCTAATCGTAATGCCCTAACCGAATCAGGTACGCTACCGTAACCTGTTAAAAATAACCATTCGGCATAATGAACATCCTTTTTAATAGTTTCCATAAAATCCAAGGCATTACCATCAGGCAAATTCATATCAGATAAAATTAACAGCGGTTCAATGCGTTTTTTAAATAGCAAGGTTTTAGCTTCTGCCAGCGTAGTCGCTAACATCACCTCCCAGCCATGTTTTCGATAGTGATGGGATAATTCAAAACCTAATAATTTTTCATCTTCAATGATGAGCAGAGTTTCTATCACTTTCGTTCTCCCAGTAAACAGTCATTCGGTAATAATACCGTCACACAAGCACCGTGTGGTTGTTGATTGGACAATTTAATTGTCCCGTCTATTTCTCTAACAAAGCGTTGTACCATTGCTAATCCTAATCCTGTACCACCTGAACGACTGGTACGAAAAGGGCGTATGCCATAATCAAGTAACTCTTGAGGAAATCCCCGACCATTATCCAACACATCAATGGCTAAGCCCATTTTATCAATACGGACTTTAATCACAACACGTCCTGCCCCACTTTCTAATGCGTCTACTGCATTTAATACTAAATTCAGTAATGCTTGCCGAAGTCCGCTTTCAGGTAAATGCACCCGCAACACAGGCAGTATATCGATGTCTAATTGTATCGCTTCAGGCACTTGATAACGGGTTAGTGTAATCAAATCTCGAATCAGTGTGCTTATATCAAAATCCTTTGCCACTTCAGGACTATGTTTACTTTGGTTGAGCATACCATTAAGTAAGACTGCCAAGCGTTTGAGTTCAGAACTAATTAACTCCATGCGCTCACATTGAAACTGGTCGTCAATTTCATGGCGTAAATTACTGAATGCCATTTGAATACCTGCCAAGGGATTACGAATTTCATGGGCTAATTCGGCAGCCACTTCACCAATAGCCGCTAAGCGTTCGGCTCTGGCTAAACTGGCTTGTTGTTCTAATAAAGCTTGAGTGGCAATTCTAACTTCCCGCTGTAAGGATTGCGCATATAAGCGTTTGGCTTCTTCCAGTTCAGCCAAATGGGTGACCATTTCGTTATAACTGTTAAACACGGGTAGCAACAAAGGATCAAGATGATCGGTGGTAATGGGGGTAAAATTTTCGTCGGCTAAACGCTCTAATAAGCGGCGTAAATCATGAAGCGGGTGCAAAATACGATAGTGTAAAAATAGCATCGCACCAAACAGAATAACCGCAAACATCATGAGAGCGATATACAGTTCATTTTGGGTGTCGAGATTAATGCCTTCCAATAATTGTTCGCGTTGTAACGCTTCATAATCGAGCATATCACTCATGATTTTCAGTGCAGCAATTAAATGGGTATTTTTTTCTTTGCTTTCGAGTTTGCTAAAATCGGTAAGCATACTGCGTACCGCTGTTAAATTATCCTTAGTGAAATCAGACAAATAACGGTTATCCGCCATTAATGCGTCCATTTCAGTCAAGGTTTTAGCCAATGTAACTGGCTTCTGGGTTTTTTCAATCAAATGACCCATCAGTGATTGCTGTAGCCCTACTGATACTTTTTGGATGCGATGTGAGTAATCCACATAGGATAAAACGATTTCAAAATGCTGAAAGTTACGCCAAATCATGCCACCCAGAATGGCAAGTGCCATTAATAATAGCCCTAAAAATGCCAATCCCCGTAATTTGGCGGGGCGGTAAAAAATGGGATTCATATAAAAACCTTTGGTAGTGGTTTGATTAAGTTCTTAGCAAAAAGACGGTAGTGCTAAACATAGTATGCTACTGGAGTGCAAGCAGAGCTTGCACTCCAAAATACACTACCATTAGTCGATAGGAAACGGCAGGAAATCTGACCATTTAACTTCACCACCCGCTTCATCAGGGGTAGGTAACATGGCGACATTCCAGCCGCCCCCTAATGCCTTAACTAACAGCACTGACGCAGACAGCCTATCTCCCAGCAACTGCACGGCGGCTTTCTGGTTGGATAATGCTACGGTTTGAGCAATCATGACATTCAAATAACTTATCGTTCCTGCTTTGTATTGATTGGTTGTCAGTGTTAGCGATTGTCTAGCCGCAGCCACAGCTTTTTCCTGAACTTGCGCTTCTTCTTGAAGAATTCGTAGTGCGGCTAAATTATCTTCCACTTCCTGAAAACTGGTTAATACGGTTTGTCTATAAAACGCGACACTGGCATCCAAACCATCAATAGCCTGCTTATACTGTGCATTTTTTGCGCTACCATCTAATAGCGTCAATGCCGCACCCGCAGGGCCTAATGCCCAATATCGCTTGGCGGCAGTCAGTAAGGTGTCTAAGGTGTTGCTTTGAAAGCCCTTGTTTGCCGCCAGATTCAGAGTGGGGAAAAATGCCGCTTTTGCAACGCCTATCTGAGCATTGGCAGCGTTAACTTTACGTTCAGCACTGGCAATATCAGGTCGTCTTTCCAGTAATTCTGACGGTAGACTGACTGGAATGGGTGGCAAAGTAATATCCAACAACACTGGCTTTATAGATAATTCCGCAGGTGCTTTACCCATTAAAACAGCAATAGCGTGTTCTAGTTTTGCTCGTTGTACACCTAGATTAATGGCTTGCGCCCGTGCTGATTCGAGCTGGGTTTCTGCCTGCACCAGATCTGTTTTAGCTACTACTCCCGCTAAATAACGGTTTTTAGTGATTTCCAGCGTCTTTTGATAAGCCGCTACCGTTTCATCAAGCAAGGCTTTTTGCGCATCCAACACCCGCAATTGAAAATAATCATCGGCTAACGTTGCTTGAGTAGATAGCTGTAATGCCTGTAAGGTAGCCGCACTGGCTTGTGCATTGCCTGTGTCGGATTCAACTTGACGGCGAACACTACCCCATAAATCGGGTTCCCAAGCAAAGGCTAGCGCAGTACCAAAAACGTTTCTAATCCCAGGTGGCGCAACACTCTGCCCACCACTAGCCGCACGAAAACGATTGGTTGTCCCTGTAATAGTACCCGTAGGGAGGTAGGCAGCGTGTGCAGATTGCACTAGATGTTGTGCTTGACGGTATTGCGCTTCAGCTTGGGCAATGGATTGATTCGCTTTGATAACTTGTTCTTCCAGCACGTTAAGTTGGGCGTCTTTGAAAATTTCCCACCACTTAGCTTGCAACAAATTATCACGCGGTTGCGCCTGCTTCCAGCCTTTGATTTCCTTGAAGTTAATCGGAATCGTTGCTTGAGGACGGCTGTAATCAGGGCCAACAGTGCAGCCTATCAGTTGTACGGTTAATAACGAATAAATTAGGCTTGGGATAATACGAACGGTCATAAAAATCTCGGCGGCACTAAGCTGTTTTGTCTGCTAGTGTCGCGGTATGGTTAAAAAAGCGGCGTTGAGCCATATAGTTAACCGCTGATAAAATGATTACAAAACCGTTCGCACTGAGCTTGTCGAAGTGTGAATGTGGTTCGACAAGCTCACCACGAACGGTATCATTTTATTGTGCGTTAGCTCTAGCCGACAATAAAAATGCTCAGCGTCACCACGATAATGCCAGAGCCTGTGCCTAAGTCAATGAGTTTAACAGTTTAGTCTTTTCGGAGTCACGGTTGCTATTAGCCATAAAATACAGGGTTGCTCATGATACAATTCCATCATCTACTTCAATCAATCATTTTAAAAGCATTGTTGGAGGCTAGAAAATCATATTATTATCACAATACCCCCACATATTCCTCTCAAATAACTCAATAAAACTTTATGAAGCTAGAAGAAAATAAGGCAAAGACATTTCGCTGGTGGATTTGGTTGATTGTCGTGCTTCTCGCGTCCATAGCCGCTTATTTTATTTATCATTCTAAGTCCGAAATCCCACAGGAAGCGGCTAATAAACTCGGTAAAAAAGGTAAAGATATTACCTCTGTTACCGCAGAATCAGTGATGCTGGGTGACGTACCTGTTTATTTGAATGGGTTAGGAACAGTGACAGGTTTGCGTACAGTAACAGTGAGATCGCGAGTTGATGGTGAACTGCAACACGTTCACTATAAAGAAGGTGCGATGGTAAAAGAAGGCAATTTATTAGCCGAAATTGACCCGCGCACTATTGAAATTCAGCTTATGCAGATGGAAGGTCAATTACAACGCGATGAGGCATTATTAAAAAATGCAGAACTGGATTCAGAACGCTATAAAATTTTGTTGGCACAAGATTCTATTGCTACTCAACAAGTTGCTACCCAAGCTTCATTGGTTAAACAATACCAAGGCACAGTAGCAACCGATAAAGCCTTAGTGGCTAATGCAAAACTACAGTTAAGCTATACCAAAATCACCGCGCCAATTAGTGGACGCGTGGGCTTACGTTTAGTCGATCAAGGCAATATGATTAAAGCCTCTGATGCCGCAGGGTTGGCTGTGATTACTCAAATTCAGCCAATTGCGGTGGTGTTTACCTTGCCCGAAGATGCCGTCCCCGCTGTGATGAAACAGTTAAGCACGGGCAAATCATTATCGGTTGAAGCGTTTGATCGCAGTGCTAAAAATAAATTAGCCGAAGGGCAATTACTGGCAGTGGATAATCAAATTGACCCCAGCACGGGAACGGTGAAGTTAAAAAGTCAGTTTACCAATACCGATAGCGCGTTATTTATTAATCAATTTGTTAATGTGCGGATGCTAATGGATACCCTAAAATCAGTGGCTATTATTCCCAGTTCGGCAGTGCAGAACGGCGAAAAAGGCAGTTTTGTCTATGTGCTAAAAGACGATGAAACGGTGATGGTTCGCCCTGTTAAATTAGGGACGGTGAGTGGTGAAAAAGTCGCGGTACTGGATGGGCTTAAAGCCCAAGAATTAGTAGTGATTGATGGCACGGATAAGTTGCGCGAAGGCGCGAAAGTCAAACGGGTAACACCTGATTCAGCACCGCCAGTCTGGAAGGATAAAGGCGAACACCCAAGGCGTAACAAATGAGTTGCGTAGGCTTTATAGTACCTACGCGCCAGTGGTAACAAGGCAATGAATCCCTCTCGCCTCTTTATTCTCCGCCCCGTCGCCACTTTTTTATTAATGTTCGCGCTGTTGTTAGCGGGGATTTTAGCCTACCGACAACTGCCGATTTCAGCGTTACCGCAAGTCGATTATCCCACTATCCAAGTGGTTACCTTGTACGCTGGTGCGAGTCAAGATGTCATGTCATCGTTGATTACTTCACCATTGGAACGCCAATTGGGGCAATTAGCAGGCTTAAAACAAATGTCATCGGTCAGTTCAGGTGGCGCGTCGGTGATTGTGTTGCAATTTAATTTAGAGTTAAATCTGGATATTGCTGAGCAGGAAGTACAAGCGGCGATTAATGCGGCAAACAACTTTCTACCCAAAGATTTACCAATGCCGCCGATTTATAGCAAGGTCAACCCAGCCGACGCGCCTATTTTAACACTGGCAGTACGCTCAAAAACCTTGCCATTAACCAAAGTAGAAGATTTAGTCGATACCCGTTTGGCACAAAAACTGTCGCAATTAACGGGCGTAGGTTTAGTAAGTATCAGCGGTGGACAACGCCCAGCAGTACGCATTCAAGCCAATCCAACCGCACTGGCAGCTTACGGGTTGAGTCTGGAAGATTTACGCACCGCGATTGCCAATGCCAACGTCAATCAACCTAAAGGGATGTTTGATGGTGAAACTCGCGCCGCCATTATTGATGCGAACGATCAACTGCGTTCTGCCGCTGAATATCAAGCCTTGACTATCGCTTACCGTAACGGACGACCTGTGCAGTTAGCCGATATTGCCAATGCCACTGATGCCGCAGAAAATGTACGTTTAGCGGCGTGGGCAAATGGTGAAGCGGCGGTGATCGTCAATATTCAACGCCAACCAAATACCAATGTCATTGAAGTAGTTGATCGTATTAAAGCACTATTACCGCAACTACAAGAATCCTTGCCCAGCGATATTGAAGTCGAAGTATTAAGCGACCGTACCACCACCATACGCGCCTCGGTTGCCGATGTGCAGGCAGAATTATTGCTCGCGCTAGTATTAGTGGTATTGGTGATTTTTCTATTTTTGCGTAATGTGCCTGCTACCTCCATTCCTGCCATTGTTGTACCGTTGTCATTAATTGGTACATTTTCGATTATGTATCTGGCAGATTTTAGTATTAACAATTTAACCCTAATGGCGTTAACCATCGCCGCTGGTTTTGTGGTTGATGATGCCATTGTGGTGATTGAAAATATCAGTCGCTATATTGAAGAAGGCGATTCACCATTACAAGCGGCGTTAAAAGGCTCAGAACAAATTGCCTTTACCATTATCTCACTGACATTTTCACTGGTGGCGGTGTTGATTCCGCTGTTGTTTATGGGCGATGTGGTCGGGCGATTATTTCGAGAATTTGCCATCACTTTAGCGGTGGCGATTTTAATTTCCGCAATGATTTCACTCACGCTCACGCCCATGATGTGCGCTAAATTATTGCGTCCTGTCTCTGAGCAGAAAAATGGTTGGTTTTATCAACGCAGTGGGCAGTTTTTACAGAATCTAACTGATAGCTATGCTAAAACATTGATGTGGGTGTTAAATTATCAAGGCATCACCTTATTGATAGCGATAGCAACTCTGGCACTCACGGTATTTTTATACACCATCGTGCCGAAAGGTTTTTTTCCTGTGCAAGATACAGGCGTTATTCAAGGCATTTCTGACGCACCACAAGCGATTTCATTTGTGGCAATGGCAGAACGACAACAAGCTCTTGCACGAGTGGTGCAAGATGATCCAGCGGTTGCCACCGTGTCTTCCTTCATTGGTGTTGATGGTATTAATGCAACCTTAAACACTGGTAGATTATTAATAACCCTTAAACCACTAGAAGCCAGAAAAATTAACGCGACCGCCGTTATTCAACGACTAAAATCCAAGCTCGATGCAGTCGAAGGTATTACTTTGTATATGCAGCCCGCGCAAGATTTGACTATTGAAAACCGTGTCAGTCGCACACAATACCAATTCACCCTAGAATCAGTTTCCGCAACAGACATAACACTATGGGCGAATAAGCTAGTCACTGAATTATCAAAACTGCCACAGCTAACCGATGTCGTCAGTGATGTACAAGATCATGGTTTACAAGTGTTTATCAATGTAGACCGTAACGCAGCAACACGCATGGGTGTTTCAATGACTGCGATTGATAACACGCTTTACGATGCCTATGGGCAACGCCTAATTTCGACAATGTTCACTCAATCCAATCAATATCGCGTGGTGTTGGAAGTTAAACCTGAGTTTCGCAATAGTCCTGCATCACTCAATGAATTACGGGTAATGTCCTCTAACGGCACAGCGATTCCTTTACAGTCGATTGCCACGATTAGCGAGCGACACGCGCCGCTAGTGGTCAATCATATCGGACAATTTCCAGCGGCAACGATTTCGTTTAATTTATCCCCCGATGCGTTTTTGGGTGACGCGATAAACGCGATTGAAAAAGTCAAACAAGACAGTGGCTTGCCCGTCAGTGTACAAGCCCATTATCAAGGCGCGACCTTAGCCTTTAGCGCGTCACTGTCTAATACCTTATGGCTGATTATTGCCGCCATTGTCACCGTGTACATCGTGCTAGGGGTGTTGTATGAAAGCTATATTCATCCTGTCACCATTTTGTCTACACTACCCTCGGCAGGTGTCGGTGCATTATTGGCATTAATGCTGTCGGATACCGATTTAAGCATAATCGCCATTATCGGCATTATTCTACTCATCGGTATCGTCAAGAAAAACGCCATTATGATGATTGATTTTGCCTTAGAAGCAGAACGCAAAGAGGGCAAATCAGCGCGTGATGCGATTTATCAAGCCTGTCTACTGCGTTTTAGACCCATCATGATGACCACGTTTGCCGCCTTACTCAGTGCCTTACCGTTAATGCTAGGCACAGGTGTCGGTTCAGAATTACGCCATCCCTTAGGTATCACGATGGTAGGCGGTTTGATTGTCAGTCAAATGCTGACACTGTTCACCACCCCCGTGATTTACTTAGCATTTGATAGGCTGAGTCGGCGATTGTGGGTTAAGGATGAATCGTGAATATCTTGTTCCCACGCTCATTCCATCTCGTTCCCACGCGCCGCGTGGGAATGCAGTTTGGGCGTGCCACGCCGTCCATTATCACTGAGGAGTAAATAAATGGGACGTAGCCGCTACACCATCCGCGAGACCCAAGCCCCGCATTTTTTAACCTGCACAGTCATTAATTGGATGCCGTTATTCACGCGTCCAGAAACTGTAGACATTATTCTCAACGCTTTACAGTATCGACAACAACACAACGGATGGAAAGTATACGGTTATGTCATCCTAGAAAATCATCTACATTGTGTGTGCAGTCGGAAGATTTACTCGCTGAATTACCGCTGTTTAAATCCTACACCGCGAGACAGTTGATTGACTATTTGAAAGAATGCCACGCTGAACGGCTATTAAAACAAATGGCGTTTTTTTGTAAGTCACACAAGCATGATAGAGAATATCAATGCTGGGAAGAAGGCTCGCATCCTCAGCTTATTCAAAACGAAGAAATGTTACGGCAAAAGCTGGACTACATTCACTTTAATCCTGTGAAACGCGGCTATGTGGATAAGCCTGAACATTGGCGGTATTCTAGTGCTAGAACACCGCGGGGATGGAGGGGGTAATGCCTGTTGATATGGATTGGTAGTATGATGGGTGGGTGGGTGGCGTAGCACGCCGAAACTGCATTCCCACGCGGCGCGTGGGAACGAGAAAATTGATGTTGCCATGTCTAACTCATTTGGTTTTGGCGGCACGAACGGCACGTTAATATTTAAACGTTATTCGTAGGTCGGAATAAGCCGTGTGAGCGTAAGCGAAAATAGGAGTTTCCGACTTATGCGATGTCGGAAACGCCCGCTCTGCGCTACCGCTTGGACTGGCTTATTCCGACCTACATGACTAGGGCAATCGCGCTTAAATTTTAATCATTAATAATCAATGTGTTACAAATGTCATTTTTGCTATTTTTGGCAAAAAACTACGAATCTTGACATAGACCAATTTGTAACTAATTGATTATCTGATAATTATTAAAGTCACCTGCCTACATGACTACATGATTGGGGGCAAAAGAAAAAACCTGCTAAACTTTAGGTTCATATTCACAATACCAAGAAGTCCCCCATGAAAAAAATAATCTTAATATACGCTGTTATTGTTGCATTATCTGGTTGTTCAGTTAATAAAGATTGGGTGGCGACGGGTGGTAGTCGTGCTGATGCCACTGTTAAATTGTCATATCAGTATGGGTATGGACAGGATGTTCATGTTTCAGAGCAACAAGCTACTGAGCTAGCAAAGAAAAGATGCGGTGTTTGGGGGTACACGGGCGCAGAGGCTTTTGGAGGAATGACAACCCAGTGTAATCAAATGGGCAGCTGGGGCTGTGTTGACGGTACAGCGACTAAAGAATATCAATGTACAGGGCAAGGTAATGCCGTTGTACCCAATAATGCACAACCAACATCTTACTATCAACCAGCACCTGCACAGCAAACCCAACCTGTACCAGTTGCTCAGCCAGTCTATCAACCCGTAGCAGAAAATACAGCACCAACTTACCAACAACCTCAATCTGGGCAGTCAGGGAAAGATTTAAGGGAATGTCTTGCTTTGGTGGACAATGCAGCTATTGCTAGGTGTGTGCAAGGAAAATAAGCCCTGTAGGTGTCTCTTGTCTCGTTCCCAAGCTCTGCTTGATGTTAATCGTTGAAATTAAAGCCCAGTGCGTTTATGCCACACCAAGCAGAGCTTGGTAGTAGGCGTTCCCAAACTGGAGTTTGGGAACGAGATAACGCTCAGCCGCCGAATATTCCACATTATACGGCTTTACTATTGCCGCTCTTAAGTAAATCAGCTTAATTATTCTCGGAGTAACACCATGTTAGCGATAAAACCCACCGATTTAATCAGCGTAGACGACTACTTAACGGGCGAATTAACCAGCGATATAAAACACGAGTTGATAGACGGCACTGCTTATGCAATGGCGGGCGCAAGTGCTAATCATGAAAGAATATCAGGCAATATCTACCGAAAATTCGGCAATCACCTAGAAAACCAGCCCTGTGAACCGTTTGGTTTTGATATGAAATTAAGGATTAACGCCAATTTCTTTTATCCTGATGTGATGGTGGATTGTCATTTTGATAACTCAGAGCCTTATTTTACCCAAACGCCGCTTATCATTGTTGAAGTGTTATCCAAATCCACCCGCAAAAAAGATACTACGTTAAAACTGTTATCGTATATTAACATCCCCAGCGTGCAAGAATATGTGCTGATTGAACAAGACTTTGTCGATGTTCATGTGTTCAGAAGAAGCGAAAACTGGTTAGTAAGACATTATTTTTTAGGCGATGACATCACCTTTGAATCCATTGGTTTAACCTTATCAGTAGAAGACATTTATCATCGTGTCCAAAACGATGATATGCTGGAGTTTCTGGCTAATAAAACCTGATAGCTTTGTCGCGTAGCTTGGACTGGCGATAGCCCCCGTAAATATGTTGAGTTGCAAAAAGCGGCAACCTAACCGACGATTAAATATCATGATACTGGTCAACGGCATAAACCAACCCCATATTGAAATCAGCGACCGTGGTTTGCAATACGGTGATGGTTTATTTGAAACCCTCACCGTGAACAACGGCAAGCCTGTGTTTCTGACACAGCATTTAAACCGCCTGACAAACGGTTGCCAACGCTTACATCTCCCTGAACCAGACACAAATTTATTACAGGCTGAAATCCAGCAACTGTGTCAAAACACTAAACAAGCGGTTCTCAAAATCATCATCACTCGTGGCAGTGGTGGGCGTGGTTATCGTCAACCCGATGATATTCACAGCACGCGAATATTAAGTTTACATCCGTTTCCAGTTTATCCAGACAGCTATGCACAAGGTATTACCGCTCGATTCTGTAACACGCGCTTAGGATTAAATCCGACATTGGCAGGCATGAAACATCTTAACCGCCTTGAACAAGTGTTAGCGCGGGCTGAATGGAATGATGACCGTGTGCAGGAAGGCATTATGCTGGATATAAATAATCGCGTGATTGAAGGCACGATGAGCAATCTTTTTTACTGCAAAAACAATCAGCTTTACACGGCTGACCTGACACAATCAGGGGTTGCTGGTATCATACGCAGCATGATTATGAGCCATGAATCCGTTATCGAACACTATTTTACTCAGGATGACTTATTAGAGGCGGATGAGTTGTTCGTGTGTAATTCTGTTATCGGTTTATGGGCTATCAAACAACTTGCCCACCGCTCTTTTGCAGTCGGTAGCAAAACCAAATATTTACAACACTGGCTAACGCAACGAGCAGCACACGATGATTAAAAAGCTCTTCCTACTGTTTCTAATACTGTTAAGTTTTGCCAGTGGCTGGCTAGTAAGTGGTTACCAAAATGCCTTAAAAGCCCCTGTGGTTATTGGGCGACCAGTCATGATTGAAATTGAGAAAGGCGATTCTTTTAGACAAATTATTCACAAACTGCGCGATCAACACCTATTTATGCAGCCATTATGGTTTAAAGTCCTTGCCATACAAACCCATGCAGTCAGAAAAATAAAAACTGGCGAATATGAACTGGCTACAGGCGCGACCATATCCGATATACTTGCTTTATTCGTGTCAGGCAAAGCTAAGCATTATTCGATAACTTTTCCCGAAGGGCGTAATTTCAAAGAAATGCTACAGACGATTGAAAAAAATCCTGATCTTGAGCATACTCTGAAAGAGTTGAGCAATGAAGCTTTAATGGCTAAGCTAGGCGCGAGCGAAAAACACCCAGAAGGACTCTTTTTTCCTGATACCTACTTTTTTGAAAAACACACCACTGATGTCGCGTTGTTAAAAAGAGCTTATGACAAAATGCAGTTGGTATTACAACAAGAATGGTTTAATAAAGCCGAACATCTGCCGTTTAATACCCCTTACGAGGCATTGATACTCGCCTCGATTGTCGAAAAAGAAACCGCCGCCAAAGCCGAGCGTCCCTTAATTGCAGGCGTATTTAGCCGCCGATTAACTCAAGGCATGATGCTACAAACCGATCCCACCGTGATTTATGGCATGGGTGATAGCTATCAAGGCAATATACGCTCTCAAGATTTAAAGACAGAAACACCGTACAACACTTATAAAATAAAGGGTCTACCGCCTACACCTATTGCCATGCCTGGTCGTGAGGCTATTTATGCTGCCCTGCATCCAGACCAAAGTAAAAACAGCGTTTATTTTGTGTCACGCGGTGATGGCACCCACGTTTTTTCTACGACCTTAGACGAACATAATCAAGCAGTAAACCAATTTCAAAGGCAAAAACCATGAGTCGCGGCAAATTTATCACCCTAGAAGGCGGTGAAGGCGTAGGTAAAACCACCAATCTGAGTTTTATTCAAGAGCATTTACAACAACACGCTATTTCCGTTACTGTCACCCGCGAACCAGGTGGCACAGCACTTGCCGAAAAAATACGCCAGCTGGTGCTAGATAAGGACAGCGAAAGCATTAGCGATACCACCGAATTATTACTCATGTTCGCTGCCAGAGCGCAACATATCCAACACGTCATCGAACCTGCTTTAGCTCAAGGGCATTGGGTATTGTGTGATCGTTTCACTGATGCCACTTACGCCTACCAAGGTGGTGGACGTGAATTATCCATCGCTACCATTGCCTTATTAGAACAGCTAGTGCAAGGTGAATTAAGACCCGACTTAACGCTATTGCTGGACGCGCCTATCGAAATAGGCATGGAACGCGCTCAAAAACGCGGCGCATTTGACCGCTTTGAAGCAGAAAAAATCAGCTTTTTTACCCGCGTACGGAATATGTATCTCAGTCGCGCTGCACAACAACCAGACCGTATCAAAGTGATTCAAGCGAATCAATCGCTAGACAATGTACAAAGTGACATTATTGACGCATTAAATGATTTTATTAACTGATGTTACGCAGCCTTCAAGCCTTGCAACTTAGAAAAAGCCTGCTGAGTTGCTTTGATAAATAGCTTTGTCCGCAGGTCTAAATGTTGCGATTTATTGGCATGGTAGTTTTATCAATATTTTTAAGGCTCATATCATGTTTTGAGGACATATTTGTGGTTGTAACAACAGAGACAACAGTGGCTCTAACAAAGCTTGTCCACGCTTTCTAACATTATGAATAAATTCAAAAAACCTCAGGTACAACGGGAGTTTTTCTTGGGAAATGCCCCGATGAGGTCGTAACCAAGACCGTAGCAATGACCAAAAGCCTTCCATTGTATTGACATGAACGTCA
>JAPLRZ010000018.1 GCA_026398895.1 Methylococcales bacterium
ATTTCGTCCTGCCTTCAGTGCTGATTGTCGCCACACGTCGGGCAGGTAACGTCTTGATAGCAGCTCATAGCCGAATATCCTCATATCGATTGCAATGTTTCTGACTAATTATAAATCGAATTACAGGTTTCACCCACTACCAGAAAATCCAATGCTGAATCATGACGATGAGCAATTTCGCGTACAGTTCGCACAGTCTGCGTTATGGGTTAGCACTGTTGGAATGCCCCAGTTTACTGTGGCTTTTCCATAGTTTGAACAGTAACTCACTCTGCTAACGCACGCTGTATAGCAGGACACAGTCTTTAAGCATAGGTATCTACACAAGTTACCCGAAAAAAGTTTTAGCCGTTTTATGTAAAACGGCTAGCTCTTTTGGAGAGTAGCTCTCTATCATCTATAGCATAGAAAATAGACCCACAAACCTGCTAACAAGGCGGGATTGGTAAAGGCTACGCCCCACTGTCGCCCACTTAACTTAATCAGAAAAGTACGCAAGCCATGCTCACCACCAGCAAGCGTTTGGCAATCGCAAGTCCTGTTTCTTGTTGCCAGGATTCCAGGTTTTGACCCGCACTTTTAAGCCGTTTAAAAAAGCGTTCGATTTTCCACCGCCAGTAATACCACAGGGCTATTTCACTGGCTTCAACGGCTGGCACGTTGGTTATCAACAGCCATTACGCCAACATTTCGCCCGTATCGGACATCACTCTGCTGACCACTAAACGTGCTTCGACGGGCTTTCCTGCCACCGTTGTTCTTTTCTGATTTTTCCGCACACACGCCTCACGGGTAATGACAATGCTGGCTTCCACAACCCATTGCCACTGCGCTTTGCCGTGATAACTCACTTCTCGTCTCTTATTGAAAGACAGCGTGTTTACAATCTGCACGCAGGTCTGCGTTTGCTGTTCAAAGCTGACGGTGGTGTGATTTTTGGCGCGTAGTAACCATAAATAGTCTTGTTCTTGCCAGTGGCGAATGTATCCGATGGAGAGTCGGCTTCACGGTCAATAATAGGTATCAACGGGTTGGCAAACGCTTGCTGCTCTAAATAATGAATCTTCGTCCAGATGGCTCGCCACCTTTGGCTTTAACTCATCGTTTTCATCGCTTGCATAGCTACCACGTTGCGCCACAGGTGCAAGCGGCAATCGATTTTTATCGCTCATTAAGTGAGCTTTGCAGAGCATAAACAACATCGGTTTTATGGCTGATTGGGTAGTTATCCAGCTTGCTCTGGTGTTTGCGAGTGTGAGCCTTGACCAGTCATGCACCATTAAAGCATACTCTTTACAATGGCTTACCGTTTTTTCCTGTACGGCTTGTTGCAATGGCTCTTGCAACTTTTGTAAGGTCACGCTGCCATTTTTGTAAAATCACCAAGCCGCTTGCGTACTGGCAAAACTGCTAATTTCAGTCGGCAACAGGCGTAATCCAGAGCTTAACGCATCATTGCTGTTCATGGATTCTCTTACCAATTGTTGGTATCGTTTTCACAATCGCGAGTCTATGTTTGTGAGTGTTTTTTTGTCATCCTATATAATACTATTTTTTTATGGGGCGATTTGTGTAGATACCTATACCTCACAGCATTGCACAATACTCGCCTTCATGTCTCTTGATAAATCACTCATCACCCTGATTAATGTCTTGTTTCTCCGTCGATTGCCTAAATCAACCTGCTCAAATTCTTCTGCCACCCAGTTAATAGTCTTTTCTTCTCTGCTTAGTTTTGTGTGCCGTGTTTAAACTGCTGTTAGTTGTGGGTAATGGACAATTATAAGCCCTGCTTACAATTTCACACGGGTACTGAATATCCTTGGTGTTGATGTACTGAGGGATTATTATGTCCAACGTTCAGGAAATACGCTAAAAATGATTGTATATACCCAATCAACTTGAAGACACTGTGTTGATATTTTCAAAATTATAGTTAATTCAAGCCCTATAGGGATTCAGAGATACAGCATCTTGAAATGCAATGGGTATATTAGAAAATTGCTCGTTTTTTTGACAATTTTCTACAGAATGTGTTTTACACTATTAAATACTTTCACAGTCTCGGTAGCTCTGACCAACAACGGATGAGTGATTTAACCCTACTCCAGCGTACCGAAAATTTAAATTGAAAAATTGCGTAACCAGCCCTTTACTTTTCAATGAGAATTGTTATCATTTGCAAAATATTATTTTACATCAGGAGTTATCATGTATATATGTGTTTGCAAAGGGGTCACTGATAAACAAATTAAACAGGCTATTGATAACGGTGCTTGCACACGTCGACAATTGCATCAGTGTACAGGTGCGGGTGGTGTGTGCGGTAAATGCACGCAGAACATCAGACAAATGCTTGACGAAAATCGCCAATCGAGCCTTATAATACAAGCTGCTTAATTTTATTTACATTAAAGGCGGTTTAACAATGAAAGGTGATGCTAAAGTTATCGAGTTTTTGAATAAAGCTCTGGAAAACGAATTAACAGCGATTAATCAGTATTTTTTACACGCAAAAATGTATAAAAACTGGGGTTTGGAGAAACTCTATGCCAAGGAATATCATGAATCTATCGATGAAATGAAACATGCTGATTGTTTGATAGATAGAATTTTATTTTTGGAAGGTTTGCCTAATGTACAAAATATTGGCAAAGTTTTAATTGGTGAAAATACACCCGAAATGCTGGCTTGTGATTTAAAACTAGAACATTTGGCTGTGCCTGATTTAAAAGATGCCATTCTTTATTGTGAAAGCGTTAGGGACTATGTCTCGCGTGAATTATTTGAAGAAATATTGGAAAGTGAAGAAGAGCATATAGACTGGTTAGAAACTCAACTGGAGCTAATCGAAAAAATAGGCTTGCCAAACTATTTACAGTCACAGATGTAACGTATTGTTTAACGCGCTTCCATCTGCCATGAATACAATCTAACGCTTCTTGCATATTTAATGATGGCTCATTGCCTAATTTATTTTGTTAAAAATACGTTGGATGTAGCTAATCTGAACGTGTAGTTTAAAGACAACCGCCGAGGCTTTAAAAACCTCGGCGGTCTCGTTGAAAACATAGTTTCCGTAGATACTCACCTTGTTTGTTGAAAAATATGTGCTAGGCAAAAAGGTGCGTCATAAGTGCTTAACAATAAATCGACAGGATTGTAAGTTGTTACAGATAACATCTTTTGAATGGATGTTATCTGTTGTACCTGTTGATTTTTTGCTAAGAACTTACAAAAAAGCAATTAATCGTTGCTATCATTCCAGATAGGATTATCTGAATCGTCTTTTTCCAGCTTGTTAGTATCTTCAGGATATAAATGCCAGAATGATTTATCAATCATGGCATTTTTATAGGTTTCTTTTTTCTCATGAGTGAAAGGACACCACCAGTTTTCGACAAGTTTAACCATGTAGGCGTGCCATTCAAATAAAGCAACACTGTAAGGGCAGTACCAAGTACAGTTTAAAATCCAGAATAATTTTGATTGCGCCATACTGGCTTTAAAGGAAGCATTCATCGTAATTTGATTTTTTAGTGTGTAACGATGACTTGCGCGGTCTGGAATAAAATCAGACCACTTTTTTAGATTAGTCGCGCCCATCATGCGTAAATGATAGTACGTTAAATAGGCACTGATAATGACAAACGGAAAAGTGAGTAGTGGTAAGTAAATCAATAGCATACCGATACCACGCATAGGTATGGATTGTTGTTGATGGTTTTTGCCAATTTCAACACGGCTAGCAGAACAAGAGTCGCACGCTTTCATTTTTTTATTATCCTCATAGTTGAGTGGTTAAAGAGAGTTGGATATTATCATCATGAATGATGTCATCATCATTAAGCAATTGATAAATGCTCAGACAGCCTGCACAGCAAAACCTCTGGTGACCTTTTTGAGTGGTGACTGAAAAACCTTCAATCTCCACTGCCAGCCCACAAAGTGTGCAGAATTCTTGATGTTGTTTTGTGTTTCCCATAATGAGTCGATCACAGCCTTATGATTTTTGCATGAATAGGGCAGGTTTCTTGGTGTGCGCCAGACAAATAAGCGGTGGATATTAAAAACTCATTGACGATTTCACCACCTGTAAATAAAAATGTTTTTTTAAATAGTGCCGTCCATTGTTCTTTAGTCAATGCTCGGTGATTATCCAGCCACAGATTAAATGAACCATGCTCTTGTTGTAAGACTAATAGCCGCTGAGCATTGACAATAGCGGCGTTAATTTTTAAGCGATTACGCACGATACCTGCATCCGCCATTAAACGCTGACGATCTGTTTCGCTGTAATGAGCAACCGTTGCAATGTCAAAATCATGGTATGCGGCATGAAAATTTGCTGCTTTTTTCAAAATCGTTGTCCAAGATAAACCCGCCTGATTGATTTCCAGCACTAAACGGGCAAATAACTGATTATCATCAGTCAATGGAAATCCATATTCGGTATCGTGATAGCGTTTATGAACTGAGTCTTCGGGTTCATTCAGGCAAAACTGGCAATAACTTTGTACCATTTAATCTTATCCAATCTTCTTGTTGGTTGAGCGGTTCAAATGCTATGTATTGCTGATAAGCTTCAACAACCGATTGCGCTTGCTCTGCCAAAATGCCAGACAACACCAACTCACCGTTAGCTATGACTAAACCACTGATGTCTTTTGCCATTTCAATTAACGGTTTTGCCAAAATATTAGCTAACACAATGTCAGCTTGCAAGGGGGTAAATTGTTCAGGCAAATAACAGATAATTTTATTCGCCACGCCATTTTTTAACGCATTACTTTCAGTGGCAGTAATGGCTTGCGGATCAATATCGACCGCGTGCGCAACTTTAGCCCCTAATAACACGGCGGCGACCGCTAAAATACCAGAGCCACAACCATAATCAATGACCACTTTATCCGTTAAATCATGACTTGCTAACCATTCCAAACACAAAGCCGTTGTTGGATGCGTACCCGTGCCGAATGCTAAACCAGGGTCTAGGGTTAAGCATACTGTACCATCCTCGTGTTGCTCTTGATCGGTAGGACACACCCACAAGCGGTCAGCAAATTTCATGGGCTTATAAAACTCCATCCATGCCCGTTCCCATTCCTGATCTTCGACAGTTTCAATACAGCAATCACGCAATTCATGGTTACGAAATTTTTTTAATACCAAGGCTTTAACGCGCTCAATATCAACGTCCAATTCATACAACGCAACGACCTGAGTATTTGTCCAGATTTTGGTTTCACCAATCGCAGGTTCATACACAGGCTCGTCTTCTGCATCCATGTAAGTCACAGATACTGAACCTTGTTTTTCTAAATAAGCCGCAACTTTAGGTGCGGTGTCTTCATCGGTAATGATGGAAAATTGTTGCCAAGCCATAGTTTAAATTTAAGGTAGGTTGGAGTGAGGTATGAACCCCAACATTTATACGAATTGTGAAAATCCTAGGTTTCGTTCCTCAACCCAGCGTAAACGGTATTCCGCCGAATGTTTTATTCACCATGCTATTTATTTGCCATTTCATAGAGTATTCCCGAAGCATACTTGTGCAAAATACTGCTCATTAATAGTTGATAAGGAATACCTTGTTTCAAAGCCGTTTTCTGTAGTGAGGTTAAATCACTTTGCGAAACGCTGATATTGACTTCCTGATTTAATTGGCAAGTATGTTGTGCAGAATTTTCAATAAATTGTTTTCGTTCAGGCGTTAAAACAGAATGAAATTTTCCAGCTTCAAAAGCCTCTAATAAGTCTTGTTCTTCGGAATCCAGGTTAATGTTTTTCATGATGTTTTTCCAAGATAATGTTTGGTAGCTTTGCGACTGGGAATAATCGTTTTTAGAAAAATGTCGGCTTCAGATTCCACATAAGGAACGAGATAAGCATAACCGTCAATACTAACGACAAACAAGCGTTGATGAGCATAATTTTCAGTATTAGGATGCTCTGTATCATCAAGCAAACCGCCATTTTGCAAGCTAAAAATAATCTCTTCAAATGAAATGCCGCGTTCTTCAATTAATTTGCGGTTTTTTTCTGCATCCCAGTACATGGGTTTAGTCATCATGTTGTCCGAATGTTTTACTCTTCTATGCAGCGCAATACGTTTCGCTATTGCGCCCTATTTGCTACGGACTTATCGCGTTATGGCTTTTTAGGATTCAGAGCATAATGTAAAAATGCAAGAGCAAGTCCAGTAAGACCTAAACTAACTAACCATTGTCCAACTGATACCATGCCAGTTGGTAAGTTAAAAATATATAAGGTATTGTTGATACCAAACCACCCACTTAAAATTGCTGCAAAAAATGCAAAAATACGCATAAACATTCTAATTTTCTCCAAAAATAAGTTTTTCTCGTTCCAACGCTCTGCGTTGGAACGCCTAAGTTGACACTCCAGCGTCTTCATACACAACGCTGGAGCGTTGCAGAGTTTATTCCAACGCAGAGCATCGGAACGATAGGTGCGGATAAATCCGCACCTACATTTTATAGTTATAACCAAGCCATGATTTATTTACTGAATTCATGTTGTTGCGTTTGCATATATTCACGCAGTAATTGATTAATTTTTTGTTGATAATGCGATTGTTGTTTAAGCCATTCCACAATATCGCCATCCAGTGTCAAATTAATAACTTGTTGAGACACTTGTTTGAGTATTGCCTGATTAAAAAAGCTTTCATCCAGTTCAGGAATATCGCTGGTATCAATGTCTTCATCGGGTAAATGGCTTAAGCGTTGCCAATCAGTCTGTGTGGTGTATGCGTTGTTCATAAAGGTGTACCTCGTTTTTTGTTGCTTTTCTGGCACTAATTAATCGAATTACATCATCGCATTCTGTGTAAACCACAACTGCGATGATGTGTCGTAACAAGCCTATGCCTATCCAGCGTTCTTCGCCATAATTTTCTCGGCTATCTATTAATGATAACAAAGGATGCTTGAATAAGTCTGTTGCATCATTGAAATCAATACCATGTTTTTGGATATTACTTCGATTTTTCGCTTCATCCCATTCAAAACGCATAAACAGACACGATTAATGAATCCCCAGTTTCTTTTCCAAATAATGAATATTCTGCCCACCCGCTGCAAATCCTGTGTCATTCATAATATCCTGCTGGAGCGGGATGTTGGTTTTAATGCCATCAATAATAAGTTCACTGAGTGCGGTATTCATGCGGGCAATCGCACCATCACGGGTTTCGCCGTGGGCAATCAGTTTGCCGATCATGGAGTCATAATAAGGCGGTACTTTGTAACCGTTGTAAATATGAGTTTCGCAACGAATTCCAGGGCCACCAGGCATGTGAAACTGGTCTATCGTACCAGGGCAAGGCATGAAAGTTTTGGGGTCTTCGGCATTTAAGCGGCATTCTATCGCATGGCCTGTGATTTTGACTTGGTCTTGAGTGATGGATAACGGTTCACCGCAAGCAATACGCAGTTGTTCTTTGACAATATCAAAACCTGTGACCATTTCGGTGACAGGATGCTCAACTTGAACGCGGGTATTCATTTCAATGAAATAAAATTCGCCGCGTTCATACAAAAATTCAAATGTCCCCGCGCCTAAATAACCAATATCCACACAGGCTTTAGCGCAGCGTTCACCGATAAACTTACGTTGTGCTTCGGTAATGAACGGAGCGGGTGCTTCTTCAACTACTTTTTGATGACGGCGTTGCATGGAGCAATCACGTTCGCCCAAATGAATGGCGTTACCATGCGAATCTGACATCACCTGAAATTCAATATGACGCGGGTCTTCTAAAAACTTTTCCATATATACGGTAGGATTACCAAAGGCACTACCTGCTTCGGCTTTAGTCATAGCAATCGCATTAATCAATGCCGCTTCGGTGTGTACAGTACGCATACCACGACCACCACCACCACCAGCGGCTTTAATAATCACAGGATAGCCAATGTATCGGGCTAGTTTGAAATTTTCTTCGTCATTGTCTGATAACGGTGAATTGTCACCTGGTACACACGGCACACCTGCGGCAATCATGGCTTTTTTAGCCGATATTTTATCGCCCATCATGCGAATAGTTTCTGCATTGGGTCCGATAAAAACAAAGCCGCTTTTCTTTACTTTATCGGCAAAATCAGCATTTTCAGATAAAAAACCATAACCAGGGTGGATCGCTTCGGCATCGGTGACTTCTGCTGCACTGATAATGGCGGGAATATTTAAGTAGCTGTCCGCAGAAGCCGCAGGGCCGATACAAACAGATTCATCGGCTAAACGGACGTGTTTTAAATCACGGTCTGCTTCGGAATGGACGGCGACTACTTTAACGCCTAATTCACGACAGGCGCGTAAAATACGCAGAGCAATCTCGCCACGATTGGCGATAACGATTTTAGAAAACATCAGCCTTCCCCTTATTCAATGATAAATAACGGTTGACCGTATTCGACAGGTTCAGCGTTATCAACCAAAATTTTAGTGACGATGCCACTTTTGTCCGATTCAATTTGATTAAGAATTTTCATCGCTTCAATAATACACAAGGTATCACCCACTACGACTGATTGACCGATTTCAACAAATACTTTCGTGCCAGGTGAGGCAGCACGATAAAACGTACCGACCATTGGTGATTTAACAATATGACCTGACATTTTTTCTTCAACAGGCGTGGCAGCAATTGTTTGTGCAGCCTGCATACCAATAGGTGCGGGGGCATAAGCCATTGGTGCAGGTGCAGAAGAATAACGATTGATGCGAATAAACTCTTCGCCCTCTTTAATTTCTAATTCGGCAATACCAGATTCTTCGACAATTTCGATGAGTTTTTTTATTTTTCTAATGTCCATGATGATCTTTCTCGACTAATAACTGATGGGCGGCTTGTAAAGCCAGTTCGTATCCTGTTGCTCCTAATCCACAGATAACGCCTTGGGCAATATCGGAAAAATAAGAGTGTTTTCTAAAAGGTTCGCGTGCGTGGACGTTGGATAAATGAACCTCTATAAAAGGGATTTGGGTAGCAAGCAATGCGTCACGCAGTGCAACGCTGGTATGAGTAAAGGCGGCTGGGTTGATAATGATAAAATCAACCTGTTGATAGTAGGCTTGATGAATCAGTTCAACGATTTCATGTTCTGCGTTGTTCTGGTGAAAGCTTAACTGATGTCGCAAAGCGTGTGCCTGTGTTTCCAAAGTCTGCTGAATATCGGCAAGAGTTTTATTACCGTAATGACTAGGTTCGCGTATGCCTAGTAAGTTTAAATTGGGTCCATTTAAAACGGTAATCTGTGCCATGTAACGATTTTCTTGAGGGTTAAGTGAAATGGAGGCTACTATGCCCAATTTAGTTTAAATTGTCCAGATATTATGCTTTTAGCCACAGTTAGCGACAGTAAGGCTATTGTTTGTGCTTGTTAATTACAAATCGCTTATTTTTAATATCGGCGTGTTCCTACATTTTGCGGCACTGCCTACAAAAATAAAAATTATTATGGCTTATTCAAAATGCGCTTAGCACCAGAAAAACTCAGCGGTATAGGTGCTAATTTAACTGTCGTTGCCCTATCCATCTGCACAGTGATTTTATCAATACCTGTATGAATAAAGAACATTTAACAGCGCGTCCTCCAATAGAGTAATGTCACGACAATTACTTTTTTTCTGGGAAACAGTCATGAATATTCTTAAATCCACTGCTATTTTATTGCTATAGAAGTTACGCATTGACGGAGGATTCAAATTGTGGGTTCAAATGTTGCATGGTTGGCATAAAGCCAGCAATGAACGAAGCAATCACTTCGTTAAACAAATCTCTCTGTAGTCGATAACAGTTACTAATGACCGCCATAG
>JAPLRZ010000002.1 GCA_026398895.1 Methylococcales bacterium
GCTCGGACATTTGATAACCTTTTAATAGCTATTGGAAATGCTTTTAAAATTATTACCGTTGATAATGCACATGGATATTTTTACCATGCTAACCAATTTTAATTTAAAGTAACTAATGATGATTGAAAACACTGTATGTCCCTTTATTTTGATGGGTGGTGGAGTTATTCAATAACGGCGAATTTTAGGAGTTTAATATAATGAAAAAGCCATTAGTTAGAGGGAGAGCTGAATTAGAACATGGATGCGACTTGTATGAAGAAGGTAAGTTAGAGGAGGCTTTCCTTGTCTTTTATCAAGCAGCGAAATTGGGTAATCCACAAGCTCAAGTTAATCTGGCAAATTTGTATGATGATGCTAAGGGTGTAGAACGTGACCGAAAACTTGCAGTATATTGGTACAAACGTGCCATAAAAAAAGGACTGCCATACGCTGCTTATAACCTTGCTGTTTCCTATAGGCAGCAAAGTAAATTAAAATGGGCTTTATTTTGGTTCAAGCGGGCATCTGAGATGGGTGATGAAGATGCAAAATTTGAAGTGGATAATTGGAAGCCAATTTCGTAGTCATGTAGATACTCTGTTCAAAATCAAGCCTTTTTTGATACAAAGCGCGACGGGGTATGTTACCCCGTTGCAACGTTTAACTCGTAAGGCGCAATAGGCGATAGCCGTATTGCGCCGTATGTGACGATGGTGCGACAAACGCTAATCCTAGCGGATATAGTCATTTGAAATGGATTGAAAAGCTGGAATCTCAGCTTAAAAAACTTAAAGAATGTCCAAAATTGTGTAATTAGATTTATGAATATTGAAGATCATATTAGTAAATATGAAAACGAATATTACAAGGTAGTTTGTAAGCTTTCATTTAATACCGATGCTCAAAAATGGATGGGTAAAATAAGGATACAAAGAAAAGATACAAATGAATTTGTCAAGGGAGGGTTTAGGGTTTTTGATAAAGATAAATATATTATTGAAGGAAAAATTATCGAGGAATTAAATAAATCAATGATAACAAATTTTGAAATTTTAGGTACTCCATTTGAATGGAAAAGTCGAGGAAGAAAAGTTTTAGCAGAAATAATTGATTATGAATTACTCTTAGATAAAATTATTGATGGTAAAGATAATAAATATAAATTCATTAGAAGATATGATAAATTCAGTTATAAAGTTATAAAAGAAACACTTAATATTACTAAAAAAATAGAAAAGCTTAGCGAAAAAGAAAGGCATGGTATGCTAATTTTTCCAGAAACTGTTTTCCTTGATCCTAGTGACCCATGGAGTTTAGATGAAATAGATTCTAGGAGTGAAATAATAAAGTTTTTTCTCAAGCCATCTAAACTCGAGTTATCTATACACAAAACTCAAAAAGACAAACTTATTGAATTATATAAAACTCTAGGCTGGGATGCGAAACCGCGTACGTTAGGCTGAACCCGATAAGATGGGCATAGGATGTGCTGAGGAACGAAGCGCATCGTTCGAGTGAACTGACGTGAATGATGCGCCTCCTGTCATCGGCACATCCTATTGCACTACGACGAAGGCACACACAGCCTGATAGCCAATCAGGAAAGCACTTACAACATCAAAGATCATTTGGGTTCTGTCCATAGCGCCCTCGGCATCAACACCCAAACGTTGTTCAGCAATTCATATTACCAGCCTTATGGTGTAGACGCTGGCAGCAATTATCCCCGCTCGACCTACCCCCTGAGCGACTTTCGTTATGCGGGAATGTTCTATCTGCCCTATCAGTCGATGTATTTAACCCGCTACCGCGCCTACATCACAGGCGGTACAGTCGATTTTTCGGGTGGGCGGTGGTTGTCCAGAGACCCGATTGCTGAACAGGGCGGTATTAATCTTTATGGCTATGTGGAAGGGAATCCTGTTAATTTTAATGATCCGTTGGGACTGAACCCGCTTGCTGGAGCAATTGCTGGCGGCGAAATTGGTGCTGCTGCTGGACCTATTGGATCTGCTGTCGGAGCTATTATTGGTGGTATTGGTGGGGCAATGATTGCTGATTCAATTATCGATAAGATTGAAAAAGCAAAAGAACGTAAAGAATATAGTAGTATTTGCAAAACTCCTATTATACCAACTGGCGACAAATGCGTAGATGCACAAGCAAATTTAAATCGATTGGAGCAATGTTTACAACTAAGGGTAGGCTTTGGTAGTAAATGGTATAGTGATGGTGAACCAGGACATGAGCTTAAAAATCAACAAGTACAGACAGCTATTGATAAATTAAAAAAATGGATAAGTGATAACTGTGGAAAACAATGTGATTGATCCAAAGAATCAAAAATTGTTAGCAATTCTAAAAGAATACTCCACTTACCCGCAATATAGTGGATTAGAGGTAATAGATATTAATACTGTAAGTTTATTTGGAGATTATCCCATAAATATTGCAGCAATTATTGGTAGATTAGACGATATTGAAACATTGCTAAGTTTTGGTGCAGACATAAACAGTAAGGGTGAATATGGATATACACCCTTACATTATGCTGTCGAACAAGGGAATATAAATGTCGTTAAGTTCCTTCTTGATCATGGTGTTAATAAAGATATTTCAAACGATGATGGTGATACAGCGTTGGCATTGTCTGTTCTTTTGGGAGAAGAAAAAATCATGACGTTGTTGAGTAACTCGTAAAATGGGCTGAGGTTGAGGTACGAAGCCCATCTTTCACGATTAATGGGCTATATCGGCGACTATCACTATTAACTTTTTAAAATCCATTTTCAACTAGAAATACTTTGAACGGCGAAGATACTAGCGGAGAAGTAAATATATCAATGCCTTTTCTTTGTGAGTCTTTAATTTGTATTTTTATTACCGAATCCGATTTTTCAAAGAACGTTTGTTTTAATTCTTCTTGCTGATTTTCTGATAATAGCAAAAAATCATTAAATGCTTTTTGATACCGTGCTTTTTTATCCTGTGCAGCTTGTTCAGCCGTGGTCTTTTTCGCTTGTTCTAACCCGTAAGATGCGCTGATTGTCTCGTTCCCAAGCTCTGTTTGGGAATGCCTACTTTTCAAGCTCCGCTTGATGTGACGGCTCTTTTGCCAATGACAACATCGGCTATCAATATGACGCACTAGGACGCGTCACTACCCGCACAAAGCGCGACGGGGTATGTTACCCCGTTGCAACGTTTAACTCGGCTGGACGGGATATTCATCCAACGCGATAAGATGCGCTACATATAGGGTGTGCTGAGGAACGAAGCGCATCGTTCGAGTGAACTGACGCGAATGATGCGCCTCCTGTCATCGGCACATCCTATTGCACTGACCCCAATTATTTTTTATTTTACTCTGACCCCAATTATTTGACCCCAATTATTTTGTCAAAAACGCTCTGCAACTGACACAGTCACGGGACGCTATTTTGATGAAGGTGAAATCGTGGTCTCCTCAGGGCTAAAAGCCTATTATGCCAAAGACCATTTGGGTTCAGTGCGTGATGTGTTGGATGTCAGCACAGGCAGTTTACTCAGATATTACCCCAATGGCAAAATTAAAACCTCCAGTGGCACGTTTGAGCCAGAATTTGAATTTGCAGGGATGCAATCGTTTCCCTACATGGCAAGTGGTGGGGCGTTATTAACCCATTATCGGGTTTATGATCCTGCACTGGGGCGGTGGCTATCCAGAGACCCGATTGCGGAAGCAGGCGGGATTAATCTTTATGGTTATGTGGGCGGCAATCCGATTAATTTGGTTGATCCGTTGGGGTTGTATGGCTGTCCAGATTGTCATGCTCAAGATATTCAGAATGCTCTTGATGCTTTTGATAATATGTTCAATAAAGCAAATGCACCAGAACCCCCTGTTCCTGATGCAACTTTTGATGAGAGTAGTCGCACTGGAACACGGATATGGAAAAAACCAGGTACATTTGACGATGCAAATAATGACTTTGACTCTTCTGAAGCAACTGATGTGCAAGATAAAGGTAAGGGGGTTAGAGTTGGTAAATTACCAAACGGAGATAAAATTATTGTCAGACCAAATAGCTCAGATGGAGAACCAACAATTGAAATTCAAAGACCTGATGGAAAAAAGTCAAAAGATAAAGTCAGATATTGCCCCTAAACATTCACCTGTAAAACTTTACTTGTTTCTGAACTATGAAAAATGAAATTTATGAACCTTGGTTTTGTGAAAACTTTTCAAGTCATCTGAGGGTGTCATTGGAAAGCTTTTCGTATGGTCTTTTAGGTTCAAGCTTTGATATTAATGTTTATGAAAAAGGAAATCCTGATAAAAAAATCATTATTCGTTTTGAGGAACTTCCGATTGCAACAAGAATTACAAATGAAAGCCAGCGTTTAGTAAGTTTGGAATCCGTACCTCAAGGTTTTAGTCATTTTATCAACATTGTGCATGAATCAAAGTTTATGGACTGGCTAAACAATGATTCTTTAGATATTTATAGAAATGATCTCTGGTTACATTTTGCAATAATTGTTGATGATGAATGGATTGATATAATTACTGCCGATTATCCTGAACTCGTAAGATGCGCTGATAACCGTAGGATGTGCTGAGGAACGAAGCGCATTGTTCGCGTTAGTTGAAAACCCCGCATTATAGCGGGTTCATTTTTACCTTACTTGCTTTATAAAGAAGGCTAAAAGAACTAACACGATAAAATGCGCTACATAGGATGTGCTGAGGAACGAAGCGCATCGTTCGAGTGAACTGACGCGAATGATACGCCTCCTGTCATCGGCACATCCTATTGCACTATACCACCAGCGCGGAAAACAACATCACCGCCATTCACGAAACCAGTAATGTCAGTGGCAATACCGTACTCGACTGGAATTTTACTTATGACAACAATGACCGATTGACGAAAAGTGTTGTACCGACTCTCAAGACCTACGGCTATAAGCGGCGTAGGTTGGGTTGCCGCTTTTTGGCAACCCAACATTAACCCGAATTGCTACCAACACTACACCCTTTCACACCTCATTTTTGTTGGGTTGGCTTATCGCCAACCCAACCTACGCCGCTACGCCGCTATTACTACCCAAGACACGATCATAAACCTGCATCATATAAATGGAAGGAAACAGCATTAACATATTAATGAAAAAACTAAAAAACGCAGCGGATTTAAACGAATCACGGCAATGATAAATAGCTTGGGCAAGTTCTGNNNNCGAGTAATAAAAAGCAAAAAACCATAAGGCTTGCTGTCTGGCAATTTTACAGGGAGTAAGGATTTAAGCAATCCATATTGAATTGATGGCTAAGCCTGATGTGTTGATGTTGCTAGCAGTGACACCGACTAAGTCGATTAAGGTATCTTATAGCCCACCGTCTTGAAAAACGTAACGGTAGTGGGTGAAGCCTGTTATAGCGAGATTAATAACTGCCAGCGCGTAGGATGGGTAGAGCTTGCGAAACCCATCACAAACCTGTGTAAACGATGGGTTTCACTGTGTTCTACCCATCCTACGCGCTGTGAGTCGCGATAGCGGCGTAGGTTGGGTTGCCGCTTTTTGGCAACCCAACATTAACCCGAATTGCTACCAACACTACACCCTTTCACACCTCATTTTTGTTGGGTTGGCTTATCGCCAACCCACGGCTTTCTCATAAAAAATTAACTTGCTTAAGCGTTAAAATCAATTTTTTCGGGTTATCAACAAATTCCTCGATTTTTTCTTGAAAGTTTTTTACACCTGACCAGCGAAGGATATTGATAGCAAGACAACGCAACATTGCCAACGCTTGAGCTTGGTTGCCGTTTTTTTCTCGTTCCCAAGCTCTGTTTGGGAATGCCTACTTTTCAAGCTCCGCTTGATGTGACCGCGTACGTTGGGGTGAGCTTGAGAACCCCAACATTTTATGTGGTTCGTGTATTTGTTGGGGTTCGTACCTCACCCCAACCCAACCCAACCTACAAAACTACAACGTACCCAACGTACGCGGTGATTGCCAATCAGGAAAGCACTTACAGCATCAAAGATCACCTAGGCTCAGTCCATAACACCCTAGGCATCAACAGCCAAACCCTGTCAGGCAATGCCAATTACCTGCCCTATGGCTTAGAATACGGCAATAACACCAGCTACCCACTCAACGACTTTCGTTATGCGGGTTTACCCAATCAACTCGTAAGATGCGCTGATAGCCGTAGGATGTGCTGAGGTACGAAGCGCATCATTTCATTTGCATAGAGAGAATTAAGATAAAAATAACATGACTAACTATCGCCGATTTTATAGCACAGGTGCATCGTGGTTTTTTACTGTTAATCTGGCTGAACGAAAAAATAATCATTTAGAAGTTACGCATTGACAGATGCTATAAAATACGAACATCCCCTAACCAAGAAAATAGCAAGATTGTGATAAGGAAACCAAGTCGCCCACCAACGGCACGTTGTACGTTGCCTATGTATATTAGTTTTTTATTGAGTGA
>JAPLRZ010000031.1 GCA_026398895.1 Methylococcales bacterium
AAAAACTCGAATTCTTAAGTCGTATGAGTAAGGTTTCATTTTAATCTCCTAACAATGTTATTAAATTAATAGTTAGAGTATATTATTGGCATAAAGTTTCTTTTATATGGTAACTAACCTATATTGAAAACACTGTAAGTAGTCGTTCAAAATTTCTTTAACAAAAACGCAGGAGTAAAACAGCTTTAGCTGTTTACCGCCAATAGCTAAAGCTATTGGACTCCACCGTGAATGTTAAAAGAAATATGCTCACCTACTTACTGTACTTTTTGCTAAAAACTTATGTGCGTTTATAGTGGTTTGCCATTTAACTTTTCTTCCAGTTCAGCCTGAGTTAAATGGCGCACGGCTTCACCTTTAATCATAAAAACCAAATGTTCGCAGATATAACAAGCGTGGTCGCCAATACGCTCAATTGCGCGTACTGTCCACATCACATTGAGTGTGCGAGTAATGTGTCTGGGATCTTCCATCATGTGAGTAATCAACTGGCGAAGGATGCTGTCGTATTCTCTATCGACATTTTCATCACGTCTTGTAATCAGGGCAATATCTTCAATAGTCATTCTGGCAAACGCATCTAACGCACCGTGCAGCATATCTTTAACCAAATCAGTCATGTGTTGCAATTCGTGATATTGGTCTTTTTTGCTTTCGCCGTCAGAGAGTTGAATCGCTATTTTGGCAATGCGTTCTGCTAAATCACCAATAATTTCCAATTCATTAATAATCTTAATAACGGTCAATAATAAGCGTAGGTCAAATGCCGTTGGTTGGCGTAGGGCTAAAATTTGCGTACATTCTAAATCAATTGCCATTTCTAGCGCGTCAACTTGATTATCTTGTTTAATAACCAATTCAGCGAGTTCTGCATCACCTGTAGTAAACGCTTGGATTGCCAACTCTATTTGCTGCTCAACTAAGCCGCCCATTGTTAAGACTTTATTGCGTATATCTTCCAATTCTTTGTTGAATTGCTCAGAGATATGATGCCCTATTTTGCTGTTATCCACTGTTTCTGCTCCTTAATTAACCGTAACGACCTGTAATATAGTCTTCTGTTTGTTTTTTGGTGGGATTGGTAAATAACTCGCTGGTTGTACCAATCTCCACCAGTTCACCCATATACATAAACGCGGTGTAATCAGAGACTCGCGCTGCTTGCTGCATATTGTGGGTAACGATGACTATCGTGTATTTTTCTTTTAGCTCGTTAATTAATTCTTCAATTTTTAGCGTTGAGATAGGATCTAAGGCGGAAGCGGGTTCATCTAATAACAATACTTCGGGTTCGATAGCAATGGCTCTGGCTATCACTAAGCGTTGTTGTTGACCACCTGATAAACCTAAGGCGTTATCTTGTAAACGGTCTTTGACTTCGTCCCATAATGCCGCACCGCGTAGCGAGTTTTCGACGGTTTCTTCTAAGATACGTTTGTCATTAACGCCTTGAATTCTCAGCCCGTAAGTGACATTTTCAAAAATTGTCTTAGGAAATGGATTAGGCTTTTGAAATACCATGCCAACGCGTCTGCGTAATTCCGCTACCTTAACGGATTTATCATAGATATTTTCACCATCCAGTAAAATTTGCCCTTCGATAGTGACGTGATCGACTAAATCATTCATGCGGTTGATACAACGCAATAATGTGGATTTACCACAGCCACTGGGCCCGATATAGGCGGTGACTTTTTTGCGGTACATATCTAAGCTTACATTATGTAATGCCTGTTTTTTGCCATAAAAAAGATTTAGGTTTTCAACTTTAATACAGGTTTCATTCGGGGCGGTTGATTGTTGTTGTCCGCGTAGAATAGAACTCATATCGATGGAATGTGAACGGGTTTGTTGTGCTGTCATAATTAACCTTCTAATGCTCGGTATTTTTCGCGTAGACGATTTCTGATGATAATGGCTGTTAAATTCAGTACCACAATCACAATCACCAATAATAATGCAGTGGCATAGACCAATGGTCTTGCCGCTTCAACATTGGGGCTTTGAAAACCGACATCGTAAATATGAAAACCTAAGTGCATAAATTTTCTGTCTAAATGCAAAAAGGGGAAATTGCCATCGAGTGGCAAAGTAGGCGCGAGTTTAACGACACCCACTAACATCAACGGCGCGACTTCACCTGCCGCCCGCGCAACAGCTAAAATTAAGCCTGTCATCATGGCAGGACTTGCCATTGGTAATACGGTACGCCACAGAGTTTCTATTTTAGTCGCCCCTAATGCCAAGCTGCCTTCGCGTATTGATTTTGGAATACGCGCTAAGCCTTCTTCGGTAGAGACAATGACTACGGGCAGAGTTAATAATGCCAGTGTGAGAGAAGCCCACAATAAGCCAGGTGTACCGTAAACAGGGGCAGGGGCGGCTTCGGGATAAAATAGAGCGTCAATGTTACCACCTAAAATGTAAACAAAGAATCCCAAACCAAATACGCCGTAAACAATCGAGGGTACACCCGCCAAATTGTTGACTGCAATGCGGATTAATTGGGTGGTGAAACCTTGTTTCGCATATTCACGCAAGTACACCGCTGCAATCACACCAAACGGAGTCACGATAATTGCCATGATGATAACCATCATCACGGTACCAAAAATAGCGGGGAAAATACCGCCTTCGGTATTGGCTTCACGCGGGTCTTCGGTTAAAAACTCAATGACTTTGTGACCAAAAAAGCTGAGTTTTCCAAAAACACTCATTTGATTCGGTTGATACACTTTAACAATTTTAGCCAAGGGGATTTTAATTTCCGTGCCTGATTCTGTTTTAGCAATCAGCGTATCACGTCTAATTTCTTTGTACAAACTGGCTAGTTCAGCTTGATGACTTTGATATTCGGCATCGAAATCAGCTTTGTCATCGGCAAATTGTTTTTCTGTGTCGCTATTCCATAAGTTTTGTAATTGCAATTTTTTCTGCTTCAAGCGTAATCGCTCTAAGCCGTAGTTAATCGCCCCGATTTCCTTTTTTTCGATTTGGGCAATTTTTTTAACGACTACCAAGGTAGCGGCGAGTCTAGTTTGCAATTCAGGCATCGCTTGGTCGCCAGTTGCCACGGTTTTACCGTTTTCTTTGATTTCAAACAGTTGACCGTAAAAATTACCCCATTCGCGCCGTTCTATCACAATCAGTGACTCAGGATCACTTTGTTCATGTACTTTACGCGCTTCTATCCAGCGAAAATCCGCACCTGTGACATCACGGTTGCCCGTTTTTACCAGATACTGCACTAGCGTATCTTCGTTATCCGCCATTTTATGCCCAGTAGACTTTGCCATAATGGCAGGCGTGATACTGGTATCAACTTTTTCACCAATAATGGTGCTGATCGGCTTATCTTCTTCTTGATAAGAAAATTGCGTGACTTGAGCAGGCCAAAAATTGCCCATTCCGCGTACCAACACTAAGCCCAGTACCGCGATAACCATAATCAAACAGGTACTGACTGCCGCTGCATTCAGCCATATCCAAGGCGATCCACTTTTAAACCATAATTTCATTAAAAACTCTCACTGGTTTGAAATCTTCCCCTTCTGGGGGATTTTAACAAGACAACGATACACAAGTATTGTTATCCTCTGTCGTAACCTCCACGTTCACGGGGAGGGACAATCCACCGATCTCTATCCGTCGGTGGGTTTCACCTTGCGGATGAGGTTGGGTGTGGATTGAAACATCATAATGAACTGTATTTTTCGCGTAGACGTTGGCGAATAACTTCCGCTAACGTGTTAAAAACAAAGGTGAATAAGAACAATACTAACGCTGCTAAAAACAACACCCGATAATGACTGCTATCGACTTGTGATTCAGGCATTTCCACCGCAATGTTAGCGGCTAGCGTACGCAAGCCCTGAAAAACACTTAAGTCCATCACAGGGGTGTTGCCTGTTGCCATCAGTACAATCATGGTTTCACCCACGGCTCGACCTAATCCAATCATTACCGCAGAGAAAATACCAGGGCTGGCAGTTAATAACACCACACGGGTCATTGTTTGCCAAGTGGTTGCTCCTAACGCTAATGAGCCAACGGTTAAATGCTTGGGGACACTAAAAATAGCATCTTCAGTAATGGAGAAAATAGTGGGAATTACCGCAAAGCCCATTGCAATACCGACGACTAGCGCGTTACGTTGATCGTAACCAATACCCCATTCATTTTTAAACCAGTCACGCAATGTGCCATGAAACAACAGGGTTTCCAGCGGTACACTGATAGCAAACGCAAACCAACCAATTATTAAAATGACGGGAATGAGTATTGCCGCTTCCCAACCTTCGGGAATTTTTTCTAAAATCTGTTTGGGTAAATTGTGCCAAAGGTATGCAAACGCCATCACGCCTACAGGCAGCAACGCAAACATCAGAAAGAAACCTGATAAGTTTTCTTCTAAGGTCGGTGCTAACCACAGCCCTGCAAGAAAACCTAAAATAACAGTTGGCAACGCGCCCATTAATTCAATGGTGGGTTTGACGTATTGACGCATGGAAGCAGTCATGAAATACGCGCTATAAATAGCTCCCATCAATGATAACGGTACGGCAACCAACATGGCATAAAATGCGGCTTTTAGCGTACCAAATACTAACGGTGTTAAGCTGTATTTAGGCTCAAAATCACTGTTAGATGCTGATGATTGCCAAATATAATCTGGTTTTGGATAGCCTTCATACCAGACTTCTTGCCACAGTGATTTAATCGATATTTCAGGATGTTTATTATCTATTTTCCAAAAATATATTTTCTTGTCACTGGCTTCAACCAATAATGCGGTTGCTCTTGGCGATAAAGCCGCACTGAGTGGCAAGCTGTTAGTAACCTGCTCTCTAAGCACTTCACGCTCGGAAGTGGTGTGATAAATTCCCATCATGCCATCGACATCAATGGCGGCAAAGCCTTTACGACGTGGTTCTGGATTGATCGCAGCAATGGCTTTTTCAGAGACTTTAAAGACTCGAATTCTTTGCATGGCAGGACGTTTTGACTCGTCTCTTACCATCGACCATTGTGAAACTAGACCGCTGGAATCACCGATAACTAAAGAGCTATCACCATTTAAAAAAGTGCTGGCAGTAATTTTCGCGCCATCAGCAACGACATTAATATTTTGTCTAAGTGTCGGTTTGGTTTTGTCACTAATATCAAAAAAACTTAAGTGACCATCATTACTGAGCAAATACAAATTGCGTTCTTCTTTATCAATACGAATATCGATAATGTTGCTCGCTTGCACTTCTAACAGGGTTTCAGTACGGTTGAGCTTAATTTCATCGCTAAATAAATTAGTTTCTTTTTCAATATGAACTAAGCGAATTTTATCAGCCGTTTTAACCACAATGGTGCTGGACTTATCACCGACTTTAACGGCAATCTTTTCTAATGCCGCGCCTTTGTCATTAATAACTAACGCGTCTTCGCCCAATGGATATTTTAATGACGGGATAATTAAGCGTTTATTATCAGGATAAGTGATTTTATATTGATGTTTAACAATAACCGCTTGTCCATTGGATAAGCCATAAATAACCGCGCCTTCGCTGATAGGACTGCCTTGAGCAAAACTGACAATCTTTGAACCAGCGGGGATTTTAATGGCTTCATTTAAAATCGTTTTACCCGTTGCTGCGTCAAAAAATACCGCTTGCCCGCTGTCTGTAAAGCGCACGGCAACTTCATTTTGTTCTTCGACATCCAGCAATACCGTTTTGCCCTGTGTTTGTTCGGGCAACGCATAGCTGCTGGTTGCTTCTGCGGTGGCTGATTTAAACAGCGGAATGACGACATAAAGTAAATAAAAGAAAATAAGTACCAGTGCAACAATCACACTGAGACCTCCTGCGATTACACCGACACGCGCCAGTGAATCTTTGGCTAATCGCCAGCGTTGGTAATAATTATTAGCGGATTTTTCCATAACTGAGAGCGGTTTTTATGAAGTGGATTAATTTCAGACATAGTGAAATTATAGGATTTTAGTGTGACAATAATATAACAAAAAAGCAAAAAAAACGGCTGAAATTCGTTTTAACAAATCCCAGCCGTCGTTTTAATGGGGGGTATTCTTACTTATTTCAATTCAGTTAATGCTTTTTCAACTACTTTAGCAGGCAGTGGAATATAACCGTCTTTGATAACAACTTGTTGACCTGTTTGCGATAACACCATTTTGATAAATTCATAATCTAATGGAGCTAACGGGGTATTAGGTTTTTTGTTCACATAAACATACAAATAACGAGTTAACGGGTATTTACCGCTCAACGCGTTTTCAGGAGTTGCGTCAATAAATGCGTCGCCTGCTTTTTTAGCTAATGCCACCATTTTAACGCCTGATGTCGTGTAGCCCATGCCTGAGTAGCCTACGCCATTCACTGATGAAGTGACTGATTGTACTACTGATGCAGAACCAGGTTGCTCGTTTACGTTACTTTTGAAATCGCCTTTACATAAGGCGTTTTCTTTAAAATAACCGTAAGTACCTGACACTGAGTTACGACCATACAGCTGAATACTTTTTGAACCCCATGCAGCAACACCTGCATCGCCCCAGTTTTCAATGCTGGCTTCATGACCACATTTGCGGGTTGATGAGAAAATAGCATCAACTTGTGGAATGGTTAAGCCTTTGATGGGGTTGTCTTTGTTGACCATTACTGCCAATGCGTCGATAGCAACAGGCACAGCGGTGGGTTTGTAACCGTACTTGTCTTCAAACGCAGCCAACTCGTCGTCTTTCATTTCACGACTCATTGGACCTAAGTTTGCAGTACCTTCAGTCAATGCAGGCGGCGCGGTAGAAGAACCAGCGGCTTGAATTTGAATATTGACGTTAGGGTATTCACGGTTAAATTCTTCTGCCCACATGGTCATTAAGTTTGCCAAGGTATCAGAACCAACGCTAGACAAATTACCTGAAATACCGCTGGCTTTTGCATAAGTAGGAACGCCTGCATCAACTTTTTGTACCGCAACCGCAGTACCGCTCAGCAAGGTAGCTGTTAAGCCTAAGGCAGCCAATAGTGATTTTGTTTTTAAAGATAGTTTCATTAATCAATTCTCAATGTGTGAAATTTTCAAGTGGTGATAGATTCAAGCATATTAATTTTATATGACAAGCGTATGACAGTGTCATAATTTTCACTAACAAGCTGTTTTAAGCATTTAAAGCCAAGCAAATAGTTACGCTATCTATAGTTGTTTACGCCTACAGGCTGGTTATTATAGTTAGTAGCCAATAAGATGATTACAAAACCGTTCGCACTGAGCTGTGAGCTTGTCGAACAGTCGAAGTGTCAATGTGGTTCGACAAGGCTCTCCTGAGCGAAGCCGCCGAAGGACTCACCACGAACGCTATCATTTTATCGTGCGTTAGCTCTATACTCCCTAACAAACGAAACTTTATTATTCCTAGGAGCTTAGAAAAACATGAACAAATTATTAATAATGCTGATTCTGTTGTTAGTTGGCTGCGTGGGCATACCTGACAGTGTACGCCCTGTGGCTAATTTCAAAGCAGAAAAATATCTTGGTAAATGGTACGAAATTGCCCGACTCGATAACTCATTTGAACGGGATTTAACCCACATCACCGCTGAATACAGTGTGCGAGAAGATGGCGGTTTAAAAGTAATTAATCGCGGCTATTTACCCAGCGAAAATGTTTGGAAAGAAGCCGAAGGTAAGGCGTATTTTGTCAATGAAGCCAACGAAGGTTATTTAAAAGTATCATTCTTTGGCCCTTTTTATGGCTCTTATATTGTGTTTGAATTAGATCACGAAAATTATCAATACGCGCTGATTTCAGGCCCTGATAAATCGTATTTTTGGTTATTAGCTAGAGAGCCGAAGATTAAAGATGAAATAAAGAAATCCCTAATTGCCAAAGCCGCTTCCTTAGGCTTTGAAACCGATAAATTGATTTTTGTTAATCATGATTAAAGCAACGGTAACATTTTATCGGGATTCAAAATACCACGCGGGTCAAATTGGCGTTTAATGGCTCGCATCAGGGCGATGGAATTGGCATCGAGTTCACGGTCAACAAAATCACGTTTTTCTATGCCAACGCCATGTTCACCTGACAGCGTACCGTTTAGCGTTAGCACTAAGGAAAAAATCTCATCCAAACAGGCGTGGGCTTTTTTGCTTTGTTCAAGTTCATCGGGGTCTAGCAGTAAATTAACGTGAATATTGCCATTACCTGCATGACCAAAATTAACGATAGGTAGTTGGTATTTTTTTGATAGCGCGTCTAGTCCTGCAATTAAAGCGGGCATTTCGGTGACTGGCACGACCACATCTTCATTGATTTTTTTCGGTGCGACTTTGCGCAGTGCAGGTGATAGAGCTTTGCGGGTTTGCCATAAGGCGGCAACTTCGGCTTCGGTTTGTGCCAATCTTATGTCCATCAAACCTGCGTTGCTTGCGGCTGCAATCACTTTTTCAGCGGCGAACTCCAAGCCTTCGAGTTGTCCATCGACTTCTATCATGAGCATTGCCCCTGCATTTTCGGGCAAATCAGTTTCGGTGTAGTCTCGAATCATATTGATAGCATTACCATCAATAAATTCTAAGGCACAGGGAATCACAGCTTGCGCCATGATGGCAGATACGGCTTTAGCAGCATTGGCTACCGTGTTGTAAATGGCTCTGAGAGTTTTCTTGGCTTCGGGTAGTGGCATTAGTTTTAGCGTCGCTTCGGTAATAATGGCTAACGTGCCTTCTGAACCGATGATTAAGCGCGTTAAGTCATAACCGACTACGCCTTTGCTGGTAAATACGCCAACGCGAATTTCCTTGCCTTCACCTGTGACGGCGCGTAAACCTAGGGTGTTTTCACGCGGCGTACCGTATTTAACCGCCTTAGGGCCAGCGGAGTTATAGGCTAAATTGCCGCCGATACTGCAAAACGCCGCGCTGGTGGGATCGGGTGGCCAAAAGAAACCTTTTTCTTTCACCAAGTCTTGGACTTGTTGATTAGTAATGCCCGTTTGTACCGTGATGTAGCGATTATCAGGCGAAAATTCCAGCACTTTGGTCATGCGTTCCATCGACATCACTACGCCGTTGTGCAATGGCACAGTCGCGCCTGTTGTGCCTGTGCCACGTCCTCTGACCGTTAGCGCGATGCTAAATTGATGACAGGCTTGCACCGCACTGACCACTTGCTCGTGGGTAGTTGGAAAAATCACCGCTTGGGGTAAGCGATGCAAACGGCTGTTATCATAGCCATACGCCCAGCATTCTTCAGGCGCAGTGAGTAGGGTTTGCTTAGTAAACGCCTCGCTAAGCAAGGCTAAAAAATCGCTGGGTAATTTAGTCAAGGTATTCAAAGACGGTAACAATTTGTTTAACTCCTGCTTGTAAGCGCGTGACATTCACCACTACCTTGCCTTCTTCTTTGGATACTCGTCCCATGAGATAAACCACGCTATTTTCAGTGACCACTTTAATCATGGCTGAATTAAAATCGGGTAGCGTGTAAATTTGGGTGAGTGCGGTTTTGACCCGTTGATTTAGCTGGGCATCATCGTCGCGTGACACGGCATCACTCGGCGGCGCGATGGTTAAATTATCACGCACCATTTTAACGTGACGAATAATGCGCACAATATCGAGAGCTTTGTTTTTAAGAGCTTCATTAGCGACTTCGCCTGTCATTAATACCGCGCCATTATAAGCGGTGACCGTAATATAACTTTGAGCCGTTAAGTCTTTGTCGCTATATAACTCTTCGAGAGCAGATTGTTCTATGTCTTTATCACTGGCAATTTCATCCAGAGAACGGCGATCATATTTTGCCGCTTGTTGAATTTCATCCTGAGAAATAGGCGTTGCGCACCCACCCAGCAAAAAACTATGTATTAATACTAGCCATAAAAATCGGCGCATTGTTTAAGCTCCAAATAATTGATGATCGATTAGATCACACAAACAGTGAGTAATCAAAACATGAACTTCATGTATTCGTGCTATTGATTGAGAGGGAATACAAATTTCTATGTCAGTTTCTTTTAGTAAGGGATTCAGTGCAATACCCTTACGACCTGACAAGACAATAACCGTTAAGCCTTTATCATGTGCAGCACTAATGGCTTTGGTAATACTGGCACTCGCGCCATTTTCGCTATAAACCAGTAATAAATCACCACTGTTGCCTAACGCGCGTAGCTGTTTTGCATAGACCTCATCAAAGGCATAATCATTGGCAATGCCTGTAACAGTTGCCATATCGGTTGTTAATGGAATAACAGGCAGGGCAGGGCGGTCACGTTCAAATTGATTGAGCATGGATGATGAAAATAACTGCACACAACTTGCTGAGCGTCCATTGCCACAACAGAGAATTTTTTTATCGTTCAGCAACACTGAAACCAGCCCTTGTGCGGCATATTCAATCAGCTCACACAAGCTAATCATGGTCTCTTGATGGGTTTGCAGATGATCGGTGAAATGATTAATGAGTCGGTCTTGTAGGCTCATAGTGGGTTGATTAGCGGGTTAAAAGGCATTTTTTATCCAGTCTAGGTTGCCGTTGCCAGACAGAGCAACCACATCAAAACGTATCGGTTTATTGATCTTTTGGCTGGATAAATAAACCTGTGTTGCCGCTATTATACGCGATTGTTTAGCCCGCGTGACGCTCTCTGCTGCACTGCCATATTTATCTGTTTGCCGAAAACGCACTTCAATAATCACCAACGTTTGCTCATCGGTCATGATTAAATCAAGTTCGCCTTGTTTACAACGAAAATTACGCGTTACCAGTTTAAGTCCTTTTTTAAGCAGAAATTGGTAGGCTTGCTGTTCTGCACTTTCGCCACGCAATAAATGCGCGGCTTTGTCTTTAAGTTGCGAAAATAACACGTCACGCCTCGTTTAGTGCATATCCAGCCATTCTTGTGAGTGTTTATCATCATCGTAGCTGTCTTCTTGTCCATCGCCTTGATAGCCGTCTGCGATAAATAATGACAGCTCCATTCTGAGGGTACTTAATGCGTCATTCAATTGCTTGCTTGCCACTTGGTCAAAAGTAGGTGCGAGTGTAGACGCATTATGATGAACTAATACGTCATAAAGTAATTGTGCTTGTTCTTGCGTGTATTGCGGGTTATTCATTAATAATGCCTAGTGAGTGATGGTATAGAGTGGAGAAAATCAGCTTGGTCGTGGGGTGAAACCTGTTATAGCGATATTAATGACTGCCAGTCCTTAAAGGACTGACAGTCATGCCCAAAAGTAAAAACAACAGATTTTACCCACTATCGTGTAACGCTGGGTAAGTAAATGCCCAGCTAATTGGAATAGTTTTTAAGCAGCGACGCTTTGTTTAGGCAGGGTGAATACGCTAACCGATTGCACCAAATCATTAGATAGCCCTACTAACTGTTCGGTTTGCAGTCCTTGTTCTTGTAACTGGTCAAAGGTTTCTTCGGTACTTTTGGTAATTTGCAACGCACGTTCTTGTAAGCGTTGCGTGGTTAATACTTGAGCGTTTGAGTCTTCGGCAATACGTTTTACCAATTGTACCAATGTAGCTGTTGTTTCACGCGTTACTCGCATTTCATCACCCGCTTGTTGGGCAAGATCCGTCCCTTTGATAACCAGCCCAATCGCTTCGTTCATGGTGATAACAGTATCGGCGGTTTCCACCTGAATGTTATTAACCAGTGCCGCGATTTTTGAAGTCGCTTCACGCGAGTTTTCCGCAAGTCGTTGCACTTCGTTGGCAACCACCGCAAAACCACGACCTGCTTCACCCGCTGATGCAGCGTGCATGGAAGCGTTTAAGGCGAGAATGTGGGTACGTTCAGCGATGTTGTTAATTAAATTTACAACGCCGCCAATTTCTTGTGAACGTTCACCGAGTCGTTTAATACGTTTTTCAGTTTCGCGGATGGTGTCACGAATGATGGTGATACCTTGTACGGTGTCCAGTACGGTCTCTTGTGCTTTGTCGGTATTTTTAATGGCTTTTTCTGCCGCTTCGTTACAAGAAACCGCAAGTTGCGCTACTCCTAACATTGCTTCAGAGGCGTTGTTAAGCTCAGCGTTAGATTGTTCTACCTCGCGCTTTTCTTCTAATGCCACTTGAATAACGTTATCTGATTGCGTTTTCACGCTTTGAGATACTTGCGCAACGCTACCCGCCAATTGCACAACTTTGTTCAAAACTTTGGAGGTTTCATCAGCAAGCAAATTTAACGCGTCGGCAATCAGACCCGTTATGTCTTCAGAAACAGGTACTTTTACGGTAAGGTCTTTTTGCGATAGTTTTGCCACCGCTTGCAGTAAGTTAATAATCGAGGCGTTTAAGGTTTCATTTTCTCTTTGAATATTGGCACTGACTAACTCGCGTTGATCAACCATCATGTCAAACTGCCGCCCCATTAAACCCAATTCGTCAAAAGTTTCAGGATTAACACGGATGGTATTGTCGCCCATTGCTAGTTTTTGCATAACGTCCACTAATCGAGCGAGTGGATTGGTAATACTGCGAATAATATAAAAAGTGAATGCCGAGCCGATTAAAATTAATGCCAATAGACCAAAACTGATAAAAAGCTCTGTTTGCCGTAATTTGTTGGCTTTATCATTCAACAATTTGTTTAGTATTTCCATGCCTTTTTGGTTACGCACAGAGTAACTATCGATAGTTTTGGTGTAAAAATCGAAGTAATCTTTGGGTGCGTAAGTCAGTTCAGAGGCATTTAATATTTCTTTTTTAACCAACTCGATGGCAGTGTTGTAATTGTCACTGGCATCTTTCGTTAAGCCTTCCAGATCTGCCTTAATGCTAGGGTCAAGCTCAAAAGCTTTCTCTAACGAACCTAGGGCAATTTTCCGTTGTGCCTTAGTCAAGTCAACCAAACCTGATAAGCGTTGTAATTCAGCAGGTGTGGCTTGTTTTGCGACTAATAAGCTAGAACCCAACGCCCGCATTTTACCAAGGGTTTCGGTCAATGCAGGATTGGCGTACACGAACGCTTGAATCATAAAGTAGTTTTTTGCATCAGATTCTAACGTTAAGCCATACTGATCCGCCACTTTGTCATTTAAGGACAGATAGTCTTCGATGACATTGATATGTTCTTGAAAACTTTCGGGTACGGTAATTTGTTTTTTATCAACCTGCTCTTGTAATTTATGCCAACGTAGAGCAATTAAATTCCAGTCGTCTTTGATTTTGTCATTAGGCATTGCCTCTATCATAGGAATAAGTGTGTTGACTAACTGATTGGCTGCATTTTTAGTTTCTTCACGTTGTGCTGCCGCTTGCGTATCACCACTTAATAAACGGGCTGATAATCCCCGATGTTTTTGTAGCAGTCGGACTAACTCTAGCAAGTTCTGCACGGGAGGAATCCCTTTGGTTTCTAATATCGCCGTGTTAATCGACTTTTCTGTTACCGCGATGTAAAAACCGAATGGAAGTATTACTAACACGAGGGCAAGCACGCCCAAAATGGCGAATTTCTGCCAGAGCAGCATTCGGCTAAATAGACTTATATTTTGTTTCATAGAGTGTGTTCCATATTGTCAATGATGAATTTTGCCGAATAGCCTGTTGTCACAGCGGTGAGCTAAACGAGTTTATATTAGGTTGGGTTGAGGTTGGAAACTCAACAAAACTGTTGACTTGTTGTGAAGTTCAGAGAGATTCACCCTAACCTACACGCCTTCTTGATACGCAAACAAGCATTCAAGTTTTAAAATTGGAATACTTGCTTGTGTGTTTGCTTCTTGAAAACAAGACCTGAAGTAATGCCTCCACGGTGATAAATCAGTGGGTAATTTGCAAACTTGTTCATCACTGACTTCAGTTCGAGTGGGCGAGGCATTTAACGACAGTGCGCCGTATTCGAGTAATCCTGTCTTTTGCGCTCGATAAGCAAAAATGCAAATAAAACGATGAGTTGTTGCTGATTCTTGCTCAAGACCAAATCTTAGTGCGAGGTTCATGACGGGAATGATTTTGTTTTGCCAGATAAATACTTGCTGGCAATAACATGGTGCTTTTGGCACTTTGTATAAGCTTGGGCTATCGGGAAGAATATGAATAAGCTCAAACTCGCCTACGGATGCAAATACAGTGTCGGTAATCGAAACAATCCACGCTGAAACTTTCATTAGGCTTGTCCCTGTGTAAGAAGGTGACTTAACGCGCTGGCAGAACTGATATAACGAACTTCGTTACCATATAATGCTAACGCTAGTAGCGGCGAATTTTCAGTCTTCATCGCAGTTGGCACTGGATGAATGCTGATTTGGTTGCGGTCAATAGTATCGACTTGCTCACAAAGCAAACCAAATGCAGGTTGGACGTTTTTCATCAAAAGGGCGATATGATAAGTTTCAGGACAACTATTGAGTAAGTTTAGCTCTGAGGACAGTGCGTATAAAGACCATACATTACCGCTTTGTTCCAGTTGACCAACACTGCCGTTATGGGAGGTAATTGAGATCATATCAACTGTTGGCTCTAAAGAGTAAACATCACTTTGCGGAATGAGTAACGACAGACCATCAAAAACCAATGCAATAAAATGGCTAGACCAATCAACAAGTTGAGCAGGATTATTTTCCATTAGACCGCTGCCGCAGTAGACTTTCTGTCGAGCAATGTTTGTATTTTGCTTAACAAATCATCGTCTTGTACGGGTTTAATGAGATAGAAATCAATCCCCGCTTCTTCTGCCAGTTGTCGATGTTTTTGTGTAGACCGTGAGGTAACCATAATGATAGGTAAATCTCTAATGTTTACATGACTACGAATGTGTGATGCGAGTTCGATACCATTCATTCTAGGCATTTCAAGGTCGGTGATAACAATATCTGGTTTACTATTAGCCAACCATTCTACCGCTTCGATACCGTCACGAACTGTTTGGACACGGAAACCTGCATCGGTCAAAATTTGTTGCAGTGCGCGGCGTTGGCTGAGCGAGTCATCCACAATCAGTATTTTGGGTAAATTTGAGCCTGAATCAATTCTTTCTGCCACAGTAGTCTGTGTAGTTACATTAGCACGGATTGGCGCACGCAATAATTCAGGAATATCTAGCACGGGGGTGACAGAACCATCACCTAGAATAGTAGCCCCCACGAAACCATGAATTTTCTTCATGTAATAGCCCAAATTCTTAATGACCACTTCTCTGCTATCGATGATGGTGTTAACCAGTACAGCGGTAATTTTATGTTCGTTCTGGACTAACAAAACTGCACTATGAGATCGTCTTTCCTTACGACGATCCACTAAATGGAGCAAATCTTCTAACTTAACCACAGGATAAATATCCTCACCTACGATTAAAACCTGTTCGTTGCTGATGGTTGTCAGCTCACCTATTCCTGAATAGATAACCTGAGTTAGTCCTTTACTGGAGATGGCGACTTTGTAAGAAGCCGCATACGCTATTAGTGCGTGTGATCGACTTAGTGGCAAAGGTATTTTTAATTCAACCGTTAAGCCTTGTCCGCGAACAGACTGTAAGGATAAGCTACCACCTAGGGACAGAACTTGGAAGTTAACCACATCCATTCCTACACCACGTCCTGAGGTTTGCGTTAATTGATTGCGGGTAGAAAAATTAGGGCGAAGAATTAAATGTTTTAATTCTTCTTCGCTAATAACATCACCTGCTTGAAAATCACCACGTTTTTTTGCCGTTTGGCGTATGGCTTCAAAATCTAAGCCCCGTCCGTCGTCACGGCAACGCACTAAAATACTGTTACCTTCGCGGTCAAAGTCGATAGTGATTTGTCCCACAGGCGATTTACCTAAGGCAATACGTTCTTCCTGACCTTCTAAACCGTGATCAATAGCATTGCGCAATAAGTGCATTAAGGGTTCAACTAAGGCACTGAGGGTGTCGCCATCGATGAGTAAGCGTTCACCAGAAAAAGTCAATTCCCCTTGTTTTCCTGTCAGGCGGCAGGTTTGTCTCAGCCCTCTTTGTAAACGTAGGATAATAGAACCTACAGGTACGAAGCGGGTTTGCATAACCGCTTCTTGGGTGTTAATCACTAAGCGTTGTTGATATTCCAGAACTTCATTCATGTATTCCAGTTCTTTTTTCATATCAATGCTAATTTCTCGCGCATCCACTGCCGCTTCAACCATGCGTCGACTGGCAGTATGGAGTTCGTTGTATTGATCCATTTCCAAGGCATCAAACTCTTTGCTGGCAGTCACCAAAGATCGACCTGATAAATCTTTTAGATCAATCAATTGATCTAAGCCTGCACCTAGTTGTTGCAACAGGGTAAATTGTGACTCCATTGCTTGAAGTTGATTTTTCAAACGGCGTTGACGTTCGTAAATTTGACCATTGAGAATGATGCTTTCACTTGATAGCCTAAATAAATTTTCAATTTGGTCGGTCGGTACACGCACCATAGCGACTTGAGTTGATTCGGCTTGCTCGGTCTTGGTGTTTTTTTGAGGCTGTGCCGCTGAATCGTCAGTTGAACTTTTAGCAGCGGCTTCGAGTTTGACGGGGACATCCTGACTATTGGCTTCTTCAATACCGTTTTTGGCTATTCGATATGCCCAATCCAATACTTCTTGCAGGACTGCTCGCGCATCAGCAGGCGGCTCACCAAATCCTAGTAACGATTCGCACATGGCTTCTAAACAATCAGAGGCATTGATTAGAGTATTAATCAACGCCGCTCCAGGCAGTTTATGCGCTTTGGCACACGCCATCAAAATATCTTCTATTTGATGAGTTAGAACGGCAACGCCTTTGATGCCAACGGTATTGCCAGAGCCTTTAATGGTGTGAGCGATGCGTTGCGCGACATCAATATCCTTTGAGCTACCCCCTGTGTGTAGGCGTTGTATTGCTTCGGAAAATTGTTGGGTATAGCTTGGAAGTTCTTGCAATAATAAATCGAGCAATTCTTTATTAACGTCATCAGGTAAAGCTAGCGAGACATCGTCATCTGTCGCCAGTTTTTCGTGAACTTCTTCAGCGGCAGTGTCTTCACTGAATCCTGTAACTTGCATTTGTGGGTGTAATAGTGCGATGGCTTCGGCAGTGATCGGCTGCGCCCAGTTTGGATTAGCCATCTGTGCTAATAATTGTTTGCCTGCTCCTTTTTTGCTAAAGGCAAGTAAGTAATCTTTAACGTGGCTTATCCAGTCTATCAATAAATCCCGTTTTTCTATGTTAAAGCTGTCAGTAGCTTGCAAAAATAGCGAAATATTAGTGTTGACGTGCGTGCAGACTTGAGAAAGTCCATCAAAACCGACCATTTTTGAGGCATTTATTAAGCGTTCTAATTCTTCACTCGCTAGTTCTAAATGCTCCTCTTTTTCTAAGAGTGAGTCATCAAAAGGAATAGCCAGAAATCGGTAATTAAGTAAGCTTGTCTCAGTATCTAGCAATTCGACCAGTTCTTGCGCCATTGCTGAAAGCGGTTTTTCGTCTTCGTCTGCTATTTCTGTCTCAGCTTCATTAGCTAACTCTGATGATGGCGCGTCAACTGCCTGTAAAGGAACAACCTCATTGAGTGTCGTTGTCTCTGGGTGTTGAGAAATATTGTTTGCCGCTAACTCTTCGGTAAGCAGTGTTGCGAATACGGAAAAATCATCTTCATCTAACGGTAGGTTTAAATCAGGATGACACAGAACAGTCATTATTCCATCAACAGCCGATGGGGCGTTTTGTTGATAAGCGTCAATCAGTGTTGACCAGCGGTTGAGCAAGGATGGAAGATCAGAGTTTAACGCAACAGTATCGCCTTTTTGCGATAACTCATGCAGTGCGCCCACAATAATCAGGCTCACATCATATAGAGTAGGATAGCCCGCCTCGTTTGCTTGATTGGCGAGGTTTTCAATGATGGCTATATAATCGGAGTGCGATGAGAGACCATGTTGAGGGTTTGCAAGTTGGTTCATAGCCCACTCCCTCGGTTGCCGAGGGTTTTAAATAATTCATCGAACTGCACGTTGAACCAAATTTGTCCCTCATGCAAATAGCTATTTGAAACACAGTGTTGCAGTATAGCTGGAAGTGGAGGTAACTGCTTAAGCGGTTGTGAAAAAGCTCTTTGTACTTCTGGAAGACCATCAATCCAAAATGCCATTGCTTTATCGCCTTGTCCAATAGCAAATAATTGCCGAGTTTTACGATCTATGGTGGAGGTTTCACCTAACAATAATTGTAAGTCAATAACAGGGACAAGATTACCCCTAAGATTAAGTAGACCTCCAAACCAAGGCTCAACATTCGGTAACGGATTGACTTTTAACTGTTCAATAACTTCGCAATAAGTATCGCTATTCACTAAAAACCCCAAGCTTCCCACACGAAAACCGAACACAGTTTCAGTGTGAGCGATCAGATTATCGGTACTCACCTCGGTTTCCAATGGTAAAAATTGCGTTAACGCTGCCGTTGGTGATAGCCAATCAGTGTCTTGTTGTTCGGCTGTTTCGAGATGTTGTACGTCCATTAGTGTGTACCTTGAGTCAAAGATTTAAATAGTGTCCTACAATCCTAGTTCTTTAAGCGCAGTGAGAATTTCGTTAGCATCACTCGGTTTGCCGATTAAATCTTTAGCACCTTGCATTTGCGCCCATACTTTATCGGCTTTTTGATTTTTTGAGCTAACAAAAATCACGGGGATGTGTTTGGTATCTGGGTCTTCATGCAGAGCGCGACAGGTTGCAAATCCATCCATACCTGGCATGACTATATCCAGAAAAATTACATCTGGTTTTTCTGCTTTTGCTTTCTTTAACGCTTCGGCACCGTCTGTTGCTTCAATTAAGATGCAGTTTGTGGCTTGCAAAATATGTCTAATATTGGCAAGATCAGCGGGGGCATCGTCACAGATTAATATTTTTTTAATGGTCATGTTATTTCCTATTGGGTTGGGTTTAAAAGCTAATTGTGTACTGACTTAGCGCGTTATTTAAGAGGCTTTTTTATGCGCCAGCCAATCCATCATACGATGACTAAGTTTTTGAAACGCCTCATTTTGAACAGGTTTTGTTAAATAAGTAGTACATCCTGCGACAATACCTTTTACTTCATCGAGAGGCGAGGATTTCGCAGACACCATGATTATCGGTGTTTTTTTATAGAGTGGTTTTTTTCGTATTTGTGTACAGGTTTCGTAACCATCAATACCTGGCATCATCACATCCAGAAAGATAATGTCATATTGTTTAGCGTCTAGTTTTTCAAGAGCCATCTCGCCACTGTCCGCAAAATCGATTTCACCAATACTTTTCAGGGTCAATAAATTCAATTCCAGTGATTTTTGTATAGCCGCACTGTCATCTACGACTAATGCGCGATAACCACCAATATTTTCTACAGGCGGGGTATTATCGGTAATTTTTACAGCGTCAGTCACGGCGGTTTTGCTGTCACTTTCGGGGGGTAAAGTAGCGGTGGACACAGTCACTTTATCAAGAGCATTTAATAACCTAGCGGCAAGTAAAATACCGTGTACCTGATAGGGATGAAGCTGATAAACAATTGATTCATCCGCCAACGCACTTTGGCTTGCGGCGATAAATGGAATTTCAGAATGGTGACTAAGTGCAGCGTCTTTTTCACTTAGAGCGGATAGATTGTCATAATTGACTAATAAAATATCAACAAAGCCGCCAGTGTAAGGATAGACTGTTGTGTACATTTTCTGCTCTGCGCGTTCGCGCTGGAAAATTTTTTCTAGTTTTTCTACCACATCGGCTTCAAATCCTAACGGTGCGATTCTAATTTTTGAATCACTATGATGTTCTTGCTGTAGGTTGTTCAATTCCATATTTGCACCCGTTGTTATCAATACAGTAGACTGCTGGCAATTATAGCACTTTGATTAATGTGAATTCCTGCAATCGAGCTTTTGAGCAGATTTTTTTTAAATTCCCGTTTCCAGACACTGTCCACAACGCTCTAACTCCACCGATATTGCACTTTTAAAAGGTAGTAAAAATTAAAAAACTAGCGTAAATGTTCACGCTATTCCATGAAAATATAAAGGAAAATTAATGACACAGGCTGTCATTAATTTAGTGAGGATAAATAATCCGTACCTACGATGCAATTCGTTCTAACACAAGGAAAAGCCATCATGAATCACATCTATCACAGTATTTGGAACACCGTACTGGGTGCGGGTTGCAGTCTACGAAATAGCCACAGGACAAGGCAAACGTTCCTCTAATCGCCGTAAAAAACTAATGATTGCCAATCCTTCAAAGGACTGGCAGTCATGCGCACCGCCATTAGCGACAAGTTTATTACTCTGCTCTTCTGCGGCGTGGGCATTGCCAACAGGCGACGCACTGATTGCAGGACAAGCAACCGTCACCACCCCTAATGCAGGGCAAATGCAAATCGACCAAACTAGCCAACAGGCGATTATCAACTGGCAAGGTTTTTTCATCGCTCCCAATGAAGCCGTTAATATCCAACAACCCAATGCTCAAGCCGCGTTATTGAATCGCGTGGTCGGTGCAGATGCCAGTCAAATTCAAGGACAACTGCACGCTAACGGACAAGTGTATTTAGTCAATCCTAACGGCGTGCTGTTTGGCAAAACTGCGCAAGTGGATGTCGGCGGTTTAATCGCCAGCACTCACAATATTAAAGATGCGGATTTTTTAAATGGCGTTCAGCATTTTACTCAAGACAACGCCACAGGCACGGTTAGCAATCAAGGCACGATCCAAGCCGACGGGAGGCAGGGTGGTATTAACCGCCAAAGCCGCAGGGCAATTAATCGATACCGTGATTAATCAAGCGGGGATTATTCGTGCGCAAGGCATGATTGAACGCAATGGCGATAACGGCACAGTGCAAGTCAGCGGCACAGTCGATACCAGCACAAACCAAGTTGATTAGCCAAGAAATAGCCAACAAAGCGTCAGATAAATCCATTACCGCGTACGGTATCACAGAAAATATCGCCAAAACCTTACCTGCTTTTTCTAAAAAAATACTGGGTTCGAGTCAAGAGCCTGCTGCCTATACAAGAGGCAATGATTTTATGTTGACCGATTTGCTGAAAGACAAAAAATAGCTTGTTAGGGTAGGGGAATTTGCATTTACCTCGTATGGAGGTAGCTTAAATCTGGAGTCAAAAAGCTTTAGCTTTTTGCGATTCGCCAATATAACTAAAGCACAATAAAATGATGCAGTTCGTGTAGTGGATTAAATCTGTTATTTTTACTTTTGAAAATGACTACCAGTCATATACCTGAAAACTTATACTCACTTACTTAATTACTTACTTAAGGGCAATGAACTATACTGTTTTGTGTGATATTTTACCCGCTATCCTTCACAACCCTTTGAATATAAAATTATGAACAGTAATTCGGAAGAGCTTAGTAAACCAGAAACTACGATTGAGTTGGAAAACACTACTGAAAAATTGCCTAAAGAAACAGTTAGCGATAGGTTGATGCTTTGGATAGAGCGATTTCGATTATGCAAAGAAATACTCATTGACTTCGTTATTGTGTGTGTTTTGGGGAGCATTATTTTTATTTTTTGCAATGAATGGCAACGGGAAGCCGTTATTATTGAACCCTTTGCTGTTCCTGATAGTTTTGTTCAGCAAGGTTACACTGGAGCGGTATTAGTGGGTCGTTTAATGGATCAAGTTTCTGCCAACCGTGAAGCAGCCTATAATCTGTTACCTGATAATCAAAAATACTTATTTCCTATTGAAGTGACCGATTCTGATTTAACGAATACCTTAAATGTAGATATTCCTGAAACAGGATTATCGATTAATACCCTTATTCAATATATTCGCCAACTGCGCGGCTTAGAAACACGCATTAGTGGCGATCTGGTTGGCGATACAAACAATTTTGAATTAACCATTCGGATTAATGGGGAAACTAAGGTTGTAAAGGGAAATATTGGCTCTTTGGATGAAAATCTAGCGGTCGCGGCTGAACATATTGTTGAAAATACTCAACCGTATTTTCTTGCGTTACATTATTACGGTAAAAAAGATTACGATAAGGCATTCGATTTAGTACAAATAACTCTAAAAAACAAAGATACCCGTGATGATAGCTTTGCATTCGATTTATGGGGTAATATTCTTGCGCGTAAGAAACAATACGAAAATGCGATTGAAAAATATAATGAATCTATCAAAATAAATCCAGATAATAGCAGTCCTTATATTGGTTTAGGTTATGCCTATTATCGAGGTTATAAAAATTATGATGCCGCTATCAGTAACTATCAGAAGGTTATTGACCGTGATGACACAAATTATTTAGCTTATAACGATTTAGCCTTGGTATTAGCCGACAAAGGCGATACCAAAGCGGCAATAGAAAGTTATAAAAAGGCAATTGCAGCTAATCCTAATTATGCCAATGCTTATTATAATTTAGGTTTAATTTTTTTAGGAAAAAAAAACTATCAGCAAGCAATTATACAGTTTAACAAGATTATTGAACTACCGTATAACGAGGGAAACTTTAAAGCTTATAATGGTTTATGTTATTCATTAGGACAAGAAAGTAAATATCAAGAAGCTATTAATAATTGTGAGCTGGCAATCAAAATAAAACCCAAAGACGATAATATTTATGACACATTGGGTAGCGTGTATTTTATGCAAAAAGATTACAGTAAGGCATTACTCAATTACCAAACGGCTGTCGATTATAATGTCGAAAATAGCGAAGCCCAACAGCATCTTGCCGAAGTATTAGCGATATTACGACGATGTGAAGAAGCGAATACCCATCTTGAATTGGCATTACAACTGGATAACACCACCAATAAAAAAGATGTACAAAAATACTGTGAAAGTAGTGCGGTAAAAAACCAGTAGACATAAAAAAGGCGATCTTACAAAGACCGCCTTTTTCCTGACTTAAATTAGTTTTAAAAAACTAATTTATTGCCCTTCTGAATTTGAAAAAGCTTTAGGTAAACCACGTCCTTGTGCTGCGTCTGTTTCGCTACCTATTTTAGGCGCGTCAGTTTTTGGTTTGTCTACTGCTTGCTTGTCTGTTTGAGAAGCTGCCGCTGGTTGTTTTTTTATATGTTTGCTTTTTTTAGGGGCTACTACCTGTGGTTTTTCTGCTTGGACAACTGGAGCTGTGTCCTCCGCATAGGAAACACCTGTCAAACTAGCTAAAGCAACAATGCCTAAAGCCACTATCATTACTTGTTTCATAAAAACCTCCTGAGTTGTTTGAAATCGCTCTTCATTGTACCTTAATTGCTCAGGTTTTCATTTTTTCTCTGTGCATGACAAATAAATATAAAGTCGTAATTTCAAACTAAGAGTGAGTCATTTTAGGTACAGTATTGATGTTTTTCTTGTCGAAAGCGTGTATTATCCTGCTTCACCTAAACATAATAATGCTATTAATATAAAATCCGAGGAGACATCATGGGTGGAATTATTGAACTGTTAGTCATCATGTTAATTATTGCGACTGCTGCGTTTGCACCGTTAGCCTATTTTATTCACAAATACACACAAAAAAATGGTCAACCCTTTGGTGAGACTGAGCCACATGGCGACAGTCCCTCATTGGTTAATGATTTAGCTGAAACGGCTATTCATTTTGTAAAAAGTAAATTAGGTAAAAAATAACCGCTTTAAAAAGACCTTTCAGGTTTTAAAAACCTGAAAGGTCTCCACACGTTGGACACTTCGCATTTTTGCGCAAACGCATGGTATTTATTTCCATCGTTAAGCCATCAATCAACAATAACCGCCCCGTCAACGTTTCACCGATTCCCATGATTAGCTTCATTGCTTCCATTGCTTGAATACTCCCGATAATTCCTGTAATCGGCGCAATCACACCATTAGTCGCACAATTCTGTAATTCTTCGCCATCACTGGAATATAAACAGTTGTAACAAGGGCTATTATTCTGCCCCGCTGTAAACACCGACACCTGACCTTCAAAGCGAATTGCCGCGCCTGAAACCAATGGAGTTTGTCGTGCTACACACGCCTGATTAATCGCAAAACGGGTCTTAAAATTATCACTACAATCCAACACCACATCAGCATTCTTCACCGCTTCGTTCAATATGTCACCTTCCAAGCGTTGCTGCACGGCGTGAACTTCGACATCGGAATTTAATTTTTTCAGCGTTTCATGGGTTGAAATTGCTTTTCCTGTCCCAACATCGGCGGTGTAGTGAGCAATCTGTCTCTGTAAATTGGATAAGTCCACGGTGTCATTATCGTAAATTGTGATGTTGCCCACACCCGCTGCCGCCAGATAAATAGCCGCAGGTGAACCCAGTCCACCTGCGCCAACAATTAACACCTTAGCGCTAAGGAGTTTTTGTTGTCCTGCTATGTCTATTTGCGGCAACATGATTTGACGGCTGTATCTCAGTAGTTGGTTGTCATTCATAAGTCATATTTTTTGAGTGAGGTGATGCTGTGATAATGCCAAAGAACGTAACAGAGTGCAAAAGCTGATTAATCTAGCACTCTCTGCTAGAGAGTGCTAGAATTGACCCAATCTGTAATTTAACTAAATCTTAGGAGCTATAAATGAATATACGTCCGTTACATGACCGCGTAATTGTTAAACGTCTTGAAGAAGAAACTAAAACCGCTGGCGGTATCGTTCTTCCTGGTTCTGCGGCAGAAAAACCAAGCCAAGGCATCGTGTTAGCAGTGGGTACAGGTAAAGCCTTAGACAACGGTACAGTTCGCCCTGTTGATGTAAAAGTCGGCGACAAAGTATTGTTCGGTAAATACGCAGGTAACGAAGTGAAAGTTGACGGTGATGACCTTATCGTTATGCGTGAAGAAGACATCATGGGCGTTTTAGGCTAAATCTGGAGGTCAGGCTTTGCCTGACACGCAAGCAGAGCTTGCACTCCAAGAGACTTAATCACACAAACTTAAAGAATTAGGAATTAAAAAATGGCAGCAAAAGACGTATTATTTGGTGATGACGCACGAGTCCGTATGGCGCGTGGTGTAAACATCTTAGCAAACGCAGTAAAAGTCACCTTAGGTCCAAAAGGTCGCAACGCGATTTTAGACAAAAGCTTTGGCGCACCAACAATCACTAAAGACGGTGTATCTGTTGCGAAAGAAATCGAATTAAAAGACAAATTCGAGAACATGGGCGCACAAATGGTTAAAGAAGTTGCTTCGCACACGTCTGACGTGGCGGGTGATGGTACAACCACTGCAACTGTTTTAGCTCAATCTATCGTCAACGAAGGCTTAAAAGCTGTTGCCGCTGGTATGAACCCAATGGACTTAAAACGCGGTATTGATTTAGCCGTTATTAAAGCAGTTGAAGCCATCGTTGCAGCTGCTGCACCGTGTGCAGACAGCAAAGCCATTGCCCAAGTTGGTGCGATTTCAGCTAACTCTGATGAAGCGGTTGGTAGCATCATTGCTGAAGCAATGGAAAAAGTCGGCAAAGAAGGCGTTATTACCGTTGAAGAAGGTACAGGCTTAGAAAATTCTTTAGACGTAGTGGAAGGGATGCAGTTTGACCGTGGCTATTTGTCACCGTACTTCATCAACAAACAAGAAAACATGAGCGTTGAATTAGATGATCCGATGATTCTAATCTACGACAAAAAAATCTCTAACATCCGCGATATGCTGCCTATCTTAGAAGGCGTAGCAAAATCAGGTCGTCCATTATTAATCGTTGCAGAAGACGTTGAAGGCGAAGCCTTAGCAACTTTAGTGGTCAACACTATTCGCGGTATCGTTAAAGTCGCGGCTGTTAAAGCACCTGGTTTTGGCGATCGTCGTAAAGCCATGTTAGAAGACATCGCAGTCTTAACTGGCGGCGTAGTGATTTCAGAAGAAGTTGGTTTGAGCTTAGAAAAAGCAGAATTATCACAATTAGGTACTGCAAAACGCGTTCAAATCACCAAAGAAAACACCACCATCATTGACGGTTTCGGTTCAGAAGAACAAATCAAAAACCGTGTTGCTCAAATTCGTGCGCAAGCCGAAGAAGCGACTTCTGACTACGACAAAGAAAAATTGCAAGAACGTTTAGCTAAATTAGCAGGCGGCGTTGCGGTTATCAAAGTCGGCGCGGCAACTGAAATTGAAATGAAAGAAAAGAAAGCCCGCGTAGAAGACGCGCTACATTCAACTCGCGCTGCGGTTGAAGAAGGCGTTGTTGCTGGCGGTGGTACTGCATTAGTACGCGCTTTGTCTGCATTAGTTGGATTAGAAGGCATCAACCACGACCAAACTGTAGGTATCAACATTTTACGTCGTGCAATGGAAGAGCCATTACGTCAAATCGTTGCTAACGCTGGCGACGAGCCTTCAGTTGTGTTCAACGAAGTTCAAAAAGGCACGGGTAACTTCGGTTACAACGCAGCAACTGGACAATACGGCGACATGATTGAAATGGGTATCTTAGACCCTGCAAAAGTAACCCGCACCGCGTTACAAAACGCTGCCTCTGTTGCTGGCTTAATGCTGACTACCGAAGTGATGATTGCTGATGCACCAAGCGATGACAAACATGGTCATGGCGACATGGGTGGTATGGGCGGCATGGGTGGAATGGGCGGCATGATGTAATCGTGCGGCTTTAACGCCTCCGTTTTGAAATATGAAGCCTCGGTTGTTTGTAATCGGGGCTTTTTTGTGTAGACTCTGTAAGTCGAGTTAGGCGATAGCCGTAAGTTGACAATCTTAGGTTACGCTATTGCTAACCCGACCCACGTTGCATTAGACATATTTTACTCTCAGATATGTCTAACTTAATTTATTTGGGAGTTTGACTTAATTAGGAAAAAAAATGGCATTTCAATCTGGTAATTACCACAACCCGCAAGCTAACGTTACTTTTCACATTGCTTTTGCAGACGATGCAGATGGTGGCATCAAAGAAGGCACTATTAAGAATTCTGATGGAAGCGTACACAGGCTCACGACAGGAAATTTCGGTTATGTGGACAATGCTAATCCTATAAAAGGGTATGCTGTAGTGACGGTACTCGGTATGCATGATTTCCAATCTATAACATTTTCTTGTGATGATATGCCTAGCAGTACTACATTACATGGGTATGGGGCGCGAGTATCCGCTAGTGGAGTACAAGATTTGAGTGGTATTTATACTAGAGTCTAATTCACAGCTCAAGCGAGTAGCATCGTAGATACCGCGGTACGTTGGGGTGAGCTTGCGAACCCCAACTTACTACTCACACACTCGTAGCCTTGTAGTCATGTAGGTCGGAATAAGCCTTATTGAGCGGGAGTGACACAGGCGTTTCCGACAAACTTATTAAATAAATAATAAAAAAATCAGTCCTGCTGCGGCACTTAATAATTTAGCTTTATTCGCAATAGATTCTTGCCAATAAATCAAAATAGACTCTATTTCGTTAGCAAAAAACATAGAAAGATTTTCTTTCTGGCGACGACAAAAATCAGGTAGTCCCCTCCATAATCGATAAAACCCATAAAAAATACCCGCTATTATAATGTAAAACACAACGACTTGTGTCGTGTGTAGCGAGGTATCAAATAAAAGTTCAATCATGAAATCTAGTGAGGTTTCAGTCCATTCAAACAAGACATGAAAGGACTCCAGTAGTAAATGAAATACCTCTATAGGCGCGGCAAAAAAGATGGTGATAACCGTCCAAAATGATACCCGCAGTATCTGCTGTTTATTAGGGAAATTCAAACGACACTCCAAACAAAGCTAAAAACTTAAAAGGCATTGCCTTTTACCAACATCTATTGTGTCCATACTCGCGCATTTCTAAATAGACGCATCCATACGCCATATTCACGCCAATCATCAGGATACCATGAATTCTGCACGGTTCTAAAACAACGTTCGGGGTGTGGCATCATAATAGTAAAACGCCCATCGTTGCTGGTTAAGCCTGTAATACCTAGCGGCGATCCATTCGGATTAGCAGGAAAATCGGTGGTCAATGCACCGTAATTGTCAACATAACATAATGCCACTGCCCCTGCATCAAACGCGGCTTGCGGATTACCTGCAAATACTGCACGTCCTTCGCCATGCGCAATACTCACAGGCATTCTTGAACCTTCCATACCTGCAAATAAAATAGACGGCGATTTTTGTACTTCAACCATTGCAACTCTAGCTTCAAACTGTTCAGACGTATTGCGCATAAAACGCGGCCAATGCTCAGCACCTGTGATGATGTCTTTTAAACCTGACATCATTTGACAACCATTACACACGCCTAAACCAAAGGTATCAGTGCGTTGAAAAAAGGCGGAAAACTCATCGCGGGCGCGAGCATTAAATAAAATGGATTTTGCCCAGCCACCACCTGCGCCTAATACATCGCCATAAGAGAAACCGCCGCACGCTGCCAAGCCTGTGAAGTCTGCTAAGCTAACACGCCCGTGAATAATATCACTAATATGCACGTCAACACTGGTAAAACCCGCACGGTCAAACGCAGCTGCCATTTCGACATGACCATTCACGCCTTGCTCACGCAAAATGGCGATTTTTGGTCGCGTTAAAACAATAAACGGCGCAGCAACATCGTTATGCACATCAAAGCTGAGTTTGGTATGTAAGCCGATGTCGTTATCATCGGTGAGTCGGTCAAACTGTTGTTTAGCACAGTCAGGATTATCGCGTAATGCCTGCATTCGGTAGCTGACTTCTGACCAGATAGTTTGCAGTTGGGCGCGGCTGGCGGAATAAATTAGTTCACCTGCGTGATGAATATTAATCCGTTGTTCAGGAATAACGCGCCCAATAACATAAATACAATCGACTAAGCCCCAGTGTTTTAACAGTTTAACCACATCATCGGCATCACTATCACGGACTTGGATGACCGCCCCCAGTTCTTCATTAAACAAGGCGGCTAAGGCATCTGCGCCTAACACATCGATAGTTAAATTCGCACCCACTCTACCTGCAAATAGCATCTCCGCAACGGTGACTAATAAACCACCATCAGAACGGTCATGATAACTGAGTAATTTACCTTGGTTGTTCAGGGTTTGAATGGCTTCAAAGAAGGCTTTTAATAATTCGGCGTGGTCTAAATCAGGGCAGTGTTCGCCGAGTTGTGAATACACTTGCGCTAATACTGAACCACCTAAACGATTTTTACCCGCGCCTAAGTCAATTAAAATCAACGCGCTGTTATTCACCGCCTGCATTTGTGGGGTGAGAGTTTTGCTGATATCCAACACAGGTGCAAACGCGGTAATAATTAACGATAACGGTGAAGTCATGGTTTTATTACCCGCTTCATCCTGCCAGCGGGTTTGCATGGATAAAGAATCTTTGCCGACGGGAATAGCGATACCTAGGGCAGGGCAGAGTTCCATACCCACGGTTTTGACGGTATCAAATAATGCGGCATCTTCACCTTCTGCACCTGCTGCTGCCATCCAGTTGGCAGACAGTTTGATTTTTTTCAACGAATCAATACGAGCTGCGGCAATATTGGTAATGGCTTCGGCGATTGCCATGCGTCCAGATGCGGGGGCATTGATTACCGCAATCGGCGTGCGTTCACCCAATGCCATTGCTTCACCTGTCAGTGCGTGAAAACCTGAGGCAGTGACAGCAACATCGGCAACAGGCACTTGCCACGGGCCAACGAGTTGGTCACGCGCCACTAAACCTGTCACGGAACGGTCGCCGATATGAATCAGAAAACTTTTATCGGCTACCGCAGGAAATGACAGTACCCGTTGCACGGCATCAGCCAAGGTAACGCCGCTAAAATCCAGCGCGGCAGTGGTGGCTTGGCTATGAGTAACGTTGCGGTGCATTTTGGGCGGTTTGCCAAATAACACTGACATCGGAATATCGACAGGTTTGTCACCTAATAACGAGTCGTTGAGCGTTAAATGTTCTTCATCAGTGGCTTCACCAATCACCGCAAACAAGCAGTGTTCACGCTCACAAAACTCAGTAAATAACGGCAATGACGTAGGTTTAATGGCAACCACATAACGCTCTTGCGCTTCATTACACCAGATTTGCATCGGTGACATACCGATGTCGTCATTGTTGACTTTGCGTAATTCAAACCGCCCGCCCTTATTGCAGTCGTGAATAATTTCAGGCACGGCATTGGATAAACCACCCGCGCCGATGTCATGAATAGAAATAATCGGCGTGTCGTGACCTAGCGAATTACAGTGATTAATCACTTCTTGGCAACGACGCTGCATTTCAGGATTTTCGCGTTGTACGGAAGCAAAATCCAGCGATTCAGAACTTGCGCCTGAGGCTTGTGAAGAAGCCGCACCACCACCTAAACCAATTAACATAGCAGGACCGCCTAAGATAATAATCAAAGAACCCGCAGGAATTTTTTGTTTTTCCACCAGCATCGGGCGAATATTACCCATACCGCCCGCTAACATAATCGGTTTATGGTAGCCGCGAAACGCGTTATCGGTGCCTAATACGGGTTGTTCAAAACTGCGAAAATAACCCGCTAAATTGGGGCGACCAAATTCGTTATTAAACGCCGCGCCACCTAAAGGCCCTGCCAACATAATGTCTAAAGCGGAAGCAATACGCTCAGGTTTACCGTTATCTTGTTCCCACGGTTGCGTGAAGTTGGGGATTTTTAAATGTGAAACTGAAAAACCTGTTAAACCTGCTTTGGTTGATGAGCCGCGTCCTGTCGCGCCTTCATCACGAATTTCACCGCCTGAACCTGTTGCCGCACCTGAAAATGGTGAAATAGCCGTTGGGTGATTATGGGTTTCGACTTTCATTAATAAATGCGCGTATTCTTCCGTGTAGCGGTATTCGCCCGTCATGGCGTTGCGAATAAACACTTTGGCTCGTGAGCCTTCGATGACAGATGAGTTATCGCTATACGCAGATAAAATATCAGCAGGGCTTTGTTTTGCCGTGTTGCGTATCATGCCAAACAGGGTGTGCGCTTGTTCTATGCCATCAATCGTCCAATTCGCATTAAATATTTTATGGCGGCAATGTTCAGAATTAGCTTGCGCAAACATCATCAATTCCACATCGGACGGGTTTCTGCCTAAGGCTTGAAAACTTTCGACCAAATAAGTGATTTCATCGTCTGATAACGCCATGCCCAGTTCAGCATTGGCTTTAATGAGTGCGTCTTGTCCTTGCTCGATAATAGCAACGGTTTGTAAAGGCGCGGGGTGATGTTCGGCAAATAAATCTAGCTGGCTAGCATCGTAGATAGCAGTTTGCGTCATGCGGTCATGCAGTAATACGGCTAGCTGGTGTTTACTGTCTTCTGACAAGCAATTACTGGTGGTTAACGTGTATTCAATACCGCGTTCCAGTCGTTTAACACTAGACAAGCCGCAACGTTGCGCAATTTCAGTGGCTTTACTTGACCACGGTGAAATCGTGCCTGAACGTGGTACGACTAACAGCGATTCACCTTGTGATTCAGTGTCGATACTGTCGCCACCGTAAGCGAGTAACTGCTTAAGTATAACCAATGAATTGTCGTCTAAATCGCGTTCAGTCCCGACAAAGTGCATAAAGCGTGCAGTCACAGAGGTGATAGAGGGTTCTATCGCTTGCAGAGAAACTAATAGATTGTTGACGCGAAAGTCAGAAAGGGCAGAGCTACCAGAGATTTTTAGCATGATGAATAAGGCAATGTATGTAGATTGGGCTATGTGTAAAGCAAAAACCAACAAGAACTGGTTGTTATAATTGGGCTTTCTTGCGTCAGCCCACGCTAAGGATTATTTACCCGCTAAATTCGCTTTAATACTTTGTTGTAGAGTTTTCAGTAATTTTAAACCGCCTTCATCAGTGGTTGGTTTTTGTTCTTCATTTAAAACCACTACATCGGTCTGTTGATTGTTTTCAACTAACTTAAGAAAATATGATTTTTCATTGCCTTGAAAGCCATGCAGCATGAAGTTTACTTCATCCATATAAGTACCATCTTCTGCGGCTTTTTCATCGGGATCATATTGAACAGTGAAAACTTTGTCAGCTTGATTACGTTCGTTCACTTCAATGGATTTTCTGCTTAAGGCTTTGCTAACAACTCGCCACGCAGTAAGAAATGGCGTGTTAATGCGTAAGTAGTTGATATGATTACTCGATTCTTGCAGTTCAGCAGTAATCGATTTTGGATCTATAGTGGCGGGTAGCTCATCGCTTGCCGATTCAGTGGGAGCGGTATTGTCAGCGGGTTTAGTCTCAGTTTCGGAAGGCTTAGTTGCAGTCTCAGTTGTATTAGTCGTAGCCTCAGTACGTTGAGGTTTTGCTGAGATGGCGACTGAGCTTAAATTAGTTCCTTTTGCTAGATCAGCGGGTACGGTCAGCTTAGGAATTTCCGTGGTGAACTGATAGTCTTTTTCCTTGTCGGGGAATGCTTCTTTAATAGTGCTACAGGCTGATAAAACACTCAACACAGCGGTGGCATAAATAAAGCGAGTTAATAGTTTATTTTTCATTGAATAACTTCTGCTAGTCGCATGGCAACACGCACCACATCAAAACACTCTTCGGTCAACCACGTTAAGGGCAAACGAATACCTTTGTCCATCAAACCCATTTCAACCATTGCCCATTTCACAGGAATGGGGTTGGATTGAATAAATAGAGCTTCATGTAAACCTGTTAATTTGTTATCAATTGCCAAAGCGGTTTCGCTATCACCCGCGATTGCCGCCATCAACATATCATGAACTAAGCGTGGCGCGACATTACCCGTCACCGTAATAGAACCATGACCGCCTAATAAACAAAACTCGCGGCTAGAAGCATCATCGCCTGTGTAAATCGCAAAATCGCTATCGACTAAATCACGAATTTTTTTAACCCGCGATAAATCACCCGTGGCTTCTTTAATACCAATAATATTAGGGAGATGCGATAAGCGTCCAACGGTTTCAGGCAACATATCACACACAGTACGACCTGGAACATTGTATAAAATTTGCGGAATATCCACTGCTTCTGCAATGGCTTTATGATGTAAATACAAACCTTCTTGAGTGGGTTTATTGTAATAAGGCGTAACGATTAAACAGGCATCTGCACCCGCTTGTTTGGCTTTTTGGGTAAGATTAATCGCTTCGGTGGTAGAATTTGCCCCCGTGCCAGCAATGACGGGTATTTTTCCGTCAACATAGTCAACCACTGCTTTAATAACTGTGCAATGCTCACCCTCGTCCAAGGTGGCAGATTCGCCCGTTGTTCCCACAGCAACCAGTGCATCCGTGCCTTGTTCAATATGAAAAGCAACTAAGGTTTTAAGCCGTTTAAAATCGATTGCCCCGCTTGCATCCATTGGTGTTACTAACGCTACGATACTACCTTGAATCATGAAATCTCTCGATCAAAATTAATACATTTACAAAACGATGGGCATTATAACAAGCAAATGCTTAAAAAAGGTACAAGCGGTATCAAACTTACTCAGACTACATCACCGCTAAATTAGTAAAATAGCCGTGTAATGCGCTATAATCCCATCATAAAGACGTTTCCCCGCGCTTTCGCGCCTCTCCAAGACTCCATACAGGTACATACATGTCCAACGATGTTTCACCATTACCCTCTTTCCGTGATTTAGCACTGATTGAACCTCTGCTAAAAGCACTCGATGATGTCGGTTACGAAACACCTTCACCCATTCAAGCCCAAGTTATTCCTTTCATGCTCCAAGGCAAAGACGTTTTGGGACAAGCACAAACAGGTACAGGAAAAACTGCCGCTTTTGCACTGCCGATTTTATCGCGCATTGATTTAAAGCAAAAAGACCCACAAGTGTTGGTATTAGCCCCGACTCGTGAACTTGCCATTCAAGTTGCCGAAGCCTTTCAACGTTATGCAGCCCATTTAAAAGGCTTTCACGTCCTGCCGATTTACGGCGGACAAGATTACAGTACCCAATTACGCCAACTAAAACGTGGCGCACACGTTGTCGTTGGTACACCCGGCCGCGTCATGGATCACATGAGAAAAGGCACACTTAATCTTAAATCACTCAGTGTTTTAGTATTAGATGAAGCCGATGAAATGCTACGCATGGGTTTTATTGATGACGTAGAATGGATATTAGATCAACTTCCAGAACAACGCCAAATTGCCTTATTTTCGGCAACCATGCCGTCAGTGATACGCAAAATTGCGCAACAATATCTGCACGAACCCGAACAAATCACCATTAAAGTGACCACAGCGTCTGCGGAAAATATTCGCCAACGCTTTTGGGTAGTCAGTGGCGTACACAAACTTGACGCATTGACCCGCATACTCGAAGCGGAAACCTTTGACGGTATGATTATTTTCGTCAGAACCAAAACCGCCACCGTTGAATTGGCTGAAAAATTAGAAGCACGCGGTTATTCAGCGTCTGCGATTAATGGCGATATGTCGCAAGCCTTACGCGAACGCAGTATTGCCCATCTAAAAAGTGGCAAGCTGGATATTCTGATTGCCACTGATGTTGCGGCGCGTGGTTTAGACGTAGATCGCGTTACCCACGTTGTCAACTACGACATTCCCTACGATACCGAATCTTACGTTCATCGTATTGGTCGTACAGGTCGCGCAGGTCGTACAGGTGATGCGATTTTGTTTATTGCGCCTAGAGAAAGAAAACTGCTAGGTAATATCGAAAAAGCCACCAAACAAAAAATCGAAGAAATGGGCTTGCCTTCTACCGAAGTCATTAACAACAAACGTATTTCCCGTTTCAAACAAAATATTACCGACACCTTAGCCGCAGAAGAACTGAGCTTTTTTAGTCAGCTAATTGAACAGTATCAACAAGAACACAATGTCAGTGCCTTAGAAATAGCCTCTGCCTTAGCCAAATTAGTCCAAGGTGAAGTGCCTTTACTGATGCAGCCGCCGAAAAAAGTCAAAGAAACTCGTGAAGAAAGTCCACGTCGCGACCGTGATGACCGACCCTCACGCGACAGAGGTGAAAGAAGTGATAGAGGCGACAGCAGAGGCGCAGACAGAGAACGTAAACCCAGACGTAGCTTTGGTAGCGACATAGAAATGGAAACTTTCCGTATCGAAGTCGGACACGCACATGGCGTAAAACCAGGTAATATTGTCGGTGCAATTGCCAATGAAACAGGCATTGATGGCGACCATATCGCTAGAATCAAAATTTCTGACGACTACAGCACCGTTGAATTACCCGCTGGTATGCCTAAAGAACTGTTACAAGAACTGAAAAAAATTCGCGTCGCAGGTCAGTTGCTGAACATCTCCAAAATGGACGGTAGCAAAATAGAGTCGGGTGAGAAAACCCCAGACAAAAGTAAAAAACGCATGAGTTCAACCTCCAGACGCGCTAAACCAAAAGACGAATAAACCATTCACGATGGAGTCCAAACTCATGAGTTTGGACTCCGATATTTACTCCTCATTTTTCGACTCGTTCCCACGCGCTGCGTGGGAACGAGAAAATACAAACCAAGGTTTGAACTCCTGCCCGTGTTTTTTCGGGAGTTCAAAACTTGGTTTGTGTTTCACACATAACGCTAAGTGCGTGACCTGTTATTGCGCTTCAATCAAACTAATTTCTTCATCGCTTAGGTTAAACAAGGCGAACACCGCTGTGTTTAACTCCTTTTCTAACAACGTCAGTTGTGCTGTCAATTGTTCACGTTCAGTTTTTGCGTCTTCGAGAAAGGCCTGCCACGCGCCGCGTTCTTTTAAGGGAATGTCGATTTTATAGGATTTTTTTAATTCATCCTGCACGGCTTTAAAATCTAACAGCCACCAGCGTTCTAGTTTTTGCGTTAATTTCACCACGCCCAAATCAGGAAAACGGCGGCGGATGTTGGTTTCTAGCGTGTAGCGTTGTTCGGTTAGGGTTTGGCATTGTTCGGCGAGCTTGCTGATGTGGTTTTTTTGTTCTGGCGTTGCGAGTGGAATCGGTAAAGTTTCGATATATTGAGCGCGTAATTCGTAATAACCGCCTCTTACAAAAGTACAAAGCCCAACAATTAAATTCCACAGCAATTTTGAATTTAAAAGCCCAATCAAAAATGGGTCGGCAGAAGAAATAATATAACTTTTGTCGTTTGAATAATGGGATACTGAATTTAGATGAAACAACGGATGTGAAGAAAAATGTGCATATTGAATTTTTGGCTTTTCAAATTCTTCGTAATACGCGCAAGCTCGCAATTCCCACCAAAAATCGCCTTTATCACCGCGCTTGCGTGCTTGCGTTTCATAGCTACTTAAATGTTTAGCGATGCTGGGGTAATGGTTTTGCAAAAACGCCCACGCCTCTGCCTCCAAGTTAAGCCGTTCATGCTTCGACCGTTCGACAAGCTCACGGCTCAGCACGAACGGCTTAATATTAATGGCTTCGGATTTTTCCGTTCGCCCTGAGCTTGTCGAAGGGTGGACGGAAAAATCCTTTTCTTTGGTATAGCCCATTTTTTCCTGCGTCCAACCTTTGGGCATTAATATCAACCACAAATCACGCGGCGCGGCGTGCCATTTTTTTAAATCTTTGCCTTCTAAAAACGGTTTTAACAATTCGGCAGACTTTGGGTCTTGTTGTATCAGTTTATTTTTAGTGGCGCGGTCAATCACAAAGGCTTCATTCAATCCTGTTTTGATGCCGTAAAGAGGCGAACCATAAATTTCTTTGAGCATTGGATAATCCAGCGTGAGTTTATCGCGCAATTGTGCAAGCCGCGCATCTTCCAACTGCCAACTGTCAGCCCGCAATTGTGCGTGAGCCATTACGCCATGTTGTGCGGCAAAGGTTTCGCTTAACTTTTTTGGCAATTCATTTTTTAACACCAGCGTATGAATTTCGCTGTCATCTTTCGGCAAGGCATTTTGAAAAATCAAAATCGCGGGATAAGTCGTCACGCCTTCAAAAACCTGCAAATCACCAAAATCAACGACTTTTTTCAGCGTTGCGTGGGTTTGTAAATAACGCCGCAACGGTTCGCCTGAGCCTGTTTTAAAAAACGTTGCCGAGCTGATAAAGCCCAGCATTCCATTGGGTTTGAGCAGTTTTAAACCCAACTCAAAAAAGTAGGCGTATAAATCTGCCACGCCGTGATAAACATCATAATTTTTTTGCAAATAGGGCTTTAAGTCACCCAATAATTCTTGGCGCACATAAGGCGGATTACCCAGCACGACATCAAAACCACCCGACTGCATGATTTTAGCAAACTGGTTTTGCCAACAAAAACCGCCCTCCGCTACAGGCGCGGCAAAACCAAGGCTGTTGCCGACTTGCAAATGCTGGTCAATGGTGGCGAGTTTTTTGCCACGTTCAGCGGTTTTTAACCATAACGATAATTTGGTGATTTCAATCGATTCAGGATTCACATCCACGCCGCTGAGATTGCGATTTAAAATTTCTTTGTTTAAATCGAATACCCCCGCTTGCCCTGTGATGTCGGCGATTTTGTCATTAATGCGTTGATATTCGGCGTGTAACACATCAAACGCGGCAACCAAAAATGCACCTGAACCACAAGCAGGATCAACGATTTTGATGGTTTTTAAAGTCGCTTGCCACGCATCCCAAAATTTTAATTCAGTTTGTTTGCCTTTGTTCCATGAAATACTACCATCGTCTTTGACTGTGCCGAATTCGCTTAAACACGCGCTGAGCCGCTGCTGTAAATGCTCGCCTAAGGTGTGTTCGACGATGAACGCGGTGATGTGGTCGGGGGTATAAACCACGCCGTGTTGTTTGCGTTTGCCTGTGACCGAGGTGGTTTTAACGGTTTTTTGTAAACTGTTGCCGCGTTGAATTTGTGCGGTGATGTCTTCTAAATCGGCAATCGATTGTTCAAAAATATGCCCTAACACGGTGACGGAAATTTCAGAATTAAAATCGTATTTCGCCAATTCTAAAAAGCCGTTGCACAGTTCATCGGCTACATTGAGTTTGTCGAATAATTTATCAGGCGCGAATAAGCCACCGTTATAAGCAGGGGCTTTTAAATAGTTGCTACCTTTGTTGATGGCGTTAAACAAGCCTTTGAAGTTGTGATACACGGACGTTGGATTGTAAATATCAACGTGTTTATAGGCTTGTTCAATGCTGTGATGCGGAATCAATCCTCTATCTTCGGAAAAGGCGATAAACAAAATGCGGTCGAGTAATTTTTGCGCGGGGGCGATAAGTTCCAGCGGTTTTATGTCAGGATTGTCTTCAATTAAGCGGGTGATGACGGTTTCACGCACCGCTTTGTAATCGGCATAAAAACGCGCAGTAATGTCTTTGGTGGCTTGATGACTTTGTTCTAGTAGGTCTTTGGTGTTGCCTGTTAGGAGGTTGTCGGCGTGTAGACACAAGATAAACCGTGTGTACTCCTCAGGATTGGTGAGTTTGGCTAATTCAAATTGCTCATAAATTAACGAGGTTTCACCGATAGCATACAAGCGCAGTTCGACATAATTGGACACTAAAATCCACTGGCAACCTTTGGCATCCCGCGCATAATCCCACGCTTGCTGTACAGGGGTTTTAAATCGCCCGCTCATAATGGCATCAAGGTTTTTAGTTTTCGCGCCTTTGAGTTCTAACACGGCGTGTAATTGGTCGCCGTGTTTATCGGCTGTGAATTGTCCTAGAGCTAAATCCACCGCACCGCGTGCAATCGGGTATTCTTTGGCAATGCTGTAGCTGTGTTCACCGTATTGTTTATAGCCTAAAACATCCACCATGATGGACTGCATAAATACGCCTTGTAGCGCGACTTCGCTTTGGGTTTCTAAATCACGGTTAGCAATGCGCGTTTGCCAGTTTTGCAGAATGCTTAAATGCGCGGCTGGAATGTCTTGAATAGTGAGATTTTGCTGAATGACTTTTTTATTGAATAAGGGCATGGTGGTTTATAAGGCGGGAGCTAAGTGTGGCGAATGGTAGCATGAAGATTAGACTTGTTGCGACTGAGTAAAAATCTACCTAAACTGGAGTCCAATAGCTAAAGCTATTGGTTAGTAAAACAGCTAAAGCTGTTTTACTCCGTGTGTGGTGCAACAAGTCTATTATTGCAGCGAATAACTAGACAGTGCTAAATAATGTTAAAATCCGCGCCTGTTCATCGTAATCACCTTTTTAACTACTGCACTCATGACTATAACAACACGCTTTGCTCCCAGTCCTACAGGTTATCTCCACGTCGGTGGTGCGCGTACTGCTCTTTTTTCTTGGCTTTATGCGCGTAAACATGGTGGTCAATTTATTTTACGCATTGAAGATACCGATTTAGAACGTTCCACACAAGCGTCTGTTGATGCGATTTTGCAAGGCATGACGTGGCTAGGATTGGAATATGACCAAGGTCCTTTTTATCAAACTCATCGCTTTGAGCGTTACAAGGAAATTATTCAGCAGTTGCTAAATCAAGGTGACGCTTATTATTGTTATTGCAGCAAAGACGAGCTGGAACAGTTACGCGCTGAACAAATGGAAAACAAAGAAAAACCGCGTTATAACGGTAAATGTCGGGACTTGCCTATCGATGCGTCGGATGCGCGGGAACGGGTGATTCGTTTTAAAAATCCAGTCGATGGCGTGGTTAGCATTCCAGATTTGGTGAAAGGTGAGATTGTGGTCGCTAACAAAGAGTTGGATGATCTGATTATTGCCAGAGGCGATGGTACACCGACTTACAATCTCACGGTGGTGGTTGATGATATGGATATGCAGGTCACGCACGTTATTCGTGGTGACGATCATATTAATAACACGCCTCGGCAAATGAATATTCTCAACGCATTGAGTGCAAAACTGCCTAAATATGCGCATTTGCCGATGATTTTAGGTTCGGATGGGGCTAGATTATCTAAACGGCATGGCGCGGTCAGTGTGATGCAATTTAGGGATGATGGTTATTTACCTGAAGCGTTATTAAATTATCTGGTGCGTTTGGGTTGGTCTCATGGCGATCAAGAGATTTTTTCTATTGATGAAATGATTGAATTTTTTAAGCTGGAAAATGTGAATGGTTCAGCATCAGCGTTTAACATGGAAAAGCTGTTATGGCTGAATCATCATTACATTATGCACAGCGATCCTGCTCATGTTGCACGGCATTTAAGCTGGCATATTGGGCAGTTAGATATTGATCCGACCGAAGGACCTGATTTAATTGAAGTGGTGAAAGCACAACGTGAACGTTGTAAAACTTTAGTTGATATGGCGGCAGCGAGTATTTATTTCTATAAAGATTTTGATACTTATGATGAAAAAGCCGCGAAAAAGAATTTTACTCAGGATGCGATTGCGGTTTTAACACGCTTACATGAAGAGTTTTCAGCAGTCACTTATTGGAATGGCGAAATTTTGCATCACATCGTGAATGATATTGCCGAAAGCTTATCACTGGGTTTAGGAAAAGTGGCGCAGCCCTTAAGAGTCGCAGTGTGTGGCTCAGCAGTCTCTCCTGCTATAGATGTTACCTTATCGCTACTCGGTAAAGAAAAAACCCTAAATCGCCTACAAAAAGCGATTGAACACATCAAAAGCATAAATTAACAGTGGACAACATCAGTAAAACCTGTAGAATGCCCGTTCTTTACAGCGGGGCCATAGCTCAATTGGTAGAGCGCAACACTGGCAGTGTTGAGGTCAGCGGTTCGATTCCGCTTGGCTCCACCAAAAAGTAAAAATCGATTAAATAGTTTTAGGTCCCCATCGTCTAGCGGCCTAGGACACTGCCCTTTCACGGCGGTAACAGGGGTTCGAACCCCCTTGGGGACGCCAACTATTTATAGTTGAAAAGTAATAGTTTCAGCGTTAGTCATCATTGACTAATATAGGTCTGACTAAACCAGTTTTAGTCCCCATCGTCTAGCGGCCTAGGACACTGCCCTTTCACGGCGGTAACAGGGGTTCGAACCCCCTTGGGGACGCCAATAAATGAAGGGCTATCATTGATAGCCCTTTTTTATGCCTGTCATATTTACTATAATCCTCCTTTAAACTGAATTAACATTCACTCACTAGCGGATATGAACGACCAAGCCAGACAACTCTTGCTTCGACTGATTCGTGATTATGGCGTAGAACTCGCCAACAATCCGCAACGACTCAACGCACTGTTTAAAGACTACGCGCAAGGGCAATTCAAGCGTGAAATTTTTTTATGCGTACACGCCGCCCGCGAAGGCATAGTGGTTGATTTGCAAAATAATCAACATTTACCCTTAGATGCTCTATCGGCTCGCCTTGCTAACAAACTACAAGAAGATTGCGGATTTGATCAACAAGCTGCCTATTGGACGGTAGAAACGTGGCTTGCCGCACTGGGATTAAGCAATAGATTTCCCAGAAGAAGAATCATCAAGCCTCAACCAGTGGCTGAAAAATTACCGCCACCACTTGCTATACCCATAGATGATCCTTCACAAATAAGCCGTTTCATGAGACCACACCCGAACTCTTCAGACGATGATGAACTTAGTTTAATTATTGAAGACAGTGTCACTTGGTTTAAAAAATTAGTTGGCTGGCATCAACACTATACCAATAATGGTGATGGCACTGTGACTGATAGTCGAACAGGCTTGCAATGGACGCGCTTTGCACTAGGACAGTATTGGAATGGTAAAACCTGTGAAGGTAGAGCCATTGAATGCAGCTTACAAGAAGCACAGGATGCGGTTAAGCAACTGAACAATAATCGAACACTTAACTGCGGATATTCAAACTGGCGCATTCCAAGCTGGGATGAATTAAGTAGTATTCGAGGCTCTAGCTCTCAAGTTATTGACACAAAAGTATTTCCAAATACCCCCGATGGTAGATTTTGGACTACGACAGAAAGCATGAGTCTTGATCTCACTGGCTCGACAGAAAAACGCTTTTGTACCGTCAATTTTAATCGTTTTAACGCCTATTACGCCTCTAGTACCTCACTTATGAGTGACGAGAAATACACCCGCCTTGTTCGTTAATGTATGAAATAATAAATAAGCAGTGTTCAGTTGATTTTATATGGGACGAACTTCGCTATAATCTCTTAATCATCGCTTGCAACCTAAGTAATTATTTATCATGAACAATCAAGCACGACAACACCTATTCCAATTAATCTGTGATTACGGTATTGATGTGACTAAAGATATACGACGTTTAGAAGCACTACTCAAAGATTACACGCAGGGGCAATACAAACGGGAAGTTTTTTTGTGTGTCCAAGCAGCGAGAGAAGGTGTGATTGATGCTTTGCAAAACAATAAACATCTACCTTACGAAGTAGTCGCTGCCCGTTTAACCAAACAACTACATCAAGATTATGGACTCGATTTACACGCGGCAAAATGGGCAGTGGGCAGTTGGGTGGTGGTATTAGGACTAACCGATAAATTCCCGCGTCCGAAGCCGCCCGTTATTAATTCGCAACCGTTACCAACTCCTGTCAGCACCGCACCGCCGATAAACACTCAAACAACGCATCAGCACACAAAAACTATTGTCATCAACAAACTGATTGCCAATCGCTATTCAGATCAAGGTGATGGTACTGTGGTCGATACTCAAACAAGCTTGCATTGGATGCGTTTTGCACTGGGGCAAACATGGAATGGTAAACATAACAGCAGCGAAGCCAAACGCTACACTTGGCAAGAAGCTATCGATGCCACCGATAAATTCAATCAATCAGGTGGATTTGCAGGTTATCAAGACTGGCGCGTACCCACTATCGACGAACTAAAATCCATCGTTGAGCGTAACAAAAAACCCGCTATCAATCATGCTATGTTTCCTGCTACACCACTGTCTTTATTTTGGTCTTGCTCATCGGTTGTCAATGTCAACCAGTCAGCGGGTTCATCAGCCTATTTTAGACGCAGTACTCAATCTTACTCACCAGTTGAGTCAGCGTGGGCAGTTTATTTTTATGGCGGCAGCGCGTATTGGTACGGAAAAACCAGTTACTATTACATTCGACTGGTGCGTGATTAAATAATCTATTTTTCTACTTGGCTTGGTAGACATAAGGACACCAGAAAAGTCGCGACTAACATCAAGCCTCCCAAGGAAATCATTGCTGTCGTGGGATCAATATGTTGTGCGGCTGATACAGTATATGTACCAACCGCTAACAACATCGCTAAATTTTGAAAAAAGTTTTGCAATGCTACCGCGCTACCGCTACCGATAGTTTGTTGTCCTTGTTCTTGTAACACCGCATTAATTGGTACGATGAACAATCCCCCCATCATGCCGATAGCGAATAACACCGCTTGGGCAGGCATGACACTGGTGGTAAAACTAAGTCCGACAATGAGTATCGCCATGAGATAGGCGGGAATTCTGGCACGGCGTAGGTGTTCCATAGGAATAAGATATGGCACGATGATTGAACCCGCGATGATACCAATGGTTAAATACAGCGTTAAATCCGCAATCTCACTGGCATTTTTTGATAGTAAAACCAGCGGAGCCCAGACAATCAAAATGACGCGCAAACTTGCAGCGGCTGCCCAGAATAATGAACCGCCTAATACCGAAAAACGTGAACGCGGCGTGGTGAAAAATAATGCCATTTGTTTACCAAATTCAACCAATGCGTTTTCCGTGCTGGTTTTTTTAGTGACTTTTACGGGGAGTGACAGAGTTGCCAGTGCTGAGACTACGAACAAGCCTATCGTCATCAGCAACGCAATATGAGTGGAGTAATCAGCAACCATCGCGCCTATTTTCATGCCCAATAAAATCGCCAAAATAGTTGATCCTTCAATCCAGCTATTGGCTTTTAATAAGGCTTCATGACCTGCTAATTCTGGCAGTATGCCGTATTTTGCAGGGCTATAAATTGCCGCACCGATACCAACAATACAGTAGGCAATCAACGGTTCTACGTTAAGTAATAATAAGCCTGCACCCACAGCTTTTATGATGTTGGCAATAATTAACACATGGGATTTAGCATGATGATCGGCAAATCCACCAACCCACGGCCCTAATACAACGTAAGCTATCAGGAACATAGCTTGCAAGGCGGGAATATACCAACTAGGCTGCACACCTGCCTGCATGACGATAGCAATCACGGTGAACAAAATGGCATTATCGGCAAAGGCAGATAAAAACTGGGCGATTAGCAGTGGATAGATTTGTTTGTTCATAATGGCTAGGGTTTTAGGGTTAATGGATAATTGGGTAAGTAATGGCTTACAAAACCTATTTTGGATTCGATCAATGATTTTAACTATCATAGTCTCTAAGTTGATTAGCCACGAATAGAAAACTGTCAGTAGCCAAACATAAATAACTACACCAAAAACAGCAATGCCAACTGTGGGAAGTGTCACCGTCAAAAGAATAGAAAACACAGCGACTATCCATATCGAGCGAGTGCTAAGGTCAATATTCATCGCCCGCAAAGCAAACAGCAGTAAAGCCAATAATAAGCCGCTGAGCAGAGCCAGTGCCGATACTGCCCATACGGAAGCTTCAGTATTTTCAAGAAAAATGGGATAACTGACTGCCACGCCCACTAAAATATCGATAATATATACGGGGTAACGCTGAGGTTTTTCAGAAAAATAAGCGTGTAAGTCGGTTAAATTAGCGGTTTGGCAAGTAATGAACCAATCCTCGCGTTGAGTTTGTGCCAATTTATGATGATAGTGATTCGTTAGCCAGCACGGAAACCCGCGTGAAGACCTCGCAGGTTTAGCATCATGCTGGGCTTGAAAATAGGGGTTATAACGTGAACACACTTGCCGATACAATGCTGATAATTGCAGTAGCGCGTCAAAACGTTGTTTGCACCATTTGCTTTGCGCTGTTTTTATCCACGCTAGACTTTTTGTCCAAGCAAAATAATCACAAGCGGCAGCGAATACTAGCAGGGCAGGGCGGTCAGCATAAATCAGGCTGTCGTAGAGTTTTTCTTCGTAGTCCATGCGTTGGTCAATATTCATGGTATTGAAGTCAGTTGTATGAGACTGAAAACACGTCAATGCCGCTTGCTCATTCGCAGGTTGTTTATAACTGTTTAGTTGTTCGATTAAGCTGATGATATGAATCGGTGGCTTTTGAATCCACGCTAAATCATCTTCGTTGGGCGCGTGTTGGTCTAGCAGTTCAATAATGGGTTTATCAACTAGACGATTAAAATCACCCTCTCCCGCTTCAGTTTGTACAGCCTGTTCCAGTGATTCCGAATTGCAAAACTCCGAGGTTTCTAAAACCTCAGGGCTTGATTCCCCTTCCTCATAGTGCTGTTGATAACGACATTGCTCTAACAGACTTTCATAAGCGGAACGAATACGCGCAAATTCTTGGGGGTGAGAATCAGGGCGGTATTGTTTAATCAGTGCAGCGTAGGCTCGCTTAATAGTACGCTGGTCAGCATCATAGCTCACGCCCAATAACTCATAATTACTCATAGCTACCAGCTCTGTTCTAAATAATCGAGTGCTTGAGTTAATTCCTGCCGTGCTTTGCCGATGACAGTGACATCTTGCGTTTCCAATACCGAATTAAAACGGTTCAATAAGTCGCCCACTTGTTGGCGTTCATAACCTAAAAATTGTTCATACAAGCGATTAGCGCGTTCCAAAGCAAGACGATTTTCTTGTTGATCTCTGGGGTGAATTTTTAGTGCCGCTAATTCGAGACGGCGGCGTTCAATATCGGCATCGCTAACATTCCCCGCCAGTTCTTTAATCAGTAAATTGCTGGTTGTGCCTGTTTGGTCAACCACCACATCAACATCGAGTATGCCATTTATATCGTAGGTATAACGCACACTTAACGACACTTGCCCCGCTGGTTTGGGCGGAATCGCCATTGTTACTGAGCCTAATTTGACATTATTACTGCAAGAACGGGACTCGCCTTGATAAATGTCAACAGTAAGCTGGGCTTGATTATCAGCAACTGTGCAAATGGTACGCACGCGACTGGCAGGAATCACGGTATTGCGCTCAATAATGGGCATAAAAATATCCTTAAACCAACCGCCTCGACCGTCTTCTTCTGACACACGCACCCCTAAACTGTGTGGGCAAACATCAGTTAACACGATTTCAGAAAACGCTTCATTGCGTAGACGTAAACCAGCGCACACGGCAACGCCTAAGGCAATGGTTTGATCGGGATCAATATAACGTGATGGCAAACGGGCGAATAACTGCGCGACTAATTTTCGCACAATGGGCATTCGAGTCGCGCCACCGACTAGGACAACTTCATCTAAATCGCCAGCCCGCAAACGTGCATCACGCAAAGCACGTTCTATGGGGGCGCGTAATCGGTCTAACAGCGGCTTGGATTGCGCCTCAAAAGTCTCTTGACTGATAGTCAGAGTTTTAGGTACACCATCAACCAATACACTCATGTCCGCTTGTTGCTGAGTGCTTAATTTGCATTTGACCGCCTCCGCCGCAAAGCGAATCGCCGCTAGCAATGCGGCGTTTTTCTGCTGTCTACCGCCTAAGTTCATTTTCTGAATAAAGAAATCGACTAAAATCTGAGTAAAATCATCACCGCCTAAAAAGCTATCACCGCCCGTGGCGTGAACTTCCATGATTCCGTCGAATTTTTCTAAAATAGACACATCAAATGTACCGCCGCCTAAATCAAAAATCAAAAATTTAGCTTCGGTATCGCGGTCTTGAATACCATGAAATAACGCGGCAGCAGTCGGCTCATTCAATAATTGAATCACTGTTAGCCCCGCTAACTCACCCGCTAAACGGGTGGCTTTGCGTTGCTGATCGTTGAAATAAGCAGGAACAGAAATAATAACTTCGCGTACTTCGTGTTTAAGCACCGCTTCGGCATCGGCTTTTAATGAGCGCAGAATTAACGCGGATAAATCTTCGGGTTTAAACGCATGGTTTCCTAATTTAACCACCGTTGTTGAACCCATTAACCGCTTGAATGAGGCAACGGTACGGTCAGGGTATTTAAGCAGCCGCTCCTTTGCAGTCGCGCCCACTACTAATGTGCCGCTTTCATCAACACTCACTACCGACGGCGTGAGAAACTCCCCGTGTGCATTCGCAATCACTACGGGAACACCGTCTTTTAAATAACTAATCAGACTATGGGTTGTGCCTAAGTCAATACCTAAAATCATGGAGTCCTCACGGTGTTATGGCAACGATTGTTTTAGTAATTATTTTACAGCGAGTAGGGTATATTAGCGTTATTAACCTTTGGTGCTAGTTTAAATTAAGCAGCTAAAACATTAAGCTATTGTTTTTAATGGAGTCCAATAGCTTTAGCTATTGCTGATTTGTAAAAAGCTGAAGCTTTTTGACTCCTATTCCCTTCTAATAGCTGTAAACAAAAAAATATTTTAATCACAACACATTGATTTATTTTGTTTATTTTTATGGAGCTAACTAGCACCAAAGGTTATTACGAGTTTAATGTCTCAAGGCTTTTTCGTTTCTGATGCCGCCAAGTGTTCAAACAGGATACGTTTGACTTCTTCGATAACTTCGGGTTGACCTTGGCATGAATGACTCCAGCGCACAATAAACTCGGAAACTGCTTCATCAATGTGCGCACTTTTATAGGCAACTACACCATCATCGCCTTCTTCTTTTGGACCATCGCCTTCGACTGCGATAATCGAATGTGCGGGAATACTCTTTGGAACGGGTATGGATGCCAGAGTTTGCACAATGGGATTATTAGGGTTCATAAGATCAATAGAGGTCATGGGTCTGCTTAGCATGGCGGCAATTTTCTCATCACCTGATGCGGTGGCGACTTGAGCTAATAGTGCGGTGGTACTCATTACCGTTGCAGGAAGACTGACGAGTGCGGAAGCAAGTCCCGTCACAATTTGTGAGGCAGCTAACATTGCTCCATGTTGCGGTGTGGAAATAAAGACTACGCGCTTAACGAAAGGTAAAGGCTTGTAGAATGCAGTTTGTTGTATCAATTCACGCGCTTCTGGGCTTAGCTGCATTTGCTCGAAGGGTTTGTCGCTGATCATATCCCAAAATTTCGTCCCACTGTCAATAGCAGTGAGCTTAGTTAATAACCCGCCTTGACTATGCCCCATGACTATCATGTTCTGTAATGCGGGGTCTTTGCCTTCAGGGTCGAACTCATGTACCGTGTTGGTCAGGGCTTTGCGTAGTCGCCCCGCTGAATAGCCAACACCTCTACCACTGTCATAAACAAATAACCATATTTGATAGCGATCACTGATTTTGGGATCGCTGTTGAGTTCATTGACTAACTCAGCCCAACGCGCAGGACTGGATGCCGTGCCATGTACTAACACCAGAGGAATTTTCCCTGCTTGGTAAGGTCGCATGGTAAAAATACCATCTTGCGCTCGATCTTTTGGAAACAGACCACTGGTGAAAATTGATCCTTTGAGAAATCCAGCGAGTTCCATCGCGTAGAGCTGGCTATCATTGAGTTGATAAGCCAGTGCGGCTGTTGGGTCGGATTCAATGGGCTGTTTTTGTCCATCAATGACCACGGTTGATGTTGCATCGGCTGCATACACTTCAATTCGCCCTTTTATCTTGCCCTTGCTCAAACTGGTGCGGGCATTGTCAAAACGTAACAGCGCGGTAACAGGCACTTTGGTATGCTCGCCAAGGCGATCCGAACCCACCACTTTCTTTTGAGCCACCACGCCTTTGGCAAGACTCGCTGCCAAGGGAACCCCTATACCAAATTGATGGTGGCGGTTTCTGAGTCCATCCACTTCTAAGGCAGTCGTGGAAATAAAACGGTCAAGCGGGTATCCACCCCACGACATTCCTGTTTCATCTACGCTTAGCTGTAATGTTCCGAAGGGCAGTTTATAAGTTCCAGCCTTCAACCGTACCTCGTCTTCTTCTGCGTCACTGGGTGCTGCCAGACCTTCGGCAACGGCTTGGTTGTATATGTCGTAAGTAAGCCGAAATCGTGGATCTGTTGGCGGTATCTGCATACTCGTGCCATTTTCTGGAAACAGGAGTGACCAAGCATATACGGCTGATGCTAGATAATAGGCGCGGTCATTGGTACGCTGGGCATGAAATAAGGATAGTTCTGCTAACGCAAACAACTGATCATCATCGCCGACTGGTTTAAGACCTTTATGGAGTTCAGCCAACACTATGGCTGGCTCTGTTTCAAATCGATCCAGTAAACCGTGCTGTCTGAGAACGATGCTGGATGCGTTTGATAGTTCACTCGACGAAATTGCACTTGCGGTCTGAATGCCATAAGCGGTCTGAATGTCCACATGATCTACACTGATAGGTGTCGCACAGCCTGAAAGCATCAGTGCAATGCTGGCAAACACCATAATAGGCATAAAACATCGCTGCTGCACTGAAAGCTCTGCAATCTGCCCATAATCTTTTTGTTTTTGAATTTCTAACATACTGTTTGTCTCTGTGTTGGCGTTTGTTTTGGTTTGATATTTTTTAAATTTAAAGAATGTCAGGTGTTTGTTGTACAGATGCAGGCAAGCTATGTAAATCCGTGATGTGTAAAGTCTGTGTAGGAAACGCAAATTCTACCTCAATACTTTCAGCCAAACGCAAAATATCCAGAAAAATCCGCTGCCGCTCGCTGAGTTCATCCATCCTAGCAGGCACTTTGATAAAAAAATCCACTAAAATATCTAGGCTATGTGAGCCGAACTGGTAGAAAAACACCTGAATATTATCTTTACGCGTGTCAGGATGCGATTCAAGGATGTGTTTAATGCCTTCGATAAACGCTTTTATTTTCTCAATCGGTGTGTTGTATGTCAGGTTAAGTTCAACTTTAATCTGCCGATAATCACGCAATGCCATATTATCAACGGTACTGTTCACAACCTGACTACTGGGAATAGTGACCAGAGAATTATAGGTAGTACGAATCCGTGTGCTACGAAAGCCCACGCTCTCAACCACCCCTTCGGTACCTGTCAATTTAATTGAATCGCCCACGGAGAAAGGTCTTTCAATCATGATAATAAGTGAGCCAATTAAATTAGCGATGGTTTGTTGCGCCGCCAGAGCGACTGCCAGACCACCGACACCGAGTCCTGCTAACACGGAATAAGCAGGCAAACCTATTCGGTCAGCTCCAGCGACGAGGATAGCAATCGCGATGATAAAGGTGATAAGCCGCAACACCAAACGGATAAGCTGACTATCAATGCTACTAGCCAGCAAACGTTCCTGAGTAATCACACTGGTAGCGAGCGCACCGCCAGCCACCCAAACTGTCCAAGTAAGAGCAAGATAGAATAGCGTCCAGAACGATAGTGTGAACACGACATAAACACCACTCGAAATTCGTAGAACCTCACCAAAAATTAAGGCGGCTATGGGGGTCACAATGACCAAACTGAGTGGTCGCAGTAAATCTGCCCATTGTTCAGAAGAGTCTGTTCTGCTACCCCAGTAGCGGCTCAGCTGAAAACACAGACGAACAAAAATAAAGCCTGTACCCAAAATTATGACTATGCCTAACCAACGCCATGCGGGTTGGTCAAGAAACTTGGCTCTAGCAGGTTGCTTATCGGGTGCAGTTAGCAACCAGCGCGGTGGTACGATATTGTTCAGTACCAAAGCCAAGCCAGTAGGGCTATAGGTAGTAAAATCGTACCAACCGACAGACGCACTCGCTTTATAGGGAAGGTTTTTGACTTTGGCATAAAATGCTGGCAAACGATTCACTGTGTCTGATGTAAACAGATATTCACCCGTACGCACACCTTTTTCAACGCGCTGAATCCGAATTTCAGTATTTGGAATTACCCAATACTTGAATTCAGATTTAGCCATCATTTGGGCATCTGGAATAGACTCCATAGGAGGCAGATCAATACGATCTAACACTTCCTTCAGTTGTATCATTAGCCTCCGTGAAGACTCACCAACGGTGGCGGGCGGTAATTCACTCAAATCCAAAGCGCGTTCAGCCGATTTCTGAAAATGCTGAACCTCTTTAAGTGCAGCCAATTCTTCTGCTGTCAAATAAAGTGCCGAGGAATTTATATAGGTGTTTAGGAATCCAAGCCCTTCGCTGTATGCTTTATTGGTGAATTCGATAAACCCTTGTAGCGTTGCTCTAGGGCTGGACGTGTCAATAGGTTTAAGTGGGTTATTGTCTATACCCGCATAGACGGGCATAACCTGCATTTGTAACACGCACAGCACAATTAGAGTTGCGATAGAGCATGACTTAGACGTGAAAAATTTAGGTATCATATTAACTCTGGGTAAGTTGTAGGTTATCTAATTACACAAGGAGTAGTGTGTGGTCTTCGGGCTTTGCGGAATGCGGTGTTATTATAATAACACTGTCATATCTAACTTAGATTATCTTAATTCCAGCGAGGATTTTAGTGATTACTTTTATTAACAAACACCTTTCGTTTAGAAAACTTTTTTTATTTCTAACCATTGTTAGTTTAATGAGCGGTTGTCATTCATTTGGTCCTGATGAACTCAAAGGTACGCATCCGCTTTACAACGCGGCTATTGTTGACAGTCAGAATGATCAGTTCATCCAAAATATTGTTCGATTACATTACCGAGATCCTGCTTTTTTTCTTGATGTGGTCAGTGTAACTGCTTCTTTAAAAATGGACTTGTCCGCAGGTTTAGATCAATCAGCCTTCGATTTGAATAGCGGTGGAGCGGATATTCTACAGTTTAGTGCAGGTGGATCTTATACGACTACGCCAACGATTTCTTACGCGCCACTTCAGGGCGAGAGCTTTGTCAAAAGTGTACTCAGACCTATCGCTATTGAAGATGTGTTTGCGTTGTCTGGATCAGGATGGAGTAGTCGGCGGGTATTGAGTCTGTGCGTGGAGCGTATCAATGGACTTGAGAATGCACCTTCTGCTTCCGGTCCTACGCCAAAACTTCCTCCGAAGTCTATCGAGCCATTTAATCGGTTATTACAACTTTTTGATGAGGTAATGAACGAAAACCTGATAGTTCCCAGAATCAATCCAAACACCAAGGAGACGCAACTGGAAATTAAATCCTCCATTGCACATCATGACGCGATTTGGGAAATAAAACAGCTACTTGGACTCGATCAGAAACTTGAAGTTTATCATGTCAACAACGATTTTCTGGAACACAAAGCAGATACCATTTCGATAACCAATCGTTCGCTCATGAGTATCTTTTTTTATCTATCTCATCATGTGGATACCCCCAAAGATCACCAAGCAGCGGGTTTAGTGACAGTGACGCGAAACCAAGATGGATCTGAATTTGATTGGGGGAAAACAGCGGGAGGCAGTTACTTCCACATTCGCCAAAGTGAAACGAAACCCGATATGGCTTTTATTGCAATACCGTATCGTGGTCAATGGTTTTATTTGGCAGATAACGATTTAGAGTCAAAATCAACCTTTATGCTACTGACTCAGTTGTTCCGTCTACAAGCAGGATCGGCAAAATCAAATGGCCCAACGTTAACATTACCTGTACGCTAAACTAAGCCCGTTGCATGACTCAACTTAATCCCCAACAACAAACCGCTGTTAAAGCCATAGACCATCCCCTGTTAGTGTTAGCGGGCGCGGGTAGTGGCAAAACGCGTGTCATCACCGAAAAAATCGCTTATCTCGTTAAACAAGGGCTACCTGCTCGTCATATTGCCGCTGTCACCTTCACCAACAAGGCTGCACGAGAAATGCAGAGTCGTGTGTTTAAATTATTGCACCCTGAACAAAGTCGCGGCTTGCGCGTGTCTACCTTTCATTCTTTAGGACTGGATATTTTACGACTGGAGCATAAAAGTTTGGGTTATAAAACGGGGATTACTTTATTTGATGAACAGGATAAACACGCCTTATTGAAGAATATAATCAGCCATTCACTGAATACTTATGACACGGATTTAATCGACCAGTATGCGGGGCAAATCGGGCAATGGAAAAATGCTTTTGTTACCCCTGAACAAGCAGCACAAACGGCATTGACTAACGTGGCGAGTTTGTACGCGGATTATAATCGCTGTTTAAAATCCTATAACGCGGTAGATTTTGATGATTTGATTTTATTGCCTGTTTTATTATTTCAACAGCATCATGAAGTATTAACTAAATGGCAAAATAAAATCCGTTATTTATTAGTCGATGAATATCAAGATACCAATATCAGCCAATATCAATTAATTAAATTATTGGCAGGTAACACGGGGCGTTTTACCGTGGTTGGTGATGATGACCAATCCATTTATGCGTGGCGCGGCGCACATCCTGAAAATTTAACGCAATTACAAAAAGATTATCCACGTTTGCAAGTCATTAAATTGGAGCAGAACTATCGTTCGGCTGGGCGGATTTTAAAAGTGGCAAATCAGTTGATTGCTAATAACCCTCACGCGTTTGAAAAACGCTTGTGGAGCGAACTGGGTTATGGCGAACCATTGCGGGTATTGAGTCATAAAAATGATGTCGTGGAAGCTCAGCAAGTCGTCTCAGAGATTATTCACCATAAATTTAAACACGGCGGCAAATACGGCGATTATGCGATTTTATATCGCGGCAATCATCAATCACGTTTATTTGAAACCTGCCTCAGAGAAAACAATGTGCCGTATTTTATCAGCGGTAGCACTTCGTTTTTTGCTTACGCGGAGGTGAAAGATGTATTGAGTTATTTGCGTTTATTGGTCAATCCACAAGACGATGCCGCTTATCTGCGGGTGATTAATACGCCGCGCCGTGAAATTGGGCATACTACCTTAGAAAAATTAGGCGCGTATGCCAATGAACGCCATATTAGTTTATTTTCTGCCAGTAGCGAGTTGGGATTAGCGCAACATTTACCTGATAAAGCGCGGCATCGTTTGGAATTGTTCAGCAGTTGGTTAGTAAATACCGCTCAACGGGTAGAAGCTGGTGACACCTTTGCCGTCGTTGAGCAGGTGATACAAGAAATAGGTTATGAACAGCATCTCAAAGAAGACAGCAAAAGCAAAGAAACCGCCGATCGTCGGCTGCGTAACGTTAATGATTTGGTCGCTTGGTTAAAACGAATTGCTGACAAAGACAGTAGTGAAAAATCGTTATCCGAAGTTGTCGCAAAAATCATGCTGATGGATATTATGGAACGTAATGAAGAGGAAGAAGCGCATGATAAAGTGAGCTTAATGACGCTACACGCGGCGAAAGGGCTGGAATTTCCTCATGTTTTTTTAATCGGTGTCGAAGAAAACATTTTGCCCCATCAAAATAGCATCGAAACCGATAATATTGAAGAAGAACGCCGTTTGGCTTATGTCGGTATTACTCGCGCCCAGCGCAGTTGTACCTTTAGTTATTGTACACACCGCAAACGTTATGGGGAAATCAGCGAATGTGAACCGAGTCGGTTTTTGAATGAATTGCCAGAAGAAGATTTGGAATGGCTGAATAAAAAACAACTCAGCCCTGACGTGGTTAAAGAGCGTGGTCTGGCGAATCTCGCTAATTTGAAAACAATGTTGTCGTAATTATAACTGCTATCGGTTAGAATACGCCGCTTACGCGCCCGTAGCTCAGCTGGATAGAGCGCAGCCCTCCGGAGGCTGAGGTCAGAGGTTCGAATCCGCTCGGGCGCACCAACCCTTAGTTTCAAGGGTTGGCATCAAGTCAAAATAATTGTTAACACTATTTGATTGAATCCAAATAGTCTTTTAGCGATTGTTCGTCATAGCTACCAAAATCGTCATTGAGTGACTGCACTAAGTCTTTGATATTATCTAATAAGTGCGCTAAACGATTTCTGGTTTTTTTATTCCAGCCAACGGGCTCAGTGACTGGCAATAACATCCGTCCGATAGTTAGATTTCTTTCAAACAGATTGGCTAGGTTTTCAGTAATTTGCAGTTGTTTTTGGCGTTTATCCAAGCGTGTGATAATAAATTTTGCTTGTAAACGACTTATTATTAAGTGCAGAGGCAACATAATGGCTATCAGCGTAACCAGTATGATGGGCCCTATCACGGGATCAATTAAAAATTCCAATAGCCCTATTTCTACTTCAATCAAAACGCTGACAAAGGCAACAAAACCAAGAATAATGAGACTGGACATATTGGAGCGTTCTTTCCATACAATGATGTCTTTTCTGACTTCCGCAATAACAATATCTTGAAGATCATGGATGCTTTTTTCTAGGTAGCTGAGTACACGGTAAGTTCTGTCATGTATCACATTTTCCATACGATGATCTATTTCAGTGAAATCAACAGACGCTTGTTGACTCGATAGCGCGATAAACTGCCCTGCATTAATTCCCAAATCTGATAATTTTCTTTGTGCAGCGGCAATGATGTCATGACTGTTAGCTGGGGTTGCGAATGCGGCAGATTGTTCGACAACAAACACAAATCTATTAGAATCTTGATACAGGATGATTTGTTGAATCAGCTCATTAACCAGTGGCGTGATACTATCAAACACATCAGTAAACACCAGCACTAAATCAGAATTTTCAATGGTGTGTTTAGTGAGTAATAAATCTATCGGATTGAGTTGCGAAACACCCATATTAGGGGTTTCAACAAACAGTTTGCCTTTTAATCGCTCACTATGAATCGTTTTTAATTCAAGATAAGCGTTAATGCGATTGCCTTCGCCCTTTTGCGCTTGTTCGATTTTTTGGCTGATTTGATAAAATGGATAACGATGATCCACATCCAATGCCGTACCTGGCAATGTCACCGAACTGGGTTGATTATTATGCAGCAAAACCGTAAATTTATGCGCTGCGGTTTGAATGCCCGATGTGAGTTGCTCAGTGCCAAGATAATTATTAATAAATCTGGATTTTGCCGTTGAATTACCGCCTATCAAACTAACAATTGGCCACCACGAGCTTCTTGACGCAGTCGTGTCATCCTCTTCAAGTAACCCTAAATCGTATTCAAGTTGATCTAGGTCTTGAAATATTTTTGCCGCTTTCAGTAATACGGGGTTGTCATTGGTAAAATGCTTCTCAAGGGTGAGTAGATATTTACTTACTGTTTTTTCAGTCATGTTTTTGCGCCTGTGCTTGCTGGTTATTGATAGGTACAAGGTCGGTGGAGTATACACCTAGCAGGAAGTGGATAATACAAAAAACAGGGCAAATATCCAAGCAGTTTAAGACATACAGTGTTTTCAATCATCATTAGTTACTTTAAATTAAAATTGGTTAGCATGGTAAAAATATCCATGTGCATTATCAACGGTAATAATTTTAAAAGCATTTCCAATAGCTATTAAAAGGTTATCAAATGTCCGAGC
>JAPLRZ010000039.1 GCA_026398895.1 Methylococcales bacterium
AAAAGCAAGATGTCCGCACTCGGTGCCGCTATGCGTAAACTGGTTCAGATTTGCTTTGGTGTTCTAAAACACCAGAAACCCTATCAACCACAAACGGGATGATTTTCCGCTTGTGATTGATTTGGAGAGATGGTATCTACACAACCCAACGTATGCGGTAAGGATGGGCAAACGTCTTTTTGTTTGCCCACCCTGCATGACTTTCGCAACCCAACCTACGCAACTAATTGTGATGGATTAAAGCAAAGTAGGTCGGAATAAGACAGTTCAAGCGATAGCGCAGGGTGGTCGTTTCCGACAACACATTGAGATGTCGGAAACGTCTTATTTCGCTCCCGCTCAATAAGGCTTATTCCGACCTACATGACTATGGTATCCCACTACATATTGTTTATGTTGGGTTGCCAAAAAGCGGCAACCCAACCTACGATGCTTCATAAACTTCCCTAAAACAGTGAGTAGCACGGTGATATGCAGAATGGTTTGTCGGAAACACCTGTTTTCGCTGTCGCTCAAACAGGCTTATTCCGACCTACAGGGCTGATGCGGGGCGGGTTATTCAACCCGCCCTGAACGTTTGAATTCTGGCATGATGTTCAGTACAACCTCATAATCAAAACGTTGCGACGGGGTAACATACCCTGTCGCGCTTCGGTTTACGGCATTAAGTTAAGCAAGGTTTCTATCGGCGGAAGCGGCATAGAACTGAATCCAGCTGAAAATATATTGTTAGTAAACTGTTTTTTTCTATCTTCTGGATGGGAGATGGTAGTAAAAAATTCATCTTTTTCCTCAGGAGATATTTTAACATCAAAAGCAATTGCTTTTGATGAGCCATCAGAATCTCCAACTTCGGCAGTTCGCAAATTTGAGATGTTTTGCCAAGGTACTAAGAGCCAATTTCTCTGCTTGCTCTGACCTTTGGGTTTGAATGGATTTTTAAATTTATAGTTGCCTGGGAAAATGATGCCCCGCTTGTCTGCTAAGAAGTAAATTCTTCGAAACGTTCTTGAATCAATAACGCTAGAAGCAGAGAGCGGAATAAACAAGTAGAAAAATGCTTTAAAAGGCAGAGGTAAATTGAATCCTTCTTTAGTAAGCATCCAAATCATTCCAATAGTCGCTAATGTAAAAATTAGCCTCATAATATTTCCTAGCCATATCGGCATACGGTAAATAAAATATTCGCCTTCTAGCACTGGCATTTGCTGAAAAATTTGGTTTGTAACGGCTACGGCAGGATCATGAATGGTTTTAAAGTTTGAAACAGCTATTTTTTTCGTAAGTGCGGGTAAATCCTCTTTTTTTCTATTGGCGAAGTACAGTAATAATCCTACCACTGTAAAAAACAATCCAAGTAAAATGTTGAATAATGACGGGCGATAGTTTTCTGGATTTAATACAGAGTCATTTGGATTAGCTGGATTATAAAAAACCGTAATGGATTGTTCTATGTGATAACCTGCGGTGCATTCATTGTTGGAGAGTGTCCCTCCAAAAGCCTCTCTATCATTAACATATTGTTTGGTATCGACGACATACACATATTTTATATGTCTTGCATTCGTTCCTTCCGCCGCCTCTTTACAGCCCGCTTCTAAAATTCGACCGTCTATGGAGTGCCATGACTTTGCTTGGTAAGCTGTAAATAGCGACCAAATCCCAAGTGACATAACGACCATGCCAGTAAGTATAAAAATTAAAAAAAATAGTCTTTTAAAAATGGACATTATTTACCTTCTAGCGCGTAGGGTGAATTAGTTCGTAGATACCGTCTTGCCATGTAAAAAAACAAGTAGCCTAGATGGAGCGTAGCGGAATCTAGGATTTCACCACCCCGTATTCCGCATTGCTCCATACACGCTACCTGTTTTTCGTGCCTTTCGTGGACGAGAAACCTACCCCCGCAACGCCTTCAACACCGCCTGCATAGTCACATTCGCATCACCAAATAACATCCGCGTGTTGTCCATCACAAATAAGGGATTACCTACGCCTGCATAACCTGAAGCCATACTGCGTTTCAGTACAATCGTGGTTTCACCTTTCCAGCATTCCAATACAGGCATTCCTGCAATGGGGCTGTTTGGATCAGTGATGGCCGATGGATTAACGATGTCATTCGCGCCGATGACGATGGAGACATCGACTTTACCCCAATCTTCGTTAATTTCATCCATTTCAAACACGATGTCATAAGGCACTTTGGCTTCTGCTAATAACACGTTCATGTGGCCAGGCATACGTCCTGCGACGGGGTGAATACCGAAACCGACTTTTTTACCTTTATCGCGTAGCAGTTTGGTGATTTCATAGACCGTGTGCTGGGCTTGGGCGACTGCCATGCCATAACCAGGAATGATGATGATATTTTTTGCGGCTAATAATACAGACGCGGTTTCTTCGGCTTCTATCGGTTGAACTTCGCCTTCAATTGCGGCGGCTTCACCCCCTGAGGCTGTGCCAAAACCACCTGCAATCACGCTTAAGAAATGGCGGTTCATGGCGCGGCACATGATGTAACTTAGAATTGCACCACTGCTGCCGACCAACGCACCAGTGACGATTAATAAATCGTTGTTAAGCATAAAACCTGTCGCTGCCGCTGCCCAGCCTGAATAGCTGTTGAGCATGGAAACCACGACAGGCATATCCGCGCCGCCGATTGCCATCACCATGTGTACGCCAAAGAGTAGGGCGAAGAAGGTCATGATAAATAGAATAATCAAGGCTATGGGACTGTATCCAACTTCTGTACAGTTATGAGTTCCTGTTTCACAAACTCTAAAATATTCTGCATCTGCATGACCAAAGTTTAAAAAGAAATACCCCAGAAGAACAACTGAGATAAGGACTGTTAAATTCAGCCAATGCCTTGCGGGCAGTAATAACGGTTTGCCACTGATACGTTCGCTGAGTTTGCAAAAGGCAATTACTGAACCTGAAAAAGTAACTGCTCCGATTAATATGCCGATGTAAATTTCTAGTTCGTGAATGGTTTTTTCTACACCCATGAGACCGCTATGCGTGTCCAAAAAGTTGGCATAACCGACCACGACTGCCGCCATACCGACCAGACTGTGCATGATGGCGACTAATTCAGGCATTTGGGTCATGGCAACTTTTGACGCGGCTCTGTAACCGATTGAACCACCGATTAACATTGCTACGATTAACACAACATAGGAAGTGACTGAACCGCTTAAAGTCGTAGCAATAATGGCAATCGCCATACCCATCATGCCGTAATAATTGCCTTTTCTGGCGGTTTCCTGATTGCTTAAACCGCTCAGACTCAAAATAAATAAAATGGTGGCAACGATGTATGACATCGTAACTAAACTGTGGGACATCATATTCTCCAATTATTTTCTGAACATTTCTAACATACGGCGCGTGACTAAAAAGCCACCTGCAATATTGATAGAGGCAATAAGAATAGCAAAACCAGCCAGTGTACTGACGATGGTATCAGGAGCGGAAATCTGCACTAATGCACCGATGACGATAATGCCGCTAATGGCGTTAGTGACGCTCATTAAGGGCGTATGTAAGGACGGCGACACGTTCCAGATCACTTGATAGCCGATAAAACACGCTAAGACAAATACGGTGAAATGCGTCATAAACGATTCGGGGGCAGTTGCACCCACTGCAAATAATACTAAACCCGCTATTAGCATCGGTAATAAGGCTTTAAGCGGACTCACGGGTTCAGGGGCTACTGCAACGGGAGCAGTAGGCGCGGCGGTTTTTGGCGCAGCGGATAAAGTCGGCGGTGGTGGCGGCCAAGTGATTTTGCCTTCTTTAATCACCGTTGTGCCGCGTATCACTTCGTCTTCCATATTGACGATAATCACGCCGTCTTTTTTCGGACACAGTTCAGTGAGTAAATGGCGTAAATTAGTGGAATACAGTTGGCTGGATTGGTTAGCTAAACGGCTGGGTAAATTGCTATAACCGATAATAGTCACGCCATGCTTAACAACCACCGCATCTTTTTCAGTCAATTCACAGTTACCGCCTTGTTCGGCGGCTAAATCGACAATGACGCTACCTGCTTTCATGGAGGCAACCATGTCAGCGGTAATCAGTTTTGGTGCGGGACGGCCAGGAATTAACGCGGTGGTGACGATAATATCGACTTCTTTGGCTTGTTCAGCAAATAACGCCATTTCAGCGGCGATAAATTCAGGCGACATGGTTTTAGCATAACCGCCTGTGCCGCCGCCTTCTTCTTTAAAGTCCAGCATCAAAAATTCCGCATCCATGCTTTCGATTTGTTCTTTTACTTCAGGACGGGTATCAAAGGAACGTACAATCGCGCCCATGCCTTTTGCGGTACCAATTGCCGCCAAACCCGCAACCCCTGCGCCGATGACTAATACTTTAGCGGGTGGAATTTTACCAGCGGCGGTGATTTGTCCTGTGAAGAAGCGTCCAAAATGCTGGGCGGCTTCGATAATAGCGCGATAACCTGCGATATTTGCCATTGAACTCAGTGCGTCACATTTTTGCGCTCGTGACATTCGCGGCACACTGTCCATCGCTAACACGGTAGCATTTTTCGCCGCTAACTTGTCCATTAATTCGGGCTGTTGTGCAGGCCAAATGAAACTAATCAGTCGTCCACCTTCACGCAGTAAATCAACTTCTTGTGGTTCAGGGGCGCGAACTTTCATCACGATGTCCGCCTCTCGCCACAGTGCGGCAGCATCAGGCAACACTTCCACTCCCACCGCTTGATAAGCCGCATCGGAAATATCGGCGTTAAGCCCCGCGCCGCTTTCTATACAAACAGAAAAGCCTAGTTTTATTATTTGTGCGGCAGCATCGGGGGTGGTAGCAACACGTTTTTCACCTGAGTGAATTTCTTTAGGTATACCAATCTTCATAGTGTCTCCTGCGGATGTAATGTAGAGCATAAAGGACGAAAGTGTTGGTCTTTGCTTGCTAGCAAATGGGGATTGCCTTGGAGGTATGAACCACTGGGATCAATGGCAAAGTGACCATTCATCGCCGTGCGTCCAAGTAGCATACGAAACTGCATATTGTCTCGATTGGTGAGGGTGATTTCCGCTCTGATAAGCGACCACCCGATAATTAGTGGTGTTTCGATGACGTAACGTCGCTGTTTATGTCCGCCTGAATCGGATACCAAGCGACGATCTTTAATGGGGGCGTGGCATTCAATGACGGTATCGGTATGTTTTTGCTCTGGATGAATGGCAAACATGACCCAACGTTGTCCACCTTTGCGATATGGCTCAAGTGCGAAAGCGTGTAAAGCGGACGAACGCGCCCCTGTGTCGATTTTGGCTTTAATGTGTTTGAGGTTAAGCTCTGGTAAAGTCACCCATTCGCGCCAGCCTAGTAGAGGAAGTTGTGTCATTAATACTAAACCTAATTGAGAGGTAGGTAGGCGGTCGTAACGCTTAACGAACTAAATAACCTGACTTGATGGTTTATTGCCAGATTTAGTATTCGCTTGTTGTCCACGACGGCGATGATTGTTACCACGCTTTTTATTGCGTGATTTTACTCGTCGGATGTCTAGTTTATGCTGATTTATTTCTACCGTTTTTAAATGTTGAAATATATCCAGCGGCATTTCATCTGGCAAATCAATCAAAGTATATAGCTCTTGAATTTTCACATTGCTGATATTGTTTTTATCGACACCTGATTCTTCAACAAGAACTTGTGTGAGTGTTTCTAAACTAAGCTCATGTTTGCTACCGACACCTAAGCGATAGCGTACCATTTTTATATGAGACTGTGTTGATGGCAATAAATCGCTGATATTTTTTTCAACCAGCGTAATTGTTTTGCCACTCTGAAGCAGATGCAGCAATACCGAGGCACAATCTATCACAGCAATATTCAGTTCAGCGGCGATGGCTTTTATTAAGCTATGTTGAGTGGTCAGATTCTCACTCAGGAGAATCTGCTGTACACACTCTTTCAGGGATTTGCCATCAATTAAGTTATCAACCATAAGTTTTTTGCAGGAGACACTTACTCATGAATTTCCACATAGGCTTCATCGCGTAATCGGCGTAACCAAAGCTCTGTTTCTTCTTCAATTTTGCGTTTGCGTATGGATTCTCTCACTAGGTTTTTTTTGTGTTCTGACGCATTATCTTTATTTTTTCTATCAAGCACTTGGATTAAATGCCAACCAAACTGACTTTGTATGGGTTCACTGATTTGATTGATGGTCAATTTTGCCATTGCATCTTCAAAGGGTTTAACGAGGCTACCTGGTTCTACCCATCCCAACTCACCACCTTTTAATGCTGACCCTTTGTCGTCTGAATGGGCGCGAGCTAACGTAGCGAAATCATCGCCATCGGCAATGCGGGCTTTTAATGCCAGTATGCGTTTTTTTGCTTCGGCATCATCAATCAATTCATTGGTTTTTATTAAAATATGTCGAACTTTAGTCGTGGAAACGACATGGTTATCGACATCACTTTTTAGCCCCAGCATTTTTATAATATGAAAGCCACCTGAACTACGAATAGGATCAGAGACTTCATTAAGGCGCATTTGTCTAACATCATCAACCAGTTGTGATGGAATATCATTAATGCCGCGCCAACCTAGATCGCCACCTTTTAAGGCATTGCCATCATCTGATTCACTGATGGCAGTTTGGCTAAAGTCCTGCCCTGCGCGTAGTTTTTTAACCAAGCCATTCGCTTTAGCTTGGGCTTTTTGTATTTCTGATGCCGCCGCGCTCTCTTTAACCGCAATCAGTATGTGTCCTAAATGGTATTGAGTTGCCTCTTCGCCCGCTTTTTCTTGAGTTTCCATGTAGTGTTCAACTTCACTATCACTCACTTTTATGCGCCCACCAATTTCCTTAGAGCGTAATTGATTAATGACGATTTCATTACGCATATTGTCCAAAAAGCTTTTGTAGGATATACCATTGCTTTCTAGTTCTGTGCGAAATTGTTCGAGACTCATATTATTGCGTTTCGCAATATCTGCGGCTGAGTTGTTGAGCATCTCTTCACTGACATTCACTCCTGCTTTTTCAGCAAGCTGGCGTTGGAGCTTGTCAACAATCATTTTTTCTAGCACTTGTCTACGCAGAATGGATTCTGGCGGTAATTGCGCCTTACTTTCTGTTATTCTTGCTCTAATCGTAGCCACTTCTCTTTCCAACTCGCTTTCGAGAATGACATCATCTTCAACGACCGCGATGATTTTATCAATTTGTTCTGCTTTTACTAAAAAACTACTACCCAATAAGCCACAAAGCAGTGCAGATAGCATCAACATCACTATCTTTTTCTGATTTATCATTGTTCCGATCTCCGATAACCATAAATATTCCGTTCAAAGAAAGTATCGAGTCTTTCCCCGATACCCGTCAAGCCTTTCAGTTCTATCTGGAAAAAGATACCCGTTTGCGCTTGACCCTGTGCAAGTGACTGATTAACTCCTACATTAGTACCTGTAATAGTACTGGTATTGGTAATACTATTTATGTAATGCCGCCCAATGATACGAAAACGCCAACAACAGTTTTCTTTTTCCACACCAAAAAATCCTTCTTGGGTTCTGTCATACAATAATGAATATTGCCAACGTCCGACTACCGACCAATCATCATAAACAGGCCAATGAACGGAGACATCGCTCATAATAATATCGTCTAGCCTATTAGGTACTTGTGCATTTTTGCGGTAATAGTAGCCTGCATTAATAATTTCATTGGGTTGATTCACAAAATGAATGGCGGCTTTACCGCGTGTAATATCGCTGATATGTTTACCGCGTGTTACATCATTGACACTTGGATCCCATTGCAGCCCAGTTTCAGCTGAAAGGTGATCGGTTAATTGACTACTCAACTCAGCGATAATTGGTGATGAAAAACTGGTTTCTGGTATTAGATAAGGACTTACTCGTCTATCATGAAAATAAAGAATGTCACCTAGACTCAATTTTAATTTTTCTTGACCCGTGGTCGAATCAACTAAGCGTGAGGTCAAAGCCACTGATAATTGGTTGGCATCCTGTATTCTATCAGTACCCGCAAAACGGTTTTCTCTAAATAAACTGGCAAACACAAAATCGTATTGAGCAGTATCAAATAACGGAATGTTATTTTGATTTTTATAGGGGACATACAAATAAAACAATCTTGGTTCTAAGGTATGTAGCATTGACGACCCACCCAGACTCAAGTTTTTTTCAAAGAACAGTCCGCTATCTAACGATACAATAGGTAGGGTTCGAGAAATATTACCGACTGTGCCTATGGCTTGCTTGCTCAGAAAATACTCAGTGTGCTGTAAAGACAGCTTAGGTGTTATAAAGGCACTGGCGGTTTGAAATGGAATAGCGATTGATGGTTTAACATTAAGCCGCTCTCCATTCACTTGAGTATCGTGCTGAAAATACACTGACTCACTTTCGGCCGCAACATCTATCGGTACAATTGTTTTAAAAGAATGATTCAAATTCAGATTGACTTGTGGCAATCTTCGATAAGGTATTGTAGTAAACTGAGAGGTAACAGCCTGATAATTGTCCGCCCTAGCAGTCAAAGATACGCCTTCTGCGATATAGTTCACATCTGCGACACTTCTAAGATAGCTGAAATTAGGTAGTGCTAAGGCGTTACCTAATTGAGAGAAATAATTCTTATCAGACACATAATTCAAATCTAAGTTTGAAGTGATATTTGGCGTATACACCGTATGGTTTGTAACCCCGCCTAAATAACGTGACGTATGTAATTGGCTATCATTAGGCATATACTCGAATTTTACTGCGCCTTTGGTCATTTCAGTTAAATAACGAAAATTACCATCTAGCAATAAGCCCCTTTTTGACAAATAACGCGGCGTGAATGTCGCATCATAATTAGGTGCGATATTCCAATAATAAGGCGTATATAGACCAAAACCGCTTTGTTTTGTAAAGTGGAATGACGGTGGTAAAAAACCAGTCGTCCGTCTATTATCGGTAGGAAAAGAAAGGTACGGAGTATAAAATACGGGTACACCCTTAAATTCAATCCACGCATTTTTAACTGCCCCTTTACCCGTATCATCATTTATTTTTAATTGATCCGCATGAAGCACCCAGTCCTGATTACCAGGACGGCAACTGGTATAAGCAGCATCTTTATAGCGTGAAAAGGTTTTACTGTCTCGATAAACAACTTTTGAGCTGCCTCTAAGATGAGTGGCAGGTGAAATAAAGAGTGCATCTCGAAGTTTGGATTGATCTGTCGCTAATTTTATCGATGCTGAACGTCCATAGAGTGCCAACTCATCTTCGTTGTAAAATACATCACCGTTTAAATCTAAGGTTTCCGACACTTTGTCATAATTAGCAATATGCGATAGGGAACGCTGATCTGCACGCTTTATTTCCACATTACCTAAGTAACTGCCAATTTCATTATCAAATACTTCCGCAAAATCCGACGTTAGTTCTAGTGGTGCAGTTTCGCGTAACCCTTTTTTAGGGACAAAAGTGGGTTTTATCTTTTGTGGTGCGGCACAGTTTTCCCACGGATCGTATTGCAATTGTGATGTTAAGGTTTCAAAGGTTTGTTCTTGGCTGCTATTAAAAGCAGGGTCTAGCAAACGAAAACTGCTGCTAGATTCTTTATCGCCTGAAGCCACTTTAACTGAATGCGCTTGCCCCTTAGGATCAGCACCGACTAATTGGCAATTCCAATTTTCATCTTGATTTTCGGTGTCACAATTCCAACCCGCGCTTTTGGTAGCTACCTTGCTAGACTTTTCATTATCTACCTGAGTTGAGGCAGGAAGACGAATAGGCAATTCTGACGATTGATTACTTGCCGCGTTTTCGGGTGTGACTGGCTGATTATCTTGAGTGGGCGTGACAATAGGTCTTGTGGCTACAGGCATTTCATCGGGAGTAACACGCTGCACGGGTGCGGGCGGTGGAGTCACAGCTTGTACTTCTTTTTCCACTACAGGCGTGTCAATGGGCTTAGGACGCTGCGCCGTTGCGGGTTGCACGGGTGTTTGAAATAATCTATTCGCAACAGGCATTTCATTGGGAGTAACACGCGGTGCTGGTGCGGGCGGTGGAGTCACAGCTTGCACTTCTTTTTCCACTACAGGCGTGTCATCGGACTTAGTCGCTTTTACTGTTGCGGGTATAGCTGGCGCAACCGTTTTACTTGGCATTGGGTAAGGCGTGTAGGGTTTCGCTAATACAGGTTGAGTTTTTTTAGCGGGTAATGAAGAAGCTTCCCCAGAAAGTTCAGACTCGGCAGCGGTTGCAGTTGGTTTTTTATCACCCACACAGAGCCACTCTTTCGTGTCTTTACTCTGCTCACAATTCCACGCCGCGTCATTGGCAAGACTGATGGGTGCGTATAATAAAGGCAAAAAAACCAAAGATAATCGACGGTGCATAGGCAATGTAAGTTTGTTAGCGTAATGTGTGGTAAATCGCATAAAATGCTGTTTGGTCATTTTACCCCAATTCACCACGTTATAACTAATCTAATCAAAACATTATGATGATTGAAGACTTAAGAACTATTGCTATGCTCGACTGGCTGGAAAACGATTTGTTATTAATCATAAAGCATTGGGAATTAGCATCCAGTGATGCTAGTTTCCGCCGTTACTTTAGAATCAAAACCCCAGAGGGACAGTTTATTGTCATGGATGCCCCGCCTGAAAAAGAAAAACTAGAGCCATTTATTCATGTCGCGGGCTTAATGGCGGCTGCCCAGCTTCATGTACCTGCTATTTTTCAACAAAACATCACTGATGGTTTTTTATTACTGGAAGACCTTGGGGATCAGTGTTTTTTGGATCACTTAGATGGTCATAACACGGAGTCGTTGTATCAAACTGCTCTCGATAGTTTATTTAATTTGCAAACCAAAACTAACTTACTCAATAGCAACCTGCCCAGTTATGATGAAACACTGCTACAACGTGAGCTGGGTATTTTTGAAGAATGGTTTTTAGAGCAACATCTGGATGTTGAAATCCCTGCCCCGCTGTGGCAATCCGTGCGTACCCTTCTGATTAGCTCAGCATTAGAACAACCCATCACCTGTGTACACCGCGATTATCATTCTCGTAATTTAATGGTGCTAGACAACAACGATCTAGGCGTTATAGATTTTCAAGATGCTGTATTAGGGGCTATCACCTACGATCTAGTGTCTTTGTTGCGTGATTGTTATGTCGATTGGTCGGCAAGCCAAGTTGAACACTGGATGATCGGCTATTATCAACGCTTGCTACAAGCCAAACTCATTAATTGTGAACGTAAACAATTTAAACGCTGGTTTGATTTAATGGGAATGCAGCGGCATCTCAAAGCGATAGGTATTTTTTCCCGTCTCAACTTAAGAGACAACAAGCCGAATTATCTTAATGATATACCGCGTACTCTGAACTACGTCATTACGCAAGCCGATGCTTATCCAGAGTTTGTCGAATTCAGCACTTTTCTACGCGAATCAGTATTACCAGTTTTATGAAAGTCATGATTTTAGCCGCAGGGCGCGGCGAGAGAATGCGTCCGTTAACCGACCATACCCCTAAACCCTTGCTGTTAGTCGCAGGTAAACCGATTATCGAACACACTATTACTCAACTGGTTGCCGCAGGTTTTACCGAGTTTGTGATTAATCATGCCCATTTAGGCGCACAAATAGAAGCAACACTAGGCAATGGTCAAGCACTAGGCGCGAGCATTTGCTATTCACCCGAAGGTGAGTACGGTTTGGAAACCGCAGGCGGTATTATTAACGCCCTGCCGTTATTGGGTGATGAAGTGTTTTTAGTCGTGAATGGCGATATTGCTACTGACTTTGATTTTGCGACACTCAAAAACATCCCTGTCGATTTAGCGCATTTAGTGCTAGTGGCTAATCCTGATCATCACCCTGAAGGCGATTTTGGACTGAATGACACAGGGCTAGTTTATGAACACGCGCATGAACAACTCACCTTTAGCGGTATCGGTCTTTATAGCCCCAAACTATTTCACAATTTACCCGCAGGCAGCCGAAAACTAGGTCCATTATTACGTCAGGCGATTGCCAAACAACAAGTTTCAGGGCAGAAATTTATCGGTTTTTGGATAGATATAGGCACACCCGAACGCCTGCAAGAATTGAATCACCACCATAAGACTACGAAATAGGGAATAAAAAACCATGTTTTTTTGATCCCTTTTGCGGTGTTTTCATGAAAAATATACCCATTACATTTGCGCCCACCACACCTTAATAAAATGCACAACACACACCCAAAAATCCCACGCGAGTATGCGGCACACTGGTCAGACTACGAACTGCTTGATGCTGGCGACGGTAAAAAACTGGAACGCTGGGGAAAAATCATCACCATTCGTCCAGACATTCACGCCGATTTCAAATCGGGTTGGTCAACCGCCCAATGGCAAGACATGGCATATTGGGAATTTGAAGAACACTCCTCAACTCAAGGTCAGTGGAAAAATAGTAAAGCGGACGCGCCCGAACAATGGACGATTGCCTATCAAAATTTACACTTTGGCTTAAAGCTAACACAATTCAAACATCTAGGTTTGTTTCCTGAGCAACAAGCAAACTGGAATTTTATTCAACAACGGGCGCGGGCGGGTCAAAAGGTTTTAAACCTATTCGCCTACACAGGTGCGGCATCGCTAGTTGCCTGTGATGCTGGTGCAGAAGTCGTTCATGTGGATTCGGTCAAACAACTGATTACTTGGGCAAATGAAAACAAAGAACGCTCTCACCTTGCTGACATTAAATGGGTACATGAAGACGCGTTAAAATTCGCCCAACGTGAATTAAAACGCAGCAAACACTACGACGGCATCATCATGGATCCACCCGCGTGGGGTTTAGGTGCAAAAGGCGAAAAATGGAAACTTGAACAGCATCTCTCTAGCTTAATAGAAACAGCATTCGGGCTGATGAATTCAGGGGCTTTTTTAATTCTGAACACCTATTCACCCAAAATAGAATTGTCCGATTTAGCCGCCTCTGCGGGGCTGTTTTTTGTTAACAATCAAGTAGAAATTAAACAACTGTGGGGGACTACAAAAACGGGCAAAGAGCTGTATTACGGTAATTTATTGCGGGCGATAAAGTGAGATGATTTTTAACTTGAGAATAAAGCTGTTTGCCCACCCTAATATAGCTAAAGCACAATAAAATGATACCGTTCGCGGGTAGTGGGTTAAATCTGTTGTTTTTACTTTTTGGCATGACTGCCAGTCCTTTAAAGGACTGGCAGTCATGAATATCGCTATAACAGGTTTAACCCACTACCAAATTGATTATGCAGAAATGACTACAAAGCTAATAAAATTTGTAGTTTTTAAGATTTTTTCTAATCATTTTATTATGCCTTAGCTATAAACCCAGTTATACAGCGTATTTTCCTTCATCCCTAACTCGCGGGCAGAGTTTCCGCCACATTATTGGATTCGTTCGCTCGTTTAACCGCGTTTTCTTTACTCGGCTGTGTATTTTTATTTGGCTTGGGTTGTCATATAAGCACTCTCAGGTCTTTACATCAATTTTATAGAAAAGTGTCCTGTTTAGTGTAGCCACATCGTGCGGGACAATACTACAGTTGTTGTACATCACCCCCCCGCATTCCCGTAAGCTCTATATGGGCTTGTTCTCACGCCAGATAATTTGCAGCTAAGCGCGTTTTTAGGCGGTTAAGTTGTGCTGTGATTTGTGTTTCTGTGTAAGGTACAGCAGGAAACTTTCCCCACACAGGCGCGGGCCACGCGCTATCAGTTTGGTAACGCACGATGTGATGAATGTGTAACTGGGACACCATATTACCGATATTAGCAACATTCATTTTATCGGCGTTAAACAGTACCGCCAAGTGTTCGGCAAGATAACAGGATTCTTCCATCAATAAGCTACGTTGAGCTTTATTTAGTTGATACAGTTCGCTAACGTCAGCAATTTCTGGCACTAAAATAAACCAAGGATAGTGGCTGTCATTCATCATCAGTAACTGACATAATTCAAAATGACCGATGCTAATACAGTCTTGTTGTAGGCGTGGGTGTAATTGAAAACTCATGGCGATAAAAATATCCTCTGTACACGACAAAAATACAAATCAGAATAAAAAGAAACTTGAAAGTTCATCGCTAATTGGATTTAGTTTCTTGCGAGCAAACAGGAGGCGAAATAAAGATAGGCGATGAACTGGGAATGATTTTAAGAGAATAAAAGGGTTAGGGCAAGAGTCGGCTGGATTATTTTATTGGAATGTTATTGGGGTTGCCATGCCTTAAGTACATCAATCTGACGAACTGACACTGGCGAATAATATGCCGCTAAAACAGTTATTGCGTGAGGACGGTTTGGGCTTAGTGCGTAAGCAGGATGTGATAGAAAAGCTGGTGGAAAAGGCAAACAATACAACTTCGTTGTTAGACTTGTGGGGGATAACAAAGCCAGTTATCAAAAGCACGTTAAAAAAAGGGTAGTGGGTTAAATCTGCAATTGGTAGTGGGTGAAACCTGTTATGGCGATATTAATGACCGCCAGTCCTTTAAAGGACTGGTGGTCATGCCCAAAAGTAAAAACAACAGGTTTAACCCACTACCCAAATACGTTCATGATGGGCGTGTCTTTTTCTGCATGACTCATTGCATCGAGTTCTGCTTGGCTTGGGCGGCTTAAGGTTTTCATGGGGTTAAGAGCAATTGAAGTTTTGGCTATACTGTTTTGAACGCGTACAATAGGCAATTTAAATATAGGGAGTGAACACCATGATTGATAAAAATTCCCCTGATGACACAAAGTGGCAAGATAAATTAACGGCTGAACAATTTAGTATTTGTCGTTTAAAAAATACGGAGTCGCCTTTTACTGGAAAATATACTTATTGTAAAAAAGCAGGTATTTATCATTGTGTTTGTTGTGGTAACGCTTTATTTGATTCCGAAACAAAATATGACTCAGGTTCAGGTTGGCCAAGTTTTTGGGCTGTTTTATCGACAGATAGTGTGGCAGAGTTAGTTGATACCAGTCATAATTTGCGTAGAGTTGAAGTGACTTGTCAAACGTGTGGTGCGCATCTAGGTCATGTGTTTACTGATGGACCTCAGCCCACGGGATTACGATACTGCATTAATTCAGCTTCTTTGGATTTAAAAGAAGCGTAAACAAGGTCTAGTATTTGTCAGTTTTAGTTGCCATTAAAATAAATCGGTATACTATTTAACACCCTCTAAAACCGTGTATAACACACTAACTTGGTTTTGGTATGTTTAACTTTATGTGAGTAGAGAACAAATGGCACAATTTACAGTAACAGGTGATGTTGATCCTTTTTTACACGTCAGTCTAAAGAGTGGCGAAAAAATTTATTGCGAATCTAACGCGATGGTAATGATGGAAAGCAACTTGGAGCTAAAGGGCAAAATGACAGGGGGGTTAGGCAGTGCCTTGATGCGTCGCTTTGCTAATGGCGAATCGTTTTTTCAGCAACATATCGAAGCGACTTATGGAGCGGGTGATTGTTTGTTATCGCCTACCTTACCTGGTGCAGTAGAGGTGTTAGATATTGGAGCGACCCGTTATTTAATGAATGATGGTGCATTTGTTGCTGCTGAAAGTGGTGTTACTCTACAAGTTCGTACTCAAAGTGTCGGGACAGCACTGTTTGGTCAGACAGGTGGTTTTTTTATTTGTGAAGCATCAGGTTCTGGCAAACTGGCGGTATCGGGTTTTGGCTCTAGTTTCGTGTTAGATGTTGAACCAGGTAAAGACATTGTTATTGATAATGCCCATGTTATCGCGTGGGACTCTAAGTTGCACCATGAGGTTTCTGTCACTACACAAAGCGGCGGTGGTTTTTTGGGTCAAATGATCAATAGTGTGACCAGTGGCGAAGGCATGGTGCTTAAGTTTTCTGGCAAAGGTAAGGTTGTTATTTGCTCGCGTAATCGCAGTAATTTTACCTCATGGCTAAGCCGCGCTATATCGGGTAATCACTAACTATAACCACTTTTTCTTTTTAAAATAAAACAGCAAAGAGACGGCTATAGCGATAAACACACTCCACAATATCGGGTAACTCCATTTCCATTTTAATTCTGGCATATACTCGAAATTCATACCGTAAACACCTGCTATAAAAGTTAATGGAATAAAAATAGAGGCGAATACAGTGAGAAACTTCATGGTTTCATTCATTTTATTACTCACGCTGGATAAATAAATATCCAACATACCCGATATTAACTCTCTATAAGATTCTACCGCCTCAATAATGCGAATAGAATGATCATAAATATCAGCAAAATAACGTTTGGTGCGTTCATCAAATAAGGGTGATTCACTGCGTCGAATGGCAGCTAATAATTCTCGCAACGGCGATACAGTTTTGCGTAAAAAAATCAATTCCCGTCTGATTTTTTGAATAGTTACTAATGTGTCTACCGATGGATGGGTTAATAAGTCATCTTCAATGGATTCAATTAATTCATCAAACGCATCTTGCAAGGTGAAATACTCATCAACAACCGTATCCATAATGACATAAGCGAGATAATCTGAGCCTGAATTTCTTAAATGACCTTCCTCATTATTTAAGCGATTTAAAATAGGGTCAAACAACGCATCAGGTTTTTCCATAAAGGTAAAAACAAAATTTTTTAATACCAAAATACTGATTTGTTCATACTCGATATTAAATGAACCTTTGTGTAAAGAAGTCGCTTTAATCACAAAATAAAGATAATCTGGATATTCTTCAAATTTAGTGCGTTGATTAGTATTTAAAATATCTTCAAGTACCAACGGATGAATATCAAAATGTTGCCCAATTGCATCAGCAATGGCAATATCTTTTAAACCATCAATAATAACCCAAGTGACACTATCCGTTGTTTTGTAAGGCAATAATTCTTCAATTGAATTAATAGTGTGTTTTTCGAGTTTAGTCGAATTATAATTCATCATCATGATGCTGTGTTCATGCTCATGCACTTCACCAACGTGTACTAGCGTACCAGGAGCTAATCCTGATTTTTTAGAGGCGGAACTTAGGGATTCAGACATTATTGGTTGCTAGGTGGTTTATGTTGTTGAGCCAATGCCCATAATATATGCTCTTTAACTATCTCAGAAGCATGGTGGTGTTTGGTTTGTAATGCGTCAATAATCAGTAGTGAGCGTGGGGCATTGCCTAATGCAACAGCAATATTTCTTAACCAGCGTTCATAACCAAGTCGGCGTATTGCTGAACCTTCGGTTTTGGTTAAAAACTCTTGTTCAGTCCATGCAAATACCTCTACTAATTGCTGACTATTCAATCGATGTCTGGGATTAAAATCTTTTTCTGTACTGAGGTTTGCAAACCGATTCCACGGGCAAATAATCTGGCAATCATCACAGCCATAAATACGGTTGCCTATTAATGGACGTAGCGATTCTGGAATTGAGCCGTGTAATTCAATGGTCAAATAGGAAACGCACCGCCGCGCATCGACTTGATAAGGTGCGACAATGGCTTGCGTTGGACAAATATCCAAGCAAGCACGACAGACACCACAATGTGCGCTTGCTTTATCGTCGGTTGGTAGTGGTAAGTTGGTATAAATTTCGCCTAAAAAAAACCACGATCCCGCTGATCTATTGATTAAATTTGAATGTTTGCCTATCCACCCTAAGCCTGCTTTTTCGGCGATGGCTTTTTCCAGTACAGGTGCGCTGTCTACAAATCCCCGCAAGGTGAAATCTGCATTAGGATATAAAGCGACTTCTGCTTGTATTTTATCAATCAATTTTTGCAAACGCTGGCGCATCATTTTGTGATAATCACGCCCTAACGCATAACGCGAAATATACGCAGCTGTTGGTTCGGCTAGCGTTTGATTCATTGTTTGCCGTGTTTCAGATAAATAATCCATACGCACCGAAATGACTCGCACTGCACCTTCCTGTAACAAAGCAGGGCGGCTACGTTTATCACCGTGCCGCTGCATATAGTCCATTTCGCCATGAAAGCCTTGCTCTAGCCAGTGATGTAAATGGTTTTCTGCCTCAGCTAAATCGGTATCGCTAATACCAACTTGTGCAAAGCCGAGTTGTTTTCCCCACTGCTTAATAGTTAGCGCGAGTGCGGCTAACTGTTGCTGATTACTTATAGCCATTGCCAGCTCTAGGGCTTAGTGATATTAAGAAGCTTGGTTAAATAGTCGCTGGGTTCATCTTTGAAGGCAAAGGCAAAAATTTCCAAGTAATCTAGCCCCGTGAAAATCCACGAAAAACCTGCCTCATCTAATATTTCGGTCAATGATTTTTGAGTAAAACCTGTTTTATGGGCAAAAAAATCACAGCCGCTACGCTCAATTTGCACGCCGTAGCCATAAATAACATCCCGAACCTTAATAGGTCCTGCTGGTGATTGATATAGCACATCCTTTATATCCAGATTTTTTTCAATCATCGTTTGCATGACCGCATACATATCGGGAACAATAATAAAAACAAAACCATCTGCTTTAAGTACATGGCTAAATCCAGCTAATACTTTTTTTGCGTCATGATGATAGTAATGCTCTAAATTATGTGAGCAAAACACCGAGTCATAGACAGACTCAGGCAGGGTTATCAGTTCACGCGCATCACAAAGCACATCGGGATTACCTTTTGGATCTATGTCCAATAAGACATGATCCCAACCCTCATACTGTGGTGGTAGCGGTATGGATTTACTGCTACCACCAACATTTAAAACTTTTTTCATCGTAATCACTCAGCACTAAAATTGACAGTAATTATCACCTAGTCTGCCTTATTATCGATTATTTTAATCACAATTTTTATCTTTGACACCAGTAATAGGCAATCTGGAGACAATTTTTCAATCGTTGTCTAAGTTTTGTAAAGTTATTGTTTGACAATTCACTTGCTAATGTTTATTGTTTAGCTAGGTTATTTGATGGGTTTTTAACCAAAGCCTGTTTTTCTATCGGTAATTTGTATTTGGCGGGAATAAAAATGTTGCTGTCTTATTTGAATGAACAACTGTTAATGCCAGAAATAGGCACAAAAGCTGTTGTACCTGCTGTGATCGATTGTATCGATAAAATGGTCACAGTAGGTACTGAAACAGGCAATCTTGGAATTGCTCGCAGATTAGAAGCGGCTAAAATAAAATTGATTTATGCACTAGCGAAATTTCCTATTTCTATTTGGTGGATGCGAAATAAATACCAACAAATTCAAACGATTGACTATTCAGAACACGATAGTGAAGTGTCTCTGGAAAGAGAGTTTCTCGATGTTTTTAAAAATAGCAAAGAACATGAAGTGATAACAAGCTTGTTATTGAGTAAAAATGACGCTGTTTATGAAAATAGTGATGAAAAGCAGTCTATTACCGATGAATTTCAAGCATTTACTTTTTCTTTTGAGGATTTGCTAGAGCTTACTGATATTATTGTTTATGTGTTTCAACGCAGAGGGCTTTGTTATCAAGCAACCGATTATCGAGACAAAAAAAATTCTGCTTGGATTATTAAACGCTTGAAAAATTTAAAACGCCTGAATCAATTGCCAGATAAACTCAAGGTGTTACCGATAGATGATGAGCAATGTCTACTTTTATCTGACAATGTCATGTATCAATACGTTATGGATATTCTGTTTGCAGAACGGCTTTGGTTGACGACAAGACAGCAATTAGTTGAAAATAATTTTAAGCTAGTATCATTTATAGCTAATCAGTATAGAGGTGGATTTTTAGATTTTGATGACCTTGTTCAAGAAGGTCAAACAGGCTTGTTAGCCGCTGCCGATAAATTTAATCCCCATTTTGGTTATCAGTTTTCAACCTATGCGGCTTATTGGATTAGGCAACGGATTTCGCGGGCATTATCGCGAAATGAGCGGGTAGTGCGCGTACCTTGTGAACAAATTGGCAATATTCACAAATTATTTCGTGCTAAAGATGAGCTGTTGGCAAAAACAGGTAAGCAACCATCCGTTGACGCATTGGCTGAGCATTTAGAAAAGACGGTTGATGAAGTAAACGTGCTACTGTCTATTGCACAAACCAGCTTGCCACTGGAAAATTTTGATAGCGATGAAGAGCTGGCAGCTCCCATTGACGTGATGGAGCAGCAGGTTTTTGAACCCGCTTTTCAACAAATAGCGCGATCAGAACTTGAAAACTGGCTTGAACTAGCCATAGAAATGCTCAATTCACGCGAGTCCAAGGTTATTTGTTGTCATTTTGGACTTAATACTAATACAGAAATGACATTGCAGGAAATAGGCGCAGAACTTAATATAAGCCGAGAACGGGTTAGGCAGATTCAAGTCATGGCGTTCAACAAAATAAAACTCAGTTATGGTGAGCAATTAGTGAGTTTTTTATAATTAATAATTTAGGTGCTGTGAAGGTATCGTTCGGGGGATACAACGATGAAAAAACATATTTTTAACATGCTGCTGTTTAGCGTTTTTATTGCGGGTGCGTTTCTGATTTATGACCGCATTAACGCAACACCACCCTTGCAGGATTCTTTAGCGTACTCAGAGTTTATTGATAAGGTAAAAAATAAACAAATTGATCGCGTAGAAATTAGCGGGCAACAAATTAAAGTTCGTGCCTCGGACGGTCAAACACTGGAAACTTTTAATCCAGGTGATCCAAAGCTGATAGATGAGTTGCTGAATGCCGATGTTCAAATAAGAACCGTGCCACCACAACAAGAAACTTTTTTAATGAAGATATTTATCTCATGGTTTCCAATGTTGTTAATGATTTTGGTGTTTATCATCTATATGCGCAGAATGCAGGGCATGGGGGGTAATACTTTTGGTAAAAGCAAAGCCAAAATGCTGGAAGAAGATAAATTAACAGTGAAGTTTGCTGACGTGGCAGGCTGTGAAGAAGCTAAAGAAGAAGTGTCAGAACTGGTGGACTTTTTAAAAGACCCGCAAAAATTTCAAAAATTAGGTGGTCAAATTCCACGCGGCATTCTAATGGTCGGTCCTCCTGGTACGGGTAAAACCCTGATAGCTAGAGCCATTGCAGGCGAAGCAGGGGTAAAATTCTTTACTATTTCAGGCTCTGATTTTGTCGAAATGTTCGTGGGTGTCGGTGCATCACGGGTACGCGATATGTTTGTGCAAGCCAAAGAACATTCGCCTTGTATTATTTTCATCGATGAAATTGATGCAGTAGGTCGTCAACGGGGCGGTGCAGGCATGGGCGGTGGTAATGATGAGCGCGAACAAACGCTCAATCAGTTGCTAGTGGAAATGGACGGTTTTACGGGTAATGAAGGCGTAATTATTATCGCCGCTACCAACCGTGCCGATGTACTGGATAAAGCCTTACTCAGACCAGGTCGTTTTGATAGACAAGTTAATGTAGGCTTGCCTGATGTGCGTGGCAGAGAGCAAATTCTTAATGTTCATATCAAAAAAGTACCAGCCGCTGCTGATGTTTCACTACACGATATTGCTAGAGGCACACCTGGATTTTCAGGTGCTGACTTAGCCAATGTGATTAATGAAGCTGCGCTACTGGCTGCCCGTGGCAATAAAAACCAAGTCAGCATGAATGATCTTGAAAAAGCCAAAGATAAAATTCTGATGGGTGCAGAACGCCATACGATGGTGATGACCGATGAAGATAAATTACTCACCGCTTACCATGAAGCGGGACATTGTATTGTTGGGCAGTTATCCCCAGATCACGACGCAGTTTATAAAGTCAGCATTATGCCTAGAGGTAGAGCCTTGGGTATCACTATGTTTTTACCCGAACGTGACCAATACAGTGCCAGCAAACGTAAATTAGAAAGCCAAATTTCCAGTTTGTTTGGTGGTCGAATTGCGGAGCTGATGATTTATGGTGGTGATCGTGTCACTACAGGTGCGTCCAATGACATTGAACGGGCAACTGAATTGGCTCGCAATATGGTTACACGCTGGGGATTTTCCGATAAATTAGGTCCTTTGGTTTATGGTGAAGAAGGCGGTCAAGCATTCATGGGCTATCCAGGCAGTAAAGGTAGCGCGGTATCGACTAATGTCGCCCATTTAATTGATGATGAAATAAGAGAAGTCATCGATCGTAATTATCAACGTGCAGAAATGCTCTTGCAGGACAATATTAAAGTTCTGCACAAAATGGCGGACGCGCTGATGAAATGGGAAACCATCGATCGCTTACAAATTGAAGATTTAATGGCAGGCAGAGAACCTAGAACACCGATTGATGACAGCGTTGTTCAAGACATTAAACCTGCTGAACCCAGTAATAACGAGCCGCAAGATAAAGTAGACAGCAATGTCACTCAATTAAAATCAGCAAAAAAGAAAACGGCTAAACAAGTTTGAGGTGCGCTCATTTGATAGGGGAACTTTATGTTCCCCTTTTTTTTGACTCAAATTTTTAGCAAGCCATGAATGTTGATTTTTTAATCGTAGGGCAGGGCTTAGCAGGCAGTTTGTTGGCATGGCAGTTGATGCAGCAAGGTTATAAAATTGTGATTATCGATAATGGTTTGGAAAATGCCTCACAAATCGCTGCGGGTTTGATTAATCCCATGACTGGAATGCGTTTGGTAAAATCCGCTGATGTGGATAGTTTTTTGCCTGTTGCTAAAGATTGTTATGGCAAATTAGCCAGTTTTTTTCAGCAGGATTTTTATATCGAAAAACCCATGTTGCGCATTTTTAACAGTGATAAAGAGCGCGGCTACGCTGAAAAACGTTTGAATAATCAAGACTATCAGCCGTATTTAGGTGATATGCACACGGCGATTAAACCGCTTAATACGCCATTCGGTTATCTTAGCCAACAGCAAACAGGTTATTTATTAACTCGCCCATTATTAAGTTGCTTAAAAGATTTTTTTATCACTAAGCAATGTTATCAACAACGAGCATTTGACGGTGCGGATATTCAGTTTCAGCCGACTTTATGCTGGCACAATATCATGGCTAAACGCATTATTTTTTGTGAAGGCTATCAGGCAATTCAAAATCCCTATTTTGATTGGCTACCTTTTCAGCCTGTTAAAGGCGAAATTTTAACCTTAGTACATCATCACACGTTACCCGATACCATACTTAATCATGGTCATTGGTTAATCCCCTTAAGTGAGGCTAAAGTGCGCGTTGGCGCGACTTTCGACTGGAAAAATTTGAATAATCAGCCGACTGAACAGGGAAAAAATACATTACTCAACTCACTTAACAACGTGTTAGATGATTTTAAATTCACGCTGCTAGATCATCAAGCCAATGTTCGACCTTGTACATTGGATAAACAAGCCTTTATCGGTTTTCACCCACAATACCCTCAATTGGCAATATTTAATGGCTTTGGTGCAAAAGGCAGTTTACAAATACCACATTACGCCCAACAATTTGCCAATTCGTTAAACCGTAACGCGCCGTTACCTACCACCGCTACTATTCAACGCTATGTCGTTACTTAAACTTGCCCATCAGCACCTTCACGACACAATATGTGCGGGTGATGTTGCCATTGATGCAACCATTGGCAACGGTCACGATACCCTGTTTTTAGCTGAACAAGTGGGGCTTAGCGGTAAGGTGTACGGTTTTGATATACAGCTAGCAGCAATCGTCGCAACCCGTGAGAAATTACAGCAGAGTCAGTGGCGAGACTGTGTTACCCTGATTCAAGCAAGTCATGCTGACATGGTGGCGCATATTCCCGTTAATCATCAAGGCAAAATCAACGCCTGTATGTTTAATCTCGGTTATTTGCCGAACGCTGATAAACGCATTATTACCCAAACCGATTCGACATTGCAGGCATTAACCGTCGCCTGTGATTTATTAGCTCCACAAGGTATGATAACAATTCTTGCGTATCCAGGTCATGCGGGTGGTGATGTAGAAACAGCAGGTGTTGAGCAATGGACTGAACAACTGAATAGCCAGCACTTTGTTGTGAATATCTTTTTTAGTACCACACCTAGCCCATCAGCACCTAGATTATGGGTGATTCAAAAGTTGCTGTAGGATGCAAGCCCTTATAGGCATCCACTACCTGCCTTTTTAACCTTTTCTAAATCAAATTATGAATAACCCACAAACCATTTATTTAAAAAATTACACCGTTCCCGATTATTTGATCGATTCCGTAGCGTTAAATTTTACGCTGGATGAAGAGAATACTTATGTTATCTCACGCTTGGTGCTGGTACGCAATCCTGCCAGTTTATCGTCTAGCTCATCGCTAACGCTAAATGGTGAAAACCTCGAGCTGTTGCGGGTAGTATTAAATGATGATACAGAATTAATGGTAGCAGATTATAGTCAAACACCTGATTCATTGATTATTCACAACGCTCCTCAACAGCACAGCTTTGTGTTGACCATTGAAAACCGTATTAACCCGAAAGCCAATACCGCGCTAGAAGGGCTGTATGCGTCTAATGGGATGTTATGTACGCAATGTGAGGCGGAAGGCTTTAGAAAAATCACTTACTTCTTAGATAGACCCGATGTGATGACCCGCTTTACTACCACGCTTATCGGCGATAAAGATCGTTATCCTGTGTTGTTATCGAACGGCAATAAAATTCATCACGGTGAGCTAGATCACAATCGCCATTTTGTAACGTGGGAAGACCCGTTTAATAAACCCTGTTATTTATTCGCACTGGTAGCGGGACAGTTAGAATGCGTTGCCGATACCTTTACCACGATGTCAGGTCGTGTTGTCGATTTAGAAATTTTTGTTGAAGCCCACGATAAAGATAAATGCGCTCATGCCGTGCAGTCGTTAAAAAATGCGATGCACTGGGATGAGCAGGTTTATGGGCGCGAGTATGATTTGGATTTGTACATGATTGTTGCAGTCAGCCATTTCAATATGGGGGCGATGGAAAACAAAGGGCTGAATGTCTTTAATACCAAGTTTGTGCTGGCGCGTCCTGATACCGCGACTGACTTTGATTATGAACATATCGAAGGCGTAATAGGACATGAATATTTTCATAATTGGTCGGGTAATCGCGTCACTTGTCGTGATTGGTTTCAACTCAGTTTGAAAGAAGGTTTTACGGTGTTTCGTGACCAAGAATTTACGGCGGATAGAACCTCCAAAGGCGTTAAACGTATCGAAGATGTCAATATGCTACGCACCCGTCAGTTCGCGGAAGATGCAGGACCATTAGCGCATCCGATTCGTCCTGAAGCCTATATTGAAATCAATAATTTTTACACGCTAACAGTGTATGAAAAAGGCGCGGAAGTGGTGCGCATGATTCGCACCTTGGTAGGCGCGGATGGTTTTCGCAAAGGCTGTGACTTGTATTTTGACCGTCATGACGGGCAAGCAGTCACTTGTGAGGATTTTGTCAAAGCAATGGAAGCGGCAAATGGCATTGATTTAACGCAGTTTCGCCGCTGGTATGAGCAAGCGGGTACGTCTGTGTTAACCGTATCTCAACACTATGACGCGACGGCTGAAACCTTGGCATTAACTATAAAACAGCATTGCCCACCAACACCGAATCAAGCGGTTAAGCCGCCGCTGCTTATGCCTATCACTGTGGGCTTATTAAATCCAGATGGTTCTGCCGCGTTGTGTAAGCTCTTGGAGTCCAAAACAAGTTTTGGGCATGAAGTGATTTTACAACTCACCGAAGCTGAGCAAGTGTTCACGTTCACTGATTTGAAACAACAACCTGTGGTTTCATTACTAAGAGGTTTTTCCGCGCCAGTGAAATTGGTGATGGAACGCAGTCTGGAAGAATTGGCGTTTTTGTTGAGTTATGACAGTGACGAGTTTAATCGTTGGGAAGCAGGGCAAACGCTGGCAGGTAAAATTATTTTAGGCTTGGTTGACGATGTGCAACACCATCGCCCGCTACAGGTTAATCCAATTATCGTTACTGCGTTTAAACAAGTGCTGGCGCAACCGTGGCAGGATTTATCGTATTTTTCTTTATTGCTCAGTCTGCCCTCAGAAACCTATTTGGCAGAACAATTGCCTGTGGTCGATGTGGTAGCAATTCACCAAGCACGCGAATTGGTAGTGCGTACCTTAGCGGAACAGTTGCACGCCGAGTTTAAAGCCATTTATTTGGCAAATCACCGAGATGAATCGGGTTTGTTTGATGCGGGTGCAATTGGTCGCAGACGCATTAAAAACACCTGTTTAGCGTACCTAAGCAAATTAGAGCAGCCTGATATTCAACAGTGGGCAAGTACACAATTTGCGACTGCTGGCAACATGACCGATCAAATGGCTGCATTATCAGTGATAGTCAATAGCGCACATCCTGAAAAAGCCGCGTGTTTGGCAAGTTTTTATCAGCAATGGCAAGCGGAAGCATTGGTGGTTGATAAGTGGTTTGCGTTACAAGCGTCTAGCTCCACGCCTAATACTTTTGCCACCGTGCAGGCGTTAATGCAACATTCCGCGTTTGATTTGAAAAATCCTAATCGAGTGAGATCCGTGGTTGGTGCGTTTAGCCAAGGTAATCCACTACATTTCCATGCGGAAAACGGTGAAGGTTATGCGTTTCTTGCCGACCAAATTATTGCACTTAATACGCTAAATCCACAGGTTGCTTCGCGGATGGTGTCGGCACTGACATCGTGGCGGCGTTTTGACCAAGGGCGGCAAGCGTTAATCAAAGCCCAATTAGAGCGAATTATTAACACTGCCGACATTTCTAAAGATGTTTATGAAGTAGCGAGCAAAAGTCTCGCTTAACGCAAGTTATCCGTAGAGACGCGATTTATCACGTCTCTACGGGTTATCGCAATCTGTGCGACCCGTTGCCAAACAATCTGCTTTTTTCTTAGCCGCATCAGCAGGTGCTGTAGGTGCAGGTGCTACCACAGGTGCTGGAGTTGGCTCTGGTAGCGCAGGCATAGGCGCAGGTGCTGGAGTTGGTTCTGGTAGCGCAGGCATAGGCGCAGGTGCTGGAGTTGGTTCTGGTAGCGCAGGCATAGGCGCAGGTACTGGAGTTGGCTCTGGTAGCGCAGGCATAGGCGCAGGTACTGGAGTTGGCTCTGGTAGCGCAGGCATAGGCGCAGGTGCTGGAGTTGGCTCTGGTAGCGTAGGCGTAAACGTACTCGCAGGCAACGGTGCTGGGTTTTGTGATGCAGGCGTAAACGTACTCGCAGGCAACGGTGCTGAATCTTGCGGTGCAGGCGTAAACGTACTTGCAGGCAACGGTGCTGAGTCTTGTGATGCAGGTGTAAACGTACTCGTAGGCAATGGTGCTGAATCTTGCGGTGCAGGCGTAAACGTACTCGCAGGCAATGGTGCTGGGTCTTGTGATGCAGGCGTAAACGTACTTGCAGGCAACGGTGCTGGGTTTTGTGGCGTAGAAATAGGATGGGTTACAGGCAGTGGCGTGGGAGTCGTTGGAATAGTTGAATCTACTGCTTGCCCTTGATAGGGTGTTGGTGTAACAGGTGCTTCTGATGGCGTTACCTGATTTTTTATGGGCGTTGCTATTCCTTCTGGCGCAGGTATACCTGTCAATCTTTCTGGTTCTTTAGGTTCTTTTTTGTTAACAAGTGCAGCCGCTGCATTTTGTTCAGCAAGTGCTTTAGCCAGCTGCTCTTCTTTGGCAACTTGCTCAAGCGTAGGAGCTTGTATTTGTGGTTGAACAACAACGGCGGTTGCAGTGCTTGCTGACGTTGTTATTACGTTGACAGGTACAGTCGTCGTGACAGTAACAGGGACTATCGGTGCATCAATAACATTAATGACAGGTCCTGGATTGACTATAGTGTTATTCACTATGGCAACATTATTCTGAACAATATCGGTTCGACGAATAATACTGGACATTGATATATCTGGACGATGTTTGGACATATCGCGATAAGCCAAATGGCTATTACATGATCCCGTCCAAGCATCACTATATATATCGCGATCATAATCGAAGTGTTGAGTATTTAAACCGACATTAGGTCGCCAAACCGCATTTGGCGGCATAGGAGCCCACGCACTATAACCACCACCTGACCGCCAAAATACCCACGCAGGTGCCCAAGTATGTCCAGGTATCCAAATCCAACCATACCCGTCATCCCTAGCCCAGCGACCATAATGAAACGGAGCCCAACCCCATGGTTCATTTGCAACCCATAACCAGCCATATTCTTGAGTACGCGCCCAATGTCCATTGGAATAAGGTCGCCAATTTTTCGGCACACCGCTCGGATACCAAACGCGCCCATAGGTTTGATGATTTATCCAGTTACCATAAGGCTTTAGTTCCTTGTAAAAAAGATTGGCATCAACATCGGGTAGAGCCTGAGGCTGAAACTGCGACTGATCTGGAGGTTGGTAATTCATCTGATATGAGGTCGCACGCGGTGTTGAAGACTGACAGCCAATAAGAGTGGGTAACAGTAATACGGTCGATAATAATGTTAGGGCAAACCGAAAAGAGACGTTCATGAGTAATGACCTTGAGAAATTGACGAGTGAACTTTGTTGTGGCTTCATTTGCTGGCAACTCATGGTAGCAAAGCCAAACTAAACAGAAGATGAATGTCGAGTTAATCAGTTAAAGTCATACCAGTTTGTAGAAAACCCAACCAAAGTACGCTTTGAAGAAAAGTTAGGGTTAAGCAGCGCACATTACATTAGTGGTGCAAAGGCTTTTTATGGGTATGTATAGACATTAAAATACCAAAACCTGATAGCAGTGTGACAATGGATGTACCTCCGTAGCTGATTAACGGTAGCGGAACACCAACCACGGGCAGAACACCGATAACCATGCCGATATTCACAAAGACGTAGACAAAAAAAGTGAATGCTAAGCTACTGGCTAATAGGCGGCAGTAGGTGTCGCGGGTTTGTGAGGCGATATATAAACAGCGGCTGATGATGAGTAGGTATAAGAGCAGTAAGCCTATGCAGCCAAATAAGCCAAATTCTTCGGCAAAAACGGCAAATATAAAGTCGGTAGAGCTTTCAGGCAAAAAATCAAGTTCAGATTGGGTGCTACCTAGCCAGCCTTTACCATGAATACCCCCTGATCCAATGGCAATTTTCGATTGAATAATATGATAACCACGTCCTAAAGGATCCGCTTCAGGATTGAGAAAGGTGCGAACACGGGCGCGTTGGTAGTCGTGCATAAAATGCCAGAGTACAGGGGTTAATGCCGCTAAACTTGCCAGAATGCCTGTCATAAACCACCAAGATAAGCCAGCAAAAAATAATACCCCCGCGCCAGAGCTGGCAACCAAAATGGCAGTGCCTAAGTCAGGTTGTTTGGCAATCAAGAGGGTAGGCACAAGTATTAGAATACTGGCTATCAATAATTGTTTGGGTCTAGGTGGTAATGGATGTCCTGATAAATACCACGCGATTGTCATGGGTGTGGTAATTTTAATCATTTCTGAGGGTTGAAAACGAAAAAATCCTAAATTTAACCAGCGTTGCGCTCCTAGGGCTGTTTGCCCCATGAGTAATACCGCTAAAAGCAGGAACAGTCCAATGCCAAAAAGTAACACGGAGTAGCGTTTAAACTGATAGGGATCTATGTGAGCAAGGATAATCATAAAAACAAAGGCGAGAATAATCCGCGCACCCTGTCGGTTAAGTACCCCCATGTCTTGACTGCCCGCGCTGTACAGAATAACAAAGCTAAGCAAGGAAGCAAGCGATAAGCAGATAAACAACGGGATGTCTACATGGAGTTTTCGCAGTAATGTACCAATGAATGAGGGCGGTTCAAATTGGTCGTGATGGGTTTCAATTTTCATTATTGTCTTTTAAGTATTGCTTAATAACTTTGGCTGCAATGGGTGCGGCGATTGATCCACCGTGACCACCATTTTCAGCAATTACCGCAATGGCAATTTTGGGGTTATCAGCGGGGGCAAAGGCAATAAATAAAGCATGATCACGGTATTTAAATGCAATCTTATTTTCGTCGTATTTAGCATTTTGTTTAATACCTCGCACTTGGGCGGTGCCTGTTTTGCCTGCTATTTGATAGTTAAAGTTTTTTTTAAGATCGTAAGCAGTACCGTGTTCGTTGTGTACCACATTGACCATCGCCTCAATAATGCTATTCACATTTTTTGTCTTAAGCGGAATGATTTCTTTGTGTGGGTCACGACTCGGCAGTGTGCTGGTTGCTGAAACCATCTTGTCTACTAGAAAAGGATTCACTATTTCACCTCGGTTTGCCAGTGTTGCGGTGGCTCTAGCAAGCTGTAGCGGAGTGACTTGATTTAAACCTTGACCTATACCTGTAATCAAGGTTTCTCCTGGATACCACGATTGTTTTTTTTGTTCTAGTTTCCATTCTGGTGAAGGCAGTAGACCTGTTTTTTCACCGACTAAATCAATACCTGTTTTTTCACCAAAACCAAATTTTTGTAAAAAGCTATGCATATTATCGATGCCAAGCATATTGGATAACTGGTAAAAATATACATCACACGATTCCATGATGGCTTTGTTTACACTCACCCATTCATGCCCCGTTTTTTTCCAGCAACGGTATTGATGTTCGACATTGGGTAACTGAAAATAACCTTTGCAAAATAAATGCTGTGAGGCGGTAATAGCGTTGTGTTCTAATCCTGCGAGGGCAACAAATGGTTTAATCGTCGAACCAGGTGGATACAGTCCACGCAAAGCACGATTAAATAGCGGTTGATCTTCGGAGGTTTGCAGGGCTTGGTACGCGTCATTAGCAATACCCGCCACGAAAGGATTAGGATCAAAACTAGGGCGGCTGGCAAAAACCAATACACCGCCTGTTTTAATGTCAATGGCAACTACTGCTCCATTAAAAGAGTCTAGCGCGTCGTAAGCGGTTTTTTGTAAATCCATGTCTAAGGTGAGATAGAGATTTGCACCTTGCACGGCATCGGTTTCATTTAAAGTGTTTAAAGGACGGGCTTGGACATTAGTTTCTATTTCTGCATTACCTGTTTTACCGTGTAATTCAGTTTCGTAAGAGCTTTCTATGCCTAATTTACCGACGTGGGTTGAGCCTTGATATTCTGCCGATGGCAATGTTTTGATTTCTGCTTCATTAATTCGTCCGACATAACCGACTACATGAGCGGCTAATTCACCGTAAGGATAGTGCCGAACTAATCGTTGACGAATATCCACACCTGGAAAAAAAGGTCTTTGGACAGCAAATTTGGCAATTTCTTCATCAGTCATACTTAACAACAACGGGGTACTGGTGAAGCGTTTTTGGCGTTTGCGTTGTTTTTGATAAAGATCGATTTTTTCCTCAGAGATAGCCAGTAATTGTTGTAGCCGTGCTAAGGTATCATCGATGTCTGTGGTTTTTTCAGGAATGATTTCTAAGCTGTAAGACGGTGTGTTTTCAGCAAGAATATTGCCGTGACGGTCATAAATCATACCGCGTGTGGGTACGATGGGAGAAATTTTAATGCTATTATCTTTTGCCAGCGACGCATAATGTTCATGCCCCGTCACTTGTAAATGAATCAAGCGAATAACCAGCCCTGAGGTTAATAACAAAATAGCAATAAACGCAGCAACAATTCGATTAAGAAATAAATTATTCTCTAGCTGATTGTCCTTGAAAGAGTAGAAACCTGACATAGTTAAGACTCAAAATTCAAGCGACAAAATACTAGATGCGAGCTTGTTATTATCATCGGTGTTCTATGTCAGTCTGCTTTGATAAATGAAAACAACGCAATAAGACACAAAGCAATGGCCAGCAAATCGTACCCGCCAGCACAGGTAGCCAGAAATCGGCATTGAGTTCCGCTGGATTTCGCAGATTTTTTATGAAGAAAAACAGTAATTGCGATAGCAGTAAACCACAGAAAACAAAAAATCCTTGTTGCACAAACGAGTATTGACGCAAGCGTTTATGTAGTTTTAAACAGGCATAGATGACCAATGAGTAGGCTAGGGCGTGTTGACCAAATAACTGCCCAGTTAATACATCAGTGAGCAAACCGACAGCCCACGCGTGGAAAATACCCACTCGCTCAGGCAAGGCAATCGACCAATAGATTAAAGTCAGTAATACCCAATCTGGATTAAATAATTCCCAAGAGCTAGACCACGGTGCAATTCTTAAGCACATTGCCACAATGACAGTTAATGTAACCTGACAAAACCAAATCGTTTTATTCATTAGCAGGGGCGAGGGTATTGTTGCTTGTTGTTGGTTCAGTGTTATTAGGCTTAGAGATGAGTGGTACAGGCGTTGAGTTGCTCCAAATAATCATTAATTCTCTGTTACGGTCTAACAGCGATTTAGGCGTGGCAGTGATGCCCGCAGAAAGTTTGTTAGGCTCAGTGGTAAATTCATCGACCACACCGACGGGATAACCTTGTGGAAATGTACCGCCTAAACCTGAGGTAATCAGCAAATCACCTGGGCGCACATCCGCATTACTGGGCAAAAATGGTAGATTAAGTTGATTCAATTGACCGCTACCTACCGCAATCGTCAGTAAACCATTCCGATTAATTTGTACAGGAATAGCATGATTAGGATCAGTAATTAACATAATTTCTGAGGTAAGCGGCAACGCACGAAATACTTGCCCTACCACGCCATTGGCATCCAGCACAGGTTGATGTGGATGAACACCAAAATGCGTTCCCTTATTGACTACGAGGATATGCTCGTAAGGTACGGTATTAATCGATAATAATTCAGCGATTAATACTTGCTCGCCCAGCTTAAAGGAATTTTCCAATAGTGCGCGTAGACGCACATTTTCTTTTTCCAGTGCTTCAAGTTTAAGTAACTGTGTCTGACGGATAAGTTGCTCATCACGCAAATCAGAATTCTCTTTAATCAACGTAGCATAAGAACCGAGCGACTCAGACGCTCGGTTGACCAGTGAACTAGGTAAATCGACCGCGTATTTTAGAGGATCAACAACATAAGACAATGACAGTCGCAAAGCATTCAATTGAGAACCTCTATATTCAGTCACCAGCAGAGCAATGGAAGAAATAACTGCCACAAATAGGCGGGTACTAATTGATGGTCCAGTGGCAAATATGAGTTTTATAGCGAAACCTCGTATTAGTTAAAAGCACTACGGTTGGATGAATTTTTTATCGTAGCAAAAAAAAACAATTTAATTTAAGAAAGGGAATTACTCTAAAGAAAAATTTGAAAGCCCTTTTTTCTCTAACATTTCCAATACCATGCCGCCACCTCTAGCCACACAAGTGAGCGGGTCATCAGCAATATACACAGGTAGCCCCGTTTCTTCAGCGATTAAACGATCAATATCTCTTAATAATGCGCCGCCGCCCGTTAAATAGATACCGCGATTAGCCACATCTGAACCTAATTCGGGTGGAGTTTGTTCTAAGGCTGTTTTTACCGCACCAACAATACCCGCCAGAGGTTCTTGTAATGCTTCCAAAATTTCATTGCTGTTTAAAGTAAAACTACGCGGTATACCTTCGGCAAGATTGCGCCCTTTTACCTCTATTTCTCTGACTTCAGCACCTGGATAGGCTGAGCCAATTTCAAGTTTTATGCGTTCTGCGGTAGCGTCGCCAATCAGTGTGCCGTAGTTTCTGCGTACATACGCAACAATCGCCTCATCAAATCGATCACCGCCGATACGCACTGAGGATGAATAAACAATACCATTGATAGAAATTACCGCAACTTCAGAAGTACCACCGCCAATATCAAGTACCATCGAACCGCGTGCTTCATCCACAGGTAAACCCGCGCCAATCGCCGCTGACATTGGTTCTTCAATTAAATAAACTGCGCGTGCGCCCGCCATGAGTGCAGATTCACGAATAGCACGTCGCTCAACTTGGGTTGAGCCGCAAGGAACACAAATTAAAATGCGTGGACTTGGACTGAACAGTTTACGTTTATGGACTTTTTCGATAAAAAATCGCAACATTTTTTCGGTGATATTAAAATCAGCAATCACACCATCTTTCAGTGGGCGAATAGCGGTAATATTGCCTGGAGTACGCCCCAACATCTGCTTAGCCTCAGCACCGACGGCAGCAATGGTTTTAGCACCACGAACTTTGTCCTCTTTAATAGCAACAACTGATGGCTCATTAAGCACAATCCCTTGACCTGGAATATATATCAGCGTATTAGCAGTTCCTAAGTCTATCGATAGATCGTTGGAGAAAAGCCCGCGAATTCTTTTGAACATTTTTACCTGTTTCCTTTGGGGAATAAAATAGTGCTACTTTATCAATCAAGCGGGTATTAGAGCAAGATATAAAGTATCATATTTGTAGTAATGACGTTTACAGCGCGTTAAAAAATGTCGTTCATGGTGAATCGATTGCATTAAGCCCGCCGTAAGTCATAAAAATAACGTCTGAATTTTAAGTGAGGAATCAACAAATGGCGCAATGGGAAACCGTTATCGGATTGGAAATTCATACCCAACTGTCCACACAATCAAAAATTTTTTCTGGCGCGTCTACTGCCTACGGTGCAGAACCTAATACCCAAGCGTGTGCGGTTGATTTAGGTTTGCCAGGTGTATTGCCTGTACTTAATGAAGATGCAGTACACAAAGCCGTCATTTTTGGCATGGCGATTGAAGCACATATTGCACCGTATTCTGTCTTTGCCCGAAAAAATTATTTTTACCCTGATTTACCCAAAGGCTATCAAATCAGCCAAATGGATTTGCCCATTGTCGGCATTGGCTATTTAGACATTGAAGTAGAGGGTGAAATCAAACGCGTCGGCATTACTCGCGCTCATTTAGAAGAAGATGCGGGTAAATCATTGCATGAAAGTTTCCACGGCTTAAGCGGTATCGACTTAAACCGTGCGGGTACGCCGTTATTGGAAATCGTCTCTGAACCCGATTTACGTTCCGCCAAAGAAGCAGTTGCCTATATGCGCACACTGCATGAGTTGGTTCGTTATCTAGGTATCTGTGACGGTAATATGCAGGAAGGTTCATTTCGCTGTGATGCCAACGTATCAGTACGTCCTAAAGGACAGCAAGAATTTGGTACTCGTGCGGAAATCAAAAATATCAACTCGTTTAAATTTGTCGAAAAAGCCATTAACCACGAAATAGAACGGCAAATTGCGTTGATAGAAAACGGTGGTACGGTCGTCCAAGAAACGCGACTATACGATTCAGTCAAAGACGAAACTCGTTCCATGCGTAGCAAAGAAGAGGCTAACGACTACCGTTATTTTCCTGACCCTGATTTATTGCCTGTTCATATCAGCGAAGAATTTAAAGCCAAAATCAAAGCCGAATTACCCGAATTGCCGCAAGCCAAAAAACAACGTTTTAAAACTGATTATGCGTTGGATGATGAAAACGCGGGTATTCTTACTTCATCCATCGCATTGGCTAATTATTTTGAAGCTGTTGTCAAACTGTCACGTTGTGAAGCTAAGCTGTGTGCTAATTGGATTACAGGTGATTTGTCCGCCGCTCTCAATAAAGCAAATTTAGACATTAACGATTCACCCGTTAGCGTTGAACGTCTGGCTGGCTTATTAGCACGACTCGCCGACAACACTATTTCGGGTAAAATCGCCAAGCAAGTATTTGAAGAACTCTGGCAAAGCACCGCCACTGCCGATGAAATTATTGAAGCCAAAGGCTTAAAACAAATCACCGACACAGGTGCGATTGAAGCCATTATCGACGGCATTATTGCCGCTAATGAAAAACAAGTTGAACAATACCGTAGCGGCAATGAAAAAGTATTCGCGTTTTTTGTCGGGCAGGTGATGAAAGCCATGCAGGGCAAAGCCAATCCTGCCGAAGTGAATAAAATACTGAAAGCGAAGTTATCGTAAGACATATAGTAAATGTTGGGTTACGCTACTGCTAACCCAACCTTGTATCTGCATTCTACCCTCATCACACCAGCCTAGCCATGCTCTCAAACGTCACCCCCATTCCAAAATCAGAAGTTTCTACCCGACAAAATCTGCGCTGGCTGTTTATTCTCAGAAATATGATGGTGCTTAGTGAATCCATTCTGATTTTTATATCGGTGTATATGCTCAATATTCACTTGCCAGAACAACAGCTCTGGCTAGTGATTACGGCAATTTTTTCAGTCAACATCTACACTTCAATGCGTTTGGATGCGCAAGAAGCAGTGACGCAACTAGAAATTTTCTTGCAACTTAGCTTAGATGTCTTGGGTATTGCGGGTTTGCTGTATTTTACAGGTGGCGCGTCCAATCCGATTATTTGGGTATTTTTGTTACCCGTCATTATTACTGCCATCATGTTGCCTCAGTCGTATGCGTGGTATATGGTCATTTTTACGACTAGCATATACACCGCATTAGTTGCCTATAATGTGCCGTTGCCGTCCATAGAACCACACGCACCCAGCCCAGAAATAGATCATTCAGGGATGAGTAGTTATCAACTACTGCAACAGGCGCATATTCTCAGTGACAAGCATTATTTTAATTTGCATATGTTTGGTATGTGGTTTGGCTTTGTATTTAGCGCGGGATTAGTGGCGTTTTTTGTGGTGGCACTGGCTAAGGCATTGAAAATTCAAGAGCGTAATTTAGCCGAAGCCCGCGAAAGCGCGTTAAGAGATGAGCGCGTGGTTGCATTAGGGACATTAGCTGCCAGTGCCGCACACGATATGGGTACGCCTTTGGGTATTATTGCCATTGTTGCCCACGAACTTGAACGAGAATACCCTGAACATCGTTATCCAGATTTATATCAAAAAGCAATTATCATGCAGCAGCAAATTAACCGCTGTAAAGAGACGCTATCTGTGATGTCCGCTTCGGCAGGTGAAATGCGTGCAGAATCAGGTAGCAGTATGTTATTGACTGATTATATTGATAATGTGGTTATGCAGTGGCGCACACATCAGCCGTCGGCAAAACTAAATTTTTTTATCGATCCTACTGTAGCCCTTGATGCAAAAATTATTGCTGAACGGACGCTCACTCATTCTATTATCAATATTTTAAATAACGCTGCTGAAGCCACTCAGCCTGAATTGGGCATCGAATTTCACGCCAACTGGGATGAACACCAAGCCATCCTTAAAATACGCGATTTTGGTTCAGGTTTACCGCCAGAATTGCTTGAATTTGTAGGTAAGCAACCTGTGGTCAGTAAAAAACGGGGCTTAGGCGTAGGTTTATTTTTAACCTACTCCACCATCAGCCGTTTAGGCGGTAAAATTAACCTTTACAACATGGACACAGGTGGAGCTTGTGTCGAAATTACCCTTCCTCTTTTAATCATAGAAGCCCCATTATGAACATTACGGAAACGGATAAACCGCGCTTATTGCTAGTCGATGACGATGTTACTTTCTGCACCGTTTTAAAAAGCGCGTTAGAAAAACGAAATTATGACGTATTAGTTGCTAATGATGTCGGCAAAGGTATGCTGCTTGCGGAACAAAATTTACCCGAATATGCGGTGATTGATTTGCGTATCGGCTACGAGTCTGGTTTAGAACTGGTGAAAAAACTCATTTCTCTTGATGACAATACCCAAATCGTCATGTTGACAGGTTTTGCCAGTATTGCCACTGCGGTTGAAGCGATAAAACTTGGTGCGGTGCATTATTTAACTAAACCCGCTAATGCCGATGAAATCGTTCGCGCCCTCAACAAAAACGAAGGTGATTCATCAGTGTCTATCAGCGAAAATCCGCTATCTGTTAAACGCTTAGAATGGGAGCATTTACAAAAAGTATTGATGCAACATGAAGGGAATATTTCCGCTGCGGCCCGCGCTTTGAATATGCACCGCCGTACTTTACAGCGCAAGTTAGAAAAAAAACCTGTTCGGGAATAATTTTAAAGTGGGTAATGGTAAAATCCCCCGACAGCACACTAGGAATAGGGTAGGGCGTAGTGAAACCCATCAAATCAATCACGATGGGTTTGACTATTTGATGGTTTACAATGCTTTTTCTAAGGCTTCGCGTTGTTTTTCTAGCAACTGATTAATCCCCACTCTAGCCAGTTCTAACATAGCCGCCAGTTCATCTGGTCTAAAGGCATGACCTTCGGCTGTACCTTGAATTTCAATAAATGCGGATGCGTCATTCATGACGATATTCATATCGGTTTCTGCCTGACAGTCTTCTGCATAATCCATATCCAGCACAGGTAAGCCTTCATAAATACCCACGGAAACTGAAGCAACTTGCCCATGCAAAGGGTTGGTTTTAATTTGTTTGCGACTCAGCATTTTTTGAATAGCGAGCGATAATGCGACAAAGCCGCCCGTAATTGCTGCTGTGCGCGTGCCACCATCAGCTTGTAACACATCACAATCGATAGTGATAGTATGTTCACCCAAGGCTTTTAAATCCACTGCCGCTCGCAATGACCGCCCAATTAAACGTTGAATTTCTAAGGTACGTCCGCCTTGTTTGCCATGACTGGCTTCGCGGTTCATACGGCTATGAGTAGAACGCGGTAACATACCATATTCGGCAGTAACCCAGCCCTCGCCTTTGCCTTTTAAAAAACGTGGTACAGATTTGTCCACACTTGCGGTACACAGTACTCGCGTATCACCAAATTCAACTAACACCGAACCTTCGGCGTGTTTGGTAAAACCACAGGTAAATTTTATCTCTCTTAGTTGATCTGGATTGCGTCCGCTAGGTCTCATGAATAGTCTGCCAAAATTAAAAAGTGAGCAGTATACCTGAACGGCTTAGTATTTTCTGATAACTGCAACTCACCGTGTTCACTACTGGGCTATAATGCTTTTATTAATCGTTGCCTCATAACTTCTTTAGGTGAAAAACATGATAAAAAGTATGACCGCTTATGCCTGTAATGAGGCAGAAATTAGTAACTTAACCATCAATTGTGAAATTCGTTCTGTCAATCATCGCTACAGTGATGTTGGTTTGAAATTGCCTGATGTGTTACGTTTTCTGGAAACTGACTTGCGTATTTTGCTGGGCTCACAAATTAAACGTGGCAAAATTGAATGTACCTTGAGTTATAAAAATCAGCTTAAACACGGACAAGGTTTCGTGGTTAATCATAACACATTAGCTACTTTACTTGAGGCAACGCAACAAATCGAAGCGCAAATGCTAACGCCACAGCCTTTTTCAGCCTTGGATGTGTTGGCTTTTGCAGGGGTTTTGCAAGAGCCGAGTACCGATAAAAATGAGCTTCGTGAGGGGGTGATGAATTTAGTCAAGCAAACCCTCGCGCATTTAATAGTTGCTCGTGTTAGAGAAGGCGTTCAGTTAAAAACGCTGATCGAGGAGCGTTGTAGCAAAGTACGCGAGTTTGTGGTTATTGCTAATCAACGTGTCCCTGTCGCCATTCAACTGACTCGAGACAAGCTAAAAAACAAAATCACTGAATTAGTCGCTCAACCAGACTTTGACCGTTTGGAACAAGAGTTGGTCTTTTTGGCACAAAAACTGGATGTTTCAGAAGAACTAGATCGTTTGATTACTCATATCAAAGAAGTGGTGCGAGTGCTTCATGAGGAAGAACCCGCAGGTAAACGCTTAGATTTTTTAATGCAGGAACTAAACCGTGAAGCTAACACACTAGGCTCTAAATCCGTGGACACCCAGATTTCTCATATAGCCATTGAGCTTAAAGTGCTGATTGAGCAAATGCGTGAACAAGTCCAGAACATAGAGTAATGTTTTACCCCGTGTCATACCGTTTCCTGCTACCTGCTAACCGCTTGACTTACAACGGTTAGCACTATCAAGCCGTGCCACTCCATTTCAAGCAATCGCAATAAAATCGCGTACCAAGGCGCGTACCAAGTGTAATATGTGTTCACATTTTGGAAAAAATACATAGGTGTAGGTATGGCAGGGCTTAGCGATATTGAGATTAAAAGCTGGATAAAAAACAACGTGAGGTTTGAAAGTAAAGCCGATGGAAACGGGCTTTCTTTGTGCTATCGAAAGGAGCTAAAAACGCCTATATGGCGGT
>JAPLRZ010000023.1 GCA_026398895.1 Methylococcales bacterium
CTATGGCGGTCATTAGTAACTGTTATCGACTACAGAGAGATTTGTTTAACGAAGTGATTGCTTCGTTCATTGCTGGCTTTATGCCAACCATGCAACATTTGAACCCACAATTTGAATCCTCCGTCAATGCGTAACTTCTAAATAATGCGTTAAAGAATTCCCGTTTGTTGTTCCTGATAGCCATTAAAGTATTTAAACCATTTATCCAGAAAAATAGAAATAAGCTGTTTGTAATGCTCTTGAAACGGTTGCAATAGCTCTTTTTTATGCAGAAACTCGCCATAAAGATGACGAATCGCGCTATCAAGTAAATAAAAATGTTTGCTATAAAATTCAACACATTCTACAAATGAACTCAGATAGCCAATACCGTTAGCATCAAATTCCAGCAGGATTTTTACCTCTTTCCAGAATGAAATACCCAATGCCTGTACGGGCTTACTTTGCATACGCCCTGTTATTTTGTGCAGATAATCGGCTAATACGGTTTTATTATGAATATTTTCGCCAATGACTTTCAGCCATTTTTCATCCACGCTATGAAAAGGATGGGCTAAATTAACCGTGTTAATATCCAAATCAGGCGGCAATTTATAATGGCTTAAATAATTAGCAAACGAATTTTTATAACTAACCGAATCCAACCAATTAGCATAAACCGCATCAAAAATAGCATGAGGCTTACCATAAGCCAGCCCGTCTAATATCGCTTTTACAATTTCAGTTGCCAGTGTTTGCGCGGGTTTGGCAATAAATTCTTGCCCTAATAAATCATTGAGCTTGCGATAAAAAGTTTCTCGCAAGCCAGCATCATATTTTTCCAGTTCAAATGCCACAGGATCATGAATAAAAGGCAATAGCTCTTTTTTCAAATCAAATATTTCCGTCGCGCCTTTATGACAAACATCAAACCAATAACTTTTATCTTTACCAATACTCACTTTTGCCGCTGTAATTAAATCAGCTTTCGGCAAATTAATATTCAGATTTAAAGTTTGGTGAACATGGTCTTTAATATAATTTTGTAAATAACGAATTTCTAAACAGCCATTGGTTTCGCAATACTCGCGGATAAATTTCAGTTTATCTTTAGGCGTGCGGGTATAAATTAAATATTTTTTAGCCGACGGTTGTTCGCGTTCAATTAAATACTTAATATGCAGTTCTTCAATTTCTGAATCCGTTCTATAAACCGTATAGTGCTTTTCCACAGTATGCAGTAAAAATTCAGCTTCGCCTGATTCATCAATAAATACTGCTATCGCATAAGTATCAAAAATCCGTTTTAAATCATTTTTTAGCCAAGTATCAATCATATTAAGTCATCGACAGTTCTATTGCGTTAGATTTTACAAAATGCCCACGTTCTAAAATTTGATCCAAATGAAAATCACATTGCTCGTTCCAATAAATACGTTTATTTTTAAATTGGACTGAGTTAAATAATTCCTTATCATAAAGCGATTTATAACAAGGGATGCGTTCTAATTCTGCTTTTACATCAAAATCAACGATTGAATCATCATCTAAATAAACACGAAGAATATAATTATCTTTGGGTTCTACCTTAATTAATTTCATAACCACCTCTATCTTAATGGTTCAATACGCAATGGTTCTTGACCCGAAACCGCAAGCTTCCAATCAACCATTAATGATTCTTGGTGTAGCTCAATCCAAGCTTGTACTAATCTGGTTTGTTTGCGGGGTAAACTACCCGAAATAACGTCACCATCTAAAATTGAAAATACCGCCTCATCATCCTGATATTCGGCGTGAATATGTGGCATATTATGTTTTCCATTATCATAAAAATACATCATGATTTGGATGCCATAAAAAATGGATATAGTTGGCATTGTTTATTCTCCGTATTGTTGATAATTAACTAATCGACCATTTCTCTCATTCCCATGCGCCGCGTTGTTTAACACACCGCAGCGCGTGGGAACTAGATAAATCATTTTTTAACCACGCATCAATCATTATCTACCCCAACATTTCCAACAAAACAGGATGCCATAGCGCATTATTAATTTCGCCCATTTTTCCGAGTAAACGTTGTTTATCAATCGTGCGGATTTGATCTAACAAAATTCTGGTTTTCTTCCCTGCAAATTCAACTTCAGGACGACAACCCAATGTCTGACCTTTGCTGGTCAACGGTGCGATAATCACACGCGGCAATATAGCGTTTAAATCATCAGGTGACACAATCAAACACGGGCGCGTCTTTTTGATTTCAGTACCAACGGTCGGGTCAAGATTCACCCAATACACCTCGCCACGTTTTACCATTCCCATTCCTCTGAGGCATCATCAATCGGTAAGGACGCTAAAACATTAATATCCTCTTCAATGTTATAACCTTCAAACCAATTTGCTCGCAATGTTTTTGAGCTTGCTGTCATGCTCTGTTGCACAGGTAAATCGGTCGCGTTTGATTCCAACGTCATAAAAATAATTTCTATCGGACGATGACGAAATTCGGGTGGGACAGCAATAACATCTTGTGGGTCTTCAATAATTTGACGTAATGCAAACATTTCTTTTTCTCCTAAAACGTGTTGTTACCAATCCGCATTTCTCTCGTTCCCACGCAGCGCGTGGGAACTAGATAAAGACACAAAAATTTTTCTGTTTTTTTTCGTGCCTTTCGTGTTTTTCGTGGACAATATTTACCAATCCGCATTCAAATATTTTTTCAATTGCCCTGCATTTAAAACGTCATACGGAATCATTTTTCGTTTTTGCAACGGGGCGATGTTTTTGCCTACGCCGTCATCGAGTTGTGGGTTATAACCTTCGCTGAGTAATTCATCAATGTTGGTTTTGAAGGCTTCGATTTCTTTGAGTTGCTTAAAGATTTTATCTTTCTCGTTTTGAGCGTCCGCGCTGTCGTTGTTTGCCAAATCGGTTTGGCGATTGATTAACGCCCGTTCGCGGTGTTCGATAGTCACCGAACGCAAGCGCAGTAATTTATCGCGGCTCCATTTGTAAATGATGATATAGCAATCAAAGCCTTGTTCCTGACCGCTGGACAGATGCCAGATAAACGGCGTTGCTGGCAATTGTTTAAACAGTTTGAGATGGTCAGAGAGCGCGGCAAAAAACTGTTTATTCAGATAATCGTTTAAAGGTCGTCCTAGCACGCTGTCAAAACTGGCGTATTGCGCCATGCTAAAGCCTTTTTCAATAAATTTTTCTTCAATTCTAGCCAACAACACTTTACCGCCTGCATTGGCAACCAGTGGAATAATGCCGTCTTCATCGCTCATCAGGATTTCCCGAATCAAATCGGCTAAAAATTCCATTGCCAAAGCGTTCATGCGTTGTTTGGGAATGACATTGCTTAACGAAAACCAATACCAAACATTAATCGGGTTGATAGCGTGGCGAATACAGAATTCTTCCAAATTGTTGTTGCCTTGGTAAAGCGTGAGGAATTCAGCCTCAACTTTTTCGCGTTCTTCGGTGGTGAAGGCTTTCACGGGTAGCGCGTGAATAAAATCTTGAATGTTCGCTAATGGAAATTCTACAACCTCCGTTCGCCATGATTCCCGTTCGCCCTGAGCTTGTCGAAGGGTCGAAGGGCGTGGTTCGACAAGCTCACCACGAACGGAATAATTCAAATAAGCGGCGCGGGCTTCTGCACAAACAGGCAAGCCGCCGATGCTGTCGCCTTCTTTGGCAAGCACCATTGCTTTATCGGTGGGCGTTAATTCGTAAATATCAAAGATTTTTTCGTTGATGATGGCTTCGTTTATCAGGACTTGGGTTAATAAATGATTTTCGTAATTGAAAAATGATTTAATTCGCGTCTTAATCTCTGATGATGCTGTTATTAATTGAATGGGGGAAATTAAATAATTGGGTTCTACAATTGAAAAATTACAAAGTCTTTTTTTTATTTGAACGGCAATACCTGCAAAATTATCAACAGTCTTTTCTTTTATTTTTTCAGGGATAACAAACGGAATCCTCTCAATATCTCCAACCTGTGTAGAAACAGTCGGATTTAAACATCCTAAAATATAAGATGCTAATTTTGAGTTAAGAAACGCAATACCATAATTAAGGCTTTTATAATCTCTAATAAAAATACCAGGGCTTCCACTATCTATAATCGTATTTGATGGCATATATCGAAATGAAGCACCTTTTGACCCTGCTTTGGCGTATGTTACGCCTTCTTTAAAATAAAATTTTTCGCTTCGTAATGTTGCTCTTAGTTTTCCTTTTACATCACAAAAAGTTCTAATTTCTTGCCCAGAGTTTTCCCAATTCACAACAATCCAGATATTTCCAAACCACTTATTGAAAGTACCGCCTTTTACATAGAATCGCCATTTTTTAGCATCATTGATTTCTTGAGAAATAGTGTGCGAGGACACTTCCCACCAAAAACGAAGAAAACGATCGTTATTAGCCGATGTCAAGCCGCCGCCAGCATCAAAATAAGTTCCAAAATTTTTTACTCCAAACTTCGTCCGAAACTCATCAGAAATCCAATAAATAAACGGAAACGATTTAATAATTTTTAGTTTCGATTGAGGGATAGAAAAAATATGTTTGTCTTCAATTCTATTTAAAAAATTCGTGTATATTTCAGAAAATATATTTGGCTTGTTTGTATGATTCTTATAAGCCTTTAAGTCAAAGTAAACACCGTTTTCTGATTCAGAGCCTTTTTTCAAAACATACATACAAGCATCAACTTGAACGTCTTCAAAAATACCGCCCAAACCAAGTTCAGCGAGTAAATTTATATGCGTTTTTTCTAAAATAAACTTTCTGACATCTTCAAAGCTCTTGATATACATGAACGTCAACGGATGCAACATTGCAATCAAGCCACCATCACCAACAAACTCATAACACCGCTTAATAAACGTGGCGTAAAGATTAATATGAAATTTAAATGGCGTTTGATAATTACCATCAATAAATGATTTTAACTCTTTGCCAAAATTGGAACTGTCGGTATAAGGCGGGTTAGCGGTGGCAACATCGTATTCTGTGGTGAGCAATTCCAAAAAGGTAATAGCATCACCTGTTTTATTGGCAAGAAAAGAACTCTCCCGCCCTTTGGCATATTGCGCTACCGCTATTTTAAGATTGCTGAAAAAGGTCTTGATAAACTTTTTTTGGTGTTCAATATCATCCGCCGCCGTGAACAATTCCAACCCTAACTGCACAGGCTTACGCTCACCACTGCCAAACAATTCTGCCTGCACTGGATTTTGTTCGGCTTCCAACGCGGTTAATTTCGCTTTTAATTTTTCATCCAAACGAATCAACGAACCGAATTTATAAGCAAACTGTAAATCTGTCCAAATATCGGCAATCAGTTGTCTTTCTGTGCGATCTAAACTTAAGCCCTGCTCAAAAATAGGCTGAACTTTTTGATAATCAGGCAAAAAGAAATCCGACGACACGACATTAAATTTTAATAAACCCAAGGTGCGGCGTTTTTTACGCGCTTTAATATAAAGCCCAAGCTGTGCCAATTGAATGGCTCTGTCATCCAAATCAATGCCGTGCAGATTGTGTTCAATAATTAACTGTGGAATGTCCGCCTCGTCATAGTCCGCGCCGTAGTTTTCAATTTGGTCGAGATACAGCGCGTAGAAAAAATCAAAGGCATACAGCAGAAAGTTTCCCGACCCTGACGCGGGATCGATGAGCTTAATTTCATGTAGGGGTTTTGGTGTGCGTTCATTACCAACCGTTCGCCCTGAGCTTGTCGAAGGGTGTGGTTCGACAAGCTCACCACGAACGGATGGGGAAGCGTCACCACGAACGGATGGGGAAGCGTCACCACGAACGGATGGGGAAGCGTCACCACGAACGGATGGGGAAGCGTCACCACGAACGGATGGGGAAGCGTCACCACGAACGGATGGGGAAGTGTCACCACAAACGGATGGGGAAGTGTCACCACAAACGGATGGGGAAGTGTCACCACAAACGGATGGGGAAGTGTCACCACAAACGGATGGGGAAGTGCCACCACAAACGGATGGGGAAGTGTCATTATGAACGGCTGTTTTCGGGGCGTTGGCGATTTTGTAACGGCGGGCGATGTCAGAATTTGGGTACATTTCCAAATACAGTTTGCCGAGTGAATTTTCCACCAAAAACTGCACCACCCAACGCGGCGTATAAACTTGGGATTGCAACGATACTTTGTCATATTCGGTTTTATCGCCGCTGTCTTTGAACGCCTGTTTTTTGGCGTTGTTATAACTTTCGTACAACCAACCGAGAATGTCATCACTTTGCCAGAGCTGGGTTTCAACTTGCGGGTCGTTTTCAACGGCGTTAAAGCGGTCGATAATGTCATTCAAGCTAATGGCATCGGGCAATAGCGCGTAAGGAAAGGCGTTGCTATACAGCGGCAAGGTTGCGCCCAAGTCATTAAACGCCTGTTCGATATAATCACGAATGCCTTCCAATTCAGCATCACGCATATCAGGACGAATTTCTAACCACGCTTTATGCCCAAAAGAACGGTCGCCCTGTTCGGCTTGTTTGGTAATTATCGGCGGAAATAAGTGCGCCGCTTCCATGACTTTTAACGCGGCGATGCGATTAAACAGGGTAAATGTCAGTTCATCGAGTAATTTTGCGCGGGCATTTTTATAATCGCCTGTTTCGCCTTTGTAGCTTTCCAGCATTTCATCAAAGCGTTGGCGTACTTCGTTTTCGATAGCCGTGTTTTTTTCTTCGTTGGCATGAATGCCTAAACGCAGCAGTTGTTTATCAAACGATTTTTCAATCAGGTTGCGCAGTTGATCGACATGATCTGACAGTTTCATTCTTTGTCCTTAATTGTAAGCGGCTTGCTTTAATACTTCTGTTGCCCATTGATTAAGGCTTTGACCTGTTTCTTGTGCTTTTAGCATCGCTCGAATATGCAGTTCTGGCGTAACCCGTATCGATAATTTGCCACTTGCGGGTTTTTCAGGCGATTTACCGATTGTTTGGCACGTTTCTAAATAATCTTCAACGGCTTCTTCAAAGGCAAGGCGCAACTCAGCAACATTATCGGCATGAAAGGCAATGCTATCTTTGATGCCTAGCAAACGCCCGACAAAGATATTATCGCGTTCATCGAATTCAATGCGGGCGGTATAGCCTTTATAAGTTAAGGTGTTCATGGTTTAACTCCAATCGAGATTAAAAATTCTCGTGCTTGTTCAACTTGATAAAATTTAGCTTCTTTAGCGGGGTGTGGTCGATGAAATGTAGCCACTTTGCCTTCAAATTCAAAACGTACACGAGAGCCACGCCCTTCAATGACGTGGCAACCCGCCGCAATCAATAAGGCTTCAATTTTGTTCCATTCTAATGTGGCTGTTGTGGGTTTAGCAAAAACAGCCTGTAATGTTTTCGTGTGTTTTGAGTTCATGATAATTTAACCAACATTTTAATTTTATCTAGTTCCCACGCGCTGCGTGGGAATTCATACAGACCGCGCTGCGGTCTACAACGCGGCGCGTTGAAACTGCATTCCCACGCGGCGCGTGGGAACGAGATATGGATAAATTATTCATGGATATTTATATCCAGTTCAATTTGTTCATCAAGTCTGGCTGAGGCTAACGCGCTAAGTTGAGTCGTCAACAGGTTTTTATATTCTTGCACTGTCATTGTTTTACTGGGTATTTGTAGTTTTATTTTTCGCGGTAGTCTGAGTTGTTCTTGTACGGCGTTGTCTTTTGCAGGTTCTGCAATAAAACTATTTTCCAGAATTAATAAATCATTGCCTTTGCTTGGGGCTAAATCGATATAGTTCAGTATATCTGATAATGAGTAACCACAGTTTTTGCAACTAATGGAAAACTCTAAACTGGGTTCGGCAATGATTCTAGCGGCACAATAGTTTTTTAATTCAGTCAGTAGTTTTTGAGTGTGGGTATTTAATTCAGGTGGATAAGTTTTTAAGGTGTGCAGTGCGGCATCGACTTTGCCTTGTAAAACCGTATAGCTGTAGCTCATGCCAGTAGCGGCATTTTTCAGTAATTTAAAATAACTGTCTTTGATAATTTGCGCTTGTTGTTGAAGCTGGGCAAAGTTTTTCACCATGTCTTGATGATAAAGCCGTTGAAATTCAGCACTGGCATCGCTAATGGTGTTATCAGTGCGATTGGCTTTTTTTAATTCAGCGGTGACATTTTCAATAAAATGTTTTTTATCTTTTGCCTCACTCAGATTTTTCTTAACGAACTTTTGAGTTTTAAGAATGGCTTGAATGGCGGTTTTAAAATCCTCTTCGTTACTGAGTAGGTAATTGACTTTTTCAATGTAATTGCTTTCAGTAACTTTGCCCGAATAATTCAACAGTGCGGTTTTTTGTGCTGTCATCGTGGGAAAAAGCGTGTCGAAATGTTCAACCGAATCATTCAGCGTGGTTAATGCACCGATAAAATGCTCGGCTAATACGCGGATGGAATCTGCTAAGTTAAAGTCATTGATGTTCCAATCGACTTTGCGCTGAGTATGATTTTGTATGTCTAAATCCAGTAAAAGCTGAACAGCACGATTTTTTTGTGCAGTGGTTAAGGTGGCTGAAATGGATTTGAACGCAGCGGCTTTAAATTTTGTGGTGTTGGTAAACGCTTCATGAATCGTTTTTTGTTCATGAGAAAAATAAGTGTCGCCGTTGTATTTTACTGAGACTCGCCCAGCGCGTAACAATGCCGCTAAAGTTGAAACCAATGTTCCAAAAGTATATCCCCACGGTGCGCCTGAAAGGTCGGCTTCTAATGATTTGCCATCAACAAATTTAGTTTTAATTTTGGCATTAATTTCTTCGACAACTTTTAGATGATCGCCCGTAAAGTTGCCATTCGCATCAAAAAAATTAAAATCATTGCCTGAAAAAAGGCGGCTCAGGTCTTCTTTACGCGAGCTGAAAATTTTAGGAATCAGGCTTTCTGATAATTGCGCGGTAAGGCGTTTGGTGTAAATGTTTTTCACCAGCTTTTTTTGAATGTCGCTAATTGTGCTTTTAAAGGTGTCGGCGTTGAGCAGGTGTTCATCAAATAGATAAATCAACGCGGCATTTTTGTAGGCTTTTTCTATGCTATTACGCAGATGCTTTGCCATTTCTTCACGCATGGATAAAAAGTCTCGAATAATCTGCCTTTTGTTCGCCTCGGTTTCATTGGCATATTTTTGTTCTATGTAAGAATAACGCATGACTTCAACTATCCATTTTTCTATTTGCGTAAACTCACTGTTATCAGGAATTAGGCTAATTAAATCTTTATCGGATTGGGTTTTGAGCTTAATGTCTTCAATGAAGTCCTGTCTGTTGCCTTCGATGTTAAACAAGCTATAGACCGTTAGTTTCAGTTGTTTACTGCCAGAACTTGCTAGTTCATCATCTTGATCCGATAACACGCTGAATTTAAAACACTCAGAACCGTCATTGAAAGTAGCAACAGGGGTAAATGTTTTGTAGTCTTTGAGGGTGTTAATCAATGAGCGTTTTTTGCTGTACAACTCCACCTCAAAGCCTTTCATTTCTTCCAGCAGCTTGCCTTCTAGGTCTGAGGTGATTTTGTAGTTGTTGTTAGACAGTAATAGCACTTTTGCCTCAACCAACAACGAAAGCGCGGCTTCAATTTTTGGCTTAGTGTCGTAGTAATTGTTGAGGTCAGAAATATAACTTTTGGTGATGTTCTCCACTGTGGGCGAGACGACTTCTGAATCAGCCAGTAGATGAATAGTTTTCAGTAGTTTTTCACCTTCAATGGTGGATTTGCTTTCACTCAGAATTTTGGTTGCCGTGTCGTATTTATTGACTAAGCCAACAGGCGGCGCGGTTTGGGCTTCGGTACAGATTGCATAACCTGTTACAAAACTAAACAAGCTTTGCTCACGCATTTGTTTTCGTAGTACGTCAAACGCGGTAATAATCATGCCGCGAGCCGCAATTTGTGTGGCAACTAAGGCATTAGAGCTAAATAGAAACTGTTGTAAAATTTGAAATTGATATTTGTGAAAAGGATAATAAATGGCGAATTCTTCAGCGGTAGTAGTTTTGGTTGGAAAAGAAGATTTTAGATTGGTCGCATCGGATACTAGCCCTTCATTGGTTTTGTAATAGTCCAATAATTGTTGGAAATAATGCTCTTTTTTCTGTAATAAGCGACTGCGGATAATGACATCGACTTCGGTAGATTCGAGGTGGATTTTTGTCTTGAATCGGTCGGTGACTTTGGTAAGCTGGCTACGATTGACGTTGGCATTGTTAATGACATCATCTAGTTTTTCTTGGGCAATCGCAATTGTCCACACTTTGCGGCTGATACTGGATAACGCTTCACTGATACCTTCCAAATCAAGCAGGGTGAATTTTTTCTGGCTAATGGCTTCGCTGGCTTCGTCTAATACAAACACCAACGTTTCATCGGATTGGAATTTTAAATATTTTTCCAGTTCTTCTTTGAATTTGCTGATAGAAAAATTTCTGATTGCATAATCGTAGGTATCTTTAATGTCAGTATAGCTAGCCTCACTATCACCCATAGCAATAAGGACGTTACGCATAACGGCGGCAACTTGTTTGTTGCTGGTTTTTAACTCATTCCACTCTTTGCCTTCCAGCTCTTTAGCCTTGCGTTTGAGTTCATCATATTTCCCTTCAATATAAAAATCGAATTCCATGTAGCCATAAACATCATCCCTAAAGCCTAAGTTTTTCAACAAATTGGCAAATAAAGTAAACGCTAAACCACTGTCAGTATTTTGTTTGGCGATGTCCAGAAAAACTACCCGACTTTTAATAGCATCTAGTTTGTGGATTGCATTTTCAATGAGACTTTCATCAGTAACGCCTTTTAAACGTGGAATAAAACGCTCTCTAGCGGGTGTGCCGTTAATCATCGAATTATCGATGATGTAACCCAGCATTTTTCCAAAGTAAGATTTACCTGATCCATAGAATCCAGAAATCCAAACGCCTGTTTCTTTAATGTTTGATGTGTACTGATTGGTAAAGCTATAAAGATGACGACCAATACCTTCGGTGACAATATAGGACTCGATTTCCTGTTGAATTTCCAATTCTGAATGGTCTTGTAGGTCAATGACGCTTTTAATATCTTCTTGAAGGTTTAACGTTAAAATTTCGTTTATTTTAGACATAAGTAGTTTTTATTTTACCAAGACACAACGGTACTTAGAGGCGGGTTTAAAGTTTAAAAAGTAGAGATTGTCATCTTCTATTCGAGAGGGATAGAAAATCACTAACGGATGCTTAAGGCTCATGACTGCCTTGTGTTCCATGATATTGACATTTTCTATACCCGTTCCATACAGACAACCTGTACGGATTAAAAATGGAATTTTGTCATCGTGACAGGCTGATTGTATTTCACCAATAATTAAGTCGAATAAATCATCCTCTGGATCATCAGATTGAAAAATAATATGGGGAGTGCTTTGAAAGTCCATGTAGTATTTTTTGAAGGTATCCCAGTCTATTCCATCAATAAACTTTACCAACAAATGACTTATATCAATAAAAGCGGCTTGTTCTTGATATAACTGTTTTGCTTGATTAATATAAAGATGCTCCTCATTGGGCTGAAAAGAGAACAATATACTGTTGCCACCATTAGCTTGTTTTCTGAGTTGATCCTGATTTTTTACATGGAAGTTCAGATCATCAAATTTTTGCTGATGGTCAACGATATAAGGCATCACAAATTCCTTTATAGCTGTGGATTAACTCGATATTCAAATCAACACCGTTAAAATTCATATTAAAAAACCCTTTTAAGGAAAGCTTTTTTAATCGTTGCCGAATTTCATCCACCGTTAAAAAACTCAGTGGCAACATATTGTTGGTTAGAATATTGTTGTTTTCTGAATTATACAGCTTGGCAAAGTAGAGAAATAGCACTAATGATTCGGCTGATAGTGTTATATGACGAAACGATTTTGTTCTCGCTCCTTCCAGAAAATTAAGTTTAGTCATCAGATTAAGATATTTAGTCGCTAAGGTGTTTATGGTAATTTCTGACCATTTGAGATTTAGCGGTTTATTTTGCGCTGAAAACTCTTTTAGATAAGCAATAATGTCATCCTTTGACAAATGAGTTCTTCCTGAAAAATACGCTTTAATAAACACTTGAGCGGATATGTCATAAAACAGTCGATTGCACAGAGCGAATTGCCAAAATAATATTAATCCTTTCTCTTGAATATGTGTGTTACCCAAAACAATACTTTGAATCAAATCACTGTGGTCTTGGTTCTTAAAACGTAGAAATGAAATTTCTATGGCTTTTTCAATACGCATTCGACTTTTTTCAGTCCTCAGATTGAACTCATTTCTGCCAGATATTAAATTGTTGAGCGTGTCTTTTTCATTAAAGTGCGATTCAATGGCTTTGTAAATAACACTAATATCTCTTAATCCACCAATTACATTTATGCTGGTATCATACTTGCCAAGTTTATTTGTATTTTTTGATTCAAACATCTTTTACTCATTATCCTTTTAAATAATCCAACTTTTTACCAAGAGTTTAATGCAGAAAAAACGTGATATTGAACTTGATATATTTTAAAGGTATTAACGGTTTTTATATTCAGTTTCATCCGTTTATCCTTATTTTTTAGTGATAAAAAACCCGCTGTGTAGCGGGTTTAAGTGTGATGCTTGGTTTATGCTGTTTCAACGTTAAGACTGGCTAAGTCAATGACAAACCGATATTTGACATCGCTTTTTAACACTCTTTCGTAGGCTTGATTAATTTGTTGAATCGGGATTAGCTCTATATCGGATGTGATGTTGTGTGCTGCACAAAAATCCAGCATTTCTTGCGTTTCTTGTATGCCACCGATTAAAGAACCTGCAATGGAACGGCGTTTGAAAATCAGATTGCCAACCGTAGGCGATGGATGCGGATGATCGGGTACGCCAACTAAACACAGCGTGCCATCACGTTTTAATAAGTTGGTAAAAGCATCCAGATTATGCGGGGCGGCAACGGTATTTAAAATAAAGTCAAAACTTTGTGTGTGAGCCGCCATTTCATCATCATTTTTGGAAATTACCACTTCATGCGCCCCTAGGCGTTTGGCATCTTCGACTTTGTTTGCCGAGGTGGTGAACAAGACGACGTACGCACCTAACGCGCGGGCGAATTTAACGCCCATGTGTCCCAAACCGCCTAAACCAACTATGCCAACTTTTTGTCCTGCGCCGACTTTCCAATGTTTTAACGGGGAATAAGTGGTAATACCTGCACACAATAGCGGTGCAGTAGCGGCTAAATCTAAGTTATCAGCGATTTTTAACACAAAATCTTGCTCAACCACAATGTGATTGGAATAACCGCCATAATTACTAACAGTGCCGTTGCTGTGAGGGTCTGGACAGTTATAAGTAAACACCGAGTGGTTACAATATTGCTGTTGTTGTTCCAGACAGTCTGGACAAGTACGGCAAGAGTCCACCATACAACCCACGCCTACGTTGTCACCGATAGTAAATTTTTTAACCTCACTGCCTAGGTTAATCACCTTACCAACAATTTCATGACCTGGCACCATCGGAAATGAGGAATTACCCCATTCATTACGCACTTGATGAATATCGGAATGACAAACTCCGCAATACAGAATTTCAATTTGCACATCGGTAGCGTTCAACTCACGGCGTTCAAATTCAAACGGTGCTAACGGATCATGTGGGTTAAATGCGGCATACGCTTTTGCTTTTGACATAACAACTCCTAAGTTAAGACTGTGATAGTTTGATTAGCACTGGTGATTTTACGATAGATTGTAGGACACGATAAGATAATATGCAGCCGAGACGGTATCTACGCTTTTTAGCCAAGCATTGATGTGTTCTGACAGCTCTTACAGTGTTTTCAATATAGGTTAGTTACCATATAAAAGAAACTTTATGCCAATAATATACTCTAACTATTAATTTAATAACATTGTTAGGAGATTAAAATGAAACCTTACTCATACGACTTAAGAATTCGAGTTTTTA